>SCTR01000006.1 GCA_004297305.1 Actinomycetota bacterium
CTTCTCATTCCACTCCACCAAGAACGCGTCGAACTCTTCCCGGAACTTCGGATCCAAATACGGACGGTAATCCTCCATCAGCGCACCAGCATGACCGTCGCTGGAGATGATCGTGAACGCGTTACTCGTTGACATGGAACTGCCTCCAGCGTGGTCGAAGGGCGCTTACCGCGACGCTATCCAGTGTCTCACTGACGCCGTCGCCGGGACATCCGGGACGCCCCCCACGTCGGCACCAGGCCGACGTCCGCCGTCCGCCTGCGTCGCCGCGACAGGACGGCCAACTGCCCGCGTCGAGCCCCGGCTGAGCCGAACCGGGTGAAGGACCGCTGCCCGCCCTGATCATCCGACATCGGAAGGTTTTTGAAACGGAGTAGACCAGTCGCGGCAGAGTACGGGGAGCGCGGTGGGAGCGTCAATAGTCTGACTCCGGCAGTCAGTCAGTAGCTGGCCAGCTCCCGCACTGCGGTGACGATGTCCGCGCGGCCGGGCAACCAGGCCTGTTCGAGGTTCGGCGCGTACGGGACGGGACTGGCCGGTCCGCCCAGCCGGACGATGGGGCCGTCCAGATCGGCGAAGCAGTCCGCACCGACGCGCGCCGCGATCTCGGCGCCGAGTCCGTGGGCGGTAACGCCCTGTCCGGCGATGAGGAGCTTGCTGGTGCGGCGCACCGATCCCTGCACGGTGGCGTAGTCGACCGGCGCCACTGTCCGCAGGTCGATGACCTCGACATCGATGCCGTCGGTCGCGAGCTCCGCCGCGGCCGCGAGGGCCTCGTTCACCATCTGCGACCAGGCCACCACGGTCAGGTCCGAACCCGGCCGGACGACAGCAGCCGAGCCGATCGGGACGACGTAGTCCTCCGGCGGACGGGGTCCCCGGACCCCGTACAACAGCCGGTTCTCGATCACCACGACCGGATCGGGATCCAGAATCGCCGCGCGCAGCAGGCCATAGGTGTCGGCCGGAGTCGCCGGCATGACGACCTTGAGACCCGGCACGTGGGCGAGCAGGGCTTCCAGACTCTGCGAGTGCTGGCTGCCCGAGGAACGACCGATCCCGTACTGCGTCCTGATCGTCAGTCCCATCGGCGCCCGCCCGCCGGTCATATAACCGAGCTTGGCCGCCTGGTTCATGATCTGGTCGAAGCAGACCCCGATGAAGTCCAGGTACATGATCTCGACGACCGGCCGCATCCCGGCCATCGCCGCACCGACGGCCACGCCCACGATGGCCGTCTCCGAGATCGGCGTATCCAGCACGCGTCGTCCGAACCGCTCGTGAAGCCCCCGGGTCAACCCGAACACGTTGCCCCCCGCACCGACGTCGATACCGGCGATGAACACCTCCGGATCGGTCGCCAACGACACCTCGAGCGCATCGTGGACGGCGTCCATCGTGCGGAATACCGGAGTCGTGGCAGTGGCTGCCGCCGGCGTCCACGCGCCCGCAGCCGGCCCGCCCGAGACCGGTGCGGTGGACGTCTCGGCCTGGCTCGTCGCCGGCTGTCCGACCGGGGCGACGATCGGCCGGCGCCAGGTGTAGTCGGTCAGCGTGGCCGGATCCGGCGCGGCCGCGGACCGCGCCTGCTGCACCGCCTTGTCGATCAGCTCGCCGATTGCATCGTCGATTTCGTCCAGCCGCGAGACGGCGACGCCCTCGGCGATCAGCCGCTGACGCTGCCGGGCGATGGGGTCGCGTTCGGCCATGGCAGCCCGCAGTGCGTCGTTGTCCCGGTAGCGCTGCGGGTCGCCCTCGTAGTGGCCGCGCCAGCGATAGGTGGTGGCCTCGATCATGGCCGGGCCGGCTCCGGCCCGGACCCCGGCGACGACCTCGGCCATCAGCTCGGCGACGGCGACGACGTCGTCGCCGTCGACCGCCCAGAACGGGATGCCGTAGCCGGCCGCCCGGTCGCGCAGCGAGGCCGCGTGCAGCTGGTCGTGCCGGCTGAACTCGGCAAATCCGTTGTTCTCGCAGACGAACACCACCGGGCTGGACCACGCCCGCGCCAAGTTGACTGCTTCGTGGAAGGCGCCGTGCGCCACGGCGCCGTCGCCGAAGAACGACACGGTCACCAGGCCGTCCTGCCGAAGCTGGCTCGCCGTCGCGGCGCCCACGGCGATCGGCAGTCCCGCAGCGACGATGCCGTTGGCCCCGAAGATGCCCTGGGTGGGATCGGCGATGTGCATCGAGCCGCCACGTCCGGAGTTCGTCCCGGTCTGCCGGCCCATCAGCTCGGCGAGCATCGCCACCGGGTCCAGTCCCTTGGCCAGGCAATGACCATGGCCGCGGTGCGTCGAGGTGATGACGTCATGGGTACCCAACGGCCAGCAGGCGCCCACCGCCACGGCCTCCTGGCCGACCGACAGGTGGACGAAACCGGGTATCTCGCCCTGGCTGTACAGCGAACCGACCCGTTCCTCGAAAACTCGGATCAGGACGAGTTGGCGGTACATGTCGAGGCCGTCGTCGAGCTCGGCCGCGGCCTGCACGGACCCGGCTGCCACCGCTTCGGTCATGACCGGGAGTATGCGACACATCGACGTCGTCGACGGAAGGGCAGCCGGTGGACGACCCCACGGACTCGGTCGAGATCCTGGTGATGAGCACTCCCGGTCACCAGGAAAACGCCGACCTGCACGACGGCCTGGTGGATCTGATCGAAAGCGGCGACATCCGGATCCTCGATCTGGTCGCCGTACGGCGGCACCCGGATGGTTCGGCGACCTTGATCGACCGGACCGCCGCAACAGAGCGGTTCGGCTTCGCCGCGGTTATCGCCGTGACCGGCCAGCTGATGAGCCACGACCAACTGGCCGCGGTGGCCGATCGAGTTCCGCTGGGCACGACGACCGCGGTCATGGTGTTCGAGCATCTGTGGCTGCGACGGGCATTGGACGCCATCACCGCAACCGGGGCCACGGTGCGCCTCCACGAGCTCTGCCCGGCGTCCGACGTGCGGTCGCTGCTGCGCCGTACCCGGCTTCCCGCGAGCTGAGCGCACCCGACTCTGGTTGGCCCAGAACCCGACTCTGGTTGGCCCAGAAAAGGTCCCGCGGGTGACACCACGGTGAGTGGTCACGACGTCCGGGTGGTGCAACTGCTTGACAGGACCAAGTCGCTCGATAGCATGACCGCGAAATAGCGCAGGCGGTCGACTGTTTGCTGGCCGTTTCGGCACGTCACGGGGCCCGGTCGCCCTGGCAGTGTCCAGCCGGACTGATCCGCTGGTCGTCTCCGTCGTCGACTTCGCCGCACGACAGGTCCGCAGCCGCCACCGTGCGCGGCATCCTTCATGCGCCTGTGCCGACTGGGAAGGTGGAGGTCCGATGTCGACTGAACTGGCGGGCAAGGTCGCCGTCGTCACCGGCGGCGCACGCGGCATCGGTCGCGCCTGCGCCCTCCGGCTGGCATCGCTGGGCGCCAAGGTTGCCGTCGTCGACCGGAATCTGGCCGGTGCCGCCGAGTTCGGTGAGCAGCTCGGTGCGGACTCCGTCGAAGACGAACTGCGTGCGCTAGCCGGAGACGCCGCGGCCTACCAGGCCGATCTCGGCTCGGGCGGTGGGGCCGACGCTGTGATGGAAGCAGTGCGCCAGAACTGGGGGCGGCTCGACGTCCTGGTCACTGCCGCCGGTGGGGGGATCACGCCGTACGAGCGCAGCCGGGCCAGCGACACCACCGACGAGGATCTCGCCGTACAACTGCAGGCCAACCTGTGGTCGATGATTACCAGCTGCCGGGCAGCTGTCCCGCTGATGCGAGACTCCGGCGGGGGCTCGATCGTGACGATCGGCAGCACGGCAGGCTTTGCCCTGGCCATGCCGGACGGCCACGTCGCCGCCTACGGGGCGGCGAAAGCAGGGGTGCACCACTTCACCCGCTACCTGGCCGCCGACGTCGGCCGGTGGAACATCCGGGTGAACTGCATCGCTCCCGGCGTGATCGCCACTGCACGACTCAACGCGCAGTCGGTCAGCCACGGTCTCACCGACGACGTGGCCAGCTCGATTCCGTTGGGCCGGCGGGGGACCCCGGAGGACATCGCCGATGCCGTGCAGTACTTCGCCACGCCGCTGTCGGCGTATGTCAGCGGACAACTCCTCCCCGTGAACGGTGGCAGTCACTGATGGGCCTGAGCGAGTTCAACATCGAGGGCCTCGTCGTCGGGATCTCCGGTGGCGGCAAGGGCATCGGGCGCGCCTTGGTCCTCAAGGCCGCCGAGGCAGGCGCCCACGTGTTCACCTGCAGCCGCACTCCTGCCGACCTCGACAGTGTGCTGGCGGAGGCGAAAGATCTCCCGGGCCGCTGCGAAGCGACCACGATCGACCTGACCAGCCCGACCGGACCTGACGAGTTCATCGCCTTCGGAGCCAAGACCTTCGGCCGGATCGACGCGACGATCAACAACGTCGGCTACAACTTCGCCCGCCCCGCTCTGGAGTACTCGCGCGCCGAAGTCGACAACTTCTACCACATCAACCTCGGCTCGCTGTATGCCTGCTGCGTCGCGGCTGCGCAACACATGGTGGACCACTCGGTCGCCGGCTCGATCGTCAACATCACCTCGAAGGCCGGCCTGATCGCCGCGCCGCTGCGCGCGCCGTACAGCGCGATGAAGGCCGGCGCCACGCACCTCACCCGAAGCTTGGCCGCGGAATGGGCCGAGTACGGAATCCGGGTCAACGCCGTATCACCGGGTGCCACCGCAACGCCCCTGATGGCGGGCAACGTCAACCTCGACCTCAGTTCCGTCCTCGACAAGATCCTGCTCGGTCACCGGCAGGCGACGCCCGAGGAAGTGGCGCTGCCTGCCCTCTTCCTGCTCAGCCCGGCCGCCGGCCGGATGACCGGTCAGGTCCTCGCCGTCGACGGCGGTTCGTCGCTGGGCGTCTGACAAGGCCCGATACGACCGGAGCAGGATCATCGCTCGATTCGACCGACCAGCACCCGGACCGCGCAGCACTCCGCTGTTCGTCCAACCCCGACACCAGGGGAACTCGTCGCCATAGGAGGAACATGTCCGCCGACCCCGTCATCCTCGTCGCCACTGTGACGCCGCTGCCCGAGCACCGCGAGGAGGTCCGCGCGGCAGCCACCGCTGCGGTGCCCGCGGCCCACGCCGAGGACGGCTGCGTGCTGTTCGCCTTGCACGAGACCGACGACGCGTTCGTCATCGTCGAAATCTGGCGCGACGAGGAAGCCCTCACCGCTCACAGCGTGGGGCCGCAGTTGACCGAGTTCCGGGCTGCCGTGCGCGGCAAGCTGACCGGCCGCATCGCCGTACAGCGACTGTCGGCGATGCCGCTGGGCGAGGCGGACAAGGGCGTCCTGCGTCCCGTCGGCTAGCGAACCGCTCGGGGGTGGCTGCCGGTGCCGGCACCCCGGGCTGTTCGGCGGGCAATCCCGAGCCGCGGGCGGGGCACGAGCAGGTCGAGGCCGGTCGACGATCAGGTCCGCGATCGGCCCTTGCCCCGGGCCACCCGATCGCGACGCAGCAGGCCGGCACCGGCCAGACAGAACTCGACCACGGCAGACACCTCGGCCGGGGTCGCCGGTGCCAGTTCTGCGATGTGGCGGTTCAGGGCGCCCATCGTGACGTCGTGGACCGCGAAGGCGTCCACCCGGGGATTGCTCGCGCCGGCCTGCCGCATCGGCGTCACCAACATGAGGCCGAGCGTCTCGCGGATATCCGTGGCCTCGGCGACCCGGCGTCCCTGAATCGCGTACACCTGCCGGGTGACCGCCCGGGATTCCAGGGAGATCCGGCGGGTCTTGCTCTGCGCCAGCACGCCCTCGATCCACCGCACGACCTGGCGGTCCGGTTCAGTTTCCTTGCCCATCTGATGGGTCAGGTAGGACCGCAGCCGCTGTACGCCGCGGTCCATGACCGCGAGAATTACATCGTCCTTGCCGGCGAAGTAACGGTAGAAGGCCTGATTCGACGTCCCCGCCGCGGCGATGATGTCGGCAACCCGTGGGCTGTCCGGTTCGGCCGCGCAGATCACCTCCAGCGCCGCGTCCAGGATTCGCTCCACCTCGGCGGCCGCGTCGCGGGTACGTCCATCCAGGCCGCGCTCGATCGCCTTGGCGGCCAACGCCACTGGTGGATTGGCCCCGTTGCTGCTGGTCACGGCTGGACACTATGGTCGCCAGGCTCCCGCCGCCAAGAGAACAGTCGTCTCGTCGCGGGATTCGCTGAGAAAGGTCGGTCGCCGTGCTCGCAGCGCAGGTACCTGTCCACGGAGATCCCGAGGTCATTCAGATCCTCGAGATCCCCGATCCGGTGCCCGGTGCCGGCGAGGTCGTGGTGGACGTCGTGGCCGCCGGGGTGAACTTCCCCGACGTCCTGGTGGTCGCCAACAAGTATCAGGTGTCGATCGAACCACCGTTCGTCCCCGGCACGGAGTACGCCGGTATCGTCCGGTCGGTCGGCTCCGACGTGACGCAGTGGCGACCGGGCGACCGGGTTCACGGCTGGTCGATGGTCGGCGCGTTCGCCGAACAGATCTGCGTACCAGCCGACAGGCTCAGTCGGCTCCCCGACGGCGTCGGATTCGGCGTGGGCGCCACGTACTACGTGCCGTACCTGACCGCGCAGCACAGCCTGCGCTCGGTCGCCGACGTCCAGCCGGGCGAATGGGTTTGCGTCCTGGGTGCCGCCGGCGGAGTCGGCCTGGCGACGATCGAACTCGCGCAGACCATGGGCGCTCGGGTCATCGCCGCGGCCTCAAGTACCGAGAAGCTGCAGCTGTGCCTCGCGCGGGGCGCCAGCCACGCGATCGACTACGTCGCGGACGACCTGCGGGACCGTTTGAAGGAGATCACCGGCCGCGGTGCCGACGTGGTCATCGACCCGGTGGGCGGACGATGGTCCGAGCGAGCGATTCGCGCCACGGCTTTCGGCGGGCGCTTCGTGACAGTCGGCTACGCCTCCGGAGAGATCCCGCGGATCCCGCTCAACCTGGTCCTCCTCAAGGGCCTGGCCATTCTCGGCATCGACATGCGGACGTTCTCCACCAACGCCCCCGACCGTTACCGGCGTGACGTCGAGGAACTGGAACAGACCTTGATCAGCGGTCACATCAATCCCCAGGTGGGTGACGTCTGGCCGTTGCGAGACGTCCCGACGGCCCTGCGGCGGGTCGCCGACCGGCTGGTCCTGGGCAAGACCATCGTCCACGTCGCCCCGGAGGTACCCCTGCAGATTTGACGTTCTGCCATGGGGGAACGTTATTCTGCACGCGGAGAGAGGTGGTGTCGTGAGTTCGGTCCGCGAGACAGTGGACTCTGGCGACCTCGGCTACTTGCGTCCCGCCGCTCTCGCCCACTGGCTGGACGCGCACGGCGCTCCCGGCGCCGGCGAACCCCTGTCGATCGAACGGCTCTCCGGCGGCACGCAGAACGACCTGTTCGCACTCCAACGCGGCGAGCACCGCATGGTGTTGCGGCGGCCCCCCCGAGTCGTGCCGAGCGGGCGCGCCCAAGGGATGCGCCGGGAACACCGCCTGCTGCAGGCGTTGCGCGGCACCGACGTACCGCATGCGCGCCTGATCGCCGGTGATGACAGCGACGACTTGATGGGCACTCCGTTCTACGTCATGGAGTGGGTCGAGGGCTGGTCACCGACGAAGCAATGGGAAACCCCTTTCGATGTCGATCTCGAGGCGCGCCGCGAGCTGGCCTTCGAGCTGATCGAGAGCGCGGGGCAGCTCGCCCGGGTCGACTGGCGGGCCAACGGCCTGGAGGGCTTCGGCCGTCCAGAGGGGTTCCACGAGCGGCAGGTCGACCGGTGGCTGGCCTATCTGGACGAGTACCGGGTGCGCGATCTCGACGGGATCGACGTCGCGTCGGATTTCCTCCGCCGGCATCGCCCGGACACCTTCACCCCGGGCATCATGCATGGCGACTACCAGCTGTTCAACGTGATGTTCCGGCACGGGCTTCCGGCCAGCCTGGCCGCGATCATCGACTTCGAGATGACGACCATCGGCGATCCCCTGGTCGACCTCGGTTGGGCCGTGCTCGACTGGGGACCGGGCTGCGAGGACATCCGGCGCGTCGAGGTCGACCTCGCCGGAATGCCCGAGCCGGCCGAGGCGCTGGCCCGGTACACCGCCGTCAGCGGGCTGACCACCGACCGCCTCGACTACTACGTCGTCCTGGCCCGCTGGAAACTCGCGATCGTTCTGGAGAAGAGCTACGCGCGGTGGCAGGCCGGCGAAGCCGTCGATCCTGCGGTGTACCGGTTCGAGGAACTCATCCCGAACCTCATGCGACAGGCTGCCGAACTCGCCAGCACCTCCGACCTCGAAGAGAGACACCTATGAGCTATCTGGATGACGTGTTCGGCCTGTCAGGCAAGGTCGCCCTGGTCACGGGGGGCAGCCGAGGGCTGGGGCGCGAGATGGTGCTGGCGTTCGCCCGGGCAGGCGCCGACGTGCTGATCGCGAGCCGGAAGATCGAGACCTGCGACGAGGTCGCCGAGGAGGTCCGGCGTGAGACCGGCCGCCGCGCCGAGACCTTCGCCGCTCACATGGGTCGGTGGGAGCAGGCCGACGCACTGGCGGACTATGCCTACGAGACCTTCGGGCGGGTCGACATCCTGGTGAACAACGCCGGGATGTCCCCGCTGTACGACGGTGTGGAGAACGTCACCGAGAAGCTGTACGACGCCACGCTCAACCTCAATCTCAAGGGCCCGTTCCGGCTGTGTGCCCTGGTGGGTTCCCGCATGGTGCGCGACGGCGGCGGATCGATCATCAACGTCAGCAGCGTGTCGTCGATCCGGCCCGAGCCGGGCACTCTGCCGTACGGGGCGGCCAAGGCCGGTCTCAACTCCCTCACCCAGGGCTTCGCCCGCGCGCTGGGCCCGACGGTTCGCGTGAACGCGCTGCTGTGCGGGCCGTTCCTCACCGACGTGAGCAAGGCCTGGGACATGGCCGCCTCCGAGGCGAAGGCACAGAACTTTGCCTCGAAACGTCTCGGCAGGCCGGAGGAGATCATCGGCGCTGCCCTCTTCCTCGCCTCCGACGCTTCGAGCTACACCACCGGCTCACTGGTCCATTCCGACGGCGGCATGCCGTAACGCGGAGACGACGCGACCGCGACCTCGGCGTCGCACGACAGCACACCTTGTGGAGGGCTACGAGCATGGCATGGGACTTCATCACCGAACCTGAGTTCCAGGAGAAACTGGACTGGACCAGCGAGTTCGTCCGCGAACACGTCGAACCGCTCGACGTACTCTGGCCGTGGGACAACTACAAGGAGCTGACCCCGGAGCAGGCAGCAGTCGTCCTGCCGCTGAAGGAGCAGGTGCGAGCCCAGGGACTGTGGGCCTGCCACCTCGGGCCGGAGCTCGGCGGCAAGGGCTACGGCCAACTCAAGCTGGCCCAGCTCAATGAGATCCTGGGCCGGACCTACTGGGGACCACGGATCTTCGGCTGCGCCCCGCCGGACACCGGCAACGCCGAGATCCTCGCCCATTTCGGGACCGCGGAGCAGAAGGCGCGGTACCTGCAGCCGCTGCTGGACGGCGACATCGTCTCGTGCTACTCCATGACGGAGCCGCAAGGCGGTGCGGACCCGGCCGTGTTCACCACGACGGCCACCCGGGACGGCGACGAGTGGATCATCAACGGCTGGAAGTACTTCTCCTCCAACGCCCGCTACGCGACGTTCCTCATCGTCATGGCCGTCACCGACCCCAACGCCGGCCTCTACCAGGGCATGTCCATGTTCATCGTCCCGGCTGACGCTCCCGGGGTGGACATGGTCCGCCACGTCGCGGCCGCCGGCGAGCCGGACGAGCACGGCTCCCATTCGCTCATCCACTACGACAACGTCCGCGTCCCCCAGGACGCCATGCTCGGCGGCGAAGGTCAAGCCTTCCTCGTCGCACAGACCCGCCTCGGCGGTGGCCGCGTACACCACTCGATGCGGGCGGTCGGCATGGCACAGCGTTCACTCGACGCGATGGCCGAGCGGGCGCTGAGCCGGGTGACGAAGGGTCAGCAGCTGGCGAACTTCGAGTTCGTGCAGGGCGACCTGGCCGACTCCTACCTGCAGGTGCAGCAGCTGCGGCTGCTGGTCATGTACACCGCCTGGAAGATCGACAAGTACGAGGACTACAACCTCGTCCGCAAGGAAATCTCCGCCATCAAGGTCGCGGCGCCGAAGGTGCTCGAAGACGTTGCGCGCCGCGCGATCCAGCTGCACGGCGCGCTCGGCATCAGCAACGACGTGCCCTTCATGGGCTTCATGCTGTGGGGCATCCACATGGCGCTGGCCGACGGCCCGACCGAGGTGCACAAGGTCACAATCGCCCGGCAGCTGTTGCGTGACTACCAGGGCATCGACGAGATGTGGCCCACCGAGTACATCCCGCACCGCCGGGAAAAGGCGAACCAGGAACTGCTCGGCAAGTAGCCGGTCACGCGAGCCCCGTGCCCAGACCTCGCGGGCCGGGTGGTGGGGCGGCGGCTCACGGCGCCAGCCGCTCCACCACCCACGCCGCGGCATCGTCGAGCCGGGCCAGACGGTCCGCGGCCGTGCGGTAGCGGAATCTGTCGTGCAGCCGCGACGGTCGGCCGTGCCACAGCTCGACGCTGCGCGGCCGTACCAGGTATCCGCCCCAGAAGTCCGGCACGGGAACAGGTTCCGGCTCCGGGTACCGCGCGGCGACATCGGCGTACGACGCCTCCAGGGTCGCCCGATCCGGTAGCACCGAGGACTGCCGGCTGGCCCACGCTGCCAGCTGGGACTCCCGCGGCCGGGAGACGGCGTACGTGTCGCTCTCCGACCGAGGCAGCAGTTCCACCGAACCGGCGACGACGACCTGTCGGCCCATCGCGTACCAGGGAAACACGAGCGACGCCTGCGGGTTGGCAGCCAGCTCGCGACCCTTGTGTGAGCGATGGTTGGTGAAGAACACGAAGCCGCGACCGTCGATCCGCTTCAGCAGCACCGTTCGCGCGGAAGGCCGGCCGTGCTCGTCCGCCGTGCCGAGCACCATCGCGTTGGGTTCGGCCACGGCCGCGGCGACGGCATCGGCGAGCCACCCGGCAAAGGCGGCCAGTGGCGTCGCCGGGAGAGTGTCGACGTCCCACGACGGCGGCTCGTATCCGGCACGCATCCCCGCGAGGTCGCCCGTCTGGTCCGGCCCGGTGCTGGTCACCGCCAGATCACACCACCTCCGCTGTCCGGAGCGACCGCCGGAGGAGTTGAATGACCGCGACCCCACCCCCGGTCGCCTGCGCCGCACGACGGCGCGGAGGTGTCCAACCGCCCCACGAGGAGTAGCGCATGTCCGACTTCGTCCCCGGACTCGAAGGTGTCATCGCGTTCGAGACCCAGATCGCCGAACCCGACCGAGAAGGCAGCGCGCTGCGCTACCGCGGCGTGGACATCGAGGACCTGGTCGGCCGCGTCTCGTACGGCAACGTCTGGGGTCTGCTCGTGGACAACGAGTTCAACCCGGGGCTGCCGCCCGCAGAGCCCTTCCCGATTCCGGTGCATTCCGGCGACGTACGGGTGGACGTGCAGTCCGCGATCGCGATGCTCGCTCCCGCCTGGGGACTGCGGCCGCTGCTGGACACCGCTGACGCCGATGCGCGCGACCAGCTCGCCCGGGTTTCGGTGATGGCGATGTCGTTCGTCGCGCAGTCCGCGCGCGGGCAGGGCACGCCGATGGTGCCCGAGAGCCGCATCGACGAGGCCAGCACCGTGGTGGAGCGCATGCTCGTGCGGTGGCGCGGCGAACCGGACCCCCAGCACGTGCAGGCCGTCGACGCCTATTTCGTCTCAGCCGCCGAACACGGCATGAACGCCTCGACCTTCACCTCGCGGGTGATCGCCTCCACCGGCGCCGACGTGGCTGCCGCCATCTCCGGCGCCATCGGGGCGATGAGCGGACCGCTGCACGGTGGTGCGCCGTCCCGGGTACTGCACATGATCGAGGAGATCGAGCGCACCGGGGACGCCGGGGCCTACGTGCGCGGTGTCCTCGACCGTGGCGAGCGGCTGATGGGATTCGGCCACCGGGTGTATCGCGCCGAGGACCCGCGGGCGCGCGTCCTGCGCCGGACCGCACGCGAACTCGGCGCGCCGCGGTACGAGGTCGCCGAAGCGCTGGAACGAGCGGCGCTCGAGGAGTTGCGGTCCCGCCGCCCGGACCGCGTCCTGGAAACCAACGTCGAGTTCTGGGCCGCGATCATCCTCGACTTCGCGCAGGTGCCGGCCGCGATGTTCACGTCCATGTTCACCTGTGCGCGGCTGGCCGGATGGAGCGCACACATCCTGGAGCAGAAGCGGACCGGCCGCCTCATCAGGCCGTCGGCGCGCTACGTCGGACCCGGTCCGCGGCGTCCGGAGCAGGTGCCGGGCTGGGACGCGGAGATGGTCGCGCCGTCCGGCTACTCCCCCTCCCGCTGAGCCGGCCGCGGCAGCGCCCCGGGATTTCCAGACCCCCCGGGGCGCCTAGGGTGTGGCCATGGTGAACGCCGCGGACATCGTCATTCCTGCCCACCTGCTGCCCGCCGACGGCCGCTTCGGCTCCGGCCCGTCGAAGGTCCGCACCGAGCAGGTCGACGCCCTTCGCGCGGTCGCCACGACGTACCTGGGCACCTCCCACCGGCAGGCCACCGTCCGCGATCAGGTCGCCCGGCTCCGCAGCGGGCTCGCCGAGCTCTTCACGGCCCCCGACGGCTACGAGGTCATCCTGGGCAATGGCGGGTCGACCGCGTTCTGGGACGCCGCGACCTTCGGACTCATCCGCGACCGGGCACAGTTCCTGTCGTTCGGCGAGTTCGGCTCGAAGTTCGCCGCCGCGGCCGCCGCCGCGCCGCAGCTGGGCACTCCTACCGTCATCACCAGCGAACCCGGGGATGCCCCGGAGTTCACCGCCGAGGCGGGCGTGGACGCGTACGCGACGCCGCACAACGAGACCTCGACCGGTGTCGCCGTCACCCCCCGCCGGGTCGCCGGCGCCGACGACGACGCGCTGCTGCTGGTCGACGCGACCTCCGGCGCGGGCGGCCTGGCCGTCGATCTGGCCGAGGTCGACGCGTACTACTTCGCGCCGCAGAAGAACTTCGGGTCGGACGGCGGCCTGTGGCTCGCCGTCCTCTCGCCGGCCGCGATCGCGCGCGTCGAGCAGCTGACGGCCAGCGGCCGGTGGACCCCGGCGTTCCTCGATCTGGCCATCGCGATCGAGAACTCCCGGCTGCAGCAGACGTACAACACTCCCGCCCTCGCGACGATCTTCCTGATGGCCGAGCAGGTCGACTGGTTCAACTCCCAGGGCGGTCTGTCGTGGTGCGTCGACCGGACCCGGCAGTCGTCCTCGTTGCTGTACGACTGGGCCGACAAGAGCCCGGTGGCAACGCCGTACGTCGTCGACCCGGCGAAACGCTCGCAGGTCGTGGTCACCATCGACTTCGTCCCCCAGATCGACGCGGCGACGATCGCCAAGGTGTTGCGGCGCCACGGCATCGTCGACGTGGAGCCGTACCGCAAGCTCGGCCGCAACCAGTTGCGGGTCGCCGTCTTCCCGGCCGTCGAACCGGACGACGTCGCGGCACTGGTCTCCTGCCTGGACTACGTCACAGCAGCACTGGGCTGACGCCCATTCAGCGGCTGCGCCGCTCGACGCCTACTCAGCGGCTGCGCCGCTCGACGACGACGATGAGGACGGCCGCCGCCAGCACCAGCAGCCCGGCCACCACGGCCCGGCCCAGCTGCGGCCCCGGCTCGGCCACCGCGGCGGCCGCCGCGGTACCGCCCGCGTCACCGGCTGCGGGAGTTGCTCCCGAGGTCGCCGCTGGGGTAGCCGCCGGCTGCGGATCGGCGGCGATCGCCGCGGCTGTCCACGCCTGCCTGGGCAGCTCGACCCGCCAGAGCCGGCCGTCCCGTTCGCTGGCCACGAACAGGCCGCGACCGTCCGAGGTCCAGGCGACGGCCTCGCCCTGAGGTTGGGCGGGCAGCGCCACGCGGGCCAGTTGCTGTCCGGTGGGCACGCCGTCGTACACCGTGGCTGCCACGTAGTCGCGCAGCACCGTACGGCTGCCGTCGCCGGAGACGGCCCCGTCGGTGATCAGTCCCCCCACCGTCGCACCCTTGACCGCCAGCAGCGGCGAACGGCCGGTCAGCGGCGGCAGCGCGTAGGCGGCGCCGCTCGCCAGCAGTTTGCTGACCACCCACAGCCGCGGCCGGGTCGGATCGGCCAGCAACGCCTCGGCGTCGTGCGACCCGTCGGGATACCGGAAGGAGTACGGCGTCGCGGTGACGGTCTGGTCGACCAGCCGCGCGGGCTCCGGTACGGCGGCCACCGACACCGACTGCTGGGTAGCGGTGTTGTCGCCGATGTCGCCGACCCACAGCACCGGTCGACCGGCGGCGTCGCTGCCCGCGGCGACGGCCTCGAGATCGCGCGCCCGGATGCCGGCGATCGTCAGGCGCGCCCGGATCCGGCAGGTCGAGGTATCGAGCGCGTACAACAACGGCCCGCCGCCGGAATCCTCGTGCAACCAGAGGATGCCGGGATGCCGGGCCGACGGTGCCATCCCGCTGATCTCGTTCAGCCGGTTGTCCGCGATCGTGCAGGCCACCGTCGCCGAAGCCGGCGTGGCCGGGCTCACGGGAGCGGCGACGACCGGGCCGGCGAACGCCACGGCACTGGCCGGACCCGCGGCCACGACGCCGATCAGGACGATCGCCGCCACTGGCCACCCGATCCGGGTCCGGCGGCCGCTGCGGCGAGGGTGCCGGAGCCGATCGTGCGGCACGCGGCGAAACGACCGGGCTGGCACGTCGGCGATCTTTGCACCACGAGGTCCTAACCTTGCGCCCGTGAGCCCTACCGAGCCGTCGATCCTGTCCGGCTCCGCCACCGGGCCACGCGGGCCTCGCCCGGTGTGGCCGCGAGCGTTGGCCGTCGTCGGCGTCGCCGCTGTCGGCGGGCTGCTGGCCGGGGCGGTGTGGGGGCTGTCGGGACGCAGCTCGGGCGCGCCGTCGGCCTCGCCGAGCGGTTCGCCGACTCCCAGCGCTTCGCCGTCTCGGCCCAACTCCTCGCCGAGTCGCTCGACCAGCTCGCCGAGCAGTTCGGCGAGCAGCTCGGGCCCGGCGGCATCCACGCCGCCAGCGGCGCCGGCCGGCAACGCGTTGTCCAGCAACGGCTGGACGGTGTCGAACTACACCACGCCCAACGTCGACGGCCATCTCACGGTGAAGGCAACGGTGCGGCACAGCGGCACCACGGCCGCCACCGGCAACCTGACGATCTTCGTGTACGTCGGGGGGAACCTGGTCGCGACCACCCGCGCGCAGCTCACCAGTCCGGTCCCCGCGTCGGGCACCCCGGTGACCTTCACCTCCACCGACCGATGGGTGCCCGGCAGCAAGGTGCTCGTCCTGGCTACCGGCTGAGATGACCGGATCGGACGACGGCGTTCGGCCCGGCGGTGGTCGACGCCACGGCGTCGGGCCCGGCGATGTCCCGCCCGGCGATGTCCCGCCCGGCGATGTCAGGCCCGGCGACGTCAGGCTCGATGGTGCCGGCTCGGTCCGGCCTGAAACGGTTGCGCCCCAGCCAGATCGCGCCGGATCAGCGGACGAGGGCGGCCACGACGACCGCAAGGACGAGACCCGCGAGCACCACGAGGGTCACCATGCGACGGGTGCGGGCATCCATCCCGGCAGCGTAGGGCCGGCCACGGCCACCCCGGCTCCGTCGGGTGCCATGGCGCCACTGGACGTCGACGGTGTCGTCCCGGTCGCCGCCCTGACGGCGGCCTGGGCGGTGGCCCTCATCGTGACGGTGCTCAGTCGCGCGAGCCTCGACAGCGCCGGGCGCGGCTGGTGGGTTGGCGTGTGCGTGGCCGGCGTCATCGTGGGACTGGGCGCGCTCGGATACGTCGTACGCCGCCGCCGGGTGTACCGCGCGGCACCGGCCGGGCCGGCGACACCGACCTGAGTGACGACGCGGGCCTGAGCGGCGAGTCGGGCCTGAGCGGCGCAGGGCACCCGCCGGGCCGGTTCACCGGCCGATGGTCGGTATTGCAGCGGTCAGGAGTGGCCCAGCTCGGCGGCCTCGGCACCCGGAGCGGCGTCGGGTGCGTCGCCGGGGCCGGGGCCGGGGCCCGGGTCGGGGTCGGCGTCGTCGGCGGCGGCGGCGGCGTCCAGGTCGACCAGGTCGTAGCCGCCCTCACCGGCGGGACGGACGTCGATCACCCGGACCTCCGCCTCGGCCTGCGAGTGGGCTCCGCAGCCGTACTCGAGTGAGACCACACCGCCGTCGGCCGGCGACAGCGGATGCGCGCAGACGCCGAAGGCCTGGCCGAACGGCCCGCCCACCGGCACCAGGAAGCCGCACGAACTGCAGTGCGCGGGCGCGGCCTTGGCCATGGGCGACTGCGGGCCACGGTCCCCGGACTGCCACCGGTCGAACGCCTCCAGCCGTCCGATGCTGGACAGCACCCGCGGCCGGCCCAGGCCCAGCTCCCACTGCTCGGGACGCAGTGTGCTGTCGGCTGTCTCGCCTTCGGGGTCGTCCGCGCCGCTCCAGCCGGGCGCGAGCCGCAGGTCGTCCGGCGGACTCGGCAGGACGTCGCCGACCCCGAGGTCGCCCGGACGCACCCGGTCGTGCCACGGCACCCACGGCGGCGCCAGGACGGCGCCGTCGCCCGGCAGCAGCACGACCTCGTCGACGGTCACCTTCTTGGCCCGGGAAGCGCGGGCCACGGTCACCGTCCAGACCCAGCCGCGGTAGCCCGGCGCCGACGACGCGAACCGGTGACTGCCCACCCGCTCGTCGTCGGCGACGAAGCCCAGGTGGTCGCCGACCGTGCCGGCCGGCGCGTCCAGCTCGGCCGCGGCCCGGGCAAGGTCGACCGCTGCGGCGCAGGTCGCGTCCGGCGTGGGCGGGCGGGCGGTACGTCGCACGGGCATGGGGCGATTGTGTCGCACCCAGTCGGACCGACGCGGCCGGCCCGACTGGGCCGTCGGTACCCTGGCGGCCCATACCTCTCCTGGAGTGCACATGATCCGCGCGCGTCGCGCCCTCGTCATCGCTGTTGCCGCCGCCGCCGCGGCCCCGCTGCTGGCAGGCTGCGAGAAGCCCGCCCCCGGGGTGTCGGTGTGGTCCGGTACGACGAGCATCAACCGCGAGGCCCTCTGCTGGACGGCCGATGCCGCAGCGGCCAGCGCCACGTCGTGCGCAGAGGACGTCGTGCAGAAGGCCCTCAGCGGCGACCGCGTGCCCACCCTCAACGCCGTCGCCGGCTCGACGCTCGGCATCAGCGTCGACACCGTGGTCGCGAGCACCGGGTGGTACCCGACGATCAACGGTCAGCGGCTCACCCAGGATGCGTTGCACGACACGTACTACCGGCTGACGTTCCCGCAGGCCGCGCAACGACAGAACTACACGCTGGCCGTCATCGCCGGGCAGGGGAGCACGACCAGGGGGCTGTGGGCGTTCAAGCTGGACGTCTCCGCCGGCTGAGAGGTCCAGCGGAGGCCGTACGGCGTGCCGCCGGGGCAGCGACGAACGCGACGGCGCCGTAGCCGGCCGGGCCAGCCGCCGGCCGGGTCAGCCGCCGGCCGGGTCAGACGGCGCCGTAGCCGGCCGGGCCAGCCGTCGACCGGGTCAGACGTCGATGTCGTCGGCGACCGCCCGCAACACGCTGGCGACCTTGTGCGCGTGCTTGTCGTCGGGGTAGCGCCCGCGCCGCAGCTGGTTGGACAGGCCATCGAGGAGCTTGATCAGGTCCTCGACGATCACCGCCATGTCGTCGGCCGGCTTCCGATGGGACCGGGCCACGGCCTTGGCCACCGAGGGCGCCGGTTCCAGCACGGTCACCGACAGCGCCTGCTTGCCACGCTTGCCGTCCACCACGCCGAACTCGATCCGGGTCCCCGGAGTGAGGGAAGCAACGCCCGCGGGCAACGTCGACGCGTGGACGAACACGTCGGCACCGTCGTCGGCCGTCACGAAGCCGAAACCCTTCTCCGCGTCGTACCACTTGACCTTGCCGGTAGGCACGGCAGTCGACCTCACTCGCACACTCGGGGAGACGGACGCAGCGACGCACGCGCTGTCCGCGGGGAACGTCCAGGCTACTTGCTCGGGCGCGGCTCCCCCAACGCCATTCCTGGCACTGACCGCCGCCGGACTACCCTGCGGTCGTGACTCCCGCAGGACTCGGTACGGCGAACCCGACCCCTGGCACGACGGCCGCCGATCGGCTGCTGCGACTCGGGCTGGCGGTGACCGTCGTCGGACTGTGCTGCACCCTCGTGGCCTGCCTGCCGCTCATCGTGACGACGTGGACGCTGCCGAGCGTCTGGTGGGCGCTGTCGATGCTGACCGGGGTAGGGCTCGTGCTCGTCGCCGTCGGGCTCGTCGTCGCCGCACGCGCCCGGGCTCGTCGGCTTGCCGCGGTCCAGCAGCGCCTCGCCGGCCACCCGGATCGCTGACCCGCGCTCCGATTACGCCGATGCCACTGCGGGTCGCCCCGTCCCCGCCGACAGCACACGCCCGCCGATGACACCGCCGCCCCCGACCGCCAGCCCGGACGTCGCCGACGGGCGCCCCCGCAGCCTGACCGACGAACTGCGCGCCCGCAGCGACGCGGACCTGGCCGAGCTCCTGCGGCACCGCCCGGACCTCGCCCATCCCGTGCCGGCCGACCTTGCCGCGCTGGCGACGCGCGCCGCCACCGTGACGTCGGTGGGCCGGGCCCTGGACACCCTCGACCGGTTGAGCTGGCAGGTGCTCGAGGTACTCGCCGTGCTGCCGGAGCCGGTATCGCAGGAAGCGGTCCGCGCTGCGGTCGGGGTACCCGATGCCGACGGGGCCGTCTCCGAACGGCTGGGCCTGCTCGGCGAGCTCGCCCTGCTGTGGGGTGCGGCGGACGACCTGCACCTGGTGCGGGCCGTCCGCGACGCCCTCGGCCCGTACCCGTGCGGGCTCGGGCCCGCGCTGGCCGACAGCCACGTGCGGATCCGCCGGTACGCCGCCGACCCGCAGCTGCTGGCAGCGGAGCTGGCCGCCGCGCCGCCGGCCGCCGTCGAAGTCCTCGATCACCTGCGATGGGGGCCGCCGGTGGGCCGGCTCGCCGACGCCGACCGGACAGTCACCGAAGGCAGCGCCCGGACGCCGGTGGAATGGCTGCTGGCCCGGGAACTCCTCGTGGCCCAAGGCCCGGACTCCGTCGCGCTGCCCCGCGAGGTCGCGCTGCACTTGCGCGACGGCGCGCTGCTGGCGGACGTGGCCTGGCCGCCGCCGTCGACCGCGGGGCCGACCCGCGATCCCCAGCTGGTCGACCGGACCGCCGGCGCCCACGCGCTGACCGCAGTCCGCCTGCTGGGCCGGCTGCTGGACGCCTGGGCGGTCGAGCCGCCGGGCCTGCTGCGGTCTGGCGGCCTCGCCGTACGGGACCTGCAGGCGGCGGCCCGGCTGCTGGACACCGATCCCACCACCGCGGCGCTCCTTATCGAACTGGGCTACGTCGCCGGGCTGCTCGCCTCCGACGACGAGGCGGATCCGGTCTGGTTGCCGACACCGGCGTACGACGTGTGGTCGGCCGCAGAACCGGGAACGCGCTGGGCGTTGCTGGTCCGAGCGTGGTCGGTGACCACGCGGGCGCCGGGACTCGTCGGGCTCAAGACCGAGCGCGACGGCCGCATCAACGCGCTGGTGCCCGACACGATCCGTCCCGCCGCGCCCTGGCTGCGCCGCTGGATGCTCGGCGTCCTGGCCGCCGGCGCGCCCGGTGAGGGGATCACGCCGGACCGGCTGCTGGCCGCACTGGAATGGACCCGGCCGCGGCTGGCCGGTCCGGCGCAGGCCGACCTCGTCCGCTGGTCACTGCGGGAGGCCGAACTGCTGGGAGTGACCGGATTGGGCGCGCTGGGCACGGCCGGCCGAGCCCTGCTGGCCGATGCCGGCGTCGCCGAGCTGGCCGCCACGGTCAGCGCGCTGATGCCGGCACCGGTGGATCACATTGTGCTGCAAGCGGATCTGACCGCGATCGCGCCGGGCCCACTGGAAGCCGGCTTGGCGCGCCAGTTGGATCTCGTCGCCGACGTCGAGTCGACCGGCGGCGCCACCGTCTACCGCTTCAGCGAGACGTCGATACGCCGCGCCCTCGACGCCGGGCAGGACGGCGCCACCATCCTCGAGTCGTTGGCACGAAACTCGAAGACCCCTGTGCCGCAGCCGTTGTCCTACCTGGTCACCGACGTCGCCCGACGCCACGGCGCGGTGCGGGTGGGCATCGCGTCGGCGTACCTGCGGGCCGAGGACGAGGAGCTGATCCAGGCGGTGCTGGCGTCGCGGAGCCTGGCCGGCCTCGGCCTCGTCCGGCTCGCCCCCACCGCCGTGGCCTGCCGTGCCCCGGTCGACGAGGTGCTCGACTCGCTGCGGGCGGCCGGCTTCGCACCGGTGGCGGAAGCACCGGACGGTCGGATGGTGCTGCGGCGCAAGGATTCCCGCCGTACCGCGCCGGTACCGCCACCACCGGTGTTGCGCGGCGAGCCGCCGGCGCCCGACGACGTGTGGCTCGCCGGCGCGGTCCGCGCGCTGCGCGCCGGCGACCGGGCGACTGCGGTCGGCCGCCGGGCGCGCCGGGCTCCGGCGACCTCGCCGCAGCGGCTACCCCGGTCCGACCCGGCCGCGACCATGGCCGCGCTGCGCACCGCGCTGGCGGCCGGATCGGCGGTCTGGATCGGCTACGCCGACACCGCCGGCGCGACGATCGAACGGGTCATCGACCCGGTGCGGCTGCAGGGTGGTGTGGTCACGGCGTACGACCACCGGACCGAATCGCTGCGCGACTTCGCGGTGTCCCGCATCACCGGACTGCTGGCGGTCGACCACGCGGACGCCGCCGAACCTGACTGAGTCGCCGGGCGACCCGACTCCGGCTAAGTCAGGGACGCAACTGCTCTTCGTGCCAGCGCGTCGCGGTCATCAGCAGGTCAGGCTCCGGATGGACGGCCGCACCGACGGTATGCGGGATCCGCAGCACGCCATCGGGAGGTTCGTCCCGCACCGTGACGTCCGAGGCGAAGACCATGCTGCCCTGGCAGATCTCGCTGGCCGTGCAACCAGGCAACCCCGACAACACCAGGGCCGCCGAACGCCCGATCCCCGACTGCAGCATGTCGTTGACCACGAACGGGATCCCCGCCTGCACGCAGAGGTCGTGAACCTCCACGGCGTGTCCGATCCCACCGACGCCGCTCGGCTTCGCCGAGATCTTGTCGGCCGCGCCGAGGGCGATGACCGAGCGCACCGTGCCCAGACTGCGCACCGACTCATCGAGCATCACCGGGGTCTGCATCCGTTTCGCCAGGGCGGCATGGGCGGTGAGTTCGTCCGCCGCGAACGGTTGCTCGACGTGCTCGAGGCCGAAACTGTCGAGCGCCGCAACCGTGTCGATCGCCTCCGGTGGGTAGGCCCCCCAGGCGTCCACCGACAGGGTCAGATCCGGCCAGGCGCTGCGGACGGCGGCGACCGGAACGAGATCCCAGCCCGGCCGGATGGCGATACGGATGCTGCGGTACCCGGCGTCCACGAACCTGGCCACGGTCTGCAGGACGCCGTCGACCTGCCCATCGGCCGGCAGCGAGACGGTGGCCTTGCCCACTCCCCGAGTCGCCACGACGCCGAGGTGCGCGGCCAGCGATTGACCCTGCCGCCGCAGTTCGGCGTCCAGGACAGCCTGTTGCAGGGCGCCTCTCGCGCGGGGATGCGCGGGGAACACCGCGGTCGCCGCCGCCAACGACGTCGCGGTGACCGTGTCGCCTACCGACCACAACACCGGCAGCATGAAGCTGCGCAGCACGTCGATGACACCGTCGGTGTATTCGTGGTTGGAGAACGGCGCCATCGGTGCGGCGGCCTCACCCCACCCCTCCACGCCGTCAGAGCACCGCAGCCGGAGCAGGACGGTGTCCCGCTCGTACCACGTCGCGGTGGGCAGCCGGAGCGGTTCGCGGAATGGCAGCGAAACGCGGAAGAGCTCGACGGCCTCCACGCGCATGACGTCAATCTATCCACGTCGGCGACAATGACGCGGTGACCGACGGCCCATTGATCGTCCAGAGCGACAAGACCCTGCTGCTGGAGGTCGATCACGATCGCGCCGACGACTGCCGCCGCGCGATAGCCCCCTTCGCCGAGCTGGAACGCGCTCCCGAGCACGTCCACACCTATCGGCTCACTCCCCTCGGGCTGTGGAACGCCCGGGCGGCCGGCCACGACGCCGAGCAGGTCATCGATGTCCTGCTGTCCTACAGCCGGTATCCGGTCGCCCACGCCGTCCTCGTCGACGTCGCCGAGACCATGGACCGCTACGGCCGGCTCCGGTTGGTGAACCATCCCAGCCACGGCCTGCTGCTGCAGACCACCGATCGCGCGGTCCTCGAAGAGGTGCTCCGCAGCGCCAAGATCACCCCCCTGGTGGGTGCGCGTATCGACTCCGACGCCGTCGTGGTCCATCCCAGCGAACGCGGCCATCTCAAGCAGGTGCTGCTGCGGCTGGGCTGGCCGGCCGAGGACCTCGCCGGCTACGTCGACGGCGAAGCGCACCCGATCTCGCTGGCCGAGTCCGGCTGGTCGCTGCGGCCGTATCAACAGGAGGCGGCCGAGAACTTCTGGCACGGCGGTTCCGGCGTCGTCGTACTGCCCTGCGGCGCCGGCAAGACCATCGTCGGGGCGGCCGCCATGGCGAGGGCCCAGGCCACCACGCTGATCCTGGTCACCAACACGGTGTCAGCGCGGCAGTGGCGTTCAGAACTGTTGCGCCGTACCACCCTGACCGACGACGAGATCGGGGAGTATTCGGGCTCCCGCAAGCAGTTGCGCCCGGTCACCATCGCGACGTACCAGGTGATGACCACGCGCCGCAAGGGCGTGTACCAGCACCTCGAGGTCTTCGACGCCCGCGACTGGGGTCTGATCATCTACGACGAGGTCCACCTCCTCCCGGCGCCGATCTTCCGTTTCACCGCGGACATCCAGGCGCGGCGGCGACTCGGCCTCACCGCCACCCTGATCCGTGAGGACGGCCACGAGGCGGAGGTCTTCAGCCTGATCGGTCCCAAGCGGTACGACGCACCCTGGCGGGAGATCGAGGCGCAGGGCTGGATCGCCCCGGCGGACTGCGTCGAAGTCCGGGTCACCCTTCCTGGACCCGACCGGATCGCCTACGCCACAGCCGAACCGGAGGATCGATACCGGCTGGCTGCCGCCAACCCGGTCAAGATCCCGGTGGTGACCGACCTGGTCGATCAGCATCGCGGCGAACAGATCCTGGTCATCGGCCAGTACCTGGACCAACTGGCCGATCTCGGTACGGCGCTGGGGGCGCCCGTGGTGACCGGAGAAACCACGGTGCGGGAGCGAGAACGGCTCTTCGAAGCGTTCCGCTCCGGCGAGGTGACGACACTGATCGTGTCGAAGGTCGCCAACTTCTCGCTCGATCTCCCCGACGCCACCGTGGCGATCCAGGTCTCCGGCTCATTCGGGTCGCGGCAGGAGGAGGCCCAGCGACTCGGCCGGATCCTGCGGCCGAAGTCCGACGGGCGGACGGCCCGCTTCTACACGGTGGTCGCCCGCGACACCGTGGACGCGGAGTTCGCCGCGCACCGGCAGCGGTTCCTCACCGAACAGGGCTACGCCTACCGGATCGTCGACGCCGGCGACCTCGGCGTCGAGGACTCGCCGAACTAGCAACCGCCCGGGGACGGCACGAACCGTGCCGCCCCCGGGCGGTTGACGATCACGTCGCCGAGAACTGTGCGGCGCGGCCTTCCACCCGAGCGGCGAAACCCTCCTGCGTATCGGGAAGGGTGAACAGGTGCAGGTGACGCTCGCTCTCCAGCAGGATGAACGAGTCGAAATCACGACGCTCCGCTTCCACGAAGTTCGACTTCATCGTGGTCAGCGCGAACGGTGCGGCGGCCGCCAGCCGGGCGATGACCGCCTCGACCTCCTCGGCGAAGACGGCGTCGTCGAAGACCCGCGCGACCAGCCCGAGTCGCAGCGCCTCGTCGGCGTCGAACTTGCCCGGCATCATGCACAACTCGCGAGCGCGACCTGCCCCGATCAGCCGGGGCAGCGACCACGGCAGGCCCATGTCGCCGGCCACCGCGACGTCGAGGAAAGCGGTATTGAACTTCGCGCGCCGGGTGGCAAGCCGCAGGTCACACGCTGCCGCCCAGCCCAGGCCCGCTCCTGCGCACGCCCCGTTGATCGCTGCGACCGTCACCTGCGGCATGTGGTGCAGCAGCGTCGTGACGAGGAAGTCGTCTGGTTCCAAGCGGTCGCCGAGCTCGTCGCCGGCGGCGACGGCCTTCATGTCCGCACCGGGACAGAACATGGAGCCGGCCCCGGTCAGTACCAGCACCCGGACATCGGACCGCTCGGCGACGGTCTGCAGGGCCGCCTTGACCTCGCGGACCATCGTCCGCGACATCGTGTTCAACCGGTCCGGTCGATTCAGCGTCAGCCTCGCCACCGGCGCTTCCACCGACAGAATCAGCGTCGAATACTCCGCCATGCTCACCGCACCTCGCTTGCGTCGCGACGACCCTCGCCGACAGTGACGGCGAAGCCAACAGGCCGGGGCCGCAGTCCGGCCCGGCACCGCGACAGTACCGCGCGGCACAGCCGAACCCTTCGGCCCCACCCGGCGAACAGAACGCCATGGCACCACCGCCGCGGCCACCGAGAATGACGCGGCCAGAAAGTGCCGTGGCCACACGAAATGCAGTGAGCACAGGAAATTCAGCGCACGGGAAATGCAGCGACCTCGGAAATGCAGCGACCTCGGAAATGCCGTGGGGCGGTGGCCCGGGAAATCCAGGCCACCGCCCCAGGCGGTGTTCGTCGTACGACGGACTCAGCGTTCGCTGCGGACCTCGTCGTCCTGACTCACGTCGGCAGACCCCCGCTCACACCAGGGGCCTGTCTCCGCTCGCTCGTCCTCAGAAGTCGCCACTCGGGACTCCCTCGTCCTCACTCACTTCGGCAGACCCCGGCTTACGCGGGGGCCTACCTCCGCTCGCTCGTCCTCAGAAGTCGCCACTCGGGACTCCCTCGTCCTCACTCACTTCGGCAGACCCCGGCTTACGCGGGGGCCTACCTCCGCTCGCTCGTCCTCAGAAGTCCATCCCGCCCATGCCGCCGTCGCCACCCGGCATCGCCGGGGCCGTCTTCTCCGGCTTGTCGGCGATCACGGCTTCGGTGGTGAGGAACAACCCGGCGATCGAAGCGGCGTTCTGCAACGCCGAACGGGTCACCTTGGCGGGGTCGATGATGCCGGCCTTGAGCAGGTCGACGTACTCACCGGTCGCGGCGTTGAGGCCCCAACCCGGCTCGAGGTTGCGCACCTTCTCCACCACGACGCCGCCTTCGAGACCGGCGTTGATCGCGATCTGCTTCAGCGGCGCCTCGACGGCAACCCGGACGATCCCGGCACCCGTCGCCTCGTCGCCGTCCAGCTCCAGAGAGGCGAACGCCGGGACCGACGCCTGCAGCAGCGCGACACCGCCACCGGCGACGATGCCCTCCTCGACAGCGGCCTTGGCGTTGCGCACCGCGTCCTCGATGCGGTGCTTGCGCTCCTTGAGCTCGACCTCGGTCGCGGCCCCGGCCTTGATGACCGCGACACCGCCGGCCAGCTTGGCCAACCGCTCCTGCAGCTTCTCGCGGTCGTAGTCCGAGTCGCTCTTCTCGATCT
Source organism: Actinomycetota bacterium (assembly GCA_004297305.1). Taxonomy (NCBI): domain Bacteria; kingdom Bacillati; phylum Actinomycetota; species Actinomycetota bacterium. The sequence goes on from SCTR01000006.1 coordinate 25,749, forward strand.
CGGCGCGGATCTGGTTCACCCGGCCCTGGATCTGCTCGGCGTCACCGGCACCCTCGACGATCGTGGTCTCGTCCTTGGTCACCACGACCTTGCGGGCCCGACCCAGCAGGTCCAGCCCGATGCCGTCGAGCTTCAGGCCGACCTCCTCGGACACGACCTGGCCACCGGTCAGGATCGCGATGTCCTGCAGCATCGCCTTGCGGCGGTCACCGAAGCCGGGGGCCTTGACGGCAACCGAGCGGAAGGTGCCCTTGATCTTGTTGACGACCAGCGTCGCGAGCGCCTCGCCCTCGACGTCCTCGGAAAGGACCACGAGCGGCTTGCCCGACTGCATGACCTTCTCGAGGATCGGCAGCAGGTCCTTGACCGCCGAGATCTTGGAGTTGGCGATGAGGACGTACGGGTCCTCGAGCACCGCCTCCATGCGTTCGGCGTCGGTGACGAAGTACGGCGAGACATAGCCCTTGTCGAAGCGCATGCCCTCGGTGAGCTCGAGCTCCAGGCCGAAGGTGTTGCTCTCCTCCACGGTGATGACGCCCTCGCGACCGACCTTGTCCATCGCCTCGGCGATGATCTCGCCGACCTCGGCGTCGGCAGCGGAGATCGAAGCGGTCGAGGCGATCTCCGCCTTGGTCTCGACCTCCTTGGCCAGCGACAGCAGCTGCGAGCTGACGGCCTCGACTGCCTTCTCGATGCCCTTCTTCAGCGACATCGGGTTGGCGCCGGCCGCGACGTTGCGCAGGCCCTCACGGACCAGCGCCTGGGCCAGCACGGTCGCCGTCGTCGTGCCGTCACCGGCGACGTCGTCGGTCTTCTTGGCGACCTCCTTGACCAGCTCGGCCCCGATCTTCTCGTAGGGGTCCTCGAGCTCGATCTCCTTGGCGATGGAGACGCCGTCGTTGGTGATGGTGGGCGCGCCCCACTTCTTCTCCAGGACGACGTTGCGGCCCTTCGGGCCGAGGGTCACCTTGACCGCGTCGGCCAGGGTGTTCATGCCCCGCTCGAGCGAGCGGCGCGCGTCCTCGTCGAACGCGATGATCTTTGCCATGGGGTGGGGTTCCTCCCGGAACGGCTGGGATGCTCACCGGGCGGCGCCCGCGACGGACGACCCGTCGACCGCGGCATCCCTGCCGCTGCGGTCCCCGGGCCTCGCCGGCCGGTGCGAACTGTGCTCGGACGCCAGGCGACCGAAGCATGGTTGTCACTCGGACCTGCCGAGTGCTAACGACATGATTAGCACTCGACACCGGCGAGTGCAAGCGAGTCCGCCGAGGCCGGCGCAGCGCTGGCGCGGCTCGGCGGGCCGGTTGAGGATGTCGGCCAGACGCAGTCGCCGGCCGCGTGGCCGGCGGGGAGGGAGCACGATGACCGAACCCACCGGCGGGGCCCAGCCGTCCGGCCGTGACGACCCGACCAGCGACGACCTGACCAGCGACGACCTGACCAGCGATGACAGGGCCGAGGACACGCTGGCCACCGACGACGAGCCGGGGTACGGCGAGAGTGAGTACGCCGGAACCGGTATCGGCCACGAGCCCTACGGGGAAGCGGCGTACGGCCATGCCGGCGAACGCGGCGACGAAGTGGCGACCGCGCTGGCCGGCGACCTCGCCGAGGAGTACGAGACCGAGACCGACGCGACGGATTCAGGGTTCGACGACGTCGCTGCGGAGACAGCGGCGATGCACGTCATCGGCGAGGACGAGGTCGCCCGGCAGTCCCACGTGGACCGCTAGATCCCCTGCCGTGACCGCGACCGTCAGCCGCGGGACCGCGACCCTCAGCCGCCGGCGACGGCGGGAATGACCGAGACCGACGTCCCGGTCGGCGTCGCGGTCGCCAGGCCCTCGGCGAAGCGGACGTCGTCGTCATCGACGTACACGTTGACGAAACGCCGAAGTCGGCCGGTGTCGTCGAGCACCCGGGCCCGGATGCCGGGTGCCTGCGCCTCCAGCGCGTCGAGCACCCCTTGCAGCGTCTCGCCCGCATCCTGACCGGCCGGGTCCACCGAGACCTCGGCAGCGCCGCCGGTGTACGTGCGCAGGATCGTCGGGATTCGGACGGTGACGCTCATGCAGTTCCTCCGGACTGTGCCCTACCCAGTGCGGCGACGACCTCGGCCACCTGCGGCCGGATCGTAGCTGTCGGCCCGACGGCGGGGCTGACGGCCTCCAGCGTCTTGAGGCCGTCGCCGGTGTTGCAGACCACGGTCTCGGCGGCCGGGTCGAGCCGGCCGTCGGCGATCAGCCGGCGCAGCGTCGCGACGGTGACCCCACCGGCGGTCTCCGCGAAGATCCCTTCGGTCTCGGCCAGCAGCCGGATGCCCTCGACGATCTCCTCGTCGCTCACCGCCGCCACGGCGCCCCCCGTACGGCGCACCGCGTCCAGCGCGTAAGGCCCGTCGGCCGGGTTGCCGATGGCCAGCGACTTGGCGATGGTGTCCGGCCGCACCGGGCGTACCACGTCCGCGCCGGCGTCGAATGCCTGCGCCACCGGAGAACAGCCGCTGGCCTGGGCCCCGAACACCCGGTACGGCGAGTCGGCGACCAGGCCGAGTTCGACCAGTTCGCGCCAGCCCTTGTCCACCTTGGTCAGCAGCGCACCGGACGCGACGGGGATGACCACCTGCGACGGCAGCCGCCAGCCGAGCTGTTCGGCGATCTCGTAGCCCAGCGTCTTGGAGCCCTCGGCGTAGTACGGCCGCAGGTTGACGTTGACGAAGCCCCAGTCGTCGGTCAGCGGGTCGCCGATCAGTTCGCTGCACAGCCGGTTGACGTCGTCGTACGTGCCCTCGACGGCCAGCAGCTGACCGCCGTACGACGCGGTCGCGACGACCTTGCCGGCCTCCAGATCCGCGGGGATGACCACGACGGACCGCTGCCCGCCCCGCGCGGCCGCCGCGGCGACGGCATGGGCCAGGTTGCCCGTCGAGGCGCACGACAGGGTCGTCAACCCGAGCCGGCGGGCCGCGGACTGCGCCACGGCCACGACGCGGTCCTTGAAGGAGTGGGTCGGGTTGGCACTCTCGTCCTTCACCCACAGCGTGCCGGTCATGCCGAGCGCCCGGGCCAGCGAGTCGGCCCGCACGAGGCGGGTCAGCCCCGGATGCAGGTTGGGCTCGTCCGCGGCGTACGACGCGACCGGCAGCAGACAGGAGTAGCGCCACAGTGAGGGCGGCCCGGCCTCGATCCGGGCCCGGCTCACGTCGGTGAACCGGTAGGACACCTCCAGCGGGCCGAAGCACTCGGCACAGGCGTACGCCGCGCCCAGCTCGAAGGTGGCCGAACACTCGCGACAGGTCAGGTGGGATGCGGGCCCGAAATCGGGGGCCAACCGCAGGTCGGGGTCAACGACGCTGGTCACGGACAGAGCCTCTCCTCATCTTCCCCCGGCACCACGCCGAGGACGGACTTGGCACCTTCCGCCGTCTGGCGTGGTTGCCGGGGCTTCACCGGGCCGTATCCCTCTGCCCCTCTGGATGAGCGATCTTCAATTGTGTCGGCCGCAACCGGTCTCGACGTCAGAACGCCGTCGGTCCGGATCGGTCGACAGGGACCGGTCGCGGGCCGGTGGCGTTCAGCCCCCACACTGTACCCGACGCCGACCGCACGACCGGAAGGGGAAAACGTGCGCGAGGACGCCGCCGCCTGGTTCGCCCGTCGTACGTCGCGGGCGCAGGACTGGCCTGCGGAGCTGGTCCGCCGCAGCAAGGGTTCGACCCGCGTCAGCGTGGTGCTCCCGGCGCTCAACGAGCAGGAGACCGTCGGCGTGATCGTCGCGGCCATCCGCGACCACCTCATGGCGGCGCCCAGCGGCGCTGGACGGTCCACCGGACCGGATTCCGTCCCGCTGGTCGACGACCTCGTCGTGCTGGACTCCGGCAGCTCGGACGCGACCGCCGCGGTCGCCGCGGCGGCTGGCGCCCGCGTCGTCCACCGCGACGACGTGCTGGCCCGCATCCCCGCGGTCCGGGGGAAGGGTGAGGCGATGTGGCGGGCCGTCGCGGCCACCGACGGCGACATCGTCGTGTTCGTCGACGCCGACCTGCGGTCGTTCACCCCGGCGTATATCACCGGGCTGCTCGGCCCGCTGCTCACCGATCCGTCCGTGGCGCTGGTCAAGGCGATGTACGAGCGCCCACTGGTCAGCCCCGGCGGCACGGTCACCGCGGGCGGCGGCCGGGTCACCGAATTGGTCGCGCGGCCCCTGCTCAACCTGCACTGGCCACACCTGTCCGGGGTCGCCCAACCGTTGGCCGGCGAGTACGCCGCCCGACGGTCGCTGCTGGAGGTCCTGCCCTTCCCCTGCGGCTACGGCGTGGAGTTCGCCCTGCTGGTCGACGCCGCCGAAGTCCTCGGCCTCGACGCGCTGGCCCAGGTCGACCTCGGGGTACGGATGCACCGCCATCACGACGAGCCGCGGTTGGGGCGGATGGCCGCGGAGATCTGGCGGACGGCGCTGGCCCGGCTCGACCCCGACGGCCGGCTCGGCCGCCCCGGCGACGGGCTCGCCCAGTTCGAGCGGGGTCCCGGCGGTCTGATCGTCGTCGACCACGAGGTGAGCGCGCTGGAACGACCGCCGCTGCTGGAGATCGCCGAGTACGCCGGAGACCACGACTCCGCCAGAAGCTGACCGACGCCGGGCCGGTCGACAGGACCCCGGCTGGGCAGGAACCGGGCGGGCGGGCCGGAAGCCAGCTGCGCGGGAAACCGGCTGGGCGACTAGCGCTTGCGGTAGTCCGGGCCGAGCACCAGCACGATCCGGCCGGCGGTCGCCGACGACGCCGGGCTCGCCGTGGGATAGCCCCTGCCCAGGTCGCGTTGCAGCGTCTGGGTCGCCGCGTCGTGGCCGACCGCAAGGACCTTCGTGGCCCCCACCACGGGCCGCTGGTTGCCCACCTCGATCACCTTCCAGCCGGCCCGTCGGAGCTGGGCCGCGACAGCGGCGGCCAGGCCGGTGGTGTGCGTCCCGTTGCGCACCACGACCGGCACGGAGCGGTCGGGGCCGGTCTCGGCAAGCCCGGGGGCGGCCGGTGGCGTCCCCGTGCCCGGCGCCGTCGATGCGGTCGGCGAGGCCGTCGGCGTGGCGCCGGACGGTACGGCGGTCGGGGTGGCCGCGGTACCGGCGGGCACCGAACTGCCGGCGGGAGCGCGCGCGGTCAGCGCCGACTGGTCGGCGGCCGTCCGCAGCTCCCGCCGTACCGGGACGTCGCGCCAGGCCACCGTCAACGCCGAGGCCGCAGCGGCCAGCAGGACGATCACCAGTACGAGCTGCAGCGCCGGGCTCGCGCCGCGGCGCGCCCGGACCGGATGCGAGATGACGACGGTCGGCCGGGCAGGGGCACCGGGAGCACCGGTGGACAGCGGGCCCGGTACGCCGTCAGGTCCGGCAGCGGCGGCATCCGCCGACCAGGACCCGGCCGGCGGGGCGTCCGTCGGCGTGGCATCAGGCAGCACGATGGCCGGCTGCGACTGGTGCGGCGACCGCTGTGGGGCCTTCACGCGGCGATCATCCCAGGTCCGGCGCGTGATCGGGGCTGGGACGATCGGACCGTCGTGGGCCGTCTATCGGTCCGGCTACAGGTCGATGCCGAGGCGTCGCGCCGACCGGGCCCGCTGGCGCGCTGCGCGCATCCGGCGCAACCGCTTGACCAGCATGGGGTCGAAGGCCAGCGCGGCCGGATCGTCGATGAGGGCGTTCAGGAGCTGGTAGTAGCGCGTGGCGCTCATGTCGAACAGCTCCCGGATCGCCTGCTCCTTGGCACCGGCGTACTTCCACCACTGCCGCTCGAACTCGAGGATCGCGCGCTCGCGCGCACCCAGTCCCTCGTCCGCGCCGACGGCGTCGACGGAGGATCGGGCGGCGTCCATGCGGTCTCCAGCTCGTCGTCGTACCGGTGATCGGTCGAACCTGTGATCGTGCTCGTGCCCTGGTCGTGACCGTCCCGCTCGATCACAGTGCGCCGGTCGGTCACGTCGTGCGCCGCCCGGCGGGAGCGTCGCTCAGCCAGGCGTCGAGCGCATGCTAGAGCCGAATGCCACCGCTGTCATTCACCCTCGCCGGTCCCCAGCCGGCCCGGCCGGGCAGCCAGCGCCTCCAGCCGGGCGGCCACCGCCTCCAGCCGGGCGATGGCGTCGGCCACCGGCAGCTCGTCGCGCTCGCCGTCCGTCACGCCGCCGGCCTGCGGCCCGCCGGACTCGACCATGCCGGCACGGCGGCTGCGCCGGTCCAGGAACCGCTGCGAGAGCGTGGCGGTGACGATCGACAGCAGCGCGACGCCGTTGAAGAACAGGGCGACGGCAACCGCGCGGCCGAAGAACGTGATCGGGTAGTAGTCGCCGTACCCGACGGTGGGAATCGTCACCAGTGCCCACCACAACGCATTGCCGAACGTCGTGATGTTGGCGCCGGGCGCGTTGCGCTCGGCGACCAGCACGAGCACCGCGGCGAAGAACACCACGAGCGTCGTGAGATACACCGCCACGAACTGGACCCGTTGCGCGAACCGTGCCGGCGCATCCCGGGTGAGGATCTTGAACGCCCGGCCGAGCAGCAGGATCCGCAGCGCCGGGATGATCAGGGCGATCAGTGCCAACGGATTGCGCCGGATGTAGCCGAGCCGGTCGTCGGTCAGCAGCAACGACAGGCCGTAGTCGAGGAAGAACCCCAGCCAACACAGCAGCAGCAGGCTGCGCGCGGAGGCGCTGTCTCCGCCGCTGTCCAGCAGCAGGACCAGACCGACGCAGAACAACACCGCGAGCAGGAACATCGGGTACTGGCTGTGGCGCTCGTACGCCCGGAACCACCGGGCCCGCCGCTGCGGCTGCTGCCGGGTCACGCCGTCAGGATGGCCGACGATCACTGCTGGCGACGGGAGGCGTGCCGGGCGAAGACGTAACCCCAGCCGTTGAGCGCCCAGTGCAGTGCCATCGGCGGGAACAGGCTGCCGATGAGCTGCCGGAGCAGGCAGAACACGACTCCGAACGCGCCGGTGCCCAGCACGGACAGGCCCACGGCGACGACGTTGCCCCGGCGCCCCTGGCCGGCAACGTTGCCCAGCGCCGCGTTCGACTCGTGGCTACCCAGCGACGGCAGGATGTGCCACAGGCCGAACAGGATCGAGCACCACGCGATCGCCCATGGCACGCCGGACCGCGAGACGAGCATGGCGTACAGCACGCCGCGGAACGCGACCTCCTCGAACAGCACGGTGCCGAACGGCAGTTCGACCAGGGCGTTCCAGATCGCCCGGCGGGTCGACATCGCCGCGATACGCCGGTCGGCGAAGGCCCGCTGGGTACGCCGCCACGCGAAGCCGACGGCATACACCACGAGCACGATCCCGATGAGCACGGCCGACCAGATGAGGCCCGCCGGCCAGGTCGACGGCGCAAGGCCGAGGTCGCCCAGTGTCGCGCCGTCGAGCAGGCCGATGGCGAGCACCACCACGGAGCCGCCCAGGCACCAGAACAGGTAGAGCTGCGGCATCTGATGCGATGCGACGTTGACCAGCAGCATCATCACCAGCACGGCGCCGATGGCCACGAGGCCCAGGTCCAGGAAGCCGGTCACCTCCGCCGTCAAGACCGGCCTCCCTCACTCCCCGGGCCGGCGGTGCCCAGCCGCCGGTGCCCAGCGCGCTCGCATCCTAGGTTCCCTGGCGCAACTCGCCCACCGCGCCGCAGCGCCGACCGCTGCGGGTCAGGGATTGACCGACAGGAACAGGAAGGCTGCCAGCAGGACCAGGTGGACGCCGCCGTGCAGCCGGGTGGCGCGTCCCGGCACGACGGTGAGGATGGTGACGACGACGGTCATCGCAAGCAGGACCAGCTGGGTGGGACCCAGGCCGAGGAACAGCGTGCCGTCCAGCCAGATCGAGGCGACGGCGATCGCCGGGATGGTCAGCCCGATGCTGGCCATCGCCGATCCGAATCCGAGGTTGAGGCTGATCTGCACCCGGTTGCGCGACGCGGCCTGCACCGCGGCGATGGTCTCCGGCAGCAGCACCACCAGCGCGATCACCACGCCGACGAACGATGCGGGGAAGCCGACCGCCGCCACCCCGGCCTCCAACGCCGGCGACTCGACCTTGGCCAGCCCGATCACGGCCACCAGCGCGATCAGCAGCAGACCGAGACTGGTCCACGCCGCGCGGGTCGTCGGCGGCTCGGCGTGATCGTCGCTCTGCTCGTGCGGTGGTCCGGCGTCGGTGCCCTCGACGCCGACCGGGAGGAAGAAGTCGCGGTGCCGGCCCGTCTGCGTCACCACGAAGAGCGCGTACAGCACGAGCGAGGCCATGGCCGCGAACGTCAGCTGGCTGGCGGTGAACTGCGGACCGGGCGCGCCGGAGGTGAACGTCGGGACGACCAGCGTGAGCGTCGCCAGCGACGCCACGGTGGCGACGGCGGCACCGGTGCCTTCGGCGTTGAACAGCGCCACGCCGTACCGCAGCGAACCGACCAGCAAGGACAGGCCGACGATGCCGTTCATCGTGATCATCACGGCGGCGAAGACGGTGTCGCGCGCCAGCGTCTGGGCCTGGTCGCCGCCGGACACCATCAGCGTCACCACGAGCGCGACCTCGATGACGGTGACCGCCACGGCCAGGATGAGCGACCCCATCGGCTCGCCGACCCGCAGCGCGACGACCTCGGCGTGGTAAACCGCGGCGAGCACCGCGGCCACCAGGACGACCGCGACAACGGCCACCAGTGCCACGGGCAGCTCGCGACCCCAGGTGAGGATCAGCGTCAGGGCACCAACAGCCGGTACGGCGACGGCCCAGGGCGCTCGTCGTACCGCCGACATTGCGCCCGCGACCACCGGGCCACCCTAGGTGGTGACGACGGGCCCGGACCGGATCTGGAGCTCCGGCTCGGATTCGAACCGAGGACCTTCCGCTTACAAGGCGGGCGCTCTGCCAGCTGAGCTACCGGAGCGGCGGGGCCGAGGGTAACAGGGCAGGAGACGGCCGCCGTGGGACCCGGCAGGTGCGGTCCCGGGCCGCAGTGGGCATGAACCCGGGTGGCGGCAGACGCCGCCCCGTCCGTCACACCGGCCTCTACGGTGGGGCGATGACCGGCGCAGGCAGTGAAGGGACACCGATGGGCCAGTCAGCCAACGACGTCGTCGTGGTGGCCAACCGCCTGCCTGTCGACGCCACGGCGGGTCCCGACGGGAGCACCCACTGGGAGCAGTCGCCCGGCGGCCTGGTCACCGCGCTGGATCCGTTGCTGCGGGAGCGGCCGGTCACCTGGATCGGCTGGAGCGGGCGGTTCGCCGACGACGCGGCCGACGCGGTGCCGTTGCCCGACCGCGTCGGATCCTGCGACCTGGTGGAGGTGCCGCTGACTCGCAGCCAGGTCGAGGACTACTACGAAGGGTTCTGCAACGCCACCATCTGGCCGCTCTACCACGACGCGATCGTCGCGCCGGTGTACCACCGGCGTACCTGGGAGGCCTACCAGCAGGTCAACCGCGTCTTCGCCGACGCGGTAGCGGCCGTCGCCGCACCAGGCGCCACCGTCTGGGTCCACGACTACCAGCTGCAGCTGGTCCCACAGTTCGTGCGGCAGGTGCGGCCGGACGTCACCATCGGATTCTTCCTGCACATCCCCTTCCCGCCGCACGAACTGTTCGCGCAACTGCCGTGGCGCCGGCAGATCATCGAGGGCATGCTCGGAGCGGACCTCGTCGGCTTCCACCGGCCAGAAGGCGTGCTGAACTTCCTCGTTCTGGCACACCGGCTCTGCGGCCTGTCGCCGGAGTCCGGCTCGGTCCAGGTCCGCGGACTGGACGACAACCGGACGGTGCGCGTCGGGGCCTTCCCGATCAGTATCGACTCGCGCAGCCTCGACTCGCTGGCCCGCGACCCGCAGGTCCGCGAAAAGGCCCGCCTGTTGCGGCACGACCTGGGCAACCCCGGCACGATCCTGCTCGGGGTCGACCGGCTGGACTACACCAAGGGAATCGACGTACGGCTCAAGGCTTTTGCCGAGTTGCTCGACGACGGCGACCTCGATCCGACCGACGTCACCCTGGTCCAGGTCGCCACGCCGAGCCGGGAGGGCGTCGAGGAGTACCAGCGGATCCGGCAGGAGATCGAACTGGTCGTGGGCCGCGCCCTGGGCGATCACGGCGCGATCGGCTCGGTCCCCGTGCGGTACCTGCACCAGTCGATGCCGCGCGAGGAACTGGTCGCGTTCTACGTCGCCGCGGACATCATGCTCGTCACGCCGCTGCGGGACGGCATGAACCTGGTATGCAAGGAGTACGTGGCCTGCCGAACCGACGAGGACGGCGCGCTGGTGCTGAGCGAATTCACCGGCGCTTCCGCAGAACTGTCCGAGGCGTACCTGGTGAATCCGTACGATGCCGAGGGGGTCAAGCGCGCGATCCTGGACGCGGTCCATGCGCCGCAGGAGGACCGGATGCGGCGGATGCGATCCATGCGCGCCACCGTGTTCGACAACGACGTCGAACGTTGGGGCACCTCGTTCCTGGAGGCGCTGCGACGGGCCGGGCACAACCGATACGAGACAGTCGACTCACGTACGGCAGCGGAGATCAACGAATGACGATCCATCCTTCGGATGTGACCACCCCCGGCGGCCCGGAACAGGGGCCCGAACCTCTCGACAGTGAACTGCGACAAGCACTACGGCAACTGGCCCGGACTCCGCACCTGCTGGTGTGCTGCGACTACGACGGCACGCTGGCGCCGATCGTGCCCAATCCCACCGACGCCCGGCCGCTGCCGGAGTCGATCACGGCGTTGCGGAACCTCGCGGCGATGCCGTCGACGACCGCGGCGGTCATCTCCGGCCGGTCGTTGCGTGACCTCGCGGCGCTCAGCCGGCTGCCGGGCGAGGTCCACCTGGTGGGCAGTCATGGCTCGGAGTTCGACATCGGCTACGTGACGGCGATGGACGACGACAACGCCGCCCTGCTGCGCCGGGTAGACCAGTCGCTGGCCGAACTGACCGACGGGGTACCGGGGGTCAGTCTGGAGCGCAAGCCGGCGAGTATCGCGGTGCACGTGCGCCGGGCGGACCCCGACGCGGCGGCCACCGTCCTGCGGGCCCTCGACGAGGGCCCGGTGACCTGGCCCGGCGTCCATGTGACCAAGGGCAAGGAAGTCGTCGAACTCGCCGTGGTCGAGACCAACAAGGGCTCCGCGGTCGACATCCTGCGCCATCGGACCGGCGCGACGGCGGCGATCTTCGTCGGCGACGACGCGACCGACGAGCGCGCCTTCGCCCGGCTGCACGGGCCGGACATCTCGGTCAAGGTCGGCCCGGGAGACAGCCTGGCGCAGTACCGGATCGCCGATCCGCACGACGTGGCGCGACTGCTGGCGATGATGGTCGAGGAACGGCTGTCGTGGCTCACCGGCGTCGACGCCGTCCCGATCGAACGCTTGTCGCTGCTGGCCGACGGCGCCTCGGTGGCCCTGGTCACGCCGCATGGCGCGATCAGCTGGCTGTGTCACCCCGACCCCGACAGCCCCGCCGTCTTCGCCCACCTGCTGGGCGGGGAGGCAGCCGGCCACTTCTCGGTGCATCCGGTCCGGCAGGCGATGCCGCTGGCGCAGGCGTACGTCGCGGACACCTGGACGCTGCGCACCCGCTGGCCCGGCCTGGACGTCCTGGACTACCTGGAGGTGCAACCGCCCAACGACGGCACCCGCCGCCACGCCCGGCTGGTCCGCGTCCTGCAGGGAACCGCGCGCGCCCGCGTGGTGTTCGCGCCCCGGCCCGAGTTCGGCGGCGTCCCGGTACGGCTGCAGCCGGGTCCCGACGGGGTGGTCGTGGTCGGCTCCGCGGAGCCGATGGTGCTGCACGCTCCGGGACTCGACTGGGAGGTCCACCGCGACGGCATGCATGACACGGCCGTGGCGACGGTGGACCCCGGCGCGGGATCCGTCGTCCTGGAACTGCGGCTGGGCACGGACGACCTGAGTGACCGCACCGAACCCGAGCCCGAGCGCCGCGCACGCACCGAGTCGTACTGGCGGTCCTGGGTGAGCGGGCTCCGCCTGCCGGCGACCCGGCGGGCGGCCGTGGTCCGGTCGGCACTGACGCTCAAGGCGTTGTGCTACCAGCCGACCGGCGCAGTCCTGGCTGCCGCGACCGCGTCGTTGCCAGAACAGATCGGCGGCATCCGCAACTGGGACTACCGCTACTGCTGGCCGCGAGATGCGTCGATGAGCGTCGAAGCCCTCGTGCAGTTGGGCAGCACCGCGGAAGCCGACGCCTTCCTCGACTGGCTGGCCGGCGTGCTGGAGACCGTGGGCCGGCCCGAGCAGCTACACCCGCTGTACACCATCTTCGGCCGGACCCTCGGCGCCGAGGCCGTCGTGGACACCCTGCCGGGATACGCCGGCAGCCGGCCGGTCCGGGTGTCCAACGCCGCCCAGGGCCAGCTGCAGCTGGACGTCTTCGGCCCGGTGGCGAGCCTGCTCGCCGTGCTCGCCGACGAACGTGGAGCGGTCAGCGACCGGGATTGGCTACTGGCGCAGGAGTTGGTGGCCGCGGTCGAGGCGCGGTGGTACGAACCCGATCACGGCATCTGGGAGATCCGTGACGTCCCCCGGCACCACGTGCACAGCCGGGTGATGTGCTGGCAGACAGTCGATCGCGGCCTGACGCTGGCAGCTGCGCGTGGCGTCGACCGGCCGGACTGGAAGCAACTGCGGGACCGCATCGCGGAGAACCTGTTCCTGCACGGCACCGACCCGCAGACCGGCGCCTTCGGCACCGCCTTCGAAAGCCGCGACGCGGACGCCGCGACGCTGGCGGTAATCCTGTCCGGGATGCTCGACGGGTCCGACCCCCGCGCCCAGGCGACGGTCGCCCACGTCGAGTCGGAGTTGCGCCGCGGACCCACCGTGCACCGCTACCTGTTCGACGACGGACTGCCCGGCCACGAAGGCGGGATGCACATCTGCACCGGGTGGCTGATCGAGGCGTACCTGGCCGTAGGCCGCCACGAGGACGCCGAGCAACTGTTCGAGGCGATGCTGGCGACGGCGGGCCCGACCGGGCTGCTGCCGGAGCAGTACGACGGCGTACGCGGCCGGTCACTGGGCAACCACCCGCAGGCCTACTCCCACCTGTCGGTGATCCGGGCCGCACTGCTGTTCGACGCCATCGCCCGCTGACCCGGCCACCGAACGTTGCGGCGTTCCGCGCCACCGCCGACGGTTTCGCTTTGCGCGCCGAAGTGTCGCTATGAGGCGGCGAAGCGGCCGAGATAGCGACCACAAGGCGCGCAACACTGGACCGACACTGGGCGCTGACGTACGGCTGAAGCGGACCGGCCGTACGGCGGGGCGACGATCGCTACAGTCCGCGGATGGAGCTCGACCAGGACCTCACCTCGGTCTTCGTCGTCGCGCTCATCGCCGCGGTCACCCCACTGCTCGTGGGGTTCTTCCGGCTCAGAGTCGCCGAAGTAGTCCTGCTCCTGGCGTTGGGGGCACTGGCTGGTCCCAGCGCCCTCGACCTGATCGAGATCACCGACGCGGTGACCTTGCTGCAGAACCTGGGGCTCGGCTTCCTGTTCTTCGTGGCCGGGTACGAACTCGACCCGCGGCTGGCACGCGACCGCGAGGGGCTGCTCGGCGGCCTGGGGTGGCTGGCCTCCCTCGTCCTCGCCGGCGTCACCGCCGTCGTCCTCACCGCGACTGGGGTCGTGTCGGACTCGGTCGGCGTCGCCATCGCCTTGACCAGCACCGCACTCGGGACGCTGCTGCCCATGCTGCGCGACCGCGGCCTGACCCGGACGCCGTTCGGTCGTTACTTCATGGGCGCCGGCGCGGCCGGCGAGTTCGGCCCCATCCTCGCCATCTCGATCTTCCTCGGCAGCCGCAGCTCGGAGGGCTCGCTCATCGTGCTCGCCCTGTTCGGCGTGCTGGCCGTGGCCATCGCGATCGTGCCCCGTCGGATGGTCGGCGAACGGCTGCGCGCGATCCTGGAACTGGGCCGTGAGACCAGCTCGCAGACTCCGGTTCGCTGGACCATCCTCCTGCTCGTCGGGCTGCTCGCGTTGTCCGACAGGTTCGGCCTCGACGTGGTCCTCGGCGCCTTCGTCGCCGGCGCCATCCTCAAACTCTGGACGCCCGCCGAGAGCGAAGGATTGGACCGCAAGGTCGAAGGTATTGCCTTCGGCTTCTTCATCCCGCTGTTCTTCGTGGTGTCCGGTGCCGCCCTCGACCTGGCCAGCATCGCCGAGAATCCGTTGCGGCTGCTGCTGTTCTTCGTCCTGCTGCTGGTGGTGCGCGGTGCGCCGCAGCTGCTGGTGTACCGCCGCGACATGCCGCTGCTGATCGAGCGAGTGCGATTCTCGCTGTACGTCGCCACCGGGCTGCCCATCATCGTGGCGGTCACCGGACTGGGCGTGGCCGCCGGGGTGATGCTGCCGGAGAACGCCGCCGCGCTGGTCGGTGCCGGCGCGTTGTCCGTCCTGGTCTTCCCGCTGGTGGCCGACCTGCTGCCGGGACGGGGACTCGATCCTGCCACCCGGCCGCTGCCGGCGCGGGACTGATCGCCGACACATCCGGGTCGCCGTACGTCGGGGTCCGGCGACATACGTCAGTCCCGGCGGTGCCGTACGTCGGGTCCGGTGTTGTCGTACGTCGGGTCCGGTGCTGTCGTACGTCGGGTCCGGTGTTGCGGTGCCGTACGGCCGGTCCGGCGTCGCCGTACGTCGGGTCCGGTGTTGCCGTACGTCGGGCCCGGTGTTGCGCGCCTTGTCGTCGCTATCTCGGCCGATTCGCCGCCCGATAGCGACGCTATGGCGCGCAAAGCCGAGGGGTTTGGGCCCGTCCCCGCCGATAGCGACGCCACGGCGCGCGCAGCGAGAAACTCCGAGTCGCCGTGCGTCGCGTCGCTGTTGCGCGCCTTCTGGTTGCTAACCCTCCGATTCGCCGCCTGATAGCGACAGTACGGCGCGCAAAGCCGGCCGCCGGGGTAGTAGTAAGCCGGCCGCCGGGGTAGTAGTAAGCCGGTCGCCCGGGTAGTAGCCGGCCGGGTAGTAGTGGTAGCCCGCCGGGTACTGGCCGGCCGGGGGTTAGTCGCGGTGGGGGGCTGCGTCGGTACGGCGGGCGCGGGCGACCTCGTGCAGCGCGATCCCGGCAGCGACCGAGGCATTGAGCGACTCGGTGGCCGCCGTCATCGGAATCGACGCGAGCAGGTCACAGGTCTGCGCCACCAGGCGCGACAGTCCCGCGCCCTCGCTGCCGACGACCAGCACGACCGGGCCGGCCAACACCTCACGGTCCAGGTCGTCCCAGCTGCTGGCTCCCCCAGCAGCCAGTCCGACAACGGTGAAACCGCTGCGCTGCAACGAGACCAGCGCTCGCGTGAGGTTGACGACGCGGGCGACCGGGACGCGCGCCGCGGCGCCGGCGGAGGTCTTCCACGCCGCCGCGCTGACACCGGCGGCCCGCCGCGCCGGTACGACGACGCCGTGCGCACCGAACGCTGCCGCCGAACGGATCACCGCGCCGAGGTTGCGCGGATCGGTCACCGCGTCGAGCGCGACGAGCAGCGGTTCCTGCCGGGCCGAGCCTGCCCCGGCGAGCAGGTCGTCGAGGTCGGCGTACGAGTACGGCGGTACCCGCAGCGCCAGGCCCTGGTGCACCGCCCGGCCGGCGATCCGGTCCAGCTCGGACCTGCCGACCTCCAGGAGCGCGATGCCGCGGTCGGCGGCCGCCGCCAACGATTCGCGGATCCGGTCGTCGGTGTCGACGTACTGCTGGACATACAACGTCGTGGCCGGCACCTGCGCCCGCAACGCCTCCACGACGGCGTTGCGTCCGACGACGAGTTCCGGCCCGTCCTTGGCGGGGCGGGCCGGCGCGGTCGCGCTGCCCGGCGCGCGAGCGGGCCGTCCGGACCCGGAACCGGCGCGCTGGTCGGCGGCGCGAGCCCGCCGGGCGGCGGGATGCTTCTCGCGCTCGGTCGCCTTGGGCGTCGGGCCCTTCGGCTCCAGGCCGCGACGGCGCTGGCCGCCCGAACCGACGACCTGGCCCTTCTTGGTGCCGGCCTTGCGCATCGCTCCCTTGCGCTGGGAGTTCCCGGCCATCAGCCCTCCCCGGCCAGCGTCCAGCGCGAACCACCCGGCGCGTCCTCCACGGTGACACCGGCCTCGTGCAGCCGGTCGCGAATCAGGTCGGCGGTCGCGAAGTCCTTGCGCGCCCGGGCATCAGCGCGCTGCTCGAGGACCAGGTCGACCAGCACGTCCAACGCGCGGTGGGTACGCGCGTCGTCGCCGCGGCCGGACCCGGCCGGCCCCGGATCGATCCCGAGGACCGCCGCCATCGCAGTTACCTCGGCGACCGTGGAGTGCAGCGTGACGCGGTCGCCGGCGTCCAGCGCCGCGTTGCCCCGGCGTACCGTCTCGTGCAGCACCGCCAGCGCCTGCGGGACGGCGAGGTCGTCGTCCAGTGCAGCGTCGAACGCCGCCGGCCGGCCGTGACCGCCCGATGCCGGGGCGGCCGAGTCACCCAGTGCTCTCGCGGCCGAGTCATCCAGCGCGGCCGAGCCGCCCACCGCAGTGGCGGCCGAGTCGCCCAGCGCGGCGGTGCCGCGCCGCAGGAAGCCTTCCAGCCGCCGGTAGCCGGCCGCCGCCTCCTCCAGCGCGTCGACGGAGAACTCCAGCAGCGACCGGTAGTGCGCGCTGGCCAGGTAGTAGCGCAACTCCACCGGGCGGACCCGCTCGAGCAGCGTCGACAGCGCCAGGGTGTTGCCCAGCGACTTGCTCATCTTCTCGCCCGCCTGTGTCAGCCAGGCCGCGTGCAGCCAGTACCGGGCGAAACCGTCACCGACCGAGCACGACTGCGCGAGTTCGTTCTCGTGGTGGGGGAAGACCAGATCCAGGCCGCCGCCGTGGATGTCGAACACCGGGCCCAGGTACGTCGTGGCCATCGCCGAGCACTCCAGATGCCAGCCGGGCCGGCCCGGCCCCCAGGGCGTCGGCCAGGACGGCTCGCCCGGCTTGGCGCCCTTCCACAGCGCGAAGTCGCGAGGGTCACGCTTGCGGGATTCGTGCGGAGAGTCCGCGGCCGGATGCATGTCGTCCGGTCGTTGGCCGGACAGCGCGCCGTACTGCGGGAAGGACCGGACGTCGAAGTAGACGTCGCCGCCGACCGGGTACGCCGCACCGGCTGCGATGAGGCGCTCGATGAGGTCGACCATCTGGGTCACGTGGCCGGTGGCGCGCGGCTCGACCGTCGGCGGCAGGCAGCCGAGCAGGTCGTGCGCTGCGGCGAACGCCCGTTCGTACTGCGCGGCCACCGCCCACCACGGCCGGCCCTGCGCCGCGCCCCGCGCCAGGATCTTGTCGTCGATGTCGGTCACGTTGCGGCACAGCACCACGTCGTACCCGCTGGCGATCAGCCACCGCCGCAGGACGTCGAAGACGACGCCGGTGCGCAGGTGGCCGATGTGCGGAGCTGCCTGCACCGTGGGCCCGCAGACGTACATCGTGACGGTCGGTGGCGCGATCGGGGTGAACACGCGGACCGCGCGTGCGGCGGTGTCGTACAGGCGCAGGCTCACGGCGGGGAGCCTAACCGGCGGCAGGCACGATCAATGCCGTCGCGACGGCGGCCAGCCCCTCGCCCCGGCCGGTCAGCCCCAGCCCGTCGCTGGTCGTGCCTGCGACGCGCACCGGCGCGCCACAGGCATCCGACAACGCCGCCTGCGCCGCGTCGCGGCGAGCGGCGACGCGGGGGCGGACTCCGATCACCTGGACCGCGACGTTGCCGATCCGCCAGCCGGCCTCACGAACCAGCCGGGCGGCCTCGGCCAGCAGGACGACACCGGCGGCGTCGGCCCACCGCGGATCGGTGGTGCCGAACACCGAGCCGAGGTCTCCCAGGCCGGCGGCGGATAGCAACGCGTCGCAGGCCGCGTGCGCGGCGACGTCACCGTCGGAGTGCCCGGCCAGACCCGGCTCACCCGGCCACAGCAGCCCGGCCACCCACAGCGGCCGGTCCGCGGCGAAGGCGTGGACGTCGACTCCGACGCCGACCGCCGGCAACGCGGCCGGCAATTCCGCCGGCGACCAGGCCGGCACATCGGCCGGCCGGTCAGACCCGGTCTCGGCCGACGGCTCGGCCGGCAGCTCAGCCGACAACGCCGGCCGCCCGTCGACGGGCCAGGACGGCCTCGGCGAGCACGAGGTCGAGCGGCCGGGTCACTTTGAACGCGTCGGCGTGGCCGGCGATCACCAGCACGGTCCCCCCGTTGCGCTCGACAAGACCGGCATCGTCGGTATCGGCAACGGCGTCGGCGGTGGTCGCGGCATGGGCGGCCTGCAGCACCGCCCGGCGGAAGCCCTGCGGCGTCTGGACGGCCCGCAGCGCCGCCCGGACCGGCGTGGCCACGACGCGGCCGGCCCCGTCGACCTCCTTGATGGTGTCGGTCACCGCCAGACCGGGCACGACGGCCGGCGCGCCGTCGCGGACCGCCGCGGCGACCTGGTCGACCAGTTCCACCGGGGCCAGCGGCCGGGCAGCGTCGTGGACGAGGACCACGTCGACGTCGGCGGGCAATGCCAGCAGTGCGCGGCCGACCGACGATTGCCGGTCGTCCCCACCGGGGACGACCTCGACGTGCGTGGCGCTACCCGCGCCTACCCCGTGGTCGGCCAACAGGACCGCGACCGCCTCGACATCGTCACGAGGCGCGGCAACGACGATGAGATCCACCGACCGCGCCGCCGCCAGCAGCCGGACCGCGTGGACCAGCATCGGGACGCCCCCCAGCGGCCGCAGCGCCTTGGGGGTTCCCGGGCCGAGGCGCTCACCGCGGCCGGCCGCCGGGACCACAGCCGCGGTACGACCCTCCCGGCCGGCCGTGCGCGGGCCGGCGGGGCTCACGTCTCCCGCGCCCCGGTCTCCTGCGCTCACGCCCCCGGCGCCCACGTCCCCGGCGCTCATGGCCCCGGCTCGTGCGTTGTCGGGCCGGCCGGCCCCGGCTCGTGCGTTGTCGGCCTCGGCCCGGGAGTCGCCGGGCCCGCCGCCGGGCCCGCTTCGTGACCGGCGTACGGCGCGGCAGCCGGGCGGGCGAACACCATCCGGCCGTTCGCGGTGGTCAGCACGCTGGTCACCGTCACGTTCGCCTCCCCACCGACCAGGGACCGGCCGCCTTCCACGACGACCATCGTGCCGTCGTCGAGGTACGCCACGCCCTGCCCGGCCTCCCGACCCGGCCTGCTCACCACGACCACCACCTCGTCGCCGACCACGACCGGCGGGCGCAGCGACACCGCCAGCCGATGCAGGTTCAGCACGTGCGCGCCGGCCAGCGCGGCGACCTTCGCCAGGTTGGTATCGAAGGTCAGCAGCGCGGCGTCGCGGTCCAGGCAGATCCGGACCAGCTTGCCGTCGACCTCGGCCACGCCTGGCGCCTCGTCGGGGATGATCCGCAGCTCGACTCCCGGCTCGTGCCGCAACGTCTCCAGGACGTCCAGTCCGCGCCGGCCCTTGCTGCGCCGCAACGGATCCGCCGAGTCCGCCATCGCCTGCAACTCGCCCAGCACCGGGCGGGGGACCAGCAGCAGGCCCTGCGCGAAACCTGCCCGAACCACGTCGATGATCCGGCCGTCGACCGCCACCGACGTGTCCAGGATCCGAGGCAAGGTCGCCGGCGAACGCTGTGGAGTCACCATCCCGGCGCGGGGTCCGACGGTCCCGAGCACGGCTTCGCGTCGGTTGCGGCCCACCCGGAAACCGAAGATCGCGCCGACCAGGACCAGCAGGACGAACAGCGGCAGCATCAGTTTGGCGTCGCCCACCAGGAACAGCGGCCAGGCCACGATCGCCACGAGGGCAGCGCCGCCGACCGCGCCGACGCCGCCGGCGACCACCTGCTCCGCCGATAGCCTCGACAGCGCGCGCTCGCCTTCGTCGATCGCCTGCAGTACGGCTCGGGCCAGCACCCCGCCGAGCGAATAGCCGAGGCCCGCGCCGACGATGCCGCCCAGCCAGATGCCGTTGAACGGTCCCAGCACCGGGTCGTCGACCTCGCCACCGAGCGCCTGGCCGATCTCGAGCCCCAGCCCCGCGCCGAAGATGACGATGAGAATCCGCAACGCCTCCACCGCGACGCTCGGCACCCGCGTCAGCCGGGGATTCACCGCCGAACCCAGCCCTGCGGCCGCCCCGACGCGACTGACGCCCGGCCGCTGCAGCGGGCCGGGCGTCGGTCGGATGTACCGAGGTCGGTCAGGACGCGAGAACCTCGTCGAGGATGGCCTCGGCCTTGTCTTCGTTGGTCTTCTCGGCGAGCGCGAGTTCGCTGACCAGAATCTGCCGGGCCTTGGCGAGCATCCGCTTCTCTCCCGCGGACAGCCCCCGCTCCCGCTCGCGACGCCACAGGTCGCGTACCACCTCGGCCACCTTGATCACGTCACCGGACGCCAGCTTCTCGAGGTTGGCCTTGTAGCGGCGTGACCAGTTCGTGGGCTCTTCGGTGTAGGGCTGGCGAAGTACCTCGAAAACTCGGTCGAGACCTTCAGCGTTCACGACGTCCCGGACACCGACCAGATCGACGTTGTCGGCGGGGACCCGAACCGTCAGGTCACCTTGGGCGACCCGCAGGACCAGATACTCCTTGTCGATCCCCTTGACCTGCCGGAGTTCGATCGCCTCGATGAGGGCGGCACCGTGGTGCGGGTAGACGACCGTGTCCCCAACCTTGAACGTCATCAACCCAATCCCCTTTCGGCGAAACCCGAGGTTATCACGATTAGCCGACATCGCCGCGGGAAAGCAGCCGGTCCCAGACGGCCACCGGCCCGGCGGAGGCCGCCGCCCGGGCTGCGCTAGGCGGCGGCGCGAGCCGGCCGCCACGGGCCACCCCCGCCGGGATCGGCCCGCTACGCTGACGCGGGCGCGGGGCCGTCCCAGCGGACCAGCCGATCGCCACGATCACCGCCGTACGAACCGAGGAGTGCCGCCGTGACCTGCACCCCCGCTGCCAACCCCGGCACGCGGTCCCTCCGGACCCGGGTACGCCGCGGCGTCGTCTGCGCCGTCGCCGTCGTGGCGCTGGTGCCCGCGCTGGCCGGCTGCTGGCAGGGCTTCAACGCGGCGACCAACAACGTCGGTACCGGCGGCAACGGCGTCGAGGCCACGTCCGGCCCGGTCTCGATCTCCGCGGCGACCATCGTGCTGGGACCGGAGCGCAGCGGCTCGGCGACGTTGACCGGCACGCTGATCAACGCCGGGCCGGGCGGCGACGCGCTGGTCGGTGCGCGGCTCGGGGACACCCCGGGCTGGATCTCCGGGCAGGGACCGCTCGAACTGCCGCCGCGGACTCCGATCCAGCTCGGCCACAACAGCAACGTCTACGTGAACTTCTACGACGTCGACCTCGAACCGTCGACGTACGTCGAACTCACGTTGCTGTTCCGGGCCGCCGGAGCACTCAAACTGCAGGTGCTCACCGTGCCCCCCACAGGCCAGTACAGCTCCATCGCGCCGGTGCCCGTGCGGTCCCCCGCGGCCGTGTCGTCGCCGGCGGCGGTCACGTCGTCCGCCAGACCGACACCGGCTGCGGCCCGCAGCTGACCCCCGGCGTACCGGCGTCGCTCATCGCCGGCACCGCATCGCTGGCACCTCCTCGCCGGGCACGGGTGCCGCGCACCGGCGTACTCACGGTTCGAGCTTGTATCCCAGGCCGCGGACGGTGACCAGATGGCGCGGCCGCGCCGGATCGGTCTCCACCTTGGCGCGCAACCGCTTCACGTGGACATCTAACGTCTTCGTGTCACCGACGTAGTCCGAACCCCAGACGCGGTCGATGAGCTGACCGCGGGTCAGTACCCGGCCGGTGTTGCGCAGGAACAGTTCCAGCAGGTCGAACTCCTTGAGCGGCAGGCTGGTCGTCGTCCCGCGCACGGTGACGACGTGCCGCTCGACATCCATGCGCACCGGACCCGCCTCCAGGACACCGGAGACCACCTCCTCCGGCTCACCGCGGCGACGCATCACCGCACGGATCCGCGCCACCAGTTCGCGCGACGAGAAGGGCTTGGTGACGTAGTCGTCCGCGCCCAGTTCGAGGCCGACGACCTTGTCGATCTCGCCGTCCTTGGCTGTCACCATGATGATCGGCACGCTGGAGCGCTGCCGCAGCGTCCGGCAGACCTCGGTGCCGGGCAGGCCCGGCAACATCAGGTCCAGCAGCACCAGATCGGCACCGTGCCGGTCGAACTCCGCCAGCGCCGCGGTACCCGTCGTCGCGACGCCTACTTCGAATCCCTCCTTGCGCAGCATGAACGACAGCGCATCGCTGAAGGACTCCTCGTCCTCCACGACCAGGACTCGCGTCACGAGACGACCTCTCCGTCGGGCAGGCGGCTCGCCGCCGTGCCGGGCCTGGACCGCCTGCTACGGGGCGGGTCGAGCGGTTGCGGCGAGCCGGCGGTTCGCGCCGATGCCGCCGGCACAGCCGGAACGTCAGCCGTCATACCGTGCGCCACAGCCGATTCCGCCGGTTCGGTCAGCCCGGCAGGCCCGGGCGACCCCGTCGCCGCAGCCGGCACAGCGGGCAGCCGCAGCGTGAAGGTCGAGCCCTCGCCCTCGACGGACCACACCACCACGTCGCCGCCGTGGCTGGAACACACGTGCTTGACGATCGACAGGCCGAGGCCGGTGCCCCCGGTGACGCGAGAACGTGCCGGATCGATCCGGTAGAAGCGCTCGAAGATGCGGTCCACCTCGCCGGCCGGGATTCCCATGCCCTGGTCCTTGACCGCGATCTCTACTCTCCCCCGAGCGACGCGCGATGCGACTGCCACCCGAGTTCCGCTGGGAGAGTAGGCGACTGCGTTGGACAGCAGGTTCCGTAACGCCATCACCAGTTGCGCCTCGACCCCGTCGACCTGGATGCCCCGCTCGCCACCCACCACGATCTCGATCTGCTTGGCGTCGGCGATCATCCGCGTGGTGTCGACCGCCTCGGCGATCACGAGATCGACGTCGACCAATGCCGCGTGCGACAACGGGTCGTCGCCCTGCAACCGTGACAGGTCGATCAGGTCGTTGACGAGATTGGACAGCCGCTGCGACTCGACCTGCATCCGGGTGGCGAACCGCCGTACCGCCTGCGGCTCGTCGCCGGCGGTCAGCACGGCCTCGGCCAGCAGGGTCAGCGCGCCGACCGGCGTCTTCAGCTCGTGGCTGACGTTGGCGACGAAGTCCCGCCGTACGGCGTCGACCCGGCGCTCCTCGGTGAGGTCCTGGACGAGCAGCACGGTCAGTTCCCGGCTCAGCGGCGCCGCCCGCACGCGCAGTTCCAGCAGCCCGCGCCGCAGCGGTACCCGCCGTACCGTCGTCTCGACGTCCTTGACCTCCTGCGACCGGCGGGCCGCCGCCGCGACGGTCAGCAGCTCGTCGTGCACCACCCGGCCACGTCGCACCAGACCCATGTGCTCGGCCCGTGCTGAGCACAGCGCGACCCGGTCGTCGGACTCGAGCACGATCGATGCCTCCGGCAGGACCGTCAGCAGCATCGCCAGCTCGTCGGAGAAGGACTGGCGTACGCCGGTCGTCAGGGGCCCAGCCGGGGGGTGCCCAGCCGTCGCGTGCCCGGCGGCGGAACTCCCGGCCGTGGCCGGATCGGCCGTGCGCGGGTCGACGCTGGCCTCGTCAGGGCCGCTCGGTTCGGCCGACACCGACGATTGCCGAACCGCGGCGGTCGTCCCGGTGGGCCCCGCCGGTGGCGGGGGTGTCGGCGCGACGTCGGAGGAGCCGGCCGACGGGGCCGCGGCCGACGACCGGTGGCGGCTCACGAGCGCGGTCACCGTCGCCCCGGCCGCCACCCCGGCACCGGAGGCGAGCACCGCCAGCAGGCCCGCGTCCACCGGGTCAGGATAGGAGCGTCCCGCCCCCGTGTTCTGCCACGGCGCAGGGGCCGCGAAGCCGGTTGGTCCAAGGTTCACTTTCGCGGTCCGAGGTTCATCCCATCGTCGCTCCACGTTCACCGTCGGCCGAGGCGGCTGCGCACAACCCGGCCTACGCTGACCGCACACGGTCGATCAGGAGGGTCAGATGCGCGAGTCGTACCACGAGCAGCTCGACGCGATCAGTGACGAGCTGGTCCAGATGACCCGGCTCGTCGGTTCGGCGATGAACCGCGCGACGCAATCCCTGCTCGATGCCGATCTGCAGCTGGCCGAGAGCGTGATCGTCGGTGACGACGCCGTCGACGCCCTCACCAGCGAACTGGACGAGAAGTGTTTCCAGATCGCCGCGCTGCAGCAGCCGGTGGCCACCGACCTGCGGATTGTCATGAGCGGCTTCCGGATGGCCTCGTCGCTGGAACGCATGGGCGACCTCGCCGCCCACGTGGCCAAGCAGGCCCGGCTGCGCTATCCCAAGCCGGCCGTCCCGCAGGAGCTGCGGGCGACCTTCGCGCAGATGGGTGCGCTCGCCGAGGCGATCGTGTCCAAGACCGGCTCGGTCATCGCCACCAAGGACCTGCAGCTGGCGGCCGACATCAACCGTCACGACGACGACATGGACCACCTGCACCGTGAGCTGTTCCAGATCGTGCTGTCCCCCTCGTGGTCGCACGGGGTGGAGGAGGCGATCGACGTGACGCTGCTGTCGCGGTACTACGAGCGCTACGCCGACCACGCCGTGACCGTGGCGCGGCGCGTCGTCCACATCGTCACCGGTGAGCCGTACGCGATCATCGCCGTCGACTGACCGCGCCGCGGTGCCGTGTGGCACCGCAATCGGCCGGCCATCCGGATCGGGCCGGATGATTGCCGGCGCGGGCACTGGGGGACAATCGCTGCGGCGACCTCGCGCGGCCCGTCCGGCCGGCATCGCACGGTCTGTCGCCGAGGAGGTCCGGTGGTGCGGCTGCTCGCGGTTCCGCGGCCTACGCCGCGCCGGGTCGCCGTCCTCTCGGTCCACACGTCGCCGCTCGACCAGCCCGGCACGGGCGACGCCGGCGGGATGAACGTCTACGTCGTGGAAACCGCGCGGCGGCTGGCGGCCGCCGGCGTCGAGGTCGAGATCTTCACCCGGGCGACGTCCTCGCAGATCCCTCCCCAGGTCCAGCTGGCCGACGGGGTGACCGTCCGCACGCTCACCGCCGGACCGTACGAAGGCATGCCCAAAGAGGACCTGCCCGGTCAGCTGTGCGCGATGACGTCTGCCGTGCTGCGCGCCGCGGCGCGCAAGCCCGAGGGGTGGTACGACCTCGTCCACTCCCACTACTGGCTGTCCGGGCAGGTCGGTTGGCTGGTGTCGGAGCGGTGGCACACCCCGCTGGTCCACTCGATGCACACGATGGCCCGGGTCAAGAACGCCCAGCTGGCCGACGGCGACAGCCCGGAGCCGGCGATCCGCGTGGTCGGTGAACAACACGTCGTCGATGCCGCGGATCGCTTGGTGGCCAACACCTCCGACGAGGCCGACCAGTTCATCTCGTTGTACGGCGCCGACCCGGATCGGGTGGATGTCGTCCACCCCGGTGTCGACCTCGAGACCTTCGTCCCCGGTTCCCGCGCGGCAGCCCGACGGCGGGTCGGTCTCGAGCCGGACGCGGACGTCCTGCTGTTCGTCGGGCGGCTGCAGGCGCTCAAGGCCCCCGACATCCTGGTCCGCGCTGCGGCGCAGCTGGTCGAGCGCGAGCCGTGGCGGCGGCAGCGGCTGCGCGTGCTGATCTGCGGCGGGCCTTCCGGTACCGGGTCCGGCGAACCGGGACGCTTGCGCGCGCTCGCGGCACACCTCGGCGTGGCCGACCTGGTCCGCCACGTCCCCCCGCTGCCGCGCGACGCGCTGGTGGACCTCTACCGGGCTGCCGACGTCATGGTCGTGCCGTCGCACTCGGAGTCGTTCGGCCTGGTCGCACTGGAGGCGCAGGCCTGCGGCGTACCGGTCGTGGCCGCTGCGGTGGGCGGCCTGCGGACCGCGATCGCCGACGGCCGCTCCGGCGTACTCGTCGACGGTCACGACCCGCGCGATTTCGCAGCGGCCGTGGCCGGGATCCTCGCCGACCCGGCGCGCCGGGCGCGCCTGGCCGCCGGTGCCCGGCTGCACGCGGAGAACTTCGGCTGGTCGGCGACCGCGGCCGGGCTGCTCGACAGCTACGCCACGGCGCTGGCCGGCCGGCTGGACTTCTCCGCCGACTTGGCGGCAGGAGACCGTTGACGACGCCCGCGGCTGCCGCCGCGACCGTGCGGGGTTACCTGCGCGACCAGGAGCTGCGCTTCGACGAGGACGCTCCTGGCGCGTTCGTCGTCGAACTTCCCGGGGAACGCAAGCTGATCACCGCGCTCGCGCTGACCATCGGCCGGCACGCCATGACCAGCAACGCCTTCGTGGTGCGCCGTCCGGACGAGAATCACGAGGCGGTCTACCGCTGGCTGCTGGAGCGCAATCGCCGCACCTACGCCGTGGCGTTCGCCCTCGACCACCACGGCGACGTGTACCTCGCCGGGCGTACCCCGCTGGCAGCCGTCACCGCCGACGAGTTGGACCGAGTGCTCGGCGCCGTACTGGAGTACGCCGACGGATCGTTCAACCCGTTGCTGGAGATGGGCTTCGCCACCGCCATCCGGCGTGAGTGGGCCTGGCGGACCAGCCGTGGCGAATCCACCGCGAACCTGCAGGCCTTCACCCACCTCGCCGGCGACGCGGCGCCCAGGGCTGGGGTCGCACCGCAGGACGATTGACCACGGCCGACCGGGGCCCGTGCCGGCTGGCAGGATGCGCGCCATGAGTGACGCGCCGTACACCCTCGTGCTGCTCCGCCACGGCGAGAGCGAGTGGAACGCCAAGAACCTGTTCACCGGCTGGGTGGATGTCGACCTGAACTCCCGCGGCGAGGCGGAAGCGGCCCGCGGCGGCGCGCTGCTGGCCAGCTCCGGGCTGCGGCCGGATATCGTGCACACCTCGGTCCTGACCCGGGCCATCCGGACCTCGATCATCGCCCTGGAGGCCGCGGACCGGCTGTGGATCCCGGTGCGCCGGTCGTGGCGGCTGAACGAACGCCACTACGGCGCGTTGCAGGGCAAGGACAAGAAGCAGACGCTGGCGCAGTTCGGCGAGGAGCAGTTCATGCTCTGGCGCCGCTCGTACGACACCCCGCCGCCGCCGATCGACCCGGACGACGAGTGGGCGCAGACCGCGGACGCGCGTTACGCCGAACTCCCGCCGGAACTGTTGCCGGCCACCGAATGTCTCGCCGACGTCGTGTCCCGGATGCTCCCGTACTGGTACGACGCCGTCGTCCCCGACCTGCGCACCGGCCGCACCGTCCTGGTCACCGCGCACGGCAACTCGTTGCGCGCCTTGGTCAAACACCTCGACTCGATCTCCGACGACGACATCGCCGGGCTCAACATCCCGACCGGTATCCCGCTGGTGTACGAACTGGACACGAACCTGCGCCCGGTCACCGCCGGCGGCCGCTACCTGGACCCGGATGCCGCGGCGACCGCTGCCGCGGCGGTCGCCGCGCAGGGCAAGCGCTAGCCGCAGCAGCGGCCGTCAGCCGGGCTGCGACGGCCGGCTCGCCGGCGCCACGACCGACCACGGGACGGTCAGCTCGCCCAGCCGCCACCGACCCGGGCCGTCGAGCACGCTGATCCCTTGGGCACGAACGGCAGTGATCGTGGCGAGCCACCGCTGCCGTTGGCCGAAAGACCGCTGCGGAGCCGACGCATCCCAGGCATGGTCGAGCCGGGCGAGCAGGTCGTGCACCGACTCGCCCGGCACGTTGTGGTGGATCAACGCCTTCGGCAGCCGCTCGGCCAGCTCCCCAGGGCGGCTCAGCGTCCGCAGCTGCGCCGCCAGCGTCAGGGTCCGCGGGACCACCTGCCCGCCGGGCCCGCGCGGGTCGGCGGCGTACACCGTCACCCAGGCGCCGCGGCGGCCGGTCTCGTCACACGTGCCTTCGACCAGGATTCCTTCGGGGTCCAGCCGATCGACCAGCCCGCGCCAGGCTGCGGTGACCCGGTCTTCGTCGTACTGCCGCAACACGTTCAAGGCCCGCACGGCCAGCGGCGCCTCGCCGACCGGCAACTCGAACCCGCCGTGCACGAACTGCAGCGAGCCATCCGGGGGAGCACCGGCAGTACGGCGAGCGGCCAGCTGACGACCCGCCGCGACGCGGGCCGGGTCGAGTTCGACTCCGGTCACCCGCAGCTGCGGTCCGAGACCGGTACGCAGCCGGTCGAACAACTCGACGGTGGTGACGGCGGTCGCGCCGTACCCGACGTCCACCACGAGCCGTGCCTCGGTACGGCGCAGCAGCGGCGCCAACCGCGCGATCAGGTACCGGTCCACGCGCCGCAACCGGTTCGGAGCGGTCGTGCCCCGCGTCGGCTCTCCCCAGGGCCGCGGCCGGCCGCGGGTCACCACGGACCGCGCCGGGCTTCACGTTGGGCCGCACCGGCGGTCGGCGTCAGGTGTCGTACCTCGCCGCAGCGACGCGTCACCGTCGACCGCGGCTCACCGCGGTCGCCTCACCAACGGCGCTGGGTGACGTCGATGAGCTTGGGCCGCACCTCGAAGAGGTACACCAGCGCGATCACGACTCCCGCTATGCCGAGGATGCCCAGCGTCAGCTGTGGCAGCAGCCCGGTCAGCGCCGTGATCCCGGTCAACACCAGCCACAACGCCTTGGTCTGCCGACCAGCGGCGGGGAAGGCGTCGTCGCGGCGGCGGACGCAGTCGACGAACGCCCACAGCTTGATCACCAAGAAGACGGCCCACAGGACCCAGGTGACGATCGTCGTCGTCGCGCTGAACAGCATCGAGCCAACCTACGGGATCACCCGCACCGCGCCGCGACGGTGCGACCGAAGCGGTGAACGCGCCGCGTCAGCCGCTCGGCGGCCGCTGCCCGGACAGCAGCGTGTCGACGCTCGCCGAGCCGTCCCGGTAGCGCCGGGTCAACTCGGCCGACAACGCGTCGACCACCGTCTGGACGGCGTGCCGGTTGGTCGACACGTCCCGCTCGTGGCGGCGCAGCCGAGCCAGCGCCGACTGGAGCTCGGCATCGCTGCGATGGGTGACGTCGGAGATGAGCGGATCGGCCACGACCGCCTCGGCGGCGCGGCGGTGCTCGTCGACCCGCGACGGTTCCACGCTCAGATGCCGCCCGAGTCCGCGGGTCGAGCGCTGGTCGTCGGCGAGCACGTCAGCGAGGTGCTCGGCCACGGCGGCCTCGGCGGCGACCGGATCGCGGTGCCGCAGCTCCGCGGTGACGATGTCGATCCGGCCGTGCAACAGGCGGCGCAGGTAGGACAGGTCCGCCTCTTCCTGCTCGGCCTCCCGCCGACGCGTCCGCAGGTCGGCCAGCTCCAGGTCGGCGAGGCCGGCGACGAAACCGGGGTCGAGCACGCGGTCGATGCGACGGCGGCCGCCGGCGTACGGCGTCGTCATCGCGGCGCCCTCGCGAACCGCGTCGGTGTCACCGGGACGTCCTTCCCACCGTGGGGCGCAGCTGGCCGCGCGCCGCTGCGGCGAGGGTAGTCCAGCCGTGCGCGGCGTTGCCCGCCGACGCCGGTGGCCGTTCGCCTGACCCGTTCCGGTGACAGTGCCTCAACGCCCCGGCGCCGGCCGCCGATGCACACAGGACCGCCCGACCGAGGTCACTGCGGCGACCGTCGCGAAGTCGTTGCACCACCGCGCCGTCCCTCTCGACTGGAGCCCGCCGATGACCGTCGTCGACGCCGTGCCTGACGTCGCCGGGCTCGTGCGGGCACTGGGCGGCCAGCGCTGGACCGGGTGCGTGGTGCTGATCGACGACGAGCGGGACGAGAGCCGGTTGTGGCTGCAGTCCGGCCGGGTCGTCGCGCTCGAGCGGCCAGGTCGCCGGATGGCGCTGGGTACCCGGCTGCAGGCTGCCGGCTCGCTGAGTCCACAGGCGCTGGCGGACGCCCGCGAACTGCAGCGCACGACCCACCCCGAGCTGCCCGTCGACGAGATCCTGTTCCGGACGGGGCTGATCGGCAGTACGGCGCTGGCCGACGCGGCTGCGGACCTGGTCGCGGAGTCGCTGGCCGAGCTGCTGGTCGCGCCGTACCGACGTCACGAACTCCGCGACGGCGAGCCGCCGGGGTCGGCCGCGGCGCTACTCGACGGCGGCCTGGACCTCGAGGCCATCCTCGACACCGCCGCAGCCCGCCGGGACCGGCTTGTCGCAGCCCTGCGGCCGCTGGGCGGCCCGGACGCCACCCCGGTCCTGGCCAGCCAGGAACTCGTCGACGACGACGTCGTGCTGGGCCCGGCCGAGTGGGCACTGCTGTGCAAGGTCGACGCGGTGCGCACCGTCGTCGACCTTGCCGACGCCTGCGGGTTCACCGTCGCCGAAGCCGGTGAGGTCGTCGGCGGCCTGGTGACCGCGGGCCTGCTGGACCTGCGGGAGGGGTCGGGCCTGCCGGACTGGCTCGGTGCGCAGCACGATGTCCCGCAGCCCTTCTCCGAGGTCGTCCCGCAACGGGTGTCCGATGAACCGGTGCCCAGCGAGGCGGCCGGCAGTGACGGCGCCGCAGCCGGGGTCGCCCCAGCGGACGTCGATACAGCGGACGTCGATACGGCGGACGTCGATACGGCGGAGGTTGACACCGCAGACGCTGCCGCCGTGGACACCGCGACGCTGCCGGTGCCGCAGCGAGAGATGGCCGACACCGCGGCCCTGCTGCGGGAACTGTCCAGCCTCGGCGGGCTCGGCGACGAGCCGACCCGGCCACCGTCGGCGGCACCGGGCGCACAGCCACCGCAGTCACCGGTCGACCGGCGACGCAAGCGCGGCCTGTTCGGCGGCCACTGAGGCCAGCCGAGAAACCGGCAGCGCTCCGGCTACGGAACGACGACCACCTGCTGGGCTGCCGCCGTCGAGCCGACCGACAGCACGGCGTCGGCCGGCGTCGTCCGCCGTACCAGCGCCGTCGCGACCGGCCCTAGCTCGTGGTGACGCGCCACCGACCCGACCTGACCGACCACCCGGCCGTCGCACACCACCTCGTCGCCGTGCGCGGGCAGCGACGGGGAGCTGCCGTCCAGGTGCAGCAGGACCAACCGGCGCGGCGGTCGGCCCAGATTGTGAACCCGGGCCACCGTCTCCTGGCCGCGGTAGCAGCCCTTCGCCAGGTGCACGGCCGGCCCGATCCATCCGACTTCGTGCGGCAGCGTGCGGTGGTCGGTGTCGTGCTGCAACCGCGGAACGGCGGCGGCCACCCGCAACGCCTCCAGGGCCCAGGTCCCGGCCGGCTCGCCGCCGGCCGTCAGCCGGCCGAGTAGCTGCGGGCGCGGGACCAGGACCTCCCGCCCGACCAGGACGTCCGGGCGGACCGGGACGTAGCGATCGGCGGTACCGCCGCGATCCTGGCCGGCTGGAGTGACACCGGTACCGGCGTACTCGGCGGGCACCAGCCAGGTCGGCCACTGCGGGTCGACCGCCCGGACCGGCTCCCACACGACCGCCCAGTCGGCGGTGACGTCGGCGACCTCGACCCGCAACAGGAACTGCATGCCGGTCAGGTAGGCCACGACAGCGTCGACCGTCCCCGGTTCCACGCTGATCCAGCTCGCCGTCCCGTCGTCGACCAGGTGGAACTCGTGCTCGACGTGGCCGTGAGGATCCAGCACCAGGGCGAGCGCGCTGCTACCCGGTTCGAGGCGCTCGAGCTGGGCGGTGGTCAGGCTGTGCAGCCAGCCGAGCCGGTCCGGCCCACCGATCCGCACCACGCCACGATGAGACAGGTCGACCGCGCCCTGCCCGGACCGCAGCCGGCGCTGCTCGGCGTGCGGGTCGCCGAAATGCCACGGCACCCCCGCGTCGGCCGATCCGGCCGGGGCATCGCAGGCACCTGGCAGCTCCAGCGAGGACCCGGGAACCGGTACCGCCGGCGCTGACGCCGCAGGAGTGCTCATAGTTCTGCCGAACGCAGCGGCGCTGCCCGATCTTCCGGGAGGAGCGCCTTGCCGGCGCAGTCGGCACAGCGACCCTGCACGGACACATGACTGACGTCGGCCTGGAAGCCGCGCTCGGCGTCCAGGGCGGCCACGAAGCCGACCGCGACCCGGGCGTCGACGCTGTCCACCCGGCCGCATCGGTCGCACACCAGGTGGATGTGGGCCGCCTCCCGCACGGTGTGGTACGTCGGCGCGCCGTGGCCGATGTGCGCGTGGGTGACCAGGCCGACGGCTTCGAGCACGTCCAGCGTGCGATAGATCGTCGACAGGTTGACCCCGGTCGCGGTCCGCTGAACCTCCGCGAGCAGCTCGTCGGGGGTCGCGTGGCTGAGCCGGTCGACCGCCTCCAGCACGAGCTGGCGCGCCGGGGTGATACGAAACCCGCTGTCGCGCAAGCGCCGCTCCCAATCCGCCGGCGCTGCGGGGGCCACGGTGCGCGGTTCGGTCACGCGACCACCGACCGCAGTCGCGCCGCCAGGTGGTTGCCCAGCGGCCGATCGCCGGCGGCCATGTCGAACGTCCACAGCAGTTCGTCGCCGACGAGGCCGTAGAGCCGTTCGCCACCGCCGTACGGCTTGGCGGAGGCAGTCCGGGCGACCACGTCGGACTGCAGGTGGATCCTCGCGCCGCTGATCCGGGCGGTCTCCATCGCGGTCACCGTGACCTGGCCGTACCAGACCTCGGCGTACCCGGTCGGATGGGCCAGCAGCAGCTCAGCCCCGTTGTCCGGGCGCGGCCGCCAGAAGCCGGTCTCGGCCGCCAGCGGGCGGACGCGGTCACCGGCGTCGTCGAGCAGCCAGCTGCGGGACGAGTGCCAGAGGAATGGCTGCCCGTCCCAGCTGATCGTCAGTTCCTGGCCGAAGCGGAAATCGTCGATCCCCGGGTACTGCCCCAGGCCTACGCCGGCCCAGTGCCCGACCAGCCACGACAACGGCAGCAGTTCGGCGGGCAGCGCGGTGACCGGCCCGGCCGTCACTTCGCCCTAGCCCTGTCCCTTGTACAGCTTGTAGACCACGTAGCCGGCGAACCAGGCGATGACGACACTCATCACGACGAGCAGGCTGGTGTAGAAGGCTTCGACCACGCGGCAACTGTAGCGGGCAGCCCTAGGCTGCCGGGATGCCCAGGTCGCTGGTCGTGAAGCTGACCGCCGGAACCGACGCGCCGGAACGCAGCAGCCAGGGACTCACGGTCGCCGCGACCGCGGTGGCCAGCGGCGTACCGGTGTCGCTGTGGCTGACCGGGGAGGCGGCCTGGTTCGCCACCCCGGGCGGCGCAGCCGCGCTGAGCCTGCCGCACGCCGCCCCGGCCACGGAGCTGCTGACGGCGATCCTGGCGGGCGGGACGGTCACGATCTGCACCCAGTGCG
The DNA here is from genome assembly GCA_004297305.1 of Actinomycetota bacterium. NCBI lineage: Bacteria > Bacillati > Actinomycetota > Actinomycetota bacterium. Next base: position 59,075 of record SCTR01000006.1, read on the forward strand.
CCGCGCGGCGCGGGATCACCGAGCCGCAGCTGCTGCCCGGCGTCCGGCTGGCCGGAGCCGCGACGTTCGTCGGCGAGGTCCTGGCCGACGACGTACAGGCCCTGGTCTACTGACGTACGCCGGGGGTGCCCGAACTCACTGGGCCGCAACACGAACCGAGGCCCACAGGACGAACTGAGGCCCGCCGCGACGAGCGCGGCGGGCCTCAGTTCTCGCGGTCGGCTCAGGCCGGCAGGTCGACGGCCACCTCGGCGACCTCACCCTGGGCAGCCACCACCGTGCGGTCCAGCGTCGCTCCAGGCGCCAGGGTGCGCAGCGTCCACGTGCCGGGCGCGGCGAAGAACCGGAAGGCTCCGGTGTCGTTCGTCGGCACCTCGGCGGTGAACTCGCCACCGTTGTCCAGCAGCCGCACGTAGGCGTTCGGCACCGGCTGGCCGCCACGGGACACCGTCCCCTGGATGACCGTCTCTTTCGCCACGTCAATCCCTTCGGTTGAGAATCCCCCGGTCTTGGCACCGCACATCAGGCAGCCCCGCCCTGCGGCTGACCCGGGTTGTCGCCGAGCTGAACCGGGACGCCGACGAGCGCGCCGTACTCGGTCCAGGAGCCGTCGTAGTTGCGGACGTTGGGCTGGTCGAGCAGCTCGTGCAGCACGAACCAGGTGTGCGCGCTGCGCTCCCCGATCCGGCAGTAGGCGATGGTGTCCTTGGACAGGTCGACACCGGCCTCCTGGTACAGGGCAGTCAGTTCCTCGTTCGACCTGAACGTGCCGTCGTCGTTGGCCGCCTTGCTCCACGGCACGTTGACGGCCGTGGGGACGTGACCGGCCTTCTGCGACTGCTCCTGCGGCAGGTGAGCCGGGGCGAGCAGCCGTCCGGCGTACTCGTCAGGAGAACGCACGTCGACCAGGTTCCCGCCGCCGATCGCGCTGACCACGTCGTCACGGAACGCCCGAATGGACGTGTCCTGTGCCTTGGCGGTGTAGGTGGTCGCCGGTCGCGCGGGAACCGCGTCGACCAGTTCACGGGACTCCAGCTCCCACTTCTTGCGGCCGCCGTCGAGCAGCTTGACCGCGTCATGGCCGTACAGCTTGAAGTACCAGTACGCGTACGAGGCGAACCAGTTGTTGTTGCCGCCGTACAGCACCACGAGGTCGTCGTTGGCGATGCCCTTGGTGGACAGCAGCGCCTCGAACTGCTCCTTGCTCACGAAATCGCGACGGACCGGGTCCTGCAGGTCCTGCCGCCAGTCGATGCGGACGGCACCGCGAATGTGGTTCTTCTCGTAGGCGGCGGTGTCCTCGTCGACCTCGACCAGGACGACCTTGGGGTCGTCGAGATGGGCCTCGACCCAATCGGCGTCCACGAGCACGTCGTTGCGGCTCATGCCGTTTCGTCTCCTTGTTCATGCGCCGGGCGGCGCGGGGCGGTGCGCCAGGCGGCGCGTTCATGGACCGCGGGGCCTGGCGACAGACCCCGCAGGGGTGGTTCAGCGAACGGCGGGATGCCGCACGCGTAGACCGATCAGGTACAGCTCGCAGCCGAGGCAGAGCCCGAACACGGCGTTGAGCAGCGCGGCGGCCAGGGCCGCCGCCACGGCGACGGCCGCCACAACGGTGGCACCGGCCAGCAGGCCGACGAGGCCGGCGGCGACGAACACCAGTCCCAGTCCCTGGGCGAACCGGGGAGGCCGAGCGTCCTCGAGTTCGGCTGGCGGGCCGAGCCGAGGGCGGACCAGGCGGGCGTAGAGCACGGCGTACGGATGCCGCCGTACGCCGCCGGCGACGGCGATCGCGAACGCCACCGTCTGGACGGCGAGCAGCACGACCCCGACCGGGGTCGTCAAGGTGAGCAGCACGGCGGCGAGCACCACCGCGGTGACGGCCGCGACGAAGCGCTGGCCGCGAGGATCGACCTTCATGGGACGTGCTCCTGACAGGGACGGACGAACAGGCCGCGTCAGGACGGCGAGAGCCGTCCGGTCAGGACAGACAGGCGCAACTGGCAAGCAGGCCGTAGTCGACCGCTCGCCGCTTCGTCAGGCTCAGCTGGGCACGCACGTCGCTCACTGTACGAGACCGACGCCGCTCACCCGCCCCCGTGTCCGCATCGTGGACATCGGGGCGGGTGAGCCCCCGGGGAGGGCTGAGGACCCGGGGCCACGGAGCAGTGGCTACGGAGCTGTGGCTACGGAGCTGTGTCTACGGGACGACCTCGCCGAGCGCGGCGAGGACGTCCGCCTTGCGCGGCGCGCCCACCGCTCGGCGGGCGATCCGGCCGCCCGGCCCGAGCACCAGCACCGTAGGGGTCCGCAGGACGCCGAGTCGGCGGACGAGGTCCAGATGGGACTCCGCGTCCACCTCGACGTGCACGACGCCGTCGACCATGCCCGAGACCTCGCTGAGGACACGGCGCGCGGCGCGGCACGGCGCGCAGAACGCCGTCGAGAACTGCACCAGGGTCGCGCGGCTGCCCAGGCCGGCGCCGAGGTCACGTTCGGTGAGGACGTCCGGCGTTGCGGCGACCGGCGATGCGGCCGACTCGGCGGGACCGGAGCCGGGGGCCCCGGCCGCGACGCCGCGGATCCGGCCGTCGTTGAGCCGATGCCAGATGCCGACAGCGGTCGCGATCACCAGTACAGCGACGAGCGCCAGCACACCGATCACGCTGCGCCAACGCGAGGTCGCGAGCCGGTGTTCCCTGCCCACCTATGCCGCCACTGGCGCCCGCGCTCGTCGGCAAGGCCGCGCCACAGGGGTCGCCGCCGGTCTGCTGCCGATCAACCGCCGGCGAACGGTGGCAGCACCTCGACGCAGGCGCCTGCCGGTACGCGGACCGCTGCGAGATCACGGGAGGCGGTTCCGACCGGCAACTCGTCCACCAGGAAGGAGGCGGCGCGCAGCACCGGGTCGAGGGCGCCGCCGGGATGTCGAGCCCGGACTACAGCCAGCACCGTTCCCAGGTCGGTCGACCTCGGACCGGTCGAGCCGGCGGCGAGACCGGCCGAGCCGGTGGCGGGCTGTGCCGGCGGACCGGTGGCGCCCTCGACCACGATCTGCTCGCTGGCCACACCCGCGGCGTCGCGGGCCGCGGCCCAGTACCGGACGGTCACCTCGACGGCGCCAGCGGCGGCCGATCCGGTCACGAACGGTCGCCGATCGGAGCTGTCGTCACCGACGGCGTTGCTGTCGCTGGCGGCGTTGCCGTGGCTGAGGGCGTTGCCGTGGCTGAGGGCCCTGCCGCGGCTGCGGTCACGCTCCACGCTCCGATCCGGTCCAGCAGCCGTCCGGACATGGCCGCCTCGGCATGCCCCAGGCCGGGCTCGATCCACAGCTGCACGTCGCCGGCACCGTCGCCGTACGCCGCGGCACCGTCGTACGCCGCTTCAGCCAGCGCCAGCGGATGCTCGACGGGGAAGAACGGGTCGGCGTCCCCGCCCACGACGAGCACCGGCAGCGGCGCCAGCCGCCCCGCGGCCTCCACCGGTGCCATGGGTGCCGGCTGCGGCCACGGCGGCCGGTCCAGCCGGGCACCGAGCCAGGCGCGCATCACCACCCGGGCGGCGGCGCTGTCCACGGCACGGTGGAGCCGTCGCATCACCGGCGTACCGCGGTAGTACCAGAAGGCCGGCCCGCTCACCAGGACGGTCGCGGCGACGCCGCCGTACAGCGCCGCGTGCCGGACCACCACGGCCGAGCCCAGCGAGAAGCCCACCGTGACGACCCGGTCATATCCGAGGCCGCGGGCCCACCGCACGGCCGCGTCGACATCGTGCTGCTCGAGCCGGCCGAGCGTGGACAACCCCGCCGAACCGCCGTGGCCTCGCAGGTCGACGCCGACGACGCCGCCGTACGCCGCGAACCGGCGCAGCACGCGGCGCACCGCCCGGCGCCGCCACGACCCGGCGAAGCCGTGCACCACCACGAAAGCGAGCCCGCCGTCGGGCGCGGGTAGCTCCGCGGCGCGGGCAGGCCGGTAGTGGACGACGGCGACCGGCACACCGTCGACGGTCAGGGCAGTCCCGGTGAGGGGCGCCACGGCGGAGTCGCCCCCGCCGCGCCACGCGCGGGGCGGGTCGACTCGAGGGGCTCTCGGTGGGGTGACCATCGTCTTGTATCCTCCCGCGCAGGACCCGGGCAACGCCGCCCGATGGCCGCCGTGACCGCGCGATCCGCGGTTCATGCCGGCCGGCGGGCGCGGTCCACCGCACAGGTGGACGCTCCCGGGTCCTTCGCCATCGCGGGCCCGGACTGCCCGGCCGACGCAAGCGAAGGAGTGCCTCGTGAGCCGCCTCCTACTTCTGACCAACTCGGTGCAGTCGTCCACCGAGGTCCTACCGGCACTCGGCCTGCTCACCCACCACGTGCGGATCCTGCCTGCCGAGGGAAGCACCTTGCTGGACGCGCCGCCCTGCGACGCGATCCTGGTGGACGGCCGACGCGACCTGCCGCACGTCCGCAGCCTGACCCGGCTCATCCGGCAGACCGGAGTGGACGTGCCGCTCGTCGTCGTCCTCACCGAGGGCGGGCTGGCCGCGGTCCACACCGACTGGGGCACCGACGAGGTGCTGCTGGAATCGGCGGGGCCCGCCGAGGTGGAAGCCCGGCTCCGGCTGGCGGTGGGCCGGATCGCTGCCACCGCGGCCGCCCGCGACGACGGCACCCCCGACGAGATCCGCAGCGGCGAGTTGTCGATCGACGAATCGACGTACACCGCCCGGATCAAGGGCCGCACGCTCGACCTGACGTTCAAGGAGTTCGAGCTGCTGAAGTTCCTGGCCCAGCATCCCGGCCGGGTATTCACCAGAGCCCAACTGCTGCAGGAAGTGTGGGGCTACGACTACTTCGGCGGTACCCGCACCGTCGACGTTCACGTCCGCCGGCTGCGCGCCAAACTCAGCGTCGAGCACGAGTCGCTCATCGGTACGGTCCGCAACGTCGGTTACCGCTTCGTCCCCCAGCGCACCGACGAGGCCACGCGAGCGACCCTCGACGTCACCGACGGCCGGCCGCTGACGGCGTTGGTCGACTGAACGTCGCCGGTCCGCGTGGCACCGTCCGCCGGGTGGTGTCGCGAGCTGCAGGGCGCTTCGAGATCCTGTCGCGGTGGCCGAGCGCTTCGAGATCCTGAGCCGGCTGGCTGACGCCGAGGTCCACGCGGTCGGCCTGCTGGTCGAGCAGGTCACCGAATCCGACGCGGAACGCCCGCTGTCCGAAGAAGCCACGCTGCAACTTCGCCGCGGCGCCACCGCCCGCCATGTCCTGGTCTGGCACGACACCGCCGACCGGGAACGGCTCGTGGGCTACGGCCAGGTGGGCACCGGACCCGGCGCCGCGGCGGAACTCGCGGTCCATCCGCAGCACCGGCGCCGAGGTCTCGGCCGGGCCCTGCTGCGGTTGCTGGAATCCGAAGCCGCCCCGGATCCGCTGTCGGTGTGGGCTCACGGCAACCTGCCGGCCGCCGCCCAGCTGGCACAGCGGCTGGGCTGTGTCCCGGCGCGCACGCTGCTGCGGCTTCGCCGGTCCCTGCCGTCGCCGCTTCCCGCGCCGCGCTGGCCGGCGGGCATCACGGTCCGGACCTTCCGCCTGGGGCAGGACGAACCTGCCTGGCTCGAGGTCAACCGGCGCGCCTTCACCGCCCTGCCCGACCAGGGCGGCTGGGGCCGCGACGAGCTCGACGCCCGGCTGAGGGAGCCGTGGTTCGACCCGAGCGGGTTCTTCCTGGCCTACGACGATGCCGGCCGCCTCGCCGGATTCCACTGGACGAAGATCCACCCGGCCGACGCCGGCGAGGCCGGGTTCGGCGAGGTGTACGTCATCGGCGTGGACCCCGACTACGGCGGCCTGGGCCTCGGCCGAGCGCTGACGCTGGCGGGGCTGGCGTACCTGCGCGACCGGGGGCTTGCGGTGGTGACGCTGTACGTCGACGCCGGCAATACCGGCGCGCTGGCGCTGTACCGGGGGCTCGGGTTCAGCCTGCTGGGCACCGACGTGCAGTACGTCGCGGCACCGGATTCGGCCGACTGAGGCCGCTGCGACGTCGGCGCGCCGCCTGTCGTCCATCTTGCTGTGGCACCATCCGAACATGGTCGCCGAACCGTTCGACACATCCGTGGCGGTGGACTCCGTCACCGGTCCTGCGGGCCTCGCCGAGGCGCTGGCGGGACCGTTGCTCGCCGAGCTACCGGACGACCGCTTCCTGGACCGGGAGATGTCGTGGCTGGCGTTCAACCAGCGCGTGCTGGAGCTCGCCGAGGACCGCGACCAGCCCTTGCTGGAACGCGTGAAGTTCCTCGCCATCTTCGCCAGCAACCTCGACGAGTTCTTCATGGTGCGCGTCGCCGGGCTCAAGCGGCGGATTGCGACCGGTATCGCCGTACGAGCCGCCAGCGGGCTCATGCCTCGCGAGGTACTCGAAGGCATCTGGGCCCGCGGCGCAGAACTGATGCAACGGCAGTCGCGGTGCCTGCACGACGACCTGCTGCCGGCGCTGGCCGACGAGCAGATCGAGTTGCTGCATTGGGACGACCTGACCGCGCCCGAGCGCGACCAGATGACGGAGCTCTTCGACGCCAAGGTGTTCCCGGTCCTCACCCCGTTGGCCGTCGATCCGTCCCACCCGTTCCCCTATATCTCCGGACTGTCGCTCAACCTCGCCGTCGTGGTCCGAAACCCGGGGACCGGCACGGAACTGTTCGCCCGGGTGAAGGTGCCGCCGCTGCTGCCGCGCCTGGTCGCGGTGTCTGCGCAGCGTTTCCTGCCGCTCGAGGAGCTCATCGCCGCCCACCTGCACGAGCTCTTCCCGGGGATGGAAGTCCTGCAGCACCACGCTTTCCGGGTCACCCGCAACGAGGACCTGGAAGTCGAGGAGGACGACGCGGAGAACCTGCTGCAGGCGCTGGAGCGGGAACTCATGCGCCGCCGGTTCGGGCCGCCGGTCCGACTCGAGGTCGAACAGTCCATCGACCCGTACGTGCTGGACCTGCTCGTCAGTGAACTGGGCGTCAACGAACACGAGGTGTTCCGGTTGCCCGGGCCGCTCGACCTCACAGCCCTGTGGACCGTCGTCGGCCTGGAACGCGACGACCTCAAGTCCGAGGCGTTCGTCCCGAAGACCAGCCGCGCCCTGACCGAGGTCGAGACCGCGTCGGCTCCCGACGTCCTGGACGCCATGCGGCAGCGCGACATCCTGGTCCACCACCCGTACGACTCGTTCTCCACCAGCGTCCAGCGGTTCCTGGAACAGGCCGCCGCCGACCCGCAGGTCCTGGCCATCAAGCAGACGCTGTACCGGACCTCAGGGGACTCGCCGATCGTCGACGCGCTGATCGACGCCGCCGAAGCCGGCAAGCAGGTGCTGGCCCTGGTCGAGATCAAGGCCCGTTTCGACGAGCAGGCGAACATCACCTGGGGCCGCAAGCTGGAGGAGGCCGGCGTCCACGTCGTGTACGGCCTGGTCGGCCTGAAGACGCACTGCAAGCTGTCGATGGTCGTCCGCGACGACGGTGACCGGCTGCGGCGCTACCTCCATATCGGCACCGGCAACTACCACCCGAAAACGGCTCGGCTGTACGAGGATTTCGGCCTGCTGACCACCGATCCGGTCGTCGGCGAGGACGTCGCCCGGCTGTTCAACGTGCTGTCGGGCTACTCGATGAACACCGAGTACGACCGCATCCTGGTCGCACCCCACTCGGTGCGCACCGGACTCATCGAGCGGATCGACGCCGAGATCGAACACCGGCGCGCCGGGCGGCCGGCATACATCCGTTTCAAGTGCAATTCGCTGGTCGACGAGGAGATGATCGACGCGCTGTACCGCGCGTCGGCTGCCGGCGTCCGGGTGGATGTGTGGGTCCGGGGTATCTGTGCGCTGCGGCCCGGAGTGCCCGGGCTCTCGGACAACGTCCGCGTCATCTCGATCCTCGGGCGCTTCCTGGAACACTCTCGTGCGTACGTCTTCGCCAACGGCGGCCAGCCGCAGGTCTGGATCGGGTCGGCCGATCTCATGCACCGCAACCTGGATCGCCGGGTCGAGGTGCTGGTGCGGCTCGGCGCAGCCGACCACGTCGCCGAGATCGACGGGTTGTTCGACCTCGCCTTCGACGAGAACACCTCGGCTTGGCATCTGGGGTCCGACGGCACCTGGGAGCGACGGACCCGCGGCGCCGGCGGGACGCCGCTGCGTCAGTTGCAGGAGTCGCTGATCCGGCGCAAGCACCGGCGGGGCGCGTGACCGACGCCGCGTCGCCCAGCACCTTCCGCGAGGTCGAGCGCAAACTGCGCGTGCACGCGCTGTTCCGACTGCCCGACCTCAGCGCGCTGTCACCGGCGGTGGCCGAGGTCGACGAACAGCCCACCCGCGCGCTGACCGCGGTGTACCACGACACCGAGGATCTGCGGCTGTTCCGGTGGGGTGTCACGCTGCGTCGCCGGGAAGGCGGCGACGACGAGGGATGGCACCTGAAACTCCCCGTCGACGGCTCGTCGCCCGGAGTTCGCGACGAGATCCGGGTCCCGCTGGCCGAGGCGGAGGTAGGGAACGTCCCCGCCGCTATCGCCGAACTGGTCACCGCCTTCGTCCGCCGTTCGCCGCTGGTTCCGGTGGCGACGCTGCGGACGGAGCGCACGCCGTACGTCCTGGTCGACCACGACGGTACGGCGGTGGCCGAACTCGTCGACGACGTCGTCTCCGTCCTGGACGGCGACCGCGTCGCAGCCCGGTTCCGGGAGATCGAAGTCGAGTCCCTCGTGGCAGGCGACCACGAGGTGCTCGACGACATGGTCAGTGCGCTGGTGGAGCACGGCGCCGTACCCGGGTCGTCGTCGAAGGCAGCCTTTGCGGTGGGGCCGCGAGCCAACGCCGCCCCTGACGTCACCGAGCCCGCTGCAGTCACACCGGAGGACCCGGCCGGCGACGCGGTCCGCGCACATCTGCAGACCCACGTCCGGCAGCTGCTGCTGCAGGACGTTCGGGTCCGCCGTGACCTGCCCGACGCGGTGCACCAGATGCGGGTGGCAGCTCGGCGGATTCGCAGCGGGCTCAAGGCGTTCCGGCCGTTGCTGGACGAGGAGTGGGCGCGGGCGCTGCGCGACGAACTCGGCTGGCTGGCCGGCGAGCTCGGCGCGGTTCGGGATCTCGAGGTGCTGCTGGCTCGCCTCGACGAGCACGCCGCGGAACTCGACCGGGTCGACGCCGACGCGGCCCGCAGCGCCATCGACCCGGCGCTGCGCGAGCGCGCCCGAGTGGCGCGCGCCCATGCCCTGGGCGCCCTGCGCTCCCCCCGGCACGTCGCGCTGCTGGATCGGCTCGTCGCCGCCGCGAACACCCCGCCGATGTCGGGCGAGGCGACGCAGCCGTGTACCGAGGCGCTGCCACCGCTGCTGGACAAGGCATGGCGGCGACTGCGCAAGCAGGTCCACGACGTCGATCTGGACGGCCCGAGCGCGCCGTGGCATCAGGCCCGAATCGCTGCCAAGGGCGCGCGCTACACCGCCGAGGCCCTCGTGCCGGTGTTCGGCAAGCCCGCGAAGCGGTTCGCCGCCGCCGTCGAACAGGTCACCGAAGAACTCGGCGAGCACCAGGACGCCGCCGTCGCTGCGGAGGTCCTGCGCGACATCGCGCAGTCACCCGACGTCGACGGCCGTGCCGGATTCGCACTCGGGCTGCTGCACGCCGAACAGGAACAGCGCGAACTGCTCGCGCGCATGCGGTTCCTGAAGATCTGGCCCGACGTCCGGCGCGTCCACCGCCGGACGCACCTGTCGCGGTGAGTTCACCCTCGGCCGGCGGCCCCGTGCGCGCTGCCGGCGTCGTGCTGGTCCGCGGCGGCAGCCACGGCCGCGAGACGCTGGTCATCCATCGGGCGCACCGAGCTGACTGGTCGCTGCCCAAGGGCAAGGTCGAGCCCGGCGAGCACGTGCTGACGACGGCAGTCCGGGAGTGCGACGAGGAGACCGGCGTCGTGCCGATCCTGGGTGCCCGCTTGGCGACCCAGACCTACGTCGCACTCGGCGAGCCCAAGATCGTCGACTACTGGGTGGCCCGGATCGGCAGTGACCAGGGCTTCGCCCCGGACGACGAGGTCGACGAGATCCGGTGGATGACTGCGCGCCAGGCCCACGCGCAGCTGACCTATCCGCGGGACGCCGACCTGGTCGACGCCGCGCTGGCCATGCCGGATACGACGCCACTGATCGTGCTGCGGCACACCCAGGCGCTGCGGCGCACCGCCTTCAACGGCCAGCACGATGCCGATCGACCGCTGTCCGGCCGTGGTCGCAGCCAGGCCAAGGCGGTGGTCCCGCTGCTGGCGGCGTACGGCATCACCGCCGTGCATTCCTCCGACGCGGTCCGGTGCCGGGAGACGGTGCGCTACTTCGCCGAGTCCGTCGGCGCGACCGTGGAGAACGAACCCAGCCTCTCGGAAGAGGGCCACGAGCGGGCCCGGCGGGACTCGCGGACACGGATCCTCGAACTCGCCGCGATGCGGGTACCCGTGGTCGTGTGCACCCACCGACCAGTCCTGCCGACGATCGTGCAGGCGCTCGCGACGCTGCCCGGCGGCGACAAGCATGCGGACTCGTTCGATCCGCGGCTGCCTCCCGGCGGCTGCCTGGTGGTCCACCGCTCCTTCGACGATGCCACCGACGACTCCGTCAACGGCGCCGACAACGGGGCCGAGGTGGCCGCACCACGGGTGATTGCGGTGGAGCGGCACGAGCTGTAGCGAGCCGCCGATCGTGTCGTTCGGGCGTGTGGTGACCGAGGTCACGGCCGAAGCCGCCTGTCGGACACCGTTCGTTCATCCTCGGTTCACCCTGGCCGGGCCGGCAGGTCACCCGTCATGCCTAGCGTCCCGTGCCGTACCCACTGGCAGAAACCATGGAGGACCAGGGTGAAGCACACCCGCACGCTCACGCTCGCCGCCGCTGCCGCCGTCGGCGCGCTGACCCTCGCCGGCTGCGGGTCGAGCACCGGCGGTGGTTCAGCGTCGACGAGCTCAGGCAACTGCGCCTCAGGCACCATCAAGGCCTCGGGCTCCACCGCGCAGGCCAACGCGATGGACAAGTGGAAGGACGCCTACCAGGACAACTGCGCCGATGCCACGATCGAGTACCAGGGCGTCGGCTCCGGCGCCGGGGTCACCCAGTTCACCGGCAAGCAGACGGCCTTCGCGGGTTCGGACTCTGCCCTGACGCCCGATCAGCAGACCCAAGCTGACGCTCGTTGCGCGACTGGGCCGGCGCTCAACATCCCGATGGTCGGCGGCGCGATCGCGATCATGTACAACGTCAGCGGGGTCAACAAGCTGGTGCTGAACCCGGCCGTCGTCGCCGGGATCTTCAACAACACGATCACGAAGTGGAACGACCCGAAGATCGCTGCGCTGAACGCGGGAGTCACCCTGCCCGACGCGACCATCGCCCAGTTCCACCGCAGCGACTCGTCCGGCACCACAGGCAACCTCACCAAGTACCTCGCTGCCACCGCGCCCACCGTCTGGACCACGCCACCGAGCAACGACTGGGTGGCACCTGGTGGACAGGGTTCCAAGGGTTCGGACCAGGTGACGGCGTCGGTCAAGAGCACCCCGAACTCGATCGGGTACGCCGAATTGTCCTTCGTGACCGATCCAGTGAAGGCGGCCTGGATCGACAACGGTTCCGGAGCGGTCGAGGCGACCAGCGATAACGCGGCGAAGACCATTGCCGGCGCGACGGTCAAGGGCTCGGGCAATAACCTGCCGCTGTCCATCGACTACGCGACCAAGGCCGCCGGCGCCTACCCGATCGTCCTGGTGACGTACGAAATCACCTGCCAGAAGGGGCTGTCGGGCACCGACCTCGCGGTAACGAAGAGCTTCCTGACCTACACCGCGTCAGACGCCGGCCAGGCCCTGCTCGGCCCGGCCAAGTACGTCCCGATCACCGGTGACCTGCTCACGAAGGTCCGGACCGCCGTCGCGGCGATCTCCTAGCCGCCAGACGGCTCGACCATCCCGAACGCCGGCATGACGGCCCCGCACGGTTCAGGCGACATCCTCGTGCGGGGCCGTCTACTGTCGGCCTACCGCCCCCGACAACCGCGGCTGGTGATGTGGTGAGCACTCCGTTGGACACCGGCGAGCCCGTGCCGCCGGGTGCGCGCGATAGCGCGGAGACGGCCCTCGGGATGCCCCTCTCGAGCGCCCTGGCAATCGGCGGCGGGGAAGGGCCGCCCGGTTCGTCGATCAGCGGGGCATCGGTTCGCCGGGGCGACAAGGTGTTTCGTGGCGTCTCGCGCGGCGCCGGCATCTTCGTTCTGCTGCTCATGGCGCTTATCGGCGCCTTCCTTATCTGGAAGGCGATCCCGTCCCTCACGACCAACTCGGCGAACTTCTTCACCGAGCAACAGTGGCTGCCGGACCAGACTCCCCCGGTCTTCGGCATCGCCGTACTGGCCTTCGGCACGCTGGTGACCGCGGTCATCGCGATGGTGCTGGCCGTCCCGGTCGGCTACGGCATCGCCCTGTTCATCGCCTACTACGCCCACCGCCGGGTGGCCGCGGTCCTGGCGTTCGTGGTCGATCTGCTTGCCGCCGTGCCGTCCATCATCTTCGGCCTCTGGGGTCTGCAGTTCCTCATGCCGAACATGGAAGGCCTGATGGCATGGCTGGCGACGTACTTCGGATGGATCCCGTTGTTCGCCAACGACCAGCAGCTGTACACCAAGAGCATCATGATCGCCGGCGTCGTGCTCGCGATCATGATCCTGCCGACCGTGTCGGCGTTGTCGCGGGAGGTGTTCGTCCAGGTCCCCCGGACGCATGTCGAAGCGTCGCTCGCGCTCGGTGCAACCCGCTGGGAAATGGTCCGGATGGCGGTGGTGCCCTTCAGCAAGCCGGGCATGATCTCCGCCGCGATGCTCGGCCTGGGACGCGCACTCGGTGAGACCATCGCCGTCGCCCTCATCCTGTCGGCCGTCTTCGACATCAACTGGCACATCACTGAACCTGGGGGCAACTCCTTCGCGGCCAACATCGCGTTGAAGTGGGGCGAGGCTCAGGAGAACGGCCGGTCCGCCCTGATCGCCTCAGGCTTGGTGCTGTTCCTCATCACGCTGCTGGTCAATATGGCGGCACGGGCGATCATCGCCCGCCGCAAGGAATTCTCTGGAGCGAACTGATGACGCTCACCACCCCCGTGCCGACGGCGCCGACCGCGGCGAGCCAGTTGCGTGGCCGGCGGTTGCCGACCTGGGCCGGGTACGGGGTCGCAGCGGCGGCCGTCCTGTTGGCCGTCGTCCTGAACCTGACCACCTCGGTCGACGGCGTCGCCGGCACCACGGTCGTCGCCGTCCTGCTCTTCCTTGTCGGGCTGACCGGCTGGAGTTTCGCCGTCGAAGGCCGACGGCATGCCATCGACCGGCTGGCGACCACCGTCGTATACGCGACCTTCGTCGCCGCCTTCGTCCCGCTGGCCTGGATCCTGCTGTCGGTGGTGGCGAAGGGAATCGGTGTCCTCAACTGGGCATTTCTGACCGGCAACATGCGCAGCATCAGCGCCTCCGAGGAGGGCGGCGGCGTCATGCATGCCCTTATCGGGACGCTGCAACAGGTCGGCCTGGCGACGCTCATGTCGGTGCCGATCGGGGTACTCGCAGCGATCTATCTGGTCGAGTACGGCGCCGGCAAGCGCCTCGCCTACTGGATCAGTTTCTTCGTCGACGTGATGACCGGGGTGCCCTCGATCGTCACGGGCCTGTTCATCTACACCGCGCTCATCCTGGCCGTCGGTCTACCCCAGTCCGGCTTCGCCGCGGCCCTCGCGCTGACCATCCTCATGATCCCGGTCATCATCCGGTCGACCGAGGAGATGCTCAAGATCGTGCCGAACGACCTTCGCGAGGCCGCATACGCCCTGGGCATCCCGAAGTGGAAGACCATCCTGAAGATCGTCATCCCGACGGCGTTGTCCGGCATCATCACCGGCGTCATGCTCGCCGTGGCCCGGGTGACCGGCGAGACCGCGCCCCTGCTGCTGGTGACGTTCCTGGCGCAATCCACCAACTGGAATGCCTTCAACAACCCGCAGACCTCCTTGCCCACCTTCATCTGGGACCAGATCTCCCGCGGCACCGACCAAGCTGTGGCACGGGCCTGGGGCGGCGCTTTGGTGCTCATTCTCGTCGTCCTGGTCTTCTACGGCGGAGCGCGACTGATCGCCGCCCGTTTCGCACCCAAGCGCTGACCTGACCTGCTCTGCCTACCGAAACCCGAAGGAATCCCTATGGCCAAGCGGATCGACGTCTCCGACCTCGACATCTATTACGGCAAGTTCCTGGCCGTCGAGGGCGTCTCGTTCAGCGTCGAACCCAACGGTGTCACCGCTTTCATCGGTCCTTCCGGCTGCGGCAAGTCCACCGTCCTGCGCACCCTCAACCGGATGCACGAGGTCATTCCCGGGGCGCGAGTCGAGGGCAAGGTCATGCTCGACGGTGAGGACATCTACGGGCCAATGGTCGACCCGGTCAACGTCCGACGCACAGTCGGCATGGTCTTCCAACGGCCGAACCCCTTTCCCACCATGTCCATCTACGACAACGTCGTTGCCGGACTCAAGCTCGAATCGAGCAAGAAGCGCGGCGGGCGGTCGATGGACGAGGTGGTCGAACGGTCACTTCGCGGGGCCAACCTGTGGGAAGAGGTCAAGGATCGGCTGCACCGGCCGGGATCGGGGCTGTCCGGCGGCCAGCAGCAGCGACTGTGCATCGCGCGGGCGATCGCCGTCGAGCCCGACGTGCTGCTGATGGACGAGCCCTGTTCTGCGCTGGACCCCATCTCGACGCTCGCCATCGAGGATCTGATCCAGGAACTCAAGGAGCGGTTCACGATCGTCATCGTGACCCACAACATGCAGCAGGCCGCCCGGGTCAGCGACACCACAGCGTTCTTCAATCTCGCCGGAGTAGGCCAACCCGGCAGGCTCGTCGAACTCGGGCCGACCGGCAAGATCTTCTCGCAACCGGAGGAGAAGGCCACCGAGGATTACGTCTCCGGTCGATTCGGCTGAGATGCCGATGCAAGCCGCACAACACGAGATCCGGCTGCTGGAACGCCCCGGGGGATTCCTGCAGGCGGTGTGCTCGTGTGGCTGGCTCGGTGCGGCACGAAGCTCTCGAGTCCTGGCCCGCCAGGAGGCCCGCGACCACGCGCTGCTGTACGCGGGGACCGTGCTGGACGGCGATACGGCCGCCCTGCTGGGGGACATCGAAAGTGGCCACGGGTAAGGCTAGGGAGTCAACCGGCGGCGTGAATTGGTGCCGGCAGATCCAGCGGCTCTGGCCGAGCACCTCGCCTGGGGTAGAGCAGTTCGGTGAGCACCGCTCCGACAGCTGCGCCCACGACCTGGAAGCCGATGAAGGCCGGCACACTGGCGGGGGCGATGCCAGCAAAGCTGTCGGTGAAGGCCCTCCCGATGGTCACTGCCGGGTTCGCAAAGGACGTCGAGGACGTGAACAGATACGCGGCACCGATCCAGGCCGGAACGACCACAGCGCCCCAAGCGCCTCTACCCGAGCGAGTCAGCGCTCCGATAGCGAGGAGCAAACCCGCCGTCGCTACTATCTCGCCGATCCACACCCCGGTGCCGCCGCGGTAGTCGGTGGATGCCTCGACGGCAGGCAACGAAAACATCACGTTGGCCAGCATCACCCCGACGACCGCCCCGACGAGCTGCACGACGACATAGGCCGCGGCTTCCCGAGCCCGGACCTCGCGGCGCACGAGCGCAACTCCGGTGACCAGCGGATTGAAATGCGCGCCGGACACCGGGCCCAGCACTGCAATCAGGACCCCGAGACCAGCCACGGTGGCGCCGGCGTTCAAGAGAAGCTGGAGTCCGACGTCGTTGCTGAGACTCGTGGCCATGATTCCCGACCCGACAACAATCGACACGAGCAGACCGGTGCCGAGGAACTCGGCCAGCAATCGCCGAGGAAGATCCATCAGCAACAGGCCTGGGGCGCAGCGGCTCCAGACGACGCGGAGGATGTGCAGCAGTCCCCGTCGTTGAGGGTCGTCAGGACCCGCCGGCCGTCGGGACCGTGCGCCGGGCTCTGCGGGGCGTCGTCAGTGACCACGTAGACCTCCCACGGTGCGCCCGCGGGGTCGTGCACCCACACCTTGTCCTGTACTGCGTAGCAGCAGGTGGTTCCGCGCTCGTCAACCGTGGTCAGACCGGCGGTGGCGAGTCGGTCCGATGCGGCGGCGACCTCGGCCGGGTCGCTCACCTCGACTCCCAGGTGGTTGAGAGCGCCGAGGACGCCCGAACCTCGGGCTTCGACCGATGTCTCCAGCAGGACGAGCTTGAGGGGTGGCTCGATCACGGCGAAGTTCGCGTAGCCCGGGCGCCGTTTGTGAGGCTCGACGCCGAAGAGTCGGGTGTAGAAGGCGACTGACGCCTCCAGATCGGAGACGTTGAGCGCGAGCTGGACCCTGGACACGGGACCTCCTGGCCTTGACGCAGCACATTGATGGTGTTCGATACCCACCAGGGTGGCGCACCATATCGACAGCTGTCAATATTGAGTCCCGTCGATGTTGGCGAGAGGATGAGAAGGGGCCAGCCATGAGTCGATCTCGGACAACGTTGACCGTGCTCGAGGATTCTTGCTGCCCAACAACTCTCGCCGACCCACTCCCGCGCGACGTCGCTGAGGAGCTCGCACATCTGCTCAAGGCGGTGGCCGATCCAGCCCGCCTGCAGCTGCTGTCACTCATCGGCCGCAGTGCCGATGGCCAGGTGTGCCAGTGTGACCTGACCGGCCCTTTGGGCTTGTCGCAGCCCACCGTGAGCCATCACTTGCGAGTGCTCGTCGACGCCGGCGTCCTCAGCCGCGAGCGGCGGGGGTCATGGGTCTGGTTCTCGCTCGTGCCGGACCGGCTGTCGCAAATTGCGGCGATCTTCGGCTGAGACGAGGGGTTGACTGCTGACTCTTGCTCCATGACTATTGAGTCAATGAGTGCGGAGTGGTCAACGGAGCTTGTAGCTCGGGCACGAGCGCATGCGGCGCTCGGCGAACCCGCGCGCCTCGCCATTGTGGAACGGCTGACCCTGGGCGACGCCGCGCCCTCCGAGTTGGCGGCCGACCTGGGGATTGCGTCCAACCTGCTGGCTCACCACCTCAGAGTGTTGGTCGACGGAGGCCTCATCATCCGAACTCGATCCGAAGGTGATCGCCGCCGCTCCTACGTGCAGCTGATCCACCGTTCACCGGACACGCTGCCGAGTGCCGACCGCCTCGCAGCTGGGCGCGTCGTGTTCGTCTGCACCCGGCACTCGGCACGCTCTCACCTGGCCGCAGCGGCCTGGGCCCGCCGCAGCACCGTGCCCGTGGCCTCGGCCGGGACGCATCCGGCCGGGGCAGTGCATCCGGGTGCGACCGCGGCTGCCCGACGGCGCAACCTCCGCATTGCGCCAGTTCGGACAGCCCACATCAACGACGTAGTCGAGTCCGGCGACCTCCTGGTCGCGGTCTGCGACAACGCGTACGAGGAGCTCGCCGCGGTTGGACCTGTCCCGCGGCTGCACTGGGCTGTGCCAGACCCGGTACGGGTCGACAGCCCGGCGGCCTTTGACGCCGCCCTGGACAACATCGAAGGTCGGATCGAACTTCTAGCGCAGGCAGTCGACGCATCGGAGGAGCCACCATGACCGGTACCACTCAGCCCCCGTATTCGGAGATCACGCTCGACCAGCAGGTCGCGCTGAAGACTGCCGCCACCCGACTGCAGCAGAACTTCGACGGCACCTTCGGCGTCGAGACGATCGAGAAGTTTCTCTACTCCTCCTACGACCAGTTCGCCGATCGGTCCAGCGTCGCGAACTTCCTGCCACTATTGGCCGAGCGGTTCGCTCGGCAGCGACTGCGGGCGCTGGCGCGCGTCGAGGGTAAGGGCGCCGACGCGGGCATCCCGACTGTGCTCTTCCTCTGCGTCCACAACGCCGGTCGGTCCCAGATGGCGATGGGCTTCTTCGAACACCTAGCTGGCGACCGAGCTATCGCGTGGTCGGGCGGCTCCGAACCCGGACACGAAGTGAACCCGTCGGCCGTCGCGGCGATGAAAGAGAAGGGCATCGACATCACCCAGGAGTACCCGAAGCCCTGGACCGACGAGATCGTCCGGGCAGCAGATGTCGTCATCACTATGGGTTGCGGAGATGCCTGCCCTGTCTTTCCCGGCAAGCGCTACCTCGACTGGACCCTGGAGGACCCCGCCGGGCAGGGCGTTGAGGCCGTACGACCCATCCGCGATGAGATCGAAAGGCGAGTCCGCGAGTTGCTCACCGAGCTCGGCGTTCCCGCCGCTGCCTGACGATCGACCGCAGCCCCTGCCGACCAGTTCGAAGCCGTACCGACGGACCGCAGGCAGGAGCCCGCTGTGCCCATCAGGCACATCGTCACGGTTGGCGGCAGCGACGCAGGCCTTGGCGCCGCACTTCGAGCCCGAGAGTTCGACCCGGATAGCGAGGTCACCGTCCTACGTGTCCGGAGAGGTCAGCCATTGGACAAACCTCGCGCACCGCACCGCGGCGGACCTCGAGGCAGCTGGGACAACGTTGTGCACGAATACGACCGCAATGCAGATCGACGCCCCTGGCCGACGGTTGATAGTTCGCGATCGCGACGGCCGCGCGGGGTCGATCCGGTACGACGCCCTGGTGGTCGGCACTGGGGCGATCAGCGTCCGGCCACCGATCGCCGGGCTGACCGGTGCGGCTGCGCTCGGCCCCGCGGACGGGGTGCACCTGCTGCACTCGATGGGTGACATGTTTGCGTTGATGGACACCATCGTCAGTCGGGAAGCCAAGACAGCCGTGGTGGTCGGCGCCGGCTATCGGCGTAGAGATGGCCGAAGGCTTGACGGCCCGCGGATGGTCGGGCGCCGCGGCGCCCGAGATCTCCAAGCGTGTTGACGTCTTCGCGACCGCTATTTTCCACGAGATGTCCGTGGCTGAGCTCAGCGAACTCGACCTGTCCTACACTCCACCGCTCGGGTCGCCCTGGGATGCCGTACAGATGGCGGCCCACGCCTGGAAGCGAGCCCATTCGGCAATCGACCACGTGACCTCGTAGGTTCGGACCAGCCCTAGGCGGGCGCGTACACCTTGACGTAGTCAATCTCGACAAACGGCTCGGAGAAGTCGCCTACGGGGACGCCGATCCCTTCCGCCTGAATGGCTAAGTGCATCGGGACGGCCAGGAGCCGGCGAACAGCGGACATGCGGAAGGTGAACGGATACCCCCACGGAAAGCGACGCCGAACGGGAGCGGGCCGCTACCGAGCGTCGAGGGGAAGCTGCTCGGCCAGCCGGTCGTCGCCGGTCAAGGTGACGACCCGGTCACGGCCGCCGGCCTTCGCCAGGTACATCGCGCGGTCTGCCCGCTCAAGTGTCGTGTCGATGCGCTCGGGCGCCGAGCGCTCCGCGATGCCGATGGACACCGTCTGGCCGGCCGGGGTCGCGTCGCGCACCAGTTCCAGCAGAGCCTCGGCCTCGGCCAGTCCCACACCCGGCAGTACCGCGGCGAATTCCTCTCCGCCGTAGCGGGCCAGGAATACCCCGGTCCGGTCCAGCACGTCGCGCCAGGCACTGGCGCAGCGTCGAAGCAACGCGTCGCCGGCCACGTGGCCGAACTCGTCGTTGTAGGCCTTGAAGCGGTCGAGGTCGAGGATCGCCACGCTCATCGGTATCCCGCGAGCCGCGCAGGCCGCCGTGACCCGCTCCAACTCGAAGTCCCAGCTGCGCCGGTTGGGCAGCCCGGTCAGCGAGTCCACCCGGGCCAGTTCGGCGAGCAGGCGTGACTGGTCCTGCACGGTCACGAACAACAGCCGGACCCGCCACAGCACGAGGGCGATGACGAACAACGAACAGGTGGCCAGCAGCCGGGACTCGGTGAGGCCGCTGGAGTAGACGACCAGCACGAGCAGACAGGGCCCGATGAGCGCGCCGACGACCACTGCGGCGAACCGGGCCCGCGAGATGCTCGACCGCGGCACCGACCGGGGCCGCACGAGTTCCCCGGCTTCGGAGTGGTTGATCGCCACGGCCAGGACCAAGGTGGCAGCGGCGAAGACCACCTGAAGCCAGGACGGCGTCGAGTCGGTGACGCCGTGCAACACCAACAGCTCGAAGACGATGTCGGCGCCGAGCATCAGGGCCTGGCTGGTGATGACCAGCACCAGCACCGGTTCCCGCAGCCCGCCGCCGACCGACAGCCGCAACAGGACCGCGAGCACCACGACGTCCATCACCGGGTACGCCGTGGACACGACGACCGAGAAGGCCGACTCGGCGGTGTCGGCCAGCAGCGGCACGATGAGGAACGCGCCCACGACCGCGACTGCGGCCGTACTCATGATCGCCGCGTCCAGCCACGCCTCGCGGTCACCGTCCGGCTGCCGGGCACGCACCAGCAGCACGAGGGCGATGGCGGTGGCGACGTACGACAGCAGGTAGGCGAAGTCCGACGGCCCCGGGTATGCCGCTTCGCCGTCGGTGACAATCGACCAGTTGTAGACGGCGTCGCCGACGAACCACAGCACGCTGGCCAGGGTGAAACTGCCCCACACGCGCCGTGCGCCGCGCGGCAACCGGGCGAGCCCGATGCCGGTGGCCACGACCGCGAGCAGGGTCGCCGCGGTGTACGCCGCCACCTGTCGGCGGGAGTCGAGCGGGGTGAACAGGACCGCGACGGTCGCCACCGCGCTGAGCACCAGCAGGGCCCTCGTGCCCCAGTCCAGGACACGCGTGCCGACGGCGTTCACTTCCCGTGCATCGGCCAGCCGGCTGGCCCTCTTGAGGCGCGAACTCACCCGTCCGGCGCTAGAGGACCTTCTGCGCCTTGCCCAGCACGACGACGCCCCCGCTGCTGACGGTGTAGCGGCCCCGATCGGCCTCGAGGTCGACCCCGATCTGGGCGCCGTCGGGCACCTGCACGTTCTTGTCGAGGATCGCGCGGCGGACCACCGCGTTACGGCCCACCCGTACGCCGGGCATCAGGACCGACCCTTCGACGTACGCCCCTTGCTGCACGTTGACGTCGTACGACAGCACCGACGTGCGCACGTGCGCGCCCGCGACGATGGAACCGGCGCCCACCATGGACTCGTGGGCATTGCCGCCCTCGACGAACTTCGCGGGCGGCAGGGGCGGCAGCGACGTCAGGATCGGCCAGTGCCGGTTGTAGAGGTTGAAGATGGGGTGCACGGACACCAGGTCCATGTGCGCATCGTGGTACGAGTCCAAGGTGCCGACGTCGCGCCAGTAGCCCCGGTCCCGATCGGTCGAGCCCGGGACGACGTTGCGGGCGAAGTCGTACACCTGGGCGTCCCCGGAACCGGTCAGCATCGGGATGATGTTGCCGCCCATGTCGTGGACGCTGGACTCGTCCTTCGCGTCGATGGACAGCGCTTCCAGCAGTGCCTCGGTGGTGAACACGTAGTTGCCCATGGAGGCGTAGGTCAACTGCGGCGCGTCGGGGATGCCGGGCGGATCAGCCGGCTTCTCCAGGAACGACCGCAGGCCCAGGCCGTCGGCGGCGACGTCGATGACACCGAACTGGTGCGCGTCCTTGCGCGGCACCCGGATGCCCGCGACGGTCACGCCCGCGCCGCTGTCGATGTGCTGCTCGACCATCTGCCGCGGATCCATCCGGTACACGTGGTCGGCACCGAACACCACCACGTGGTCGGGCTGCTCGTCGTACACCAGGTTCAGGCTCTGGAAGATGGCGTCGGCGCTACCGGTGAACCAGCGCGGCCCCAGCCGCTGCTGCGCCGGCACCGGGGTGATGAAGTCGCCCACCATCGACGACATCCGCCACGTCGTGGTGATGTGCCGGTCCAACGAATGCGACTTGTACTGCGTCAGCACGCAGATGCGCAGGTAGCCGGCGTTGACCAGGTTCGACAGCACGAAGTCGACCAGCCGGTACACGCCACCGAACGGCACCGCCGGTTTCGCCCGATCCGCGGTGAGCGGCATGAGGCGCTTGCCCTCGCCGCCGGCGAGGACGATCGCCAGGACCCGAGGACCCGCGCCTGCCACGCCGCCCAGCGTAGTCACGGACCGCGACGCTCACCACGCGGTCGCCGCAGCCCGGCGGTGTCGCCGGGGAGGTTCTAGGCTCGCGGCGTGCGAGTCGGGATGCTGACCAGGGAGTGGCCGCCTGCGGTGTACGGCGGCGCCGGAGTTCACGTCGAGCACCTGGTCGCCCAGCTGCGTCCGCTCGCCGAGGTCGACGTCCACTGTTTCGGTGAGCCGCGGCCGGACGCCGCAGCGCATCCCGTGCCGGCCGAACTGGGTGGCGCGAACGTCGCCCTGCAGACCCTCGGCGTCGATCTCGCGATGGTCGACGCGCTGGCCGGCGTCGACGTCGTCCACTCCCATACCTGGTACGCGAATCTGGCCGGGCACCTGGCGCACCTGCTGTACGGCGTACCTCACATCCTGACCGCGCACTCCCTGGAACCGCGTCGGCCGTGGAAGCAGGAGCAACTCGGCGGCGGCTACCGCATCTCCAGCTGGGTCGAGCGTGCGGCGTACCAGGAGGCCGACGCGGTGATCGCCGTCAGCGAGGGGATGCGGGCGGACGTGTTGGCCTGCTATCCCTTCGTCGATCCGGCGCGAGTCCACGTCGTCCACAACGGCATCGACACCGACGTCTACCGGCCGGTGGCCGAGGACGACGCGCTGGCGCGCTACGGCGTCCCGACCGACCTGCCGATCGTGCTGTTCGTCGGGCGCATCACCCGGCAGAAGGGGATCGGTCACCTGCTCGCGGCCGCGCGGCGGTTCGACGACGACGTCCGCCTGGTGCTGTGCGCCAGCTCCCCGGACACCCCGGAACTTGGTGCCGAAGTCGCCGCCGCGGTCGCCGAGTTGCAGGCAGAACGAGGCGACCGGGTGTGCTGGCTGCAGGGCCAGGTGTCGCGCCCTGACCTCGTGCAGCTGTTCACCCGCGCTGCGGTGTTCGTCTGCCCGTCGGTCTACGAGCCGCTCGGCATCGTGAACCTCGAGGCCATGGCGTGCCAGACCGCGGTGGTCGCCAGCGACGTCGGCGGCATCCCGGAGGTCGTGGTCGACGGCACCACGGGACGGCTCGTGCCGTACGACGCCGCGGATCCGGGCGGCTTCGAGCGTGCCCTGGCCGACACGGTCAACGCCGTGGTCGGCGATCCGGCCCTGGCGACGCTGATGGGCACGTCGGGCCGGCAACGCGCCCTCGAGCGGTTCGGCTGGGATGCGATCGCCCGCCAGACACTCGAGGTCTACGCCGCCGCCGGTGGTCAGCCGGCGCCCGGAGCCGTTTCGTCGTAACCCGGTCGCCACGTCAGAGCAAGCCGATGCACCTGACGCACCCGCTGAGCGGACGTCCTCACAAATGCGAGTCGCGGCGGGTGAAACATCAGACCCGTTCGGGCGACGCCGCGGTTTGATCGGCGGTACCTGCTGACCCACCATGATCACGAGGAAGTCGAGGGCGGGCCGGCAGATCGGGGACGGGGGCGCGGTGGACGACGTGAGCACCCGGCGTCCGGGCCACGCCCACCTGCACGAACTCGCGCAACTGCATGCCCGCACCGTTCCCGGCACCGACGGACTTCCCGGGACACTGCCGGAAGCCGCGCAGGCCGCGGCGGTCCGGGCCGAGGCAGCCCGGCGTACGGCCGAGGCGCTGGCCACCCTGCCGGAACCGTGGCTGGTGCTGCACTCGCTACCGGTCGAGGCCAGCCGCCGTCATCTCGCTCCCGACCACCTGGTCGTCGGGCCGGCCGGCATCGTCGCGATCCGGTTGGTCACCAGCGCGGACCGGGCGCGTCCGGACGTGGCGTCGGTGGCCGAGCACGTCGCGGCACGGCTGACAGCGGCGCTGGGCGAAGACCTCCCGGTAGACGCGATCACGGTGCGCGACACCGACAACGACGCCCCACACGCCGTCGAGAACCTGCTCGGCAGGCCGGAACGACTCGCCGGCGCACGGTTGGCCCGGGTGCAGTCGACCGCCCGCCGGCACTCGACGTGGGTCAGCAGTCCCCGGCCGGACGGGCCCGTCCGCCACGAGACGCAGGAGCTGGCCCGGCAGCTTGCCGCCGGGCGGCGTCTGACACCGCCAGGCGGTTCCATCGCCGTCGCCGTACGACAGGAGCGGTACGGGGCGAATGTCCCGCGCCGCATCGCGCCACACGAACGGGTCCGGCTCCCGGTCCCCGCCCACCGCGGCCCGGACGGCCTGTCGCGACAGTGGGCGCTGGCGCGCTACGAAGTCGTCGGCGTCGTTCTGGTCTGTGCCGTCGTGGCGGCTCTGGCACTCCTGCTCGCACCGGTGCTGACGACCACTCCGGCAGGGTCGCCGGGCGCTCCGGGCCAGACTGAACCGATCACGAGCGAAACTGCCGGAAGCGGCGGCGGATAGCCTGTGCGAGGGTGGATCGGTGAACGACGAAACTGGTCGACCGGAGCCGCGGTACCACCCGGAACCGGTAGCCGGCCCGCGCGCCGCAAGCAGCAGTTCCAGCGGCGCTGATCAGCGTCCGGCAGCCGACTACACGGCCGCCGACGTCACCGGAATGCTGCAGGACCGGATGCAGCAGGCCTATACCGAACTGGGCCGGTTCAATCTCGCCGTGTTCGGTCGCACCGGTGCCGGCAAGAGCACGCTGATCAACGCGATCTTCGGGGCCGAGGTGGCGGCAACCGGCATCGGCGCGCCGGTCACGACCGGCCTGTCCTACCACCTGCACCCGTCGGGCTACCTCGGGCTCTACGACTCCGAAGGTTTCGAAACCGGCCAGGCCGGCGATGCAATCGTCGCCGCCCTGCAACACGCGGTGCGATCGCGCCGCGCGCTGCCGATGTCCGAGCAGATCCATGCCGTCTGGTACGTGGTGCGTTCCAGCGACCTCCGGTTCGAACGCAGCCAGGGTGACTTCGTCCGGTCGCTCGCCGAACTGGGTTTGCCGGTCATTCTCGTCCTCGCCCAGGTCCCGTCCCGCGACGGCCAGGTGCACCCTGCCGTCGCCGAACTCGCGGCTCATATCGAGTCGCTGCGGCTGCCGATCCGGCCGGACGGACGCGTCATCGCGACCAACGCCGTCGCCGATTCCTTCCATGGGACACCGGCTTTCGGCCTGTCGGCGCTGCTGGACGCGACGTACGCGGTGGTCCCGGAGGTGGTCGAGCAGGCCCTGACCGCGGCCCAGGTACTCGACCTGGGCCGGAAAAGAGCTGCCGCCAGAACGGTGATCAACAAGGCGGTCGCCGTGGCAGCGGGCATCGGAGCGACTCCGATCCCGTTCGCCGACGCGGCGTTGCTGATCCCGGCCCAGACCCTCATGATCGCCCGGATCACCGCGGCGTACGGCTTGCCGCCGCGACAGGCCCGGGCAGCCGCCATCGCCGGCGCCGCAGCCTTGACCACCGGAGCGACCATGGCCGGCAAGTCGCTGGTCACCGGGATTCTCAAACTGATTCCCGGTGCCGGGACGGTCACCGGCTCGACGATCTCCGCCACTGTCGCCGGCACGTTGACCAAGGCCGTCGGCTGGGCGTGGGCCCAGGTGTGCGAGCACGTCCTGGCCCTGCCGGCGGAGGAACGAGCCCGATTCCTCACCGGTCCGGGCGCCCGCGACCTGTTCGTGTCGGTCCTGCGCTCCCGCGGCCGCGATGCGGCAACGGGACTGGGGCGCAACTGAACTCGATCGGGCCGCTCAGGTCGACGCGATCTGACGATCGGTAGCCCGGCGACCGGCGGCGTGGCGACCGGCGGCGGTGCGGACCAGGTCGTGGACGAATCCCAGCTTGGCGACGACGGCCGGCGGTATGACGAACGGGTACAGGTCGTCGCGGCCCATGCTGCGGTTGACCGCGTTGAGCGCGTACGTGAGCGGCAGCCACAGCCGGATGACGTCGGAGATGTCCTCGATCGGCGCGAGGTCGTCGACCGGGCGGGCGGACAGCGGGGCAACCGGGTCGCGGCGTACCGGAGCGTCCGGCCCCGCCACGCTGATGCCGTACGCCGACGCGGTCTGCAGGGTGTCCTGGATGTGCAGGTAGTGAGCGAACGTCTCGGCCCAGTCCTCCCAGGGGTGCGACGTCGCGTAGCTGCTGACGAAGGACTCGGGCCATTCCGGGTCCGGCGGGCCGGCGTAGTGGCGCTGCAGCGCCTCCCCGTAGTCGACCGACTCGTCGCCGAACAGCTCGCGGAAGGCGTCGAGGTGCTCCGTACCGCCGACCAGGACGTCCCAGAAGTAGTGCCCCACCTCGTGGCGCAGATGCCCGAGCAGGGTCCGATACGCCTCGCCCAGGTGGACCCGGCGCGCCTCCCGGCGCGGGTCATCAGCCTCGGCGAGGTCCAGGGTGACCACGCCGTCGTCGTGGCCGGTGACGACCGGACTGTCCCGGCTGGACAGCAGGTCGAACGCCAGGCCGTGCTCACCATCGGTGGCCCGGTCCACCACCGGCAGCCCCAGGTCGTTCAACTGGAAGACCAAGCGCCGCTTGGCTGTTTCGACCCGAGCGAAGGCGACGAGCGCATCCGCGTCGTCGTCAGCCGGCCTGGTCCGGGTCAGCGCGCACGACTCGCAGAACACCGTGTCGGCGGCCGCGAGGACCAACCAGTTGCACGAGGCCAGCGCCAGGTTCGCGCACGGCACCCAGGAGGCTCCGTCGGCGTCCTCGTACTGCGGCGGGCGGTCCTCGTCGACCGCCAGGGCAACCATCGTTGCGGCCTGCGGCAGGTATCCCAGCGACGTCCCGCAGTTCAGGCACAGGGAGTTCTCGAACGAGACCAGCTGATGGCAGCGAGGGCAACCGAAGGCACGCATGGCCGGTGTCTACCCCAACGCCGTCCCGAGCGAACCCGCGCCATCCCGCACTCCTGGCCGCGTCGTCAGGGGTGCGGGACAGCCAGGGCGACAGTCAGGGCCGGCTGCCGGTCACGACCTGCCGGTCAGGGGCCACCGGTCAGGGCAGCCGGCCAGCGGGCACTGTCCCCATCCGGCCGGCCTGGAAGTCCTCGATGGCCGCGACGATCTCGTCGTGCGTGTTCATGACGAACGGACCGTGGTGCACCACCGGCTCGCGTAGCGGCTGGCCGCCCAGCAGCAGCACCTCGAGCGCCGGGCTGGCGACGTCCTGACGGGCCTCCGCCGCCACGGTCACATAGTCGCCGGCGCCGAACACCGCCAGCTGTCCCTCCTGGATCGGCGTGCGTTCGTCGCCGACCGTGCCGCGACCGGACAGGACGTAGACCAGGGCGTTGTACGACGACGGCCACGGCGCCTGCAGCCGGGCACCGGCCGCGACCGACGCGTGCGCGTAGACGATCGGCGTCCACGTCACCCCCGGCCCCCGGTAGCCGCCGAGTTCGCCGGCGATCAGGCGCAGCAGGGTGCCGCCGTCGTCGCTCGCGACGAGGGTCACGTTGCCGCGGCCGATGTCCTGGTACCGCGGCGCGGTCATCTTCAGCGCGCTCGGCAGGTTGACCCACAACTGCACGCCGTGGAACAGACCGCCCTTGGCCACCAGTTCCGGCGGGGGCGTCTCGATGTGCAACAGGCCGGATCCTGCTGTCATCCACTGCGTGTCGCCGTCGGAGATCAAACCGCCGCCGCCCGTGGAGTCCTGGTGGGCGAAGGCGCCGTCGATGATGTAGGTGACCGTCTCGAAACCCCGGTGCGGGTGCCAGGGAGTTCCCTTGGGCTCACCTGCTCCGTACTCGACCGCCCCCATGTGGTCCAGCAGCAGGAACGGGTCGGCGACACTCAGCGGAAGCCTGCCGGGGAAGGGGCGGCGTACCGGAAAGCCCTCGCCCTCATAGGTGGACAGAGCGGTCACCACGCGCGAGACCGGCCGCGCCGTCGAGCCAGGCGCGGGAGCGGCGAGGCGGGGCAGGACCAGCAGATCGGCCACGGTCACAGCGGGCATGACAGCCTCCTCAGCGATTCGTTGACGACTCAACCATCGCAGGAACCCGGGCATTCCGGCGGTGCCGCACGGCAGGGTGGGCCCATGAGTCCCGTCCAGCCCGATCCGGTGCAACCCAGTCCCGTGCAGCCCAGTTCTGTGCGACCCGGTCCTGTGCAGTCCGAGCCCGTCGGCACGTCCGAAGCCCAGCGTATGGCCGACGCCGGCAGCCCGGAGTACGGGCCGGAAGAAGCCGGGCCGTGGTACCGGTGGGGTCCGTACCTGTCGGAGCGCGGCTGGGGTTCGGTCCGGGAGGACTACTCCGCGGACGGTGACGCCTGGAAGTCCTTCCCGTACGACCACGCCCGGAGCCGGGCATACCGCTGGAACGAGGACGGGCTGGCCGGCCTGTCGGACCTGCACCAGGACATCTGCCTGGCGATGGCGTTCTGGAACGGTCGCGACGACCACCTGAAGGAACGCCTGTTCGGCCTGTCCGGACCGGAGGGCAATCACGGCGAGGACGCCAAGGAGTACTGGTGGTACCTCGACGCCACCCCGAGCCACGCGTGGCTGCGGTGGCGCTACCACTACCCGCAGGCGGCATTCCCGTACGACGACCTGCGGGCGACCAACGCCCGTCGCGACCGGACCGAGCCGGAATACGAACTGCTCGACACCGGGGTATTCGACGACGACCGGTACTGGTCGATCGACGTCAGCTACGCCAAGGACTCGCCCACCGAGATCTTCGTCCGGGTGCAGGTCACCAACGAAGGCCCCGAAGCGGACACCATCCACGTCCTGCCGCAGCTGTGGTGCCGAGACGAGTGGACCTGGGGTCGCCGTCACCAGCGGCCCGAGGTGCGATTCGACAACGGCCGGATCGTCTGCGAGCACTGGCGTGCCGGCGTCTACCACCTGCAGGCGGCGCCTGGCCCCGATGGCGTGATGCCCGAGGCTCTCTTCTGCGACAACGAGACCAACGTCGCCCGCGTGTTCGGCGCGACCGACGTCCCGTCACCGGCGTACCCGAAGGACGGCATCAACGACCACATCGTGGCCGGGGCGCCGACGGTCAACCCCGCCCGGGTGGGTACGAAGGCGGCGTGGCACCACGTCGTCACGGTGCCGGCTGGCCAGACCGTCGAGCTGCGGTTCCGGCTGTGGTCGCCCAGTAGCGAGCCGGAGATCGAGACCGACTGGGCCGGAACGGACTTCGACCGCGTGCTGGCGCAACGTGAACGCGAGGCCGATGAGTTCTACGCCACGTTGGGCCCGGCCGGGTGCGCGCCGGCGGAGCTGCAGGTGATGCGGTCGGCATTCGCCGGCATGATCTGGACCAAGCAGTTCTACCGCTACGACGTCCGGCTCTGGCTGACCGGCGACCCGGGCTCGCCACCCCCGCCGGACGGGCACCAGCACATCCGAAACAGCAACTGGCGGCATTTCGACGCCTACGACGTGCTGTCGATGCCCGACGCCTGGGAGTACCCGTGGTTCGCAGCCTGGGATCTGGCCTTTCACACCGTCGTGTTCGCCCACGTGGATCCGGGTTACGCCAAGTACCAGCTGCTGCTCATGCTGCGCGAGTGGTACATGCATCCCAACGGTGCGCTGCCCTCGTATGAATGGAACTTCGACGATCGCAATCCGCCGGTCCACGCCTGGGCAGCCATCCGGGTGTTCGAGATCGACGGCGGTCGCGATCACGCCTTCCTCGAGCGCGTGTTCCACAAACTGCTGCTCAACTTCACCTGGTGGGTCAACCGGGTGGACGCGGACGGAAACAACGTCTTCGAGGGCGGGTTCCTCGGACTGGACAACATCGGGCCGATCGACCGTTCCCACCTGCCGGGCGGCTGGCGGATCGAGCAGGCCGACGGCACTGCCTGGATGGCGTTCTACTGCCTGTCCATGCTGCGCATCGCCCTGCGGCTGACCGAGCACAACGAGGTCTACGGCAGCCTCGCCCTGAAGTTCCTGGAACATTTCGCCGCGATCACCGACGGCTTCACCACTGCTGACATGTGGGATCCAAGCGACGGCTTCTTCTACGACCAGTTGGTGCTGCCGGCCGGTGAGCGAGTGCCGTTGCGCGTCCGCAGCGTCGTCGGGGTGATTCCGCTGCTGGCGGCGGCGCTGCTCGAACCGATCCCTGGTGTGACGGCGACCGAACGCACCCGGCGACGGGTCTTCGACTTCATGCGCCGGCGCGGCGTCGACGAGGACGCCATCGACACCGACAAGGCCGGCTTCGTGTTCCGGGCACCACAAGCGGCTGGGTTGCTGCTCACCGTGGTCGACCCCGAACGGCTGCGCCGCGTCCTGCTCGAGGTCCTCAGTGAGGACTCGCTGCTGTCGCCGTACGGCGTGCGTTCCCTGTCGCAGCGGCACCGGGACGATCCCTTCGTCGTGCGGGTGGCCGACCAGGAGTTCCGTATCGACTACGAGCCGGCCGAGTCGACCACGGCGATGTACGGCGGAAACTCCAACTGGCGCGGGCCGGTGTGGTTCCCGATCAATCATCTGGTGGTGGAGGCGCTGGAGCGCTACCACATGTACCTCGGCGACACCTTCACCGTGGAGTGCCCGACCGGCAGCGGGACGATGATGACGCTGCAGCAGGTGGCCGACGAACTGCGTCGCCGGCTGATCTCGCTGTTCCTTCCCGGGGCCGGTCGCGTCGCGCCCGCTTTCGGCGAGCGCGACCGGTGGACCGACAGCCGCTGGTCGCAGCATCCGCTGTTCTTCGAATACTTCGACGGCGACACCGGTGCCGGCCTGGGCGCCTCCCATCAGACCGGGTGGACCGGGCTGGTCGCCGATCTGATCATCGGCCGGAAGGGCTGACCTCAGCAGTCACATCAGTACCATCAGCCACGCGAGTCGTGGTGCTCGCTCAAGCGCGCCCGCATTCCGGCCGAGGAGGTGATCAGTGACCGCACGACGGCACGGCAGGCACGCCGCCGAGCCGCAGGAAGGAGACGCCGTGCCAGGCCGTCCGAACCGGGCTGTCGCCATCACCCTGGGACTGATCGCCGGTGGCGCCGCAGTTGCCGTCGGCGTCCCCCTCTCGACCGGTCTGACCATGTCGTCCTCACCTGTCGCCGCCGCGGCCACGGGGTCGAGTTCGCCTGGGTCGAGCGGTGGCGCCAGCGCCCAGTCGCCGGCCGCCACGGCCAACGCCGCTCCCCCCGCGTCGATCCCCTCCCCAGCCGTCGCCGGCGCCACGATCCCGTCCGCGACCATGGTCGCCCCGTCGGCCGCGCCGAGCACCTCGCAGCTGCCGGCCACCGAGGCCGGACCGACCGGGTTGCCGACGACCGGCGCCGCTGCCGGCGAGCTGGTGACGACCGGCGGGCCGACGCCTGCGGCCACGACAGCCGCGCTGGCGGCAACGGTGGTGAAGCCGGTACTGCCGGTCCGGGCGGGCAGCGTCGGTGCCGACGTCACCGCCGTACAGCAGCGGCTGAGCTGGCTCGGCTACCGCATCAAGGACACCGAACTGGCAACAGCGACCTTCGGGCGGACCACCCAGCAGGCGGTGAAGTCGTTCCAGGGCAAGTGGTCGCAGCGTGCCACCGGTGTGGTCAGCAAGCCGACATGGGCCGAACTGAAGCGCAAGTCCGGAACAGTCGGCTCGCTGCCGGCCGCCTGCACCAGTGTGCGAGCCGCGCTGTGCGTGGACAAGGATCAGAAGGTCCTGCGGTGGGTGCGCGACGGCGTCGTCGCCCTCACCGTCGACACCCGATTCGGCCCCGAATACTCGGCGGCTCTGCGCACTCGCGAGGGCATCTTCACCGTGTACCGCAAGAGCCGGGACCACGTGTCGTCGAAGTACCACACCTCCATGCCGTTCGCGATGTTCTTCTCCGGCGGCCAGGCGGTGCACTATTCGCCGTACTTCGCCCGGGACGGCTACGCCGGCAATTCACACGGCTGCGTCAACGTCCGCGACTACCAGGCCATCAAGAAGTTGTTCGACCGCGTCGCGATCGGTACCCGGGTCGTCATCTACCAGTCCTGAGATCGCCGGCGGCGCACGAGCCGACGGCGGGACCGCGACAGGGCGGCGAGCTGACCACGGGCGACGACCGGGCGGCGGCGCGACCAACCCGCCGGCGCAACGCCCGCTGCAGGTGGCCGGCTGCGTCTGGGCTCCTGCGTCTGGCTGCTGCAGGTCGCCGGCTGCAGCTGGGCCGCTGCGACAAGACTGCGACCTGCTGCGCTGGACGTCATGTGCCTGCGGGGCCACCATCGTGCCAACCGGCCCCGGAGGTGCCCATGACCGCTCCCACCACCCCGCCCACCAGCGCCGCCGGGCTGCAAGGCCGGCCGCTGGAGCTGATGCGGCAACAGCGGATCGGCCTCAAACAGGGCATGAGCGGCCTGGAGTCCGCATTGGCGCAGCCGGCGCCGGGCCGGTTGAGTGCCTGGGCTGACGGTGCGCGGACAGCCAGCGCGACCCTCCGGACCGCCTTCGAGGTCCACGTCGAGGTCAACGAAGCGCCCGACTCCTTCCAGCACTCGGTCGTCGTGCACGCGCCCCACCTGCTCGGCAAACTGCAACGGCTGGAACGAGAACACGTCCGGCTGCGGCGGGATCTCGACGAACTCGACCGCGTGCTGCAGCAGGTCGAGGACGATGACCAGCTGGCGGAGGCACGCGAGCGGGGCAACCAGCTGCTGCTGGCGCTGGTGCACCACCGGCAGCGTGGCGCCGACCTGGTGTGGGAGGCATTCGCGGTCGACGTGGGCGGCGAGGACTGATCACGCGGCGGCGGCATCGCCGGGCTTGCCGCGGCTCGACCGGCCCGGTATCGGCCTGTCGTGGATTCCTGGCTTTGTCAACGGATTATGTAGGGATACTATGGCGCTCCGGTCCGTCCAGGAGAAGGAGCGTCGCCGTGGCTGCCGCGCCTCGTATCGCCGTACTGCCGAGCCCCTCGCTTCGCAGGAACGCGAGCGGGTCGACATGCCAGCGCGGGCCCGCCAGACCCGATCCGGCAACGGCACCGGCACCGGCACCGGCCGAGGGGGCGGGCGCCGGGGCCGTCCTCGCCCGGTTGATCCGACAGGGCGTCGACTGGCGGTCGGTCGTGCGTTACGACGACGCCGACCGTTGGTTCACGCGACTGGGCGTGGTGGACGGGCACGAGATCTGGCTGCTGTCGTGGCTTGCCGGCCAGCAGAGCCCACTGCACGACCATGGGGATTCCTCCGGCGGCTTCGCCGTACTCGACGGTGGGCTCGACGAACTGGTGGTGCATCGTGACGGCACGCTGGTCCGACGACGCTGGTTCCCCGGTGCCGTCGCGACGTTCGGCGCCGAGCACGTCCATCGGGTGGGCAACGACCTGGCAGCGCCAGCCGTGAGCCTGCACGCCTACACCCCTCGGCTGCGCACGATGCGCCGCTGGACCTACGACGACGGGGCGTTGACGCTGGTGGGGACCGAGCGCGCCGGTGCGGACTGGTGACCGGGTCACGCCCGCCGGGCGCTCGGACGATCGACGAGTTGCTGGCGGCTGCCCGCAGCAGGTTCGAACGACTGGATCCGACGAGCGCGGCGGCAGCCGTGGCGGGCGGCGCGGTCCTGGTCGACATCCGGCCGGCCGCGCTGCGAGCGGCCGAAGGCGAAGTGCCCCAAGCACTTGTCGTGGAACGCAACGTACTGGAGTGGCGGTTCGACCCGACGTCTGACGCGCGGCTGCCGATCGCGGACTACGACCTGCAGGTCGTCGTCATCTGCCAGGAGGGTTACACCTCGAGCCTGGCCGCCGCGGCCCTGTTGGACCTGGGTGTCGGCCGGGCCACGGACGTCATCGGCGGGTTCGCGGCGTGGCGAGCGGCCGGCCTGGCCACGACGACCCCGCCGTCGACACCGTCGCCCGGCAAGGTGTCAGGAGCTCTTGCGTAGCGGCCGAACCCGCTGCGCCTTCGTCACGGCGGCTTCGAGTTCCTCGCGCGACATCTTCGACCGCCCGGCGATCGCCAGATCGCGGGCCAGCCGGTCGAGGTCGGCGCGGGTCATCGCCGCGACGTCGCCCGCCGGCGGCGGCGTGGCCCGACCGGCGCGCTTCTTCGACGGAGCCGGCGCTGCGTGCAGATGCCGCCCACCGGCGGCATGCTCGTCGGTGCTGTCCTCGCTCGCCGCAGCCGAGGCCTGACTGGCGGCGGAATTCGCTTCCACGCTGCGGCGCAGCGCCTCCATGAGGTCCAGCAACTCGTTCGAGCTGTCCGGCGCCTCGGCGGCGACGTACTCCTGGCCCGCCCCCTTGGCCTCGATGAGCTCCATGACCTTGGCGGTGTAGGTGTCGGCGTACTCCGCGGGATCCCACGGCTTGGCCATGATCTCCACCAGGTGCGCGGCCATGTCCAGCTCCGGCTTCGAGAACTCGTGACCGTCCGGCAGGGTGGACAGTTCCTCGCGTGGGTCGCGAATCTCGTCGGCGAAGAACAGCTCCTCGAGCACGAGCATCCCGTTGTGCGCGCGGACGAGCACGAGCGCCTGCTTGCCGCGCATGACGAACATCGCGACGCCGGCCCGGTTGGTCTTCTCCAACGCGGCCAGCAACAGGGCGTAGGTCTTGCCGCCGTCGGCCTTCAGCGGGGCCAGGTAGAACGTCTTCTGGAAGTACATCGGGTCGACCTCGGCAAGGTCGACGAACGCCATGACGTCGATCGTCTTCGACCTGCCCGGAGCCACGGCGTCCAGCTCCTCGGGTTCGACCACGACGTACTGCCCGCCGCCGAGGTCGTAGCCCTTCACGATGTCCGAGCCGGCCACCTCGTCGCCGGTCCGCTCGTTGACCTTGCGGTAGCGGATGCGATCGGCGGTCCCGCGCTGCAACTGGTTGAAGTGGATGGTGTGCTCGGACGTGGACGGATAGAGGCCGACCGGGACGCTGACCAGTCCGAAACTGATCGCGCCGGTCCATAGGGGTCGCGCCACCGGACCTCCTTCTCAGGTCCGATCACGCTACCCCGCTCCCCTGCCCTGTGCCCACCTGACGCGCGTCCCACTGGTCACTCTGGGCTCAGGCCCGCAGGGTGGGCCACTGCCACGAAGCGGGCGGGTACGGCAGCGTCGTGCGAGCGGGGACAGGCGTCCAGGGGTCGCAAGGGCAGGGACAGGTCGCCGGGCGGAGCGGTACGACGGGAGGCTCGGCCGGTCGCGGCGGCGATCAGCTGCCGAGCAGCTCCCGGGTGTGCTGGGTCCGCCGGCGTGCTCGCTCCCGGCGCAGCCGCTTCACCACGAGCGGGTCGTACTGCAGCGCGGCCGGCTGATCGATGAGGACGTCGAGCAGTTGGTGGTACCGCCGGGGCGAGAGCCGGAAGATGGTCCGGATGTGCTCGGACTTCGGGCTGGCGAGCACAGGGGCGTACCGCTCGAGTTCGAGCATGGCGCGGTGCCGGTCGGTCAGGCCGCTGGACCCCGCCCCGCTGGACCGCATTGTGCCGGCCGGCGTTTCACCGGACTGCGTTCGGCCGGACCCGATGCCACTGGACTCGATGCCGCTCGACTTGGTCATGTCACGACCGTAGGAGCCGGGTCTGACAGTCCGCCGTGCCACCGCCAGGGCGCCGGTGACCGCTCGACTGCGAGCCCGTGCCGTGGCATCGGGCAGCAGGGCGTCGGCGAGACCGCAGGAGGGACTAGCTGAGTGAGTACTCACTCAGCTACCCTCCTGGCCGTGACGCTTCCCACCCCGACGGTCGTCGCACCCGGGCGCGCCCGGCCATTGCCCGCCGACGAACGGCGGGCGCTCATCGTCGCCGCCGCCCTGCCACTGCTGCGCCGGCATGGCGCCGCAGTGACGACGCGCGAGATCGCCGAGGCGGCAGGGATCGCCGAGGGAACGATCTTCCGGGTGTTCCCGGAGAAGCAGGCGCTCATCGATGCGGCCGTCGCCGCTGCGCTCGACCCCGGTGCGGCGCTGGCGGACCTCGACCGGGTCGACCTCGCGGCGCCGCTGGAACGCCGGCTGCATGCGGTGCTGGAGATCGGCATCGCACGGATGACCGAGATCATCGAGCTGATGTTCGCCCTCGGGGGCAACCGGCGTACGACCGACCGGCCGTCGCCACCGCCCGCGTTCGACCGTGACGCCATCGTCGAACGGATCGCCGAGATCCTGCAGCCTGACGCCGCCGCACTACGCCTCACGCCGCTGGAGGTCGCCGGC
The DNA here is from genome assembly GCA_004297305.1 of Actinomycetota bacterium. NCBI lineage: Bacteria > Bacillati > Actinomycetota > Actinomycetota bacterium. The sequence continues at coordinate 95,216 of SCTR01000006.1, forward strand.
CTCGTGCGGACGTTCGCCTTCGCCGCCGCCCATCCGGTGCTGCGGCACCCCAACCCCATGACCGCCGACGAGGCCACCCGCCTGCTGCTGCACGGGGTCGACCGGCGGCCGGCACCCGACGCGATCGGAAACGATCCGGCGGCAGATCCGATCCAGGGAGATTCGTGTTGATGTATCGACGGGGGGGCTCGTGCTGATCGCCCTACTACGACGGTTCCTGCGGCCGCACCGCCGTGACCTGCTGGCTGTCGTCGCGCTGCAATTCGTCGCGACAATGGCCGCGCTCTACCTACCGAGCTTGAACGCCAACCTCATCGATCTCGGTGTGGCGCAAGGAGACACCGGCTACATCGTCCGCACCGGCGCGGTGATGCTCGCCATCACCCTGGTGCAGGTGGCGGCATCGATCGCCGCGGTCTACTTCGGTGCGCGAGCCGCCATGGCGTTCGGGCGCGACACCCGTGGCGCGGTGTTCGCCACCGTGGGCACCTTCTCGGCCCGCGAAGTCAGCCACTTCGGCGCGCCGTCGCTCATCACTCGCACCACGAACGACGTCCAGCAGGTGCAGGTGCTGGTGCTGATGAGCTGCACGCTCATGGTCTCCGCGCCGATCATGTGCGTCGGCGGGATCATCATGGCGATGCGCGAGGACCTGGGACTGTCCTGGCTCATCGCCGTGGCCGTCCCCGTCCTGGTCCTGCTGATCGGCAGCGTGATCCTGCGGATGGTGCCGCAGTTCCGGCTGATGCAGAAGCGGATCGACAACGTCAACCGCATCCTGCGCGAGCAGATCACCGGCATCCGGGTGGTCCGGGCTTTCGTCCGCGAACCGGTGGAGCGGGCGCGGTTCGCGGTCGCCAACGACGACCTCACCGTGACCGCGTTGCGGGTAGGGCGCCTGATGGCGTTGATGTTCCCCATCGTGCTGATCGTGCTGAACCTGTCCAGCGTTGCCGTGCTGTGGTTCGGCGGCCACCGTGTCGCCGACGGTGCGATGGAGATCGGGGCGCTGACGGCATTCCTCAACTACCTCATGCAGATTCTCATGTCGATCATGATGGCGACCTTCATGCTCGTCATGATTCCGCGAGCGGCCGTCTGCGCGGAACGACTGGGTGACGTGCTGAGGACCACCACCTCGGTCGTCATCGCGGACCGGCCGGTGACGACGGTGCCGGAGCGAGCCACCGTCGAGTTCCGGGACGCCGCCTTCGGCTACCCCGGTGCCGCGGAGCCGGTGGTCCGCGACCTGCGGTTCCGGGCGACGGCGGGCACGACCACCGCGATCGTCGGCAGCACCGGCGCAGGCAAGACCACACTGCTCTCGCTGATCCCGCGGCTCGTCGACGTCACCGCCGGCGCCGTCCTCGTCGACGGTGTCGACGTCCGCGAGCTGGATCCAGCGGCGCTGTACTCCCGCATCGGCCTGGTGCCGCAGCGGGCCTACTTGTTCACCGGCACGATCGCCTCGAATCTGCGGTACGGCAGGCTCGCGGCGACCGACGAGGAACTGTGGGACGCCCTGCGGATCGCGCAGGCCGACGACTTCGTCGCCCAGTTGGCCGACGGCCTGCAGGCCCCCGTCGCCCAAGGTGGGACGAACTTCTCCGGCGGCCAGCGACAACGACTGGCCATCGCCCGCGCCATCGTCCGCCGACCGGAGATCTACCTGTTCGACGACTCGTTCTCCGCGCTCGACCTGGCGACCGACGCGCGGCTACGAGCCGCGCTGCGCCCCGTCACGTCGCAGTCCGCGGTCATCGTGGTGGCCCAGCGGATCTCCACGATCCGGGACGCCGATCAGATCATCGTGCTGTCCGACGGGGTCATCGTCGGGTCCGGTACGCACGACGAACTCGTCGCGACGTGTCCGACGTACGACGAGATCGTCACCTCACAGCTTCCCGCGGAGGCGTCGGCATGAGCGACACCAGACCGCAGCGGAGTCCGGCTGGCCCGGCCACGACCACCGCGCCGAGCGGACCGCCGGCCCGGGGACCCGCGGCGGCGATGTTCGCCGGCATGCCGGCGGAGAAGGCGCTGGAATTCGGTCCGTCGGCTCGCCGGCTGCTGCGCCGGATGTCCCCGGACCGCCTTCTCGTCCTCGTCGTGCTGGCGGCCACCGTCGTCAGCGTCGCGCTCAACGTCATCGGGCCGAAGCTGTTGGGCGACGCGACGAACCTCATCTTCGCGGGCGTGGTCGGCCAGCAGTTCCCCGCCGGTGCGACCCGTGACCAGGTCATCGACCAGGTAGCCGCCAACGGCGACAACGGCCTGGCCAGCATGCTCGGCGGGGTCGCGTTCACCCCCGGCCAGGGCGTCGACTTCACCGCGGTAGCCCATGTCCTGGCGCTGGCGGCCGTGCTCTACGCGCTGGCCTCGGTGTTCCAATGGCTGCAGGCCTTCGTGCTCAACGGGATCGTGCAACGGACGGTCCGCCAGCTGCGCGACGACGTCGAGGCGAAACTGCACCGGCTCCCGCTGTCCTACTTCGATTCCCGGAGCCGCGGCGAGGTCCTGAGCCGGGTGACCAACGACATCGACAACGTCGGACAGAGCCTGCAGCAGAGCATGAGCCAGCTGCTGACGTCCGTCCTCACCGTGATCGGCGTCCTGACGGCGATGCTGCTCATCTCGCCGCTACTGGCGATCGTCGCCGTCGTGATGATTCCGCTGTCGATCGTGCTCACCCGAGCCATCGCCAAGCGCTCCCAACCCCTGTTCGTCGCCCAGTGGTCACACACCGGCCGGCTCAACGGCCACATCGAGGAGACCTACACCGGACATGCCCTGGTGAAGGTGTTCGGCCACCAGGGCGATGCCGAGGCCGAGTTCGACGCCCGCAACGGCGAGCTCTACCGCACCAGCTTCGGGGCGCAGTTCCTCAGCGGCGTGATCATGCCGACGATGATGTTCCTGGGAAATCTGACCTACGTGCTGATCGCCGTGGTCGGCGGCCTGCAGGTGGCGAGCGGATCGATGAGTCTGGGCTCGGTGCAGGCGTTCATCCAGTACTCCCGGCAGTTCACCCAGCCGCTGACCCAGCTGGCATCGATGGCCAACATCGTGCAGTCCGGAGTGGCCTCCGCCGAGCGCGTCTTCGAGTTGCTCGACACCGACGAGCAACGCCCGGAGGTAGACGCGGCGGGCCCGGCCGGGCCGGCGCACGGCCGCGTGGAGTTCGAGCACGTCTCCTTCCGCTACCTGCCGGACACGCCGCTCATCGACGATCTGTCCCTGGTGGCAGAACCGGGCCACACTGTCGCGATCGTCGGTCCGACCGGTGCCGGCAAGACCACCCTGGTCAACCTCGTGATGCGGTTCTACGAGCTGGACGCTGGCCGGATCACGCTGGACGGCCGCGATATCGCGCTGATCCCGCGCGACGAGTTGCGGAAGAACATCGGCATGGTGCTGCAGGACACCTGGCTGTTCCACGGAACCATCGAAGAGAACATCCGCTACGGCCGACCGAGCGCGACCGCCGAGGAGGTCCGCGCGGCAGCGCGCGCCACGTTCGTCGACCGCTTCGTGCAGACACTGCCCGACGGCTACGCCACGGTGATCGATGAAGAGGGCGGCAACGTCAGCGCCGGCGAACGACAACTCATCACGATCGCCCGGGCGTTCCTGGCCGCGCCGAGCCTGCTGATCCTGGACGAGGCGACCAGTTCGGTGGACACGCGGACCGAAGCCCTACTGCAGCGGGCGATGTCAGCGTTGCGAACCGACCGGACGAGTTTCGTCATCGCCCATCGGCTGTCGACCATCCGCGACGCCGACCTGATCCTGGTGATGGCCGACGGCCGGATCGTGGAGCAAGGCAGCCACGGACAGCTGCTCGAGCAGAACGGGACGTACGCCGCGCTCTACGAAGCCCAGTTCGCCGGCGCGACGGCGGCGGCCGACGCCTGACCCCGTCGGTCACGCCGGCGCCCCGGCTGCTGTGAGAACAGGGCCGGCGGGGTCCCGTGACCGCCGTCGGTCAGGTGGTGAAGGGCGGTTCGACCCGGCCGGGAAACACGTCGGGCAGGTCGGCCGGGACCGTGCCGGTGAAGGCCGCGTCACGCCGGTCGAAGAAGGACGCCACCCCCTCCGTCGAGTCCGGGCTCAGGCCCCGCAGGTACATCGCTCTGGACTCGACGATGTTCGCCGCCATGGGATGCGGCTCGCCGAGCATGCGCCACACCATCTGGCGGTTGAGCGCCACCGAGACAGGAGACGCCTGCTTGATCTGCGCAGCCAGGGAATACGCCGCCGGCAACAACTCCTCGGGCGGGTGAACCGCGCTCACCAGGCCGGTGCGCAACGCTTCGGCGGCATCGAAGACCCGGCCGGTGAATGACCATTCCAGCGCCTGCGACACCCCGACGACGCGCGGCAGGAACCAGGTCGAGCAGCTCTCCAACACGATGCCGCGCTGGGCGAAGACGAAGCCGAAGCGCGCCCGGTCCGACGCGAGCCGGATATCCATGGGAAGCGTCATCGTGACGCCGATGCCGACCGCGGCGCCGTTGATGGCGGCGATCACCGGCTTCGTACAGTTGAAGATCCGGACCGCCAGTTCGCCACCGGAGTCCCGCAGCCGGTCAGCCTCGGGTTCGTCCAGTCGAGCGAACGTCTGTGGCCCCGGGCTCAGATCCATCCCCGCACAGAACGCCTTGCCGGATCCGGTGACGACGACGACCCGGACGTCGTCGTCGGCGTCAGCACGGTCGAAGGCGGCCATCAGCGCGTCCTTGAGCGCGATGTTGTACGTGTTGAGCTCGGCGGCCCGATCCAGGGTGATGGTCGCCACCTGGTCGGCCACGTCGTAAGCGATCATCCGGCCACCCTGCCGCGCCCGGGGCCCGATGTCACGTCACCGGCAGTCAGGGCGACGCCGTCGTCCCGACTCCGCACCGCGTTCGCTGACCGGATGGCGTGCGTGTAGGCCTGACCTGGCCGGGTAGGACCGCCGCGCCGCCGGAAGGCGGCGCAACGCACGGCTACGAGTCAGCGCCGTGCAGCCGTCCACCGAGGAGGTTCGTGCCGTGAGTGGCATCGACAAGCTGAAGAACGCCGCCGAAGACGCCGTCGGCAAGGTCAAGGAGGTCGTCGGCGACAAGACCGACAACCACGACCTGGAGGCCGAGGGGAAGACCGACCAGACGAAGGCCGACCTGAAGGATGCTGGCGAGAAGGTGAAGGACGCCTTCAAGCACTGAACAGCCGCCATGCACGAACGGCCACGTACTGAACGGCAGTGCGATGAGCCGAACCGACTAGCCGCCGGCACCGCGCTCTCACGGGCGACGGTGCCGGCGGTTCGTCATGTCAGCTGCGCCGACAGCTGCGCACCGGACAGCGCCGAAGCCAACATTGGTCGCCCCGGTGACGAACTCAAGAGCGAGCCGTCAGTAGCCGACGGTGAAGCGCTGCCGCGAATGCCGCTGCTGTTCCACCTCGTCGATGATGGCGACGGCATAGTCGGGTACCGAAATCGCGCTCTTGCCGTCGGCGCCGACCAGCAGGGCGTCCCCACCGACCCGGAAGTTCGCGGTTCGCTCGCCTGGCCCGAACCCGGGAGATGGGCTGAGGTAGGCCCAGTCCACGTCCTGCACCGTGCGCAGGTAGTCCAGTTCGGCGACGTGGCCGCCGGCCCATTCGCGGAACTGTTCCGGGATGCCGCCGCTGTCCAGCAGGCTCACGCCGGGCGCCACTTCGAGGCTGCCCGCGCCACCGACCACGATCAATCGCGGCGCGGCATCACCGAGTTCCCGAAGCGCGGCCACCAACGACTTCGCGGCGGCCAGAAACGCTGCCGGCTCCTGCTGGGCGCCGTGGGGCGCCTTGTAGGCGCTGATCACCACATCGGCGCCCGCGGCGAACGAGCGAACCGCCTCGGAATCCAAGACGTCGGCGGTCACGCTGCTGACGCCCGCCGGCGCGTCGAATGGCGCGATCCCGCGGGTCACCGCGGTCACGTCGTGACCGCGCGCCACGGCCTCGGACAAGATCGCCCCGCCGACGTTGCCGCTCGCCCCTACCAGAACGATCTTGCTCACAGCGACCCCTTCGTCCGACTGCTCGTGTTGGCCCCCCGGCAGCAGGCATCCTAGTCACGGAAGCGGTCCGCTCCGGCGCGGGCCCCTTGGCCGATGACGACCGACGCCGCTGTTCGGCAGGTCAGCCGGGCCGCCCTCGCAATCACCCGCCGCGCGGCGCGTGTCAGACCAACACCGCCCCGCCCGCCACGTCCACGACGATGCCGCTGACCCAGGCCGCAGCGTCCGAGGCCAGGAACACCGCGGCGGCCGCGACGTCGTCCGGGGTGCCGAGCCGGCGTAACGGGTGTTCGTCGGCCAGTCGCCGCTGCAACTGACCGGGGATCTTGCGCAGATTCGCCTCGGTCAGGATCGTGGCGGGCGCGATGCAGTTTGCCCGGATGCCGTAACGACCCGCCTGTGCCGCCAGGTCCTTGGTCAGCAACTCGATACCCGCCTTGGCCGCCGCGTACGCAAGAGGAGACCCCGAATTCGGCCGGCGGGCCGCCGACGACGAGACGGTGACGATCGACCCATGACCGCGAGCCTTCATACCGGGCAGGAATGCCTTGATAGTGAGGAACGTCGCCGTCAGGTTCGCCTCGACCGAGTCGCGCCACCCTCGCTCGGGATGTCCTCCAACGACATCGGCGGTATCGGGCTGCCGCCGGCATTGGCAACGAGCACGTCCACGACGTCGAACCGTCGTTCGATCCGATCGCGCATCGCTTCGACCTGTTCGCCGTCGGTGAGATCGGCGACGACCACCATGGCGTCACCGCCCGCGTCGGCGATCCTCGCTCGGACCCGCTCGAGGGCCTCCCGATCGCGACCGTGCAGCACCAGGTGCGCTCCCTCCTCGGTGAACCGCAGCGCGATAGCCGTACCGATGCCACGAGAACTTCCGGTGACCACGGCGACTCGACCTGCCAGGGCATTCATCGACCATGTCCCGGCAGCCGGTCCAGCGAGCGGATCAGGAAGACCGGATGGTCAGCGGGATCCGGCAACGCGTGGAAGGTCCGTTCGACGGTCGGGCGTTTGCCGAACTCTCGCCGATATGCCGACAGCAGCGGCGGCCGTTCGCCAACCGGTATCTCCACCACGCTGAATTGCTGGGTTCGGCCGCTCCGCGTCAATTGGCCGCGCCCGGCGGCGCGCAGGTTCCGTGACCACTCGGTGTCGCCGTACGCCGCGACCAGGTACTCCTGGCCGTCGTATCGCAGTACTGCCACCGATACCGACTGCCGCTGCCCCGAGGTACGGCGCACCACGGACAGCCGGCCAACGATCGACGGACGAAACAGCCGCGCCAGCCGACTGCCGACGACCCGAGCTGCCCACGGCGGTCGCACGTACCGTCGGGTGCTCATGCCGTCCGCATGGTTCCGGCCGCACCGGTCGCCGCCGTACCACCCGGGGCGACCCGGCCGACGAGCCGGCGCGACCGCTGGTGCGGCAACAGCAGGCCGGCCACCACGAGCCATCCCAGCGCCGGGAAACGGGCGATCGGCACCGCGACGGCCAGTTCCGGCCAGATCAGAACGACAGTGACCAGTTCGCAGCCGATCGCGATGACGAGCCCAGCGAATGCCACGGCACGGGGCAGTAGCCCGAGGATCAGCGCGGGTACGGCGATACCCGCGAGCAGCAGGCCGACGAACACCACGCTCGCCGGTCCCCCGGTGAGGAAGCTCAGGTCGTGTAGTGACCGGAGCAGCGCCGGATCGCCGGCGACGGCGGGTCGAGACAACGTCCACTGCACGAGGCCGGACAGGCTCAACGAGCCGGCCGACAACAGCCCGCCTGCCAAGGCGATGGTGGCCCCGGGCGCGGTCACGCCGAGCTGGCGCAGCCGCGCAGCGGCGGTCGCGGCATAGACCGCCAGCGGGACCGCCGCGCCGAAAACCAGGACGCCGCTGGCCTTGATGGCGTCGGGTTGCGCGGCGACATACGCGGTGATCGCTGCTGGATCGTCGAAGGGCGAGGGCAGGACTCCGCCCAGCACAGCGCTGACCACTATGCCGCCGACGAACAGCCCGGCCGAAACCCCCGCCAGCAGCCCCAGCGGCGGGCCGCTCTGCGCTCCCGGACGCGACATGCGCTGCCTAAATATATGTGCTGACGAATCGTTCATAGTCTGAACGATATAGCGCCTGTATGATCTGCGCAAATGACTCCGCCCGCCGCTTCCCGCCGCCAATCCGGGCCCGGGCAACTCGCCTTCCTGCTCGCCCAGCTCGGCGGTCTTGCGGCGATGAGATTCGCCGAACGGCTCGCCCCTCTCGGCTTGTCGCCGCCGCAGGCCGGCCTGCTGCGGGCGATCGACGGCGATGCCGGCCGGTCGCAGCAGGCCGTGGCCGCCCAACTGGGATTGCTGCCGAGTCGACTCGTCGCGCTGATCGACGAACTCGAGCGAGACGGGCTCGTCGAGCGCCGACAGAACCCGGCCGATCGCCGTCACCACGCGCTCTACCTGACCGCCGACGGCGAGCAGCGGCTCCGTGACATCGGACGAGTCGCCACTGAACACGGAGCGGACTACTTCGCCTCCCTCGACGATCATGAGCGGACCGCGCTTGCCGAACTGCTCGGCAAACTTGCCACCCAGCACGGCTTGGCACCCGGTGTTCATCCGGCGTACCGCATGCTCGGGGCCGACAGCCAGGCCGGGCGGGTGGAGTGACCCGCCCATAACCCGGTGCGCCACATCAGTTCGCTCGAGAGGAAACATCGATGGACTTGCAACTCGACGGCAGGGTGGCGCTCGTCACCGGCGGCAGCCGGGGAATCGGCCTGGCGATCGCGCGCACGCTGCTGGCCGAGGGCGCCACGGTCGCCGTGCTCGCTCGTGACCGACAGCGACTCGCCGCGGCGCGCGACGAGCTGGCTGCCACGGCGGGCAGCTCGGTCACCGTTGCCGCCGTAGCAGCGGACACCACGGACGACGCCGCCGTACGGGCCGCGGTCGACCGGGTCACCGCCGAACTCGGAACCGTCCAGGTCCTGGTCAATGCCGCCGCGACGCCGGGCGGAAGTGCTCCCGGCACACCGCCGACCGGGGTAAGCGACGCCGACCTGTTGGCGGAACTCGACACCAAGGTCGTGGGCTACCTGCGCACCGCGCGCGCGGTAGCGCCCGGGATGATCGAACGCGGCTGGGGCCGCATCATCAATATCGGCGGCCTGGCCGCCCGCACCACCGGCACGCTCAGCGCGACGGTACGCAACGTCGGGGTGCACGCGGTGTCCAAGAGCCTCGCCGACGAACTGGGGCCGGCCGGCATCAACGTCACGACGGTCCACCCCGGAGCCACCGTCACCGAACGACTGCCCGAACTCATCCGGGCCCGAGCCGCCGCGAGCGGAATCGACGAGGCCGACGTCGCCCGCCGCATGGCTGCGGGATCGGCCATCGGCCGGTTGGTGACCGCCGACGAGATCGCCTGGGTCGTCGCCTTTCTGGCGTCCCCGCGCAGCGTGGCGATCAACGGCGATGCGGTGGTCGTGGGCGGTGGGTCTCCCGGCGGGGTGTACTACTGACCCGACGCCGGTGACGGCCCCGAGCGGTCGACCACGCGTCCGCGATCCCGGTACGTCGCCGGGCCATCCGTACGCCAGGAGGATCCGTGGAACTACCCGACGTCATTGCCCGCCAGGACATCCAGCGAGTGATCAACGCGTACGCCGTGTGCTTCGACTACATGATCTGGGACCGGATGGAAACCCTCTGGGCCGACGACGCCGTACTGATCCCCCCGGGCGGAACTCGGATCGAGGGCCGGGCAGCGATCATGAGCCGGCTGCGCCGGATGGAGATACGCGACCTCATCGCCGCGGGCGCCGCGGCCGCTGGCCGCGCTCCCCTGACCTTCATGCGCCACCACGTCACGACCTGCGACATCACCATTGATGACGCCACGACTGCCCACGGCACGACCTACTTCGCGGTCATCACCGACGCCGGTCTCGACCAGGCCGGCGTCTACCGAGACGAGTTCCGCCGGATCGACGGCCGCTGGCTCTTCAGCGTCCGGCGGGCCCGCGTCGACCTCATCACCCCTGATGCCTACTTCGGTGTGACGCGGGCGGCCGTGGCCGCCGACCTGGCCCGTGAGGGGTTGGACAGGTAGGCCGCACGGGAGCGGACGACAGGATCACCCGTGGCCCGGCCTACCGGGTCTCGTACCCGCACAGTTGGGCGCCGTCGGCCGGCAGGTGGGTGCTGTCCCGCGCGGCACGATGGCCCGGATCGGCCGGACACCGGATCTGAACCGTTCGGGTCGGAATGATGACCGGTGTGCCGGACGCGACGCCACCACGAGCGACGGCACCGCAGGAGCGTCCTGGGTCGGCGTGGGAAGTGCTCGGGGTCGCCCTCAAGCTGGGGCTGACGTCCTTCGGCGGCCCCAATGCCCACGCCGGCTACTTCCACGCCGAGTACGTCGTCCGCCGACGCTGGTTAAGCGACGAACTATTCGCCGAGTTGCTCGCGATTTCTCAGGCGTTGCCCGGGCCGTCGTCGTCGCAGCTGGGCGCGGCTATCGGGTTCTGCCGATCCCGCACCCGCGGTGCGGTCGCGGCCTGGCTGGGTTTCACCCTGCCGTCGGCGATCCTCATGATCGGGTTCGCCTGGTTCGCCTACGGTCGGGACCTGCGCGGCGCGGTGTGGTTGCACGCCCTCGGCCTGGTCGCGGTCGCGGTCGTCCTGGACGCCGTACTCTCCCTCGGCCGGCGACTGGCCTCGACGTGGCCGACCGCGGCGGCGGCGGTCGGCGCAGCGGTCGCCGTCCTGCTGATCCCGTCGCCGGTCACGCAGGTTGCAGTCCTGCTCGTCGCCGCAGCCATCGGAGCCGTATTCCGTCGCCGCACGATCACCGCGGCGATGCTGTCGACGCTGCCTGCCGTCACTCGCCGCGCCGGACGCTTGTGCCTGGCCGCGTTCGTCCTCGGCCTGGTGCTCCTCGCGGCGCTCGCGAACACGTCACCACTGGCAAACCTGGCACAGGCGATGTATCGCTCCGGGACCCTCGTGTTCGGCGGGGGTCACGTCGTCCTGCCGCTACTGCAGGCCTCCACCGTGCCGAACCTGGTCAGCGAACAGCAGTTCCTCACCGGATACGGTGCGGCTCAGGCCATCCCCGGGCCCTTGTTCACGTTCAGCGCGTTTCTCGGGCAGTCGTCGACGGGCCCGGTCGGCGCCATCGTCGCGGTAGTCGCCATCTTCGCGCCGGGCATGCTGCTGCTGTTCGGCCTGCTGCCGTACTGGACGCGGATTCGCACGGCACCCACCGTCCACGCCGGGTTGGTGATGGTCAACGGCGCCGTGGTCGGCCTGCTCGCGGCGGCCTGGTACGACCCGATCATCGTCAGTTCGGTTCACGCGCCGCTCGACGTCGCGTTCGCGGCGGCGCTGTTTCTGTTCTTGCGCTTGCGGGTGCCGCCGTGGGCCGTTGTCGTCGGCGCGATCGCGGCCAGTCCACTCCTTGGCTGGTGACGGCAGCTGCGAGAGCCCCCAACGATCGGCGACCGCATGGCGACCGGAGCTGGTGATGCACGAGATGGCGCGGGTGGACAATGTGCTACATTGAAGCATGAGCGAGGTCGGCATCCGCGCGCTGAAGCAGAACGCCTCTGCCGTCGTGGCCCAAGCAGCGACGGGCGAGACAATCACCATCACCGACCGGGGACGAGCCGTCGCCCGGCTGACGCCCTTGCCGTTGTCGCGACTCGCCGAGTTGGTCGGGGCCGGCCAAGCCCGCCGTCCACGCCGCGACATCACGAAGCTGCAAGCTCCCAAGCCTGGACCCAGCCTCACTGACGATCTGATCAAAGCCAGAAACACCGAGCGTTACTGAGGTGGCGCACTACCTGGACACCTCGGCCCTGACCAAGCTCGTCGTGGCTGAGGCGGAGAGCGCGCCGTTGCTTGCTTGGCTGCGGGCAGACCGCGAGCCGGTAACGTGCGATCTAGCTCGTACCGAACTCATCCGGGCGGTACGACGATCCGCTCCCGAGCGAATCCTGCAGGCCCGCGCTGTCCTCGACTCGTTGACCTTGATCGACGTAACGACTGCGGTGTTCGAGCAGGCCAGTCGTCTCGATCCGCTCACATTACGGAGCCTCGACGCGATCCATCTGGCCGCAGCGCTCGATCTTGGCGACGATCTGGACAGCATTGTCACCTACGATGATCGACTCGCCGAGGCAGCCAGTTTCCACGGAATAACTGTCACCGCACCCAGCTAGCCAGAGCCTGGCACGAAGCCGACGCGATCTTCGCTTCTCACCGAACTGGTGACCGCTACCCCCGGCCATTCGCCAGTTCCGCCCGTGGATCACCAGCACGTGCGACCACTCATTGCCTCGCTTCGGTGCGCTCCGCCGGCGCAGCCGTGGCCTTCAGGGTCGACGATATCCGGCCGATAACGCCGGACCGGCCAGCTGGAGAGAACTACTTCACAGTTTGTGCCCGCCGGTCCGACTGCCAGGCTGGGTCGCGGCCGATGAACGCCATCAGTTTGTCCTGCGCGGAGGCGTCGTCAGCGACAGGCACGGCCGGACCGTACTGCCCGCTGTCCCGCAGTAACTGTTCGATGGGTTTCATCGCCGCGAGAGCTGCGGCGCAGCGTTCCTCGCCCAAGTCAGGCTCGCGGCCCAGTGCCTTGGCGAGGTCCCAGGAGTGCAGCCAGATGTCGCCGGTGTAGAACTGATCGATCGCCTCGTCCACGGGCCTGTCCCCGGTATGCGGGTTGCTGAGCACCCGCCCGGCCGGGTCGTCGAGAATGGCCTGGATGTCGTGGACGTGCTGCTGCCACGCGACTACCGGGTCGGCCTCGACGTCCAACGACGGCAGCTCGATACCGGCACCGCGCAGGAAACCCCGCGACCAGCTGACCAGGTGGTCGACGACGCCGACCGCCGTCCATTCGAAGACCGGGCTGGGCCGCGTCCAGTCGGTGGTCGAGGCGGAATCGACCAGTGCGGTGAACCGGGCCGCGTCGTACGCGTGCTGCTGGGCCGGAGTCATGGCCGCTGGCGTCACGTCAGGCCTGCTTCGCGAGCAGTTCGTCGAGTTTGTCGTAGCCCTCGTTGACCCCGACGTCCATGCCGCTGGACAGGATGGCGTCGCGGGTCTCGAAGTCCGCCACCACGCTCAGCACCTTCAGTCGGGTCCGGTCGCCGTCGAGCTGCTCGAAGGTCGCTGTCTCCAACGACACTCCGTCGGGCTGGCCCTCGTACGTGAAGGTCCACACGATCCGCTCGTGCGGGCGTACCTCGTGGAAGCTGCCGTAGAAGGAGGCGATCTGTTCGCCGTCTCGATCGTTGGCGAAGGCCCACGCGCCACCCGTGCGGGCATCCCACCTGGTGATCCGCGTGGTAACCGAACGTGGTCCCACCCATTGCAGGTAGAGCTCGGGGTCGACGTGAGCACGGAATACCCGCGCCGGAGCCGCGTCGAAATACCGGATGATCTCGATCGTCGGGACCTTCTCGTCCGCCCGGATCTCCGTTTCGTGGTTGGTCATGGTCACGATGCGTCCCTTGTGTCGGTCCGGTTGTTGTCCTTGCCGTCCATCCGCTCCAGCAGAGCGTCGAGGCGCTGGTAGCGCTCCTCCGCCGCCTGGCGGTAGCGCTCGATCCATGTCGTCATCAGGTCGAACACCTTCGCGTCGAGGTGAACTGGGCGGCGCTGGGCGTCCCTACTGCGCGTGACCAGTCCGGCCTCCTGGAGCACCTTCACGTGCTTGGAGATTGCCTGCAGGCTCACGCCGTACGGCTCCGCCAGTTCGCTGACCGTGGCGTCTGCGCGGGCCAGCCGGGCTACCAGGTCCCGCCGGGTGGGGTCTGCCAGCGCCGCGAACACCCGGTTGAGCCGTTCAGTGTTTCTTGCCGCCACCTGTCGTCCTCAACTCATCGGTTGAACGAGACGGTACGTCGGTGGCCATGCGTTGTCAACCACATGGTTGAGGACGGGGGGATCAGCCGTGGTGGACTCCGTCGGTGACTGCAGTTCAGTGGCCTGCGGCGATCGAACGCGCAACCCCGCGGATGAAGGGTCGGAACCGCGGTCGGTCGACTAGTGCTCGGGCTGTCAGACGCCGGTAGCCAACGGCTTCCGTACGTCGCCGCGGGGAAAGTAGTCGTGGGTCGGCGGAGTCAGAATCTCTTGCAGGCTTGGTCCAATGAGCCGGGCCCGGGACTCCAGGGCATCGGCGTCTAGCTTCCAGAGCGCGGCGGCGTTGCCGCCGAGCATGAGTCGGGCTTCCTCAGCGGACACGCCCGCGGCGCCCAGCGTGGCCCGCAGATAGGCGACGTTTCCGGGCCCCGATCCCCAGGTGCCCTCGTGGTGGGGATAGTCGACTCCGATGGCGATCTTGTCGACACCGATCTCGCTACGGGCCTGCGCTTCGGCGAGGGAGAACAACGACGACCCCAGGTGACACTGCCGACCGAAGTACTCCGACGGCTTGTGTCGCACCACTTCCCGCACGTCACGCCGCAGGTAGCTGCCCTCATACGAGTAGTCCATGCTGGTGAGAGCTCCGACGACCCAGCCCGAACCCTGTTCGGTGAGGACGACCTGCAGGTCCGGATGACGTTCGAGAACACCACCCCAGATGAGGTGGGTCAGAATCTCACGAGTAACGAAGAAACCCTGCGACGTGAGGATCGGGAAGGCACAGCTGGGATGAGGAGCTGCCGCTACTGCGCCACCGGGTATCGCCTTGGTGATCGCGCTGATCCCGGTATGGCTGTTAGCCGGCATGCCGAGCTCCTCCAGGACATCCCAGATCGGCTCATGGCGGGCATGGTAGAACGGCGTCGACTCGTCGACCGCAGGCAACACGATGCCCTGCAGACCCGCTGATTTGGCCCAGCGGATTTCGGCCACTGCGGCCTCGACGTCGTCAAAGCCAACAATCGCCAGACCGACGAAACGGTCCGGTGCGCCGGAGACGAAGTCGGCCAGCCAGCGGTTGTGGGCGCGATTGGCGGCCTCGACCTGTTCCGGAGTCCGGGTCTGACCCTTCAACGCCGCGAGCACCGGTGGATCGAGTTCGAACGCCAAGCCGAAATCCGGGAACAGGACTTCAGCTGCAACGCCCTGCCGGTCGAGTTCTGTCAGCCGTTGCGCCGGGTCGGACTGCCCGGCCAACCGGCCTGGCTCGATGACGGTGGCGGTCCATTCGTCAACCAGGTAGGGATCCATCCGGGCCAGCAGGCTCTTCGGATCGATCGTCCGGGAACCTTCGCGTCGGTGAACCTCACAGAACGCGTCGAATTCCTCGCGCATGTCGGCGGGCAGATACGGCCGGTAGTCGGGCATCCGGGCAACCGCGTGACCGTCGGAGGAAACAATCACGACGGGATCCGGCGTGCCTGCATTCGGCGGCTGATGACCCTGTGCAGCTGCCCACATCGACTCGTCCCTCCCCATCCCGGTGCTGACGCCATTGCGCTGCCGGCCGTCCGTGGCGTGCCGAACGTATAGTCCCGGCCGGCGCGCAGCAACGGTTCGCCGACGAGGTCCGGTGCCGCCAGGTGATCGTTCGCCGGTGGCGCTCGCTGCTGCCAGCCAGCGCCGATGGCGACGTCTAGCCTGCTCTGCGGCGGTGGGCCCCGCGGGGATCGAACCCGCAACCCGCGGATTAAAAGTCCGCTGCTCTGCCAATTGAGCTAGAGGCCCCGCTCGGTCGCGCACGCCACCGTACCGAGCGCCGCGGGCCGGGCGCGGGCCGGGCGCGGGCCGGGCGCGGCTAGCCTGAGCCGCCGACGCGAAGGAGAACCGATGGCGCTGGACCCCGACCCGGGCTTCGACCAGTTCGCGCTCCCGCCGGAACACGAGCAGTTGCGGCGGTCGGTGCGCTCGCTGGCCGAGGAGGTCATCGCGCCACGCGCCGCGGAGATCGACCAGACCGAGCAGTTCCCCTGGGACGTGCACGAGGCCCTCGCCGCGGCGGGCTTCAGCGCTGCTCACGTACCCGAGGCGTACGGCGGTGCCGGCGGCGACTCCCTGGCCGTCTGTCTGATCATCGAGGAAGTGGCCCGCGTCTGCGTGTCGTCGTCGTTGATCCCCGCGGTGAACAAGCTGGGCAGCCTCCCGATCATGATCGCCGGCTCCGCCGAGCAGGCCGAGCGCTACCTGGGACCGCTCGCCCGCGGCGAGGCCCTCATCTCCTACGCGCTGTCCGAACGCGAGGCCGGGTCAGACGCCGGCTCGCTTCGTACCCGCGCCGTACGCGACGGCGACGACTGGGTCATCACCGGGCAGAAGTCCTGGATCAGCGGGGCCGGTGAGTCGGCGTACTACGTGGTCATGGCCTCGACCGACCCGGCCGCCGGGGCCCGCGGCATCTCGGCTTTCGTGGTGGAGAAGGACGATCCGGGGCTGTCGTTCGGTGCGCCCGAACGCAAACTCGGTGTGCGCGGTTCACCGACGCGGGAGTTGCTCTTCGACTCCTGCCGCATCCCCGGTGACCGGCTGATCGGCGAACCCGGCACGGGTTTCGCCACCGCGATGCGCACGTTGGACCACACTCGCGTCACCATCGGCGCGCAGGCGGTCGGCGTCGCGCAGGGTGCCTTGGACTACGCGACCGCGTACGCCAGGCAACGGCAGCAGTTCGGCCGCAGCATCGGGGACTTCCAGGGAATCCAGTTCCTGCTGGCCGACATGGCGATGAAGGTGTCCGCCGCGCGAGCGCTGGTCTACACGGCTGCGGCCAAGAGCGAACGCGACGACCCGGATCTGCGCTACTTCGGTGCGGCAGCCAAGTGCTTCGCCGCCGATACGGCGATGGCGGTGACCACCGATGCCGTGCAGGTGCTCGGCGGTGCCGGATACGTCCGCGATCACCCCGTCGAACGCATGATGCGCGACGCCAAGATCACCCAGATCTACGAGGGCACCAACCAGATCCAGCGCGTGGTGATGGCCCGCCACCTCCTCGGGTGACCTGACCGGGGTTCACCGGGGTGGCGAGGGTGCGCCAGCCGACGAGGTTCACTTCTCGGACGAGGGTGGCCGGATGGGGTCACTGCTGAGCCGCAACGCCAGCGGCAGCACCACCCACAGGCCCACGACGATCACCACGCAGCCACCGATGATCCACGGCGTGGATCCGCTGGTGCCCAACGCGACCCGCGCGACGAGCGCGACCGCGCACAGCACCGACACCATGAGCAGCAACAATCCGACGACGGCCAGCCAGTGGCTGACCACGACCAGTTCCGGGCGGCGCTTGCGCTGGAACAGCGCCCGGTGAACGAGTACCGGTGACATGAGGAAACCGAGCGCGGCGGTCGAGGTGACCAGCGTGAGGGCGTACAGGATGTGATCGGTGTCGACCAGGCGATTCGAGCCCGCGCTGAACGGCAGCAACAGCAGGAACCCGAACAGCAGCTGGACGCCGGTCTGCGCGACCCGCAGTTCCTGCAGCAACTCGCCGAACTGTCGGTCCAGCCGCTGCCGGGGATTCTCGGTCGAACGGTCGTAGCGGTCCCGACCGCTGCCCTGGTCATGGCCGCCGGGTGCCGTGCTCATGTCCATGCCGCCGGTGGCGTCAGGAGGATCGTCGGCGGGGCGCGGTGTCCGGAGCGCTCCCTGTCGCCTCGCCGCCGGACGTCGCCTCGCTCGCGTGGTCGTCCGCCCTGTCCGGCTCAGCGTCCCCGCCGACGGCAGCCGCGCCTGCGGATGGCCCCGTCGCGTCGGGCTGCCCGCGGTAGGCGGCCTCGTCGGCAGCCGGGCCCCCGGCAGTGTCGCTGGCGTCCGCTGGCGCGTCGGCCATCGCTTCCTCAGCCGTCGTGTGCTCTGCCGAGCGCTCCGTCACGCTGCCCTCCGGGTCAAAGTCACCTCGATGTGCGGCCACCTCGATGGGTGCCCGGCCGGCGGTCAGCCGTCGACACCGGCCTCTTCGGCGTACGACGGCAGCGCACCGAGTCCGGCCAGCTGCATGACCTTCCCGACCACCAGCGCGACCGGGAGCAGGGCGACACCGACCCAGAACAGCCACGGCCGGTCGACGATGAGCGCGAGGGTGCCGACGAGGAAACCCACGCACACGATGATCACGGTCGCCCACGCCGCCGGGGTCCGTCCGTGCTCGTACGTCGGCCGCCGCGCCGGATCGGTCGCCGTACGCTCGGCCTGCTGATCGCCGGTGGCACTCATCGCGGCGTCCCTCCTCCTGCTCGGCCCGCCGCAGCGGGAGTGCGCGTCGCGCCCCGGCCCGGGGCCGACCTGGCGCCGAGCACCTGCTCGGTCGTGCGGTGCAAGGTATCGGCTAGCCGCTCCCAACCGTACGAGGCTCGGGCCCGATCGCGAGCGGCCGCCCCCATGGCCTCCCGTAGCACGTCGTTGGACAGTTCGCGCAGCGCCCGGGTCAGCCCGGCCAGGTCGCCCTCGCGGATCGTGCGGCCCGTGACGCCGTCGACCACGACGTCGTCGAGCGCCCCGGCGGCGACAGCCACCACGGGGGCGCCGCAGGCCATCGCGTGCAAGGCGATGGCCGGACCATCGGCCGCCCCGGTGAGCAGGCACACGACGTCGGCGGCCGGGATCCACCCCGGATCACCCGGGGATACCCGGGTCACGCTGACCACGTCGTGCAGACCGAGGCGGTCGACCCGAGCCGAGATGTCGGCGAGGTCGGACGTTTCCCAGGGTCCAAGCAGCTGCAGGTCGAGGTGCACCCGCGGCGACCGGGAGGCTGCCGCGAGAGCCAGTGCGACCGCGCCGCGATCGGTGGCCGCGACCGGGACCGCGACATGCAGCGGGTCTCGGCTGAGCCGGGGCGGAACCTCGTGCCAGGGACACGGGCTCACGCCGGGCCCGAGGACCGTCACGCGGCCGAGCGGTACGCCGAGCAGGTGCAACCGGTGCGCGTCGGCCGCCGACCGAGGCAGGCAGTGGTCGGCCGCGCGAGCCACGGCCAACTCCAGCCGCGCCCGGGCCGGATGCTCGGCTGGCTCGGCTGCCGCCGTACGACGCTCCTTCGCCGGCAGCACCGTCGCCGCCCGAGCCCCGCGCTGCGCCGAGGCGAGGCCGGACGGTACGCCGCGGGACTCGGCCGAAGCGACACCGCGCGGCCCACCGGCGCTGGCGAGGTCGGGGAGCCGCTGCAGGCACGCCACTGTCGTCCCGGCCACCGCGGCACGGACAGCCAGACCCGCGACCCACGTCATGGCCACCACGGCATCCGGCCGGCCGGCGGCAATGCGGTCTCCGAGGCCCTCGGCGTACTGCCCGACGTGGTCGATGAGGGCACCGGCGGACGTCCGACCGGTCGGGCCGGCCACCACCCGCTCGACGGTGACGGCATCGACCACCTGGGTACCACGCCGACGTGCCCCGGAGCGCCGGGTGACGACGGTGACGTCGTCCCCCAGCGCCGCGAGGGCAATCGCGAGCGCCGGGAGTTCGGGGTCGTCGACGACGTCAGCCTGATCGCGTACGCCGTCCGTCCAGGCGTCGACGTGGGCCGAGTCCAGGCTCGCCAAGAGCAGGTGCACGCCGCCTCACTCCGTCTCGATCGTCGTTGATCACTACGGCGTGCGCAGTCAGGCAGGTCCGGGCACGGGCGGCCCGATGTCGGGCTCGGGGCGACCCGGTGGGTCCAGCGGCTGCGGCACCGGATCCGGCGTCGGGGGGTCGATCGGCTGCGGCACCCCGGGATCGGGGGCCGGGGGCACGGGGACGGTCACGACGCCTCCTCGAACGGGCCGGCCGCGCAACTGCACGGCCGAGTTCGGGTTGCCCGACCGGGACTACGACGAAACCTCCCGCTGATCGGTGAGCAGCACCAGGGCCACGTCGTCGGTGAACGGGCCGCCGTTGCGCAGGTACACCGCGTGCGCCAGTCGTTCCAGGTCCTCGCCGTCGCGCCAGCGGCCGGCCGACAGGATCTGCAGCAGGCCCTCCGTACCCACCCGGCGACCGGCGGGACCGGCCTCGCGGACGTCGTGCGCCTCGAGGATGCCGTCGGTGCACAGCAGCAGCGCCCACCCCGCCGGGAGGTCGACCACCGTCTCGGTCGGTGTGATACGGGGGCCGTCGCCGTACCGCAGCAGGCCCAGCGGCGGGACCGGAGCCGCCGGCAGCACCCGCGGCCCGGCGCCGGGCTGCAGCAGGAGCGCGGCCGGGTGCCCGGCACAGACGTACCGGACGGTCTGGTCGTTCGGGTCCACGCAACCGGTGAGGGCGGTGACGAAGAAGCCCGGCGCCGGGGCGCGTTCGCGCACGATGACGTCGAGCGTCTCGACCCAGTCCCGCGGCTCACTGCCGTCGGTGAGTGCCGCACCGAGCCAGCCACCGCGCAGCACGGCACCGAGCGCGGCCTGCTCCGCCCCGTGCCCGGAGACATCCCCGATGATGAACGAGACCGCGCCGGTCGGGCCGACGACGAGGTCGAAGAAGTCGCCGCCCAGCACCAGCCGGTGCTCGCCGGGGATCGACAGCGTGGCCACCCCGACCCGGCCGGGACCGATCGACGGGTTGGGGACGAGCCCCTCCTGCAGCCGCCGCGACAACTCCGCTGCCTGTTCCTGGGCCCGATGGCGGGCGGCGGCGGCCTCGGCCAGCGCGACCTGCGTGGCGAACCGTTCGAGTAGGGCGAACCAGCGCGGGCCCGGCGCGGGCCGAGGCTGCGGCCAGGAGGCAACCACCACGAGTTGGCGACCTGACGAGACCGCCACCCGGACCGCCGCGCCGCGCCGCTGCTCGGCCGGGTCGGCCGCCGGCACCACGTCGGCACCGGACCACCACAGGCCGGGATCGGCGATGGCCGGCGGCGATGGCGGCGGGCCCTCGGTGCCCGATCGCGCCCGCAGCCTGCCCCCCTCAGCCGACATGTCCCAGTAGGACATCTCGCCGTCGAACAGTTCGTGACCGAGCTCGCACGCCTGATGCAGCAACTGGTCGACGTCGTCGATGGTCAGCAGGTCGGCGAGCCGCTCGACCATGTGCGTCGAGATGGCCAGTACGGCGTCCCGGTCGGCCTGTTCCTGCCGCCGTTCCGTGGCGTCGACCACCACGCCGGCGGCGCCCAGCACCGCGCCGGACGCGTCGAGGAGCGGTTCGCCGCGCAGTTCGACCCACAGCGGGCGGCCGTCGGCCCGGACCATCCTGAACTCCAACGAGAACCGGCGGGTGACGGACGGGAGCTCGGCCAGCTTGGCCGCGATGTCGTCGCGGTCGGCGGGGTGGACGACGTCCAGGAAGCCGGTCACTCCCGGGCTCAGTACGGCGGAGCCGAGCAGCGCGGCGACGCCGTCGGTGTGCACCTCACCGGTCGCGGCCTCCCACTGCCAGGTCGCCGTCGCGCCCGCGGCGGCCGCGATCGACCGGCGCTGTACAGCGGCGTGCGCGGTCGCCAGCGACCGGGCCTGCGCGACGATCGCCGCCTGCTGCCGGCGACGTACCCGGGCCACGGCGTATCCGATGGCGGTCGCCAGGGCTACGACCGTGATCCGGCCGATGGTCGCGCCTTCGCCGAGGACGCCCGCGGTCGCTGCCACGATCACGGCCAGCGCCGTCATCAGCACGCCGACCAGCAACGTGACGGCAGGCGTGGCGACCAGGGCGATCACGATGACGGGCACCAGCAGGTAGCCCACCGCGTTGCCGGAGTACCGGATCAGCGGGATCAGCCCGGCCGCCGCCACCAGCGCGCCGACGACGTACCAGACCTGCGCGCGGATCTCGGCGAGAACGCGGTGCACGGCGGCGGGTCGCACGGCGCGGATACCCCCAAGGGACGAGGTGGAGGCGGAGCTTAACGTCGCTCGGGTGGCCGGTGGCCAGACCACGGGCGGCCGTTGTCCGCGCCCCGGGCGTGCGGCGCACTAGGGTCGGCCGGGGCGCCGCCGGAGCGCCGGAACTGGGAGCCCCCGTGTCGACTGGATTGTGGGTCCTCGTCGCGCTCGTCGCGGTCGTCTGTTCGGTCCTCAGCGCGGTGATCGCCGCCCGGAAGGGCTACGGGACGGTCGGGATCGTCGGATTCGCCGTCGTCGGGTTCGTGCTGCCGCTAGTGGGACTGGTCGTGGTGGCGCTGCTCGAGCCGCAGGACAGCCGGGCCTAGGCCAGCCCCAGCCGGCGCAACGCCCCCCGGACGCCGAACAGGGGCCCCGCCGGTCGGGCGGGGCCCCTGTTCGATTCGGCCGTGACGACCGGCAGCGCGTCGGTCAGACGGCGCGAACCTGGTCGGCCTGCGGGCCCTTCTGGCCCTGCACGATCTCGAACTCGACACGCTGGTTCTCGTCGAGCGAGCGGTAGCCGTCGGACTGGATCGCCGAGAAGTGCACGAAGACGTCGGGTCCTCCGCCGTCCTGCGCGATGAAGCCGAAACCCTTCTCGGCGTTGAACCACTTGACGGTTCCCTGAGTCATTGCGATCGAACCTTCCACTGGGCTGGCGAGGGGGCACCGCGCCACCCTCGGGCTGCAACCGAAGACTCGTCCTGCGCCGGGCTGGAAGGCCCTGAGACGACAAGAACGCCCTGCGGATCACACTCCGCGGGCGTTCTCAGAAGACCTCGTGGACATGCACCTGCAACCGGGCGCGACGCTAGCACAGGGCGGATGCCGGCGCAGCCGATGCGCTCCGGTGGGGCCGGTGCACACCTCAGCCGCCGCAGGGCCGAGCCCGCAGCAGCATCGCCGCCAGCGTCAGGCCAGGGCCGAAGGCCAAGGCCACCAACCACGAACCCGGGGCCGGTGGACGCCGGCTCAGCTCCTCGTCGAGGACCAGCAAGACGGTCGGGGACGAGCAGTTGCCGTGCTCGGCCAGCACCCGCCACGACGAATCCAGCGCACCGGCGGCCAGCCCGAGACGATCGGCAGCGACCTCGAGAATGCGTGGGCCACCCGGGTGAACCGCCCAGGACTCGACCGCGGACCGTGTGACACCGGAGCGCGCCAGCAACTGCTCGACCAAGGGGCCGACGCAGTCGGCGAGCACGTCCGGAACCGCGGCGGACAATCCCATCCGGAAGCCGAGATCGGTCACGTCCCAGGTCATCTTGTCCGCGTGGGCAGGTTCGGTCCGCACCACGAGGTCGACGATCTCCAGCCGGCCGGCGGCCAGCCCGCCCGGCGTGGGCTCCGGCGCCGCGCCGGGCGCCGGTTCCGGGCGGACGACGACAGCGGCTGCGGCGTCACTGAACAGCGCGTGAGCCACGACCTGGTCCAGCTCCCGCGACGGCGGCTGCGCGTGCAGGCTTGTCAGCTCGCAGCACAGCACCACCGAGACCTGGCCGCGGGACCGCACGAAATCCATGGCGACACCCAGCGCCGGAATCGCTGCGTAGCAGCCCATATGCCCGACGACCAGCCGGTGGGCGTCGGCGGGCAACCGCAGGTCGCGGGCCAGCGCGATGTCCAGGCCGGGCGTGGCATATCCGGTGCAGGACACCACGATCAGCTGCCCGACCTCGCCCGGGTCCACCCCGGCGGCCTCGAGGGCCGCCGCCACGGCCCGAGTGCCCAGCGGCACCGCGGCGGCCAGGTAGCGGGTCATCCGCTGGCCGGTCGACCACCCCGAGACGTCCTCGACCAGCGGGTTGACCACGGCGTGACGGCGCCGTACGCCGGAGCCGGTGAAGATCTGGCGAGCCACCGCAGCCCGGCCGGCCGGGACGCGCGCGTGGAAGTAGCCGTCCCACAAGGCGTCCTGCGTGACCGACTCGGGGCAGGCCGAGCCGAAGCCGGCGATGACCGCGGTCGTCGGTACGCCGGCCGTCACCACCGGCGCGGCCCGTCCTCGGCGTCCGGGTCGCCGCCCAGCGCGGCCACACCCAGCCAGTCCGCGCAGACGTCCGACGTCGCCGGTTGCAGTGCGCCGCAACGGGCGTCCCGATACAACCGTTCCAGGGCGTGCCCGCGGCGGGCAGCCGAGGTGCCCGCCGCCTCCAGCATCGACGCGGCGACGTCGGCCGCGGTGTCACCGGCGACGAGTTTGGCGCGCCATACCCAGCGGTTGGTCGCCGGCTCGCCGGGGGCCGCATCGATGAGCGCGGCGGCCCGACGCACGACCTGTCGAGCGGCGCAGACCTGGGCGTCGGCCCGGCCGAGCCGGGCGCGTACCTGCGGAAGACCTTGCAGCCCACGGCTTCCCAGGTGCGCCACGGCCGCGTCCAGCGCCGCCTGCGCCACCCCGACGTACACCGCCGCGTAACTGGCGATCAGCCACTGCGGCATCACCTCGGCCAGCAGCAGGGCCAGGCCCTCCACGCCACCGAGCAACGCGGTGTGGTCGACCACGGTGTCCAGGTGCAGGTCGTGGCTGCCGGTGGCCCGCATCCCGAGGGAGTCCCAGGTCCGTTCCACCACGGTGCCGGGTCCGGCGGGGACCAGGAAGTACGACACGGTCTGCTCGGCGACCGCCGACCGGGCGGCGACGAGGTAGGCGTCGGCGGCCGCGGAACCGGAGACGAACGCCTTCGAGCCGGTGATGCGGTACCCGCCGTCGACCGGGACGTACGACGTACGCAGCTGCGACAGCCGCGCCCCCGCGCCGCGTTCACTCATCGCCACCGCGTAGAAGGCGCCGCCGGCGGCATCGGCAAGGACCTTGTCCCGCACCGCGAACGACGACTCCGGCGCGCCCACGGCATGCGCCAGCGCGTCCGGCGTACGGGCCAGCGCACCGGTCACCGACGCGTGCATGTTGAACACCAGGGCGGTCGCGCCGCTACCGGCGGCCAGGACCATGGCGACCTCGACGTACTCGGCGAACCCGGCACCGAGTCCGCCGAGCCGCGCGGGGACCAGCAGGCCGAGCAATCCGCTGGAGCGCAACGCCGCCAGGTCGGCCAGCGGGAACTCGCCCGGGCCGTCGTTGGCGGCGGCGCGCTCGGCCAGACCGGCAGCGACCCGCCTGGCCGCCTGGACCACCTCCGGTGACTCGGCACCGGGTCCGGTGGTCATCGTTTGACTCCCCACGCCTGGACCAGCACGGCGGTCGACCACGTCGGCACCATGGCACCCGCCGGCGCGCCCGGGCGCCCGGCCCGGCCGGTCCACCAGCGCAGCAGCGACCCGGCGGTCGGCCGCAGCCCGCGCATCGTCAGGGAGACCCCGTGGGCCGCGCAGAGCCGGCGCAGCGCGACGCGGTCGACCAGCAGCGCCGGATCGTGGACGCCGGAGGGGACCCGCGGGAGCCGCTCGGCGAGGTGGATCGCGAGGAGCCGGCTGAGCGCCGTGGCGGCCAGCGTGTCCACCACCAGCAGCCCGCCGGGGCGCAGGATCCGGCACGCCTGCGCCACCACGGCGGGCAGGTCGGTGACGTGTTCGAGGATCTCCCCGGCGCAGACCACGTCCGCGCAGCGGTCCGGCAGCGGCAGCGCCGCGACGTCGGCCACCGCACCGGCCATGCCGCGGTCCCGCGCGACCCGCAGCGCCGAGGACACCAGGTCGACCCCGACATGCCGGTAGCCCAAGGCCTGCGCGTGCGGGGCGAATCCCCCGCCGCCGCACCCCAGATCGACCAGCAGTGAGACCTGCGGCTGCGCGGCCGGGGGCAGCAACCGGGCCCGCGCGGCGGCCAGCCACTGCAGCGGTGCCAGTGGGCCGACCGGGTCCTGCCACGATCCGGCCAGGTCGTCGTAGAGCGCCGGATCGTTACGGCGCCAGCGGCCCGGCCGCCGTCCTGCTGCCGGCGGCTGCGCAGCGCCGGACGACAGTCGCCCGTCCGGCGACGCGAGGACCACGCGGTCAGATTCGCACAGCCGGCCCCGTCCCGCCGCTCACCCGAACAGCGCAGCGTCCCCGGCGACCCCGTACGGCGACGTCCCCACCGCGCCGCGGGCTGCCCGGTCAGCGGGCTCGGGTGGGGCCGCCCGCACCGGCCGATACCCGGACGACCGGGTTGGCAGCAGGCCGAGCCGTTGCGATGGTGCCGACCGTGACGAGCAGAGGGGGAGCCCGGCCGCCGCGTCGCTGGTCGTTCGGTTGCCTGCTCGTCGCCGCCACCGTGACGGCCGGCCTGCTCGGCCCGGCCAGTGCGGCGCAGGCCAAAGTGAAGGCGCCCAAGGTGGATCGCGCCGCTGCGGCCGCGCAATGCCCGATCGGCGCCGGAGCGTCCTCCGGCAACGCGAAACTCGAAGCGAAGCGGGCCGCCGAGCTGTACGCGGGCACCGTCGTACTCGGCAGCTACGGCACGTTCCGGTGGGGCGCGAACCCGTCCTGGAAGCCCAAGCGCACCCTGGACGCGTCGGGCAACGCCAACATGCACGGGCTGGACTACCTGTTGCCGCTGCTGCGCGAAGGCGTCCGCACCGCGAATGCGGCGTACGTCAACCGGTTCTACGCGATCCTGCGCGACTGGGTGAAGGACAACCCCAAGCGGCCGCTGTCGTCCACCGGCGCGTACTCCCAACTGCCGCAAGGACTTCGGCTGGTCACGATGGTCTGCGCGGTCGCCGGTCCGCAGGGCAAGGCCGGCTGGCTGCGCAAGGCGTTGAAGGCGCAGGCGGACGCGGTCGCGAAGGGCCCGTGGGTGCCGGGGAACAACACCGCGCTCGCCCAGTCCCTCGGCCTGCTCGCGGCGGGCCAGACGCTGCGACGCGGCGACCTGGTGAACCTCGCGGCCGCGCGGATCGACGACATCGCCGGACGCGCCCTGACCGCCGACGGGTCCGACCGCGAGAACGCCATCCAGTACGGCCTGACCAACTACGTCTGGTACGGCGAGGCAGCCCAACGCCTGGCCATCGCCGGTCGGCCCACCCCGGCGAACCTCAACCGGATCGCCGCGATCCCGTCGTTCCTGGCCTGGGCCACCCGGCCGGACGGCCGGCTGGAAGCCGTCGGCGACTCCAGCCCCGTCGATCTGCCCAACAGCTTCGGCGACCCGGCGGTGGCGTGGTCGGCCACCCAGGGCGCGGCCGGCGCCCCGCCCTCGACGCTGTTCGCCACCTTCGCCGGCGGCTACGCCTTCGGCCGCAGCGGCTGGGGTACCGGCGCGCGCTCCTTCGCCGACGAGACGTTCTATTCGGTGCGCTACGACGTCCCCGGCGGATCCTCGGCCCACCAGCACGCCGACGCCGGCGCGCTGACCCTCGCCTCGCACGGCGCCCAGCTGCTGTTCGACTCCGGCCCGTACCGCTACGCCAACGACGCCAAGCGCGCCTACGTCCGCAGCCGTGCGGCGCACAACGTCGTGGACCTGCCGGGTGTCCCGTACACCGCCGGAGCGACCGAGGTGCTCCAGACGCGCGGCGGCGCCTCCGACGACCTCACCTTCATCGACCACGGTTACGCCGGCGCCACGGTGACCCGGACCATCCACTACGACCGGGCCCACGACCTGTTCGTCGTCTGGGACACCGCCGAGTCGGACACCCCACGGACGTTCACGCAGAACTGGCAGCTGGGTCGGGACCGCTCGGTGGTGGCGACCAATGCCGCCGGCGGTACCGGCATCGCCACCACCGGCGCCGGCGCGAACCTGACGATGCGCTGGGCGGGCCCGCAGCCCGCGGTCAGCACCGTGAAGGGCCGCAGCGCCCCGATGCTCGGCTGGAACAGCCAGGCGTACGGCGAACTCGTGCCGGCCCCCACCGTGCAGGCCACCCAGACCGGGACGTCGGCCAGCTGGCTGACCGTGCTGGTGCCCCGCCGCGACGGGGTAGCCGACAACCAGATCGTCACGCAGGGCGCCGCCGGCCCGACCAGCGCTGCGGTGTCGATCCAGGCCCCCGGGGTCGACACCGTCATCGAACTGCAGCGGCGGGATCCGGCCGCGACGCTGCCGCTGGCGACGGCCATCGTGACCGGCCCGGCCGACGGCAGCGCGATCGCCGCCACCGGCACCGACGTGACGTGGGCCGTCGGTTCGCCGGCCGGCCGGGCGCAGGTCGCGACGTACCGCGTGGTGGTCGACGGCACCGAGGTGGCCACCGTCGGCGCCGGGACCACGTCGTACCGGCTGGACGGGCTCGGCCAGGGTCCGCACACCGTGCGGGTCGACGTGGTCGAGACCGGATCGGTACGGCGGACCGGACCGACCACGCGGTTCGTGGTCGACACGATTGCGCCGGTCTACGTCGGTACGCCGTCGCTGCGCCTGGACGGCGGCGCGCTGAGCGGCGCGAAGGTGCCCACGACGTTGTCCTGGAACGTGACCGACAACCGGGGCGTGGTCCGGCAGCTGGTCAACGGCGCCGAGGTCCCCGCCGGCTCCACCAGCCGGTCGTTCACGCTGGGCGCCGGTGCCGGCGCGGCGATCGGGCTGCAGGCATTCGACCGGGCGGGCAACGCCGCGAGCCAGGTGGCAGTGACCGGGCCGATCGGGGTGGACCCTCGCGGCTTCACCACCGCCGCCGGCTGGCGCACCGTCGCGCGCTCCTCGCTGCTGGGCGGTACGGCAGTAGCGGCCAAGCGCAAGGGTGTCTGGGCCACGGCCACGGTCTCGGCTCACTCGATCGGGATCGTCGGCAGCAGGATGCCGAAGGGCGGCACGCTGCAGGTCTTCCTGGACGGTGCCCTGGTGGCCACGATCGATCTGCGGGCGCCCGGCCGCCGCGATCGGCAGCTGCTCTGGGTGGTCAACCTGCCGACCACCGGCACGCACCAGCTGGCGCTCAAGGCCAAGGTGAGCAAGAAGCGTCCGCAGGTCGTCGTGGACGGCCTGGTCACACTCTGAGCACGAGCACCTGTCGGTTCATAGGGTTCTCCTAGGTTGCGGCTCGATGCTGGCCGGACGAGGGTCAGCGTGGCCCGCGGCCGGGAGGACCACTGTGGGAACCACGACGTACCTGGGCATCGCCCCCGACGAGTTGCCGATCCGGGTCCTCGTCGTCGACGACGAGCCCGACCTGGCCGATCTGGTGGCCACGGCGCTGCGATTCGACGGCTGCCTGACGGCCACCGCGGGCAACGCCGACGACGCGCTGCGCGCCGCGAGGACACTGCGCCCGGACGTCGCCGTACTCGACGTCATGCTGCCCGACGTCGACGGCCTGGAACTGCTGCGCCGGCTGCGGGCCGAACAGCCCGACCTGCCGGTGGTCTTCCTCACCGCCCGGGGCGAGACCGGTGACCGGATCGCGGGACTGCGGGCCGGTGCGGACGACTACGTCGCCAAGCCGTTCTCGCTGGAGGAACTGCTCGCGCGCCTCGGCGCGGTGCTGCGCCGGTCCGGGCGGGTCCACGACCGCACCACCACACTCGTCGTCGCCGACCTCACCCTGGACGAGGACAGCCGAGAAGTACGGCGCGGCAACGACTCCGTGGACCTGACTCCCACCGAGTTCGACCTGCTGCGCTTCCTCATGCTCAACGCGCGCACGGTCGTGTCGAAGGCCCAGATCCTCGACCGGGTGTGGCGCTACGACTTCGACGGGCGCACCAGCGTGGTCGAGATCTACATCGGCTACCTGCGGAAGAAACTCGACGTCGGCCGCGAGCCCCTGATCCATACGGTCCGGGGCGTCGGCTACGTCCTGCGCCCGCCGCGGGTGACGGGATGAACCGTTGCGGCGCCTAGTGTCCGGCCTGCCGCTGCGGACCCGGCTGGTCGCCGGACTGCTGCTGGTCACCGCCGTGGCCTTCCTCGTCGTCGGGCTGGTCACGACGCTGTCGTTGTCGACGTACCTCGTGCGCCGGACCGACGAGACCGTGCTGAGCGCGGTACCCCCGGGGCCGCCGGGCGGCCGTGGGCCCGCCGGCACCCCCGACCGGATCGCCCTCGACCGAGCCCGGTCGGTCTGGGACCTCACCGTCGCGCTGGACGACGACCAGGCCGTCGTCGTCGCCTATCGCAGCCCGGAGACGCTGGTGCTGTCCGAGGCCGATGTCGCTGCGCTGCAGGCTGTCCCGGTCGGCGGAACCACTCCGGTCACCGTGGACCTCGGAGCCGCCGGTTCGTTTCGCATGGTCGCGCTGCCGTGGGGCGACAGCGGACAGGTGCTCGTCGGCGGTGACTCGCTGGCCAGTGTGTGGGACACGGTCCGACGGCTCGTGCTGATCGAAGGCCTCGTGTTCGCGGCGGTCCTCGTCGTGGTCGGCATCGCCGGCACGGTGCTCGTGCGGCTCTCGCTGCGGCCGCTGCGCCGCGTGGCGACGACCGCGACAGCCGTTGCCGCACTGCCGCTGTCCGACGGTACGGTCGCCATCGACGTACGGGTTCCCGAGGCCGACCCGCGTACCGAGGTCGGGCAGGTCGCGACCGCCTTCAACGAGATGCTCAACCACGTCGAGGCGTCGTTGCAGGAGCGGCAACGAACCTCCGAACGGCTGCGCCGCTTCGTCTCCGACGCCGGACACGAACTGCGGACCCCGTTGGCGGCGATCCGCGGGTACGCCGAACTGTTCCGCCGGGCCGGGCGCGACCATCCCGAGCAGGCCGAGGTGTCGGCGGACCGGATCGAGTCGGCCGCCAGCCGGATGGGCGTCCTGGTCGACGACCTGCTGCTGCTCGCGCGACTGGACGAGGGCCAGCCGCTCACCCCCAGCCCGGTCGACCTCGTCGCGACCGTCTCCGAGGCGGTCGACGAGGCACGGGCCGCCGGACCCCACCACCACTGGCAGATCCGTTCTGCCGCTGGCGATTCCGCCGATACCGGCGGCGACGGCAAGGGACCGGTGTGGGTGCTCGGGGATCCGGTACGGCTGCACCAGGTGGTGGCGAACCTGCTGGCCAACGTCCGGGCCCACACCCCTGAGGGCACCACGGCCACGGTGCAGGTCACGGTCGAGGATGCCCAAGCGGTGCTCGAGGTCGCCGACGACGGCCCGGGGATCCCGGCCGACCTGGTGCCGCGGGTCACCGAACGTTTCACCCGGGCAGACCTCAGCCGCTCACGCGCCTCCGGCGGCAGCGGCCTGGGCCTGTCGATCGTGGCCGCGATCGTCGCTGCCCACGACGGGACGCTGAGCGTGCAGTCCCCGCCCGGAGCGGGTACCCGGGTGACGATGCGGCTGCCGCTCGCCCCGGTTCAGGGAGCCGAGGCCACCGGCAGCAGCTCGGGGTCGACGACGTCGGGATCCAGATCGGGCTCGGCGAACATCGGCGAGGAGATCAGGTAGTCCGCGGTCGCGCGGTTGCACGCGGTCGGGACGTCACGCAGGACGCAGATCCGCAGCAGTGCCTTCACGTCGGGGTCGTGCGGTTGCGGCTGCAGCGGGTCCCAGAAGAAGACCAGCAGGTCGATGTCGCCGTCCACGATGCGCGCACCGATCTGCAGGTCGCCGCCCAGTGGCCCACTGGCCAACAGCTCCACGTCGAGGTCGAGGTTGTCCCGCAACATGGATCCGGTCGTCCCGGTGGCGACGAGGTGATGACCCCGCAGGGTGTCGGCGTTGAACTTCGACCACTCGAGCATGTCCCGCTTGCGGTGATCGTGGGCGACCAGGCCGATGCGGCGGCGAGGTACCCGGTGGTCGGCTGCGGCTCGTAGGTCCATACCGACGACGGTAGGCGGCGCAACGTTGCGCGACGGTTAACCCGACGTGGTGCCGTCATGACGAACTCCGCAGTCGCCGTGACGCTGCTCACGACCCGGGTCAGTCCGGGACGGGCACCAGCGCCGAGATCTCCGCCAACTCCGCGACGGTCGGTACCCACTCGCCGGCGTCGGCGTTGGCCACGACCTGCTCCGGACGGGTCGCGCCGGCGATGACGGACCCCACGCCGGGCAGGGCGGCCAGGCCACCGACGGCGACGTCGAGCACGGTGCGGCCATGCTCGGCAGCCCACCGCTGCAGGGCCTCGATCCGATCGAAGGTCTCGGCCGCCACCGGGTCGCGCCCGGCCAGTCGGGTGCCCGCGACCGGCGCCTCACCGCGGCGGTACTTCCCGGTCAGCAGCCCGTTGGCCAGCGGGAAGTACGGCAGGACGCCGACGCCGTAGTGCACCGCGGCCGGGACCACCTCCCGCTCGACGTCGCGGCGCAACCAGGACCAGTGGTTCTGTGCCGACACGAACGCCGTCAACCCGAGTTCCCGCGCCGTGTGAGCGGCTTCCGCCAGTTGCCAGCCGGTCAGGTTGGAACTGCCGACGTACCGGACCTTGCCTTCGCGGACGAGATCGTCGAGCGCCGACAGCGTCTCCGCGATCGGCGTGAGCGGATCCGGTGTGTGCAACTGGTACAGGTCGATCCAGTCCGTTTGCAGGCGGCGCAGCGACGCGTCGACGGCCCGTCGGATATACGACCGGCCGCCCTTCGCGCCCGCCGCACTGCCGAACATCTCCACGGCGCGATGGCCGAACTTCGTCGCCAGCACGACCTGGTCGCGCCGGCCCAGCAACGCCTGGCCGAGCAGTTCCTCGGAGGCGCCCTGGCCGTAGATGTCTGCGGTGTCCAGCAGCGTCACCCCGACGTCGATCGCGGCGTCCAGCACCGCCCGCGTCCCTTCCAGCCCGACTCGGGCGCCGAAGTTGTTGCAGCCCAAGCCGACGACCGAGACGAGGAGACCACTGTCTCCGAGGGTGCGGTAGCGCATGCGATCACCGTAGGGGGCCGTCCGCGGCCGCCGCACCGCGGGCCAGCGGAACCCTGCAAGGATGCGCTGTCGCTGCCTGCAGGGACGACGCAACCGGACGTACGAGAGGAGCCGCATGGTCGCCGCAGCCGGGTCGCAGCCGATGCTCGTGCTGGCCAATCTCACGCCGCTGCGCGTCGCGACATTCCAGCAGCGGGTCGAGGTCGCCGCCGCTGCCGGCTTCACGGCCCTCGGTCTCAGCCTGACCAGCTATCGCCAGATCCTGGCGACCGGGCTGAGTCCCCGCGAGGTCCGCGCGATCCTGGACGGCAACGGCGTGCGCGTGGCCGAACTCGAGGTGATCATCGGGTTCGCCGCCGATCCGGAAACAGGAGGCGGGGCGCCCGACACTCGAGGTGGCAGCCTCGCCGATCTGGACGAGTACCTCGCCATGGCCGAACTGTTCGGCGCCCGGCACCTGCAGACAGTCGGCTCGTTCCGTGCACCGATCGTCGAACCCGATGTCATCGAGCGCTTCGCGGCGCTGTGCGACCGCGCTGCCGACGTCGGGCTCAAGGTGGCGCTGGAGTTCATCCCGACGACGAACGTGCCCGACGCAGCGACCGCGAACTGGATCGTCACCGAGGCGGGGCGGCCCAACGGCGGTGTCTGCGTCGACGTATGGCACCACGTGCGCGGTGCCAACGACCTGGCTCTGCTACGCGCGATCGACCGTGCCCACCTCGTCTCCATCCAGCTCGACGACGGTCCGATCGACCGGGCCGATCCGGACTTCCGTACCGAGACGCTGCACTACCGGAACGTGCCGGACGAAGGCCAGTTCGATCTCGACGCGTTCCTGGCCGCGCTCGGCGGTGCCGATCCGGCGATCCCGGTGTCGGTGGAGGTCCTGTCCGACGAGCTGGCCGCGGCCGACCCGGTGGACGCCGCCCGCCGGCTGGTCACCGGGACGAAAGCCGTCCTGGCGAGGTCGCAGCCGAGCTGACCGGACAGCCCTTCCCGGACTGGCCTACCCGACCACGTGACCCACCGGCGACACGACGAGCGGGACCACCTCGGGCAGCAGGAACGCCGGCAGCAAGCACGCGGCCAGCGGCGCCACGTCCGGGTCGGCAGCACCCGCTCGTTGAGCCACACCCTCAGCGCGACCGCCTTCGCCGTGCGCCGGAACAGGGTCTGGTCGACCGTTGCCACGCTACGTACGGCGGCGTTAACGTGCGCGCCTAGAGCACGTGCGTTTCCCAGTTCGACGTCCGCACGTCGTGTGAAACGAGGGGGGCACATTGATGCGCGCGTCAAGGATGGTTCTTGCTTCCACACTCGGGATTCCTCCTGTCTGTGGCTGGCGCGGCGCATGCAGGGACGTTCGAGACATTTGGGCAGTGGCCAAACAATCAGCGCGCCTACTGTCTTGGGTCATCGGCTACGTCACACACACACCGGCCCACGGCCATCGTGAGTCGGATCCGAACAGTCCGAACTGCAACGTCACCTCGACCACGCTGCACGAGTTTGGGCACTCGCAGGGGGCTGCTGCACTCGAGCGTGACGACCGCGGTCATGTACCCATAGATGCCAACAAAATGACTCTCCAGCCCGACGGCATCAGTGGGCTGCAGTACTTCTACTAGCCGACGGGGGACGTTCAGCATGAGTCACCAGCGTGTGCTACACCTCGGTATCGCTTGCGCGGGAATCGGTCTCATCGTCGGGTGCGCGGCACCGAGTGGATCTCTCAGGTCATCGACCGAGTCGCCGATCCCGGCTGCTGTGCCGAGTGCCGAGGCTCCCACCGGCGAGCCGACGACAGCCAACAAGGTGACCACCGTCGACACCTCCTGTGTGAACAGGGACATCGCCTGGTGGCTCGTCGGATATCGCAAGGACGCAAGGTACTCGTTGGCCGAGCTCACCGTCAGCTCGCTGGGCAACCCCTTCGATGTATCCCGCCCGGTGGATGCTGGAATCACCGAACGAGAGATCTACACCCGGGCGGGGGTCGTTATCCAACGGACCGTGTTCGGCCCGCCGGTGAAGGCTGACGAAATTGCAGTGCTCGGAGGAACCATCGGAGGCGCGACGTACACGACGGCTAACGGTGTGCCAGGGATGACGCCCGGCTCGCGGACCTTCGCCGTACTTCGTCACGATCGCGACGCCGGCTGGTTGTTGGTGAACTCCTATCTCCGGGAAGGCGATCGCGTGATCTTGAACGGCGGTTGCCAAACACCTGCCGCTGGTCAGCACGCAACCCCGTTCACCGACACGATTCCCGTCCTCAAGGGGGGCGTGGCGGGTGCTGAACGATCGCCGCACGCCGTCTCGATCCCCGTGCAGGAGTTCCTCGCCCCTGTCGGGGGCTAGGGACACCCGGACAGCCCTACTCGGACGGCCCCCACCCGGACGGGCCTACCCGACCAACTGACCCACCAGCGACACGACGAGCGGGACCACCCCGAGCAGCAGGAACGCCGGCAGGAAGCACGCGGCCAACGGCGCGACCGCACGGACGCCCGCCGCTCGGGCCGCCACTTCCACGTGCAGCCGGGCCTCGCGGCGCAGGTCGGCCGCGGCGTGACCGAGCACGGCAGCCAACGGCGCCCCGCTACGACTCGATCGGGCCACCGCCACTGCGATACTCCGCAAGCCGGGCTCCTCACCCAAGACGCTCCACGCCAGCACCGGGTCGGCGCCAAGTCGCAGCGCCGCCACCACATTCCGCAGGCTGCCCGCGGCCGGCTCGCCGATAGCGTCGGCGACGGTCGCCGTCGCCACCACCGTTGGCGCACCCGCGGCCAGGCACGCTGCCAGCAGATCGGCCACCAGCGGCGCCTGGGCGACCAATCGCGACCGTCGCAGCCGAACGTGTCGCGGTTCGAGGCGGCCGAGAATCGGCGGCAGCACGGCCGCCAGCAGGGCACCGACGGCGATCCCGCCGAAGCCGCCGACCACGACCGCAGTGGCCACGCCGGCGAGTGCGCACGCCAGTCGAGTGCGGCGACGAGCGGTGTCCTGGCCCGGTCCATCCTCGACCGTCGGCACAACCAACCCCGGCAGCCCCCATCGCCGCCATCGCCCAGATCGCTGAGGTCGCCCGGGTAGCCCGGGTCGACCCCGACGATCAGGCGGGCCGCCGGTCGCCCGGTCGGCTGCCCCCACCGTTCCGCCGCCGGCACGCGCCGGACCCTCCGGTCTCTCGTTCACGATGCGGCGCAGGCGTTCCCGCCGCTCCGCTCTCCCAGCGATCCACAACCGCCACCCCACGACCATGAGCGTGGTGGCGAGGACGA
Organism: Actinomycetota bacterium; assembly: GCA_004297305.1. Taxonomy (NCBI): domain Bacteria; kingdom Bacillati; phylum Actinomycetota; species Actinomycetota bacterium. The sequence continues at coordinate 130,977 of SCTR01000006.1, forward strand.
GTTGTCCACCGGCCGCTGTCACCACGGCCGGGCCGACGCGGTCCCGTCGACTTCGCCGCGACACAGGCTGTCGCGCCGCATCGCACCCGACGACCCGCGGTGACGCCGGGCGCACGCACCCCCATCCGGACGCCCCGCGCTCAGAGCGGACACCTCGCGCTCACTGGGAACATGTCGCGCTCACAATCGCCGCTCCACGCTGCGCGCAATGGCGGCGGTCCACCACAACCCCAGCGCAGTCAGGGCCAGTCCGGCCGCGCCGACGGCCACGCCGGGGATCGTCGTGCACAGCCACTGGACCGGCTCGCCGCCGAGCAGGGTGCCCAGCAGCAGCCCGATCACCGGCAACAGCGCGAGCATGCGCGCGGTGGCCCGCGGACCGGCGAGCTGGGCATCCAGCGCGACCCTGACGTCCTCGGTGGCGCGCATCGACTGGCCGAGCCGGTCGAGGGACGCCGCCAACCCGGCGCCGGCGCCTTCGCCCACCTGCCAGCACGCTGCGACCAGCAGCAGGCCGTCGCAGCCTGGCGCCTGCGCGTCACGACGCAGCCCTGCGGCCACGTCTCCGCCGAGCCGAGCCGCCGCAAGCGCCGCCGGGACAAGGACAGCGCTGCCCAATCCGGTCACGCTGGACGCCACGGAAGCGGGCGTCGAGCCGGCTGCGCTGCGGGCAGCTGGTGCCCCGGCCGCAGCGGCGAGCGCGTCGCGGGGCGGGCGTCCGGCGAGCAGTTCGGCCGACAACCCGTCGCAGAGCTCCCGGACGCCGGTCCGGGCGCGACGGGCCCCCGCCCGCGCCCCCGGACCGGCTCGACCGGCGAGAACTGTCCACCGGACGGCGAGGGACTGCCAGTGAGCGGACCAGCCGCGGAGCCGACCGGTCCGGGTCAGGACCGGACGCGACGGCCACACGGCCACGGCGACCGTGACCAGCACGATCGACGCGAACAGCGCAACCGACGGCGACAAGGCGACTGCCGGCAGTGCTGCGGCTGGCGGTGGGGCTGCGGCCATGGGCCAGCGTGCGACGGCGATTGACATGTCACCGGGCTCGCAGCAGGTCGTAGAGCGCGCCGATGCCGGGACCGCGACGAACCTGTCGTCCGCTGAACCGCAGCGCTGGCACGGCGCGGACGAACTCGTCGGGGCCGCGACGCAGCACATGGATGCCCTCGACCGTCCGTCGTCCGTCACGTCGTCGCTGCAGGTGGACGACGGCGTCCAGGCCTGCTGCGACCTGCGCGTGGACGGCGTCTCGCCCGAGTCCGGCGGCCAGGGCAAGCGCCTCCAACCGAGCCGGCACGTCGGCCGCCGAGTTCGCGTGCAGCGTGCTGCAGCCGCCGTCGTGGCCGGTGTTGAGCGCAGCGAGAAGGTCGACGACTTCGGCCCCCCGGACCTCGCCGACCACGAGCCGGTCCGGCCGCATCCGCAGGGCCTGCCGGACCAGGTCCCGCAGCGTCACCGCTCCCGCGCCCTCGAGGTTGGGCGGTCGCGCCTCCAGCCGGACGACGTGAGGGTGGGCAGGCCGGAGCTCGGCGGCATCCTCGACCAGCACCAGCCGCTCCCGCGGGTCGACCTCGCTCAGCAGTGTCGCCAGCACCGTGGTCTTGCCGGTGCCCGTCCCGCCACTGACGACGTACGCCAACCGGCGGGCCACGATCGCGCGCAACCAGGCCGCGCCGCCGGGCGGAACGGTGCCGACGTCGACGAGTTCGTCGAGCGTGAACGGTCGGCGCCGGCCCACCCGCAACGAGACCAGGGTCTGCGAACCGGACACCGGCGGCAGCACCGCGTGCAGCCGTGTCCCGCCGGGCAACCGGGCATCGACGTACGGCGCGGCTTCGTCCAGCCGCCGGCCGGCCGAGGCGGCCAGTCGCTGCGCGAGTCGGCGGACCGCGTCGTCGTCCCGGAACCGCAGGTCGGCCCGCTGCAAGCCGTGCCCACGATCGACCCAGACCTCGTCCGGCCCGTTGACCAGGACATCGGTGACCTCCGGGTCGGCGACCAGGTCGTCCAGCGGCCCGGCCCCGGTCAGCTCCGAACGCAAGGTCGACACGAGGCTGAGGACCGCGGCGTCGCCGAGGACGACGCCCTCCTGCCGCAGCGCGCTGGCGACCTCGCTGGGGCTGGCCGCGGCGGCGGCGTCGGCGATCAGCCGGGACCGCACCCGGCCCACCAGGTCCTGGGCCTGGCCGTCCTCGCCTGGCACGGCCGATGCGATGCTCATGCCGGCTGCTCCGCGTCGAGGCGACGCAACAGGATCTCGGCGGCCTGCGTCAGCGAACTGCGGGCCGACATCCGCGGCGGCCGGCGGTCCTCGGCCGCGACCGGGACGTTCCGCTGCCGCCCCACGACTGCCCAGACGGGCAACTGCAGGGCGTCAGCGAACGCCTGCGGGTCATAGTCCTTGCCTCCCAACGTCCGCCGGACGACCAGGCCGGTCGCTGCGCTGGGCAGCGGCAGGACCTGGCACAGCCGCTCGGCGGCTGCCGCTGCCCGGACCTGGGTCGGCACCACCAGCACCACCAGTCGCGCCCGGGACAGCGCCTGCAGACTTGCCTCGTCCGCCGTACGGGGAAGGTCGACGACGGTCAGGTCGAAGCCGCGGGCGGCGGCCGCGAGAGCGGCGACCATCGCCGCCGGCGGGACTGCGGTGGCACCGACCCGGTCGTACGACAGGACCGTGAGGTCGCCCACCCGCGGCAGACCGTTGCCGAGCACCTCCCCGGCCAACCGACCCTGGGTCTCGGCCAGGTCCGGCCACCGCAGGCCTGCCGCGTCCTCCGCGCCGAGCAGGACGTCGACTCCGCCGCCGAGCGGATCCGCGTCCACCAGCAGCGTCCGCCGGCGGCGGGCGGCCGTCCGGGCCAACGCTGCGGCCAAGGTGCTGGCACCCGCACCGCCGCGCCCGCCGACGACGCACACGACCGCTCCGTCACGTGATGGCCCGTCGCGGAGATCGGCGAGACGATCGGCCAGCACACCGTCGTCGGCCGGCAGTGCCAGCACCTCCTCGGCGCCCACGGCGACAGCCCCTTCCCAGACGCCGGGGACGCCGAACAGGGTCGGCAAAGCGGCCGGGGCCTGCGAAGCGGCGAGAGTCGGTGATGCGAGGCTCGGATCGGCGGACGAACCGTCGGCCTGCCGGCCGACCACCACGACGCCCGGTCGCCGCACCAGACCCGCCGCCGCGACAGCCGCGACGAGGTCGGTCCCGATCAGGACGAGCGGCACCGCACCCCAACGCGGCCGCAGGGCGGCTACGTGCGAGGCGACCTCCACCTCGACGCCCCCGGCAGCGGCGACCCGCAGCACCTCGTCCAGCAGCGCGGCCTGATCGGTCGCGAGCAGCACCCTGCTGCCGGCATCCCGCTCGGCCTGGTCGTCCTGGCTGTCCGCCTGCCACCGCACCGGTCCCCCTGACCTTCGACGTCCGTGCCGACACGATGCGATGCGACAACGGCCCGCGGCCACCCCGAGACCGTGGCTGTGGAGGACCCGGCCAGGAACCTCGGAGTTGGGGATGACGCCGCTGACCCACTAACGGTCGCTGGGCCGCGAACCTCGCGCGGACATCACCAGCCCGGCGGCATCGCGGGCTCGATGTCCGACGGTTGTGCCTACCATCGATCCGTGACCGACGAGGTACCCGGCAGCGTGCCGAGTCCGGACCATGCCGAGCTCTTTGCGGGCCACCTGTCACCGGTCGACCTGTCGACGGGCGGCCGGGCAGCGGCGTTCTTCGACCTGGACAAGACGATCCTGGCGCGGTCCAGTGCTTTCGCCTTCGCGCGCCCGTTCTACCAAGGCGGCCTCATCGGGCGATCGGACCTGCTGCGCAGCGCCTATGCCCAATTCGTGTACCTGGTCTCCGGCGCCGACCACGACCAGATGGAGCAGATGCGCGCGTACATGTCGGCGCTGTGCTCGGGCTGGGAGGTCGAGCGCGTCCGGCAGATCGTCGCCGAGACGCTCGACACCGTCGTGGATCCGCTCGTGTACGCCGAAGCCGTCGAACTCATCGACGAGCACCGCGCCGCGGGGCGCGACACCATCGTCATCTCGTCGTCGGGTACCGAACTGGTCGAACCGATCGGGGCCCGGCTCGGCGTCGATCTCGCCATCGGGACCCAACTGGCGATCGACGACGGCCGCTACACCGGCGAGATCCTGTTCTACGCCTACGGGGAGGGCAAGGCCGAGGCGATGCGGGCTCTGGCCGCCGAACGGGGCTACGACCTGGCCGCCTGCTACGCCTACTCGGATTCGCAGACCGACCTGCCGATGCTGGAACTCGTCGGTCATCCGGTCGCGACGAATCCAGACGCCGAGCTTCGCCGGGTCGCCGCGGAACGGGACTGGCCGATCCGGGACTTCGCGCGCCCGGTCGCGCTGCGCTCGACGCGGGCCGCCCGGGCCCGGCGCCGCACCGCCGTGGGCGCTGCTGTCGGTGCTGCCGCGGTCGGCGTGGCCTGGTACGCCGCGCGCCGGGTCACCCGCACCCACGGCTGAGCGCCGTCGCCGTAGCCACCGGCTGAGCCGCCATCGCTCGTACCCACGGGATGTCCCGCCGTAGCCCGGGCCCACGCGCTGAGCGGCCGTCGCCGCTGTCGCTGCCGGGGCGTGGCGAGCGGCCTGGCGACACGCCGCGCCGCGGACTGCAGCTGCGGCGTGTCCTTGCGGGAGTGAAGATTTTGCGGCCGATAGGCCTTCCCTCAGCTACCCCGGCGCGCTACACCAGAGTCAGGAACCGCGAGCCCCGGACCTTCCCCGGTCCGTCACCGGCCCCCGGGGAGCGCGGTCCCGCAGGACACACCGGACACAGCGCGTCAGTCGGCTCGACCGGCTGAGGCGGCGCAGACCAGAGCGGGAGGACGGGTACCGACGCGGCGACCAGCCCACGCAGGGCGTCCGGCTCCCGGGTCACCGGGACCGACGAGTCCACAGGTGCACGCCAGGACCCTCGACCCGCACTGGCGACGGCATCCCTCCCCCACGGAGGGGTGCCGTCGTCCTGTTCGGGGGCGCCATGCCGAGCCCGAACGGGCGTCATACCGCCGGGCCAAACGGGCACCCGGTCACGACGGGCGCCCCGGGCACGTATGGGCCCCAGGCCAGGCCGAGCCAGGACAGGGCCCCGAGTCACGACGGCCGCCGCCGGAGAACGGGGCCGCCGCGCGAGAACAGGGCCGTCGCCGCACGACGGGGCCGCACGACGGCGCGGCACGGCGGGACTGCCTCAGCGCAACTCGATCCGGCTCCACCGCGCGCCCACGCCCTCGATGGTGACCCGCCGAGGTACGTCGTCCGAACCGGGCTCGAGCCCGTCGGGCGGCTGCTCGATCGGGACGAGCCGAATCTGCAGCCGGTGCGAGGTCAGGCCGGTGACCCGATCGTCGCCCCATTCGACCACGGTGACCGACTGCGCCACAGTCGTTTCCAGGTCCAGCTCCTCGACCTCGGCAAGCGAGCCGAGCCGGTACGCGTCGACGTGGACCAGCGCCGGACCGTCGTGCAGCGACGGGTGGACCCGAGCGAGCACGAACGTCGGGCTGGTCACCGGCCCCCGCACCCGCAGGCCCTCGCCGATACCGCGGGTGAGCGTGGTCTTGCCGGCGCCGAGCCCGCCGACGAGCACCACCAGGTCACCGGCGCGCAGCATCGACCCGAGCCGCCGGCCGAGTTCGATCATCGAGTCGGCGTCGGGAACCTCGGCGTCGTACACCGTGATCGACTGCGGCTCAGTCATTCCGGGGCCCAGTCATTCGCCGAGCCGGTCACGCCGCCCTCCCGCTCGGCCAGTACGGCGGCGACCGTCTGCAGGTCCGCACGCAGCGCCGCCACCGGGGCACCGCGCGGGCCGAATCGCAGCGCGGCCGACGGGTGGTACGTGACGACGAGAGTGCGCCCGTCCCAGCGTTGCGGTACGCCGCGCAGCTGGGTGAGCCGGGCGCCGGGCCCGAGGAACCACTGGGTCGCCGTACCGCCGAGTGCCACGACGACGCGAGGGTCGATCACCTCGATCTGCTCGACCAGCCAATGCCGGCAGGTCGCGATCTCGGGGCGCTTGGGCGCGCGATTGCCTGGCGGGCGACATTTCACGACGTTGGCCACCGCGACGGTGTGCCGCGGCAGGCCCGCCTGCGCCAACAGCTCGTCCAGCAGCTGCCCACTGCGACCGACGAACGGCTCACCGCAGGCATCCTCGGCCGCGCCCGGTCCTTCGCCGACCAGCAGGACCGCTGCACCGGCGGTCGGGAGCTGACCGGGCACTGCCTGGGTCCGCGTCGCCGCCAGATCGCACGCCGTACACGCCCGGATCGAGCGGGCCAGGCCGGCCCACGTCACCGGCGCGATCCTGGACCCGGCTCGTCGCCGGCTGCAGCTCCGTCGGCTGCCGTTGCGGGGAGATTCGCGCGGACGCGCCGGACGAGGTCACGCAGCTGCGCGTTGACCTCGGCCCACCGTTCGAGTAACAGCATGTGGCCGGTGTCGTCGAGGACGACGAACTCCGCGCCGGGCACCGCGGTGACGATTTCGCGACTGTGCTGCTGCGGGATCAGCAGGTCCGCCCCACCCGCGATCACCACGACCTCGCACTGCTGCAACGGTTCCAGCGCGGCACGCTGGTCGTGGTCGTCGATGGCCGGCAGGAAGTCCGCGACGACGTCGATCGGCGTGGCGTTGTTCATGTCGGCGACGAAGCGGGCCATCGACGCCGGCACGGGCGAGGCGAAGGAATACATCCGCGTCGCGACCAGACCCAGGTCGCTGCCCCGCTCACGGCTGCGGTCGACCAGAGCCGGACGGCGGGCCAAGGCCGCCGCGGCATCGGGCAGCACCTTGTGCACGACCCGGGCCGCCGGCGCCGGCAAGCCGAACGGCACCTCGTCCATCCCGCCCGAGGACGTCGCCAGCAGGGCGACGCCACGGATCCGGTCGCCGAACAGTTCCGGATGCTCGGCGGCCAACGCCATGATCGTCATCCCGCCCATCGAGTGCCCCACCAGGACCACCGGTCCGGTCGGGGCCACCGCCTGCAGGACCGCGTACAGGTCCCGGCCCAGCTGCGGCACGGTGAGCGAGTCCGCGATGCCCTGGTCGCGGGCAGCGCGTTGCGACCGGCCGTGACTGCGCTGGTCCCACAGCACCAGCCGGCCCAACGAGCGCAGGTCGCGACGTTGGTAGTGCCACGCGTCCAAGGTGAGCGCGAAGCCGTGGCAGAAGACGATCGTGAGCCCGGCCGCGGGCGCCGGCGGCTCGTCGACTTCGACGTACAGCTGCAATCCGTCGTCGGCGGTCACCGGCACGACCCGGCCCCGAAGAGCGCCGTACGGCTCACCGTCGTCGGCCGGGCCGATCAGGCGACCGACCCAGGCCTTCTCCGCCAGCATCCCCACGGTGGCGCCGATCGCGACCACGCCGGCCACCGCCGCCCCCAGCCCGGCACCGCGCCCGACCGCCTCCCACCCCATCAGGTGACCCCGTCTATCGGCTCGCGGCGGTCGGATCGCCGCACCATCACAGGGCCCCGACCGGCAACCGGGGCACCCGCGCGCCGACCCGCGTGACGATCTCGTAGCCGATGGTGTGGCAGGCGCGCGCCCAGTCCGCCGCCGTCGGTTCGCCCTGGTCGCCGGGGCCGAAGACCACGACGGTGTCCCCGGCGCGCACCTCGTCGTCGCCCACGTCGACCACCAGTTGGTCCATCGCGACGCGGCCGGCGACGGTACGGCGGCGACCGCCGAGGAGCAGTTCACCGCGGCCGGAGGCGGCCCGCGGCAGACCGTCGGCGTACCCGAGTGGCACGAGGGCCAGCGACGTCGCGCGGTCGGTGACGAAGGTGTGGCCGTACGAGACCCCGTGGCCGGCCGGTACCCGCTTGGTCTGCGCGACCCGGGCCAGCAGGGTCATCGCCGGGACGACGCCCAGGTCGGCCGGCGTGCCCAGCCGGTCCCCCGGCGACAGGCCGTACGCGGCGATGCCGACCCGGACCAGGTCGTAGTGGGTCGACGGCTCCCCCCAGACCGCTCCGGACGACGCGAGGTGCAGCAGGGTGTCGTCCAGCCCGGCCTGCCGCGCGAGCCGGACCGCCGCATCGAAGGCATCACGCTGCCCCGCGGTCACCGGGTGACCCGGGATATCGGCCATCGCCAGGTGCGACCACAGGCCGGCGACCTGCACGATGCCCTCCGCGGCCAGGTCGGCCGCGCGCGCGACGAGCTGGCCCCACTCCGCGGCGCTGGCACCGCCACGGCCCAGCCCGGTGTCGACCTTCAGGTGCACCCGTGCGGGACGGCCCACCGACCGGGCCGCAGCGGCCAGATCGTCCAGCCCCCAACAGGTCCCGGCCGACACGTCGATGTCGGCGGCGACGCAGCCGGCGAGGTCGACGTCGCCGGGCACCGTGACCCAGGCCAGGATCCGACCGGTGTCTCCGCCGGCCCGCAACGCCAGCGCTTCGGCCGGCAGCGCGACGCCGAGCCAGCTGGCACCCCCGGCGCGGGCGGCGCGGGCCGCGCCGAGCATGCCGTGCCCGTAACCGTCGGCCTTGACCACCACCATGACCTCAGCAGCGGTGGCGACCTCGGTAGCTCGAATCACGTTGCGGCGCAGGACGTCGAGGTCCACGACCGCGGCTGCTCGCAGGCCGGCCGGCAACGCATCGGGAGAACCGGCGGCCGGCGGCGGTGAGCTCACCGGCCCATCCTGCCGTCGCCGGAGTCCTCCAGCAGGCCAGGCGACGCCGCGCGTCGCACCTCCAGCAGGCCAGGCGACGCCGCGCGTCGCACCGTCGCCACCGCGGCCGGCAGCGCGTCGAGGACGTCGAGCGCGGTCACCGGCCGGCCACCGGACCCGGCCAGCACCGCGGCACGCCCGTGCACGTGGACCGCGGCGGCGACCGTGGCGGCAGCCTGCTCGGCCGTACCGGGCCGGCGGGCGGCCAGCATCGACCCGACGAGGCCGGCCAGGACGTCGCCGCTGCCCGCGGTCGCCAGTTGTGGCGGTGCGAGCGCGTCGAGGTACGCCGGTCCGCCGGGCGGTGCCACCACGGTGCCCGACCCCTTGAGCACCACGACGGCACGCAAAGCCGTTGCGGCAGCGTCGGTTGCGGCCAGTCGGCCGCCGTCGCCGATGGCCAGGCCCAACCGGCTGAACTCCCCGTCGTGGGGCGTGAGGACGGTGGTCGCGCCGCGCGCGCCGCGGTCGCGCACGAGTCCGGTCAGGCCAGGCTGGCTCGCCAGCAGGGCCAGCGCGTCGGCGTCGAGCACGACCGGGTGGTCGGTCCGCAGCACGGCAGCCACCACCGCCGCGCCGTCGGCCCCGGTCCCGAGGCCCGGTCCCACCACCCACGCGGTGACCCGGCCGTCGGCCACCGGATCACCGGTGACGGCGACGACGTCCGGGTAGGCGCGGACCACGGCGGCCGCCGTGGCGTCGTCGCGGTCGACGTACCGCACCATGCCCGCGCCGCCGACGCGAGCAGCGCCGGTGCACAGCAGGGCGGCCCCGCGGTAGTGGGCAGAACCGGCGACGACTCCGACGACGCCGCGGCGGTACTTGTGATCGGCAGGGCCCGGTCCGGGCAGCTGCCGAGCCGCGTCCGCCGCGTCGACGACCCACGCCGCCGGTGTCTCGGGCAGCGTCTGGCCCAGCCCGATGTCGACCAGCTGCAGCTGCCCGACGTGCTCACGGCCCGGCGCCAGCAGCAGCCCCGGGGTGAGGCACCCGAACGTCACCGTCCGTACGGCGGTGACCGCCGCGCCGGCGACGATCCCGGTGTCGGCGTCGACCCCGCTCGGGACGTCGACCGCGACCACCGGCACCGGCCCGGCTGCAGCGTCCTGCACCAGCCGCGCCGCCGCCTCCCGCAACCCGCCGCGGCCGCCGATGCCGACGATGCCGTCGAGGACCAGGTCGGCGCGCCGCTGCAGCCCGGCGGCATCCCCCGCCGGCCAGGAGCGGCCGCCGGCGGCGTGGAGCCGGCCGAGTGCCGTGGTCGCCACGCGCTCGGAGAGCACTATCGCGTCGACGCGAGCGCCCCGCGCCGCCAGCGCCGCGCCGGCCAGCATCGCGTCCGCGCCGTTGTTGCCGCTGCCGACCCACACCAGCACCCGCGAGCCGGTCACCTTGCCCCGCCGCTGCCGCAGCAGGGTCCCGCAGGCCGCGGCGAGGCCGGCGGCCGCGCGTGCCATCAGGGTGCCGGGCGGCAGCCGGGCATGCAGCACGTCCTCGGCGGCCCGGACCGTGGCGACGTCGTACGCCGGCCTCACCGCGTGCCCATCGGGTCGCCTCCGGCGACGGTGCCCATCGGGTCCCCGCCGGCGACGGTGCCGAACGGGTCCCCGCCGGCGACGGCGACGACGTACGCCACCGCCACGTCACCGTCGTGGCTGAGTGACACGTGCCACCCCGTGACGCCCAGTCCGACCGCGACGGCGGCGACCGTGCCCCGCACGGCGATACTCGGCCGGCCGTTGGCAGCGGTCACCACTTCGCAGTCGTGCCAGCGCATTCCCTGCGGCGCCCCCAGCGCCTTCGCCACGGCCTCCTTCGCCGCGAAACGCGCCGCCAGCGACACCTCCGTGCGCGGGTGGCCGTCGACGGTGGTGCGCTCCGCCGTGGTGAACAGCCGGTCACGTACCCCAGGAGTGCGGTGCAACGTCGCGCCGAACCGCGGCACGTTGACGACGTCCACGCCGATACCCACGATCACGCGATCCGGCCTGTCCTACTCGACCGTGACGGACTTGGCCAGATTGCGCGGCTGGTCCACGTCGTGCCCCTTGGCCGTCGCCATCTCGCAGGCCAGCACCTGCAGCGGGACCGTCGCGACCAACGGCTGCAACAGCGTGGGGCACACCGGAAGCCGCACGACGTGGTCGGCGAACGCTGCCACCGACTCGTCACCTTCCTCCGCCAGCACCACCGTGCGAGCACCTCGGGCCCGCACCTCCTGGATGTTCGACACGATTTTGTCGTGCAGCACGCTGCGGCCCCGCGGCGACGGCACGACGACGACCACCGGCAGGCCGGGTTCCAGCAGCGCGATCGGGCCGTGCTTGAGTTCGCCGGCCGCGAAACCCTCCGCGTGCATGTACGCCAGTTCCTTGAGTTTCAGCGCACCCTCGAGCGCGACCGGATAGCCGACGTGCCGGCCGATGAACAGCACCGAGCGCGCGTCGGCCAGTTGCCGGGCGATGTCGCGGACCCCGGCGACGGTGTCCAGGACGAGGTCGACCTTGGCGGGCATCTCGGCCAGCTCGTCGAGGACCGTCGCCACCTCGTCGCCGAACTTGTTGCCACGCACCTGGGCGAGGTAGAGGCCCACCAGGTAGCACGCGACCACCTGCGTCAGAAAGGCTTTCGTGCTCGCGACGGCGATCTCCGGGCCGGCATAGGTGTAGAGGACCGCGTCGCTCTCCCGCGGGATCGTGGATCCGACGGTGTTGCAGATCGACACCACACGTGCGCCCTGCTCCCGCGCGTGCCGCAGCGCCATGAGCGTGTCCATCGTCTCGCCGGACTGCGAGATCGCCAGCACGAGCGTGCGGCCGTCCAGGATCGGATCGCGGTAGCGGAACTCGCTGGCCAGTTCGACCTCGGTCGGGATCCTCGTCCAGTGCTCCACGGCGTACTTGGCGATGAGTCCGGCGTGGTACGCCGTACCGCAGGCGACCACGACGATCTTGTCGACCTCCCGCAACGCGGCGTCGGTGAGCCGCATCTCGTCCAGCCGTAGCCGGCCGTCCTTGCCGATGCGGCCCAGCAGCGTGTCGGCCAGCGCCTTCGGCTGCTCGGCAATCTCCTTGAGCATGAACAGGTCGTAGCCGCCCTTCTCGGCGGCAGCGGCGTCCCAGCTGACGGTGAACTCGGTGACCCGGCCCGGCCGGCCGTCGAAGTCGGTCACCGTCACCGAGTCGGCGCGCAGCTCGACGACCTGGTCCTGGCCGAGTTCGACGGCGTCGCGGGTGTGCTCGATGAACGCCGAGACGTCCGAGGCCAGGAAGTTCTCGCCGTTGCCGCGCCCGACGACCAACGGCGAGTTGCGGCGTGCCCCGACCACGACGCCGGGCCGGTCGGCATGGACGCAGACCAGGGTGAAGGCCCCGTCGAGTCGCTGGCACACCCGTCGCATCGCCTCGGCCAGATCACCGGCCACCTGCGGCAGCACCGACGCGAGCAGGTGCGCGACCACCTCGGTGTCGGTCTCCGATGCCAGGACCACCCCGGCGGCCGTCAGTTCCTCACGGAGTTCGGCGAAGTTCTCGATGATCCCGTTGTGGATCACCGCGACCTTGCCGTCCTCACTGACGTGCGGATGCGCGTTGGCGTCGGTGGGGCCGCCGTGGGTCGCCCACCGGGTGTGCCCGAGTCCGGTCGTCGACTGCGGCAGCGGGTCGGCGCCCAGCAGCGACTCCAGATTGCCCAGCTTGCCCGAGCGCTTCCGCACGGCCAGCGCGTTGCCGGCGACCACGGCCACCCCGGCCGAGTCGTACCCGCGGTACTCCAAGCGGCGCAGGCCGGCGACGACGACCTCCAGCGCCTGCTTCTCCCCGACGTACCCGACGATCCCGCACATGCGCGCCAGCGTAACCGCGGCACGTCGCGGCAGGCCGTACGCCGGGCGCCCGGCGTACCTCACACCAGCGCGGTCCGGCTCCCCACGACCTCGGCGATCCCGGCGGCCAGCCGCTGCGCCTGGTGCTGCGTGGGCGCCTCGACCATGACCCGCACGACCGGCTCGGTCCCCGACGGACGCAACAGCACCCGGCCGGTCTCGCCGAGTTCGGCCTGCGCGGCGGCGACCGCCGCCGCGACGTCGGCGCGCTGCCCGAGCGCGGCCCGGTCGACGCCCTGCACCGACAGCAGCACCTGCGGGAGCCGGTGGACCACCGCGGCCAACTCCGCCAGCGGGCGGCCGGCACGCGCGACGTTCGACAGCAGCGCCAGCGCGGTCAGCACGCCGTCCCCGGTGGTCGCGTGGTCGAGCATGACGATGTGGCCGCTCTGCTCGCCGCCCAGCAGGTAGCCACCCGCCCGCATCGCCTCCAGCACGTACCGGTCGCCGACCGCGGTCTCGACCACGGTCACCCCGGCCGCGGCCATCGCGTGCTTGAAGCCGAGGTTCGCCATCACCGTGGACACCACAGTGTCGTGGACCAGCGCGCCGGCCCGGTGGGCTGCCACAGCCAGGATCGCCAGGATCTGGTCGCCGTCGACGACCTCTCCGGCGGCGTCCACCGCCAGGCAGCGGTCGGCGTCACCGTCGTGGGCGATACCGGCGTCGGCGCCGGCTGCCAGGACCGCGGCCCGCAGGCCCTCGAGGTGGGTCGAGCCGCAGCCGTCGTTGATGTTGAGCCCGTCCGGTTGCGCGTTGATCGCGACGACCTCGGCGCCGGCGCGGCGCAGCGCTTCCGGGGCAACCAGCGACGCGGCGCCGTGCGCGCAGTCGACGACGACTCGCAGGCCGCGCAGGTCGCCGGCGACGGCGACCAGGTGGTCGACGTACGCCGAGGCCGCGCCCGGGTCCTCCCGCACCCGCCCCACCCCGGCGCCCACCGGCCGGTCCCACGGCTCGCCGATCCGCCGCTCGATGGCGTCCTCGAGGTCGTCGGGCAGCTTGTGGCCACCCCGGGCGAAGAACTTGATCCCGTTGTCGGGCATGGGATTGTGCGAGGCCGACAGCATCACGCCGAGGTCGGCGTCGAGCGCGGCCACCAGATATGCGACGCCGGGCGTGGGCACCATCCGGACCCGTACGACGTCCACTCCGGCGCTGGCCAGACCCGCGACCACGGCGGCCTCGAGGAACTCGCTGCTGGCGCGCGGATCGTGGCCGACGACGGCGACTGGGCGGCGACCGCGGTCACCGGCAGCGGCGAAGACGCCGACGTCGGCGAGCACGTGGGCAGCGGCAACCGACAGGTCCAGTGCCAGCTCGGCGGTGAGGTCGACGTTGGCGAGCCCCCGGACTCCGTCGGTACCGAAGAGCCGGCCCACCAGTCCTCCCGCCGTCGACGCGTCGTTGCCGGTCCACCGTAGGCGCTGGGGGCCTCCGATGGCGTACGGCGCGACTAGCGCTTGGAGTACTGCGGCGCCTTGCGGGCCTTCTTCAGACCGGCCTTCTTGCGCTCCTTGGCCCGCGGGTCCCGCGTCAGGAAGCCGGCCTTCTTCAGGCTCGGGCGGTTGCCCTCGACGTCGATCTCGTTGAGGGCCCGGGCGATGCCGAGGCGCAGCGCGCCGGCCTGGCCGCTGGTGCCGCCGCCGCTGATGCGGGCGAAGACATCGAAGCGGCCGTCGGCGCCGAGGGTCTTGAACGGCTCGTTGACCAGCTGCTGGTGGACCTTGTTCGGGAAGTAGGTCTCCAGGTCGCGGCCGTTGATGACCCAGCGACCCGAGCCCGGCACGAGGCGGACCCGGGCGATGGCCTCCTTGCGCCGGCCGACCGCCCCGGCGGTGCCGAGAGTGACCTCACGGGACACCACCGACGACGATGCCGGGGTCTCGGAGGTGAAGCTGCTGCTGGCCGCGGCGTCGTCGACGTCTGCTGCTGCGGTGGTGGCCTCGGACACTGCCACGCCTTCCCTTCGGTTGTGGGTCTAGCCGGCCTGCGAGATCTGCGTGATCTCGAACGGCACGGGCTGCTGGGCGGAGTGGGGGTGCTCCGGGCCGGCGTAGACCTTGAGCTTGCGTAGCTGCGCGGCACCCAGCTTGTTGTGGGGCAGCATTCCCTTGACGGCCTTCTCGACGGCGCGGCGCGGGTTCTGCGCGAGCAGGTCGACGTACGACGTCGCCCGCAGCCCACCGGGGTAGCCGGAGTGCCGGTAGTCCTTCTTCTGCTCGAGCTTGGCACCGGTCAGCGCGACCTTGTCGGCGTTGATCACCACGACGAAGTCGCCGGTGTCCACATGCGGGGCGAACGTCGGCTTGTGCTTGCCGCGCAACAGCTGCGCCACCTGGGACGCCAGCCGGCCCAGCACGACGTCAGTAGCGTCGACGACATGCCAGGTCCGGGTGATCTCGGCCGGCTTCGGGCTGTACGTGCGCACGGTGCTGCCTTTGTTCGAACGTGTGGGAATCGTGCTGGTGCGATGACCTGCTGTGCCGAGTGACGCCGCCAGCCGGGCCATCGCTGGCCGGCGCGACACAACGACCGGTCAGGCTACCGGCGGCCCGGTACGACGGTCAAAACGGCGTCCAGCAGGACCCGGCGCCGCGGTGCTGGCCGGTCAGGCTGGCGGTCGGCCAAGGTCCCGACCGGTCAGGCTGGCCGGCGGCCAGGCCCCGACCGGTCAGGCCATGGGTCAGCCGAGGGCGGGGACACGGAGGGGCCCGATGTGACTCGGGTCACGTCGTGGCCGTTGCGTGGGGTGGGCGAGGGTTGTACGTTCGTCAGTAGTTGCGGCCCGGTCTTCCCCCTCGGGGGTGCCGGGCCAACATCTTGCGGGGGGCGCTTCGAGTGATCAGGGTCGGCGTCTATATCGACTACAGCAACGTCTACTCGGGTGCACGTGACGCATTCGTTCTGACCGGGCAACCCGGACATCGAGGAAACGTAAATCCCCTATATCTCGCGAAGTGTGTTGCTTTGAATGCGCCGGACGGCACCAAGCGCTCAGACACACACTCGCTCGAGTTTACGAAGGTATTCAGAGGTGCGCCCGACCCACGGAAGGAACCGAAGGCGGCGCTGATGGAGGCCAAGCGCGCGGCGAATTGGGAACGTTGGGGTGCACAGGTTTACCGCCAGACCCTCGACTACGGACAGGGCCGCCCCGTCGAAAAGGGCGTCGATGTCCGGCTCGCAACGACACTAACCATGGACGCCATTAAGAGGGCCATGGACCTAGCGGTTCTAGTGTCGGCGGACAAGGACTTCAGATACGCCCTGATCAATGTCCGCGACCTGCAGCAGGTGGAGCTTGAGGTGGCGATATGGCAGGCAGTACCGGGCGGAAGCGCTATCGGACGCATCGAACTTCGGCCGGAACGTCCCATGGAGCCAGAGGTACCCTGCCATCTCCTGACCAGGAGTGATTTCAGTCGCCTCGAAGACACGGTCGACTACCGCCGGCAGCCTACGCCTCCCGGGTGGAATGCGCCGACAAGCTAGACAAGGCCTCCAACGGCCTCCCTGGGGAAGCAGGAGCATCACTTCAAGCTGATCCACGCCTCAAGCAGGACCCGGCGCCGCGGTGCCGGCCGGTCAGGCTGGCGGTCGGCCAAGGTCCCGGCCGGTCAGGCCATGGGTCACGCTGGCGGGCGCGGCCGGGGCAGTACGTTCCCGGCCGTTGAGCGCACCGCGCGGGTGACCTGCTGCCGGGCGGCCAGGGCGTCGTCCGGCGGATACCGGACCTCCTCGAGCACCAGACCGTGCGCCGGTACGACGGTCACGGCCGGGTCGCGGACCCCCGCGGCCAGCACGGCCGCCGGCCACGACACCGGCCGCCGGCCGTCCCCGACCGCCAGCAGCGCGCCGACCAGTGCCCGGACCATGCTGTGGCAGAACGCATCCGCCTCGACCTCGATGGCCACCAGACCGGCCGCGTCCCGACGGCACGACAGGGCCAGCAGGGCCCGGACGGTCGACGCACCGGGCCGGCGACGGCAGAACGCGGCGAAGTCGTGCTCGCCCAGCAGCGCGGTGGCGGCCTGCTGCATGGCGGACGGATCCAGCCGCCTCGGGTACGCCAGCACCCAGCTGCGCGCCAGCGGATCCCGTCCGGCGGGGTCGTCGCCCACCCGGTAGACGTAGCGCCGGGAGCTGGCGCTGAAGCGAGCGTCGAAGCCGGTCGGCGCCAGGTCGACTCCGCGCACCGCGACGTCCGGCGGCAGCAGCGCGTCGAGCCGGCGCCGCAGCACCGGCAGCGCCAGGTCTGCATCCCCGGTCGGCTCCGGCACCAGGTCGCCGGTCCGGCGGCGGCCGGCCAGGCCGCGCAGCGCCGGCTCGGGAAGGTCGACGTGGATCACCTGGCCCCGCGCGTGGACACCCGCGTCGGTCCGTCCGGCACAGACCACCGGGTGGGGCAGCGTCAGCCGCAGGACCGTGGCCAGGGCGTCTTCGACGACCCCCTGGACCGTCGGCAGACCGGGCTGGGCGGCCCAGCCGGCGTACGCGGTGCCGTCGTACGCCAGCTGCATCCGAACGCGCCGAAGCCCGCCCCGATCGGGGGCGGGCTTCGGCGGCGATGACGGGACAGCTGCCACCCGCTTCAGGCCTTGGTCTCCTCGGCGTCGCCGGACTCGTCGTTCTCGGCGTCCGCCGCGGCCTCGACGTCGGCTGCGGAATCCGCTGCGTCGGCGGCCGTCTCCGGTTCGGCCGCAGCGGATTCCGTACCAGCGTCGGTTGCCGGGGCAGCAGCCGTGTCGTCCGCTGCCGCAGCGGCGGTGTCCGGGGTTGCCGGCGCAGCCGCCGTACGCTCCTTCGCCGCCCGCCGGGTAGCGCCGGTCGCCTCGGCCACCACGGCCTCGGCGAGCGGCTCCACCAGCTCGATGACGGCCATCGGCGCGTTGTCACCCTTGCGCGGGCCCACCTTGACGATGCGGGTGTATCCGCCGGACCGGTTGGCGAACCGCGGCCCGATCTCGGTGAACAGCACGTGCACGACCGACTTGTCCCGCACCACGGTGAGGACCCGGCGCCGGGCGTGCAGATCGCCGCGCTTGGCGAAGGTGATCAGTCGCTCGGCCAACGGCCGCAGCCGCTTCGCCTTCGCCTCGGTGGTGGTGATGCGCCCGTGCTCGAACAGGGCGGTGGCCAGGTTGGACAGCATCAGCCGCTCGTGGGCCGGGCTGCCGCCAAGACGCGGACCCTTGGTGGGCGTGGGCATGGTGTGGCTCTCCTGTCGTGCGTGCTGCGGCGGTGGCCGATGCGGAGGCAGGACCTGCCGTCATCGGCTCCGCGGAACGGTCAGTACTGCTCGTCCTCGGCGAACGCGGCGTCGTCGTCTTCGGCGAAGTACACCGCGGAGCCGGGGTCGAACCCGGGCGGGCTGTCCTTCAGGGCCAGGCCGAGCCCGACGAGCTTGGCCTTGACCTCGTCGATCGACTTGGCCCCGAAGTTGCGGATGTCGAGCAGGTCGGCCTCGCTCCGCGAGATCAGCTCGCCGACGGTGTGGATGCCCTCGCGCTTGAGGCAGTTGTACGAGCGGACCGTGAGGTCCAGGCTCTCGATCGGCGTCGACAGCTGCTCGGCGACGAAGGCGTCGGCCGGCGACGGCCCGATGTCGATGCCCTCGGCGTCGAGGTTGAGCTCGCGGGCCAGACCGAACAGCTCGACCAGCGTCTTGCCGGCGCTGGCGACCGCGTCGCGCGGCCGCAGGCTCGGCTTGGTCTCGACGTCGAGGATCAGCTTGTCGAAGTCGGTCCGCTGCTCGACCCGGGTGGCCTCGACCTTGTAGGTCACCTTGAGCACCGGCGAGTAGATCGAGTCGACCGGGATCCGGCCGATCTCCTGGCCGGGCTGCTTGTTCAGCGTCGCCGACACGTACCCGCGACCGCGCTCGACCACCAGCTCCATCTCGAGCTTGCCCTTGCCGTTGAGCGTGGCGATGTGCAGGTCCGGGTTCCAGACCTCGACCCCGGCGGGCGGGGCGATGTCGGCCGCGGTTACCGCGCCGGGACCCTGCTTGCGCAGGTACATCACGACCGGCTCGTCGTGCTCCGAGGAGACGACGAGGGCCTTGATGTTGAGGATGATCTCGGTGACGTCCTCTTTGACCCCGGGGACGGTCGTGAACTCGTGGAGCACCCCGTCGATGCGGATGCTGGTGACCGCGGCACCCGGGATGGACGACAGGAGCGTCCGGCGCAGGGAGTTGCCAAGGGTGTAGCCGAAGCCGGGCTCCAGCGGTTCCATCACGAAGCGCGAGCGCGACTCGGAGATGGGCTCCTCGACAAGGGTGGGTCGCTGTGCGATGAGCACGGATGTGTCCTCTCCGCGGCATCCGCCATATGACGCCGCGAGCCGGTGGTGCTGGGATCTGCTACTTCGAGTAGAGCTCGACGATCAACTGCTCCTGCACGGGCGTGTCGATCACCGCGCGGGCCGGAAGCGAGTGCACCAGCACCCGCATCCCCGACGGGATGACCTCCAGCCACGCCGGCACCGGACGCTCGCCGATCTCGGCGTGTGCCACGACGAACGGCGTGAGCTCGCGGCTGCCCTGACGGACCTCGACGATGTCGGTCTCGCTCACCCGGTACGACGGGATGTCGACCTTGGTCCCGTTGACCGTGATGTGGCCGTGTCGCACGACCTGGCGGGCCATGTCACGCGACTTCGCGAAGCCGGCCCGGTAGACGACGTTGTCCAGCCGGCTCTCCAGGATGCGCAGCAGGTTCTCGCCGGTCTTGCCGGAACGGCGCTGCGCCTCCTCGTAGTAACCGCGGAACTGCTTCTCCAGGACGCCGTAGATGCGAGCGCACTTCTGCTTCTCCCGCATCTGCAGGAGGTACTCGCTGTCCTTGGTCCGGCCGCGGCCGTGCTGGCCGGGCGGGTACGGGCGGTTCTCGATCGGGCACTTCGGCGACTCGCACTTGCTGCCCTTGAGGAACAACTTCATCTTCTCGCGGCGGCAGCGCTTGCAGTCCGCCCCGGTGTATCGCGCCATCGGTGGTTCTCCTCGGGGTCAGACTCGGCGCCGCTTGGGAGGGCGGCAGCCGTTGTGCGGGACGGGGGTGACGTCGGAGATCGAACCGACCTCGAGGCCGGTCGCCTGCAGCGATCGGATCGCGGTCTCGCGGCCGGAGCCGGGACCCTTCACGTAGACGTCGACCTTGCGCATGCCGTGCTCCATGGCCCGGCGCGCCGCCGCCTCGGCGGCGAGCTGGGCGGCGAATGGCGTCGACTTGCGGCTGCCCTTGAACCCGACCTGGCCGGCCGAGGCCCAGGAGATCACCGCACCGGTCGGATCGGTGATCGACACGATCGTGTTGTTGAACGTGCTCTTGATGTGCGCGTGGCCGTGGGCCACGTTCTTCTTCTCCTTGCGGCGGATCTTCTTCGGTCCTGCCGCCTGGCGGCTCTTGGGAGGCATCTGCTGATCGTTCTCCTGTGCGAGGTCGTCGGTCCGCGGTCACGGGCGCTGCGCCCGGCGGCGGCTACTACTTCTTGCCAGCCTTCTTCTTGCCGGCCACGGTCTTGCGGGGACCCTTGCGGGTGCGGGCGTTGGTGTGCGTGCGCTGACCGTGCACGGGCAGGCCGCGGCGGTGCCGGATGCCCTGGTAGCAGCCGATCTCGACCTTGCGGCGAATGTCGCCGGCGACCTCGCGGCGCAGGTCACCCTCGACCTTGTAGTTCGCCTCGATCCAGTCGCGGAGCCTGACCAGCTCGTCGTCACCGAGGTCGCGTACGCGGGTCGCCGCGTCCACCCCGGTCTCCGCGAGGGTCTGCCGGGCGCGCGTGCGGCCCATGCCGTAGATGTAGGTGAGCGCCACCTCGACCCGCTTGTCGCGGGGAAGGTCGACGCCGACGAGTCGTGCCACGGGCGGTCACTGTCCTTCGGGTCGTCGGGAGGTCTGTGGCGGCACCGTCCCCGTCCGCCCTGGACGGGTCCCCGGCTCCCGGCCGGGGGTGGCGTCCCGTCCTGGCTCGTCCCAGGACGGGGGTCGGGTACCGCTTCGATACGCCCGCGGGAGCGGGCGCGTTCAGCGTCGGGCCTCAGCCCTGCCGCTGCTTGTGCCGGACGTTGTCGCAGATGACCATGACTCGGCCGTGCCGGCGGATCACCTTGCACTTGTCACAGATCTTCTTGACGCTGGGCTTGACCTTCATGATCTCTCCGCAGGGCGTGCGTCGCGGTCGAGCGTGCCTCGCCGCTGCTTGGTCGGTGGTCGTGTGGTCGGTCGGATCGGGCGTGGCTACTTGTAGCGGTAGACGATGCGGCCCCGGGTCAGGTCGTACGGCGAGAGCTCCACCACGACCCGGTCGTCGGGCAGGATCCGGATGTAGTGCATCCGCATCTTGCCGCTGATGTGGGCGAGCACCTTGTGCCCGTTGTCGAGCTCCACCCGGAACATCGCGTTGGGCAGCGACTCGACGATGGTGCCCTCGAGCTCGATGGCGCCGTCCTTCTTGGGCATGTCCTCCGCGCTTCTGTCCGGGGCGTGTGCCCGCGTGCTGGATCGACCGCGCCGCTGGGCGGCCTACGGGTCGTGCTGTCGCCGCCCGGGGCGGCATGTCGGTTGGTGCGTCCTCGGCGCCCACGCAACCGCGGTCGGCTACCGTGGTCGAGGTCGGGCAGGACCGGAACCTCACCGGCACGCGCCCCCGAGCCACGCCCGAAAGCCCGGGCGAACACGTGATGCTGCGTGCCCGCGCGAAAGCGCACCGGGCCGGTCGGCGAGTCTACGGGACGGCGGGCTCGAAGCGGTAATCGCCCCCGGACGAATGATCTGGCGTCAGTCCGCTCCTCAGCCGGTCCCCAGCTGCGGTACGCCGTCGCAGCACGCCGGGCCGCGGCCTGCGGTCGGACCCGGGTCCACCCTCCCTCGGCGACGGGGCTCAATCGGCGAGCGCTCAATCGGCGTGGGCCGCCGGCGACGGGACGCCCAGGGCGGCGAAGCGCGCCGCGCCGCCGTCGAGGGCGGTCAGCACCCA
The DNA here is from genome assembly GCA_004297305.1 of Actinomycetota bacterium. Taxonomy (NCBI): domain Bacteria; kingdom Bacillati; phylum Actinomycetota; species Actinomycetota bacterium. The sequence goes on from SCTR01000006.1 coordinate 152,578, forward strand.
GGGCCCGTCCTCGGTGATCGCCACCGTGTGCTCCCAGTGCGCCGCCACTGCCCCCTGGTCGGTCCGCACGGTCCAGTCGTCGTCGTCGACGTACACGTCCTTGGGGCCGGCCACGACCATCGGCTCCACGGCCAGCGCCATCCCCGGCAGCAAGGTCGGCCCGCGGCCCGGTGCGCCGTAGTTCGGCACCGCCGGGTCCATGTGCATGGCCGACCCGATCCCGTGGCCGACGTAGTCGGACAGGATGCCGTAGGCGCCCGGCGCCGGCTCCAGTCGGCGTACCGTCGCCTCGACCGCGTGGCCGACGTCGGACAGCCGTCCCCCGGCCAGCGCCTGGGCCAGGCCCGCCCACAGCGACTCCTCGGTGACGTGCGACAGCCGGGCCACCTCGTCGCTGAGGGTCCCGACGGCGATGCTGACCGCCGCGTCCCCGTGCCAGCCGTCGACGATCGCCCCGAAGTCGACCGACAGCAGGTCGCCGTCGCGCAGCACCCGGTCGCCCGGGATCCCGTGCACCACCTCGTCGTTGACCGAAGCGCAGATCACGCCGGGAAACGGCGGCTGCCCGTAGTGCAGGAAGCTCGACGTCGCACCCGCCGCCGCGAGTTGGTCGCGTGCCAGCTGGTCCAGCTCGGCAGTGGTGACTCCGGGCGCTGCGGCCTCGGTCAAGGCCTGCAGCGTCGCGGCGACGACGAGGCCGGCCCGCCGCATCACCTGCAGCTGCTCGGCGGTCTTCACCTCGATGCGGTCGCGCCGCCGGAACATGTCAGCCTTCGAGTACGGCGAGCACGCGGGCGGTCACCGCGGAGATCTCGCCGCGGCCGTCGACCCGGACCAGCAGCCCGCGTCCGGCGTACCCGTCCAGCAGCGGCGCGGTCTCCTCGGCGTAGACCTGCAGCCGGCGCCGGATCACGGTCTCGGTGTCGTCGGCACGACCCTGCTCGACGGCGCGGTTGAGCAGCCGGCCGACCACCTCATCGGTGTCGACGGTGAGTTCGACGACGCGGTCCAGCGTGGCGCCGGTCGCCGCCAGCATGCCGTCCAGTTCGGCCACCTGCGCCAGCGTGCGCGGGTAACCGTCGAGCAGGAACCCGGCCGCGGTGTCCGGCTCGGCGAGCCGGTCGCGGACCATCCCGTTGGTCACCTCGTCCGGGACGTACTCGCCGGCGTCCATGTACCGCTTGGCCTCGACGCCCAGCGGCGTACCGGCGCCGACGTTGGCGCGGAAGATGTCCCCGGTGGAGATGTGGGGCACACCCAGCTTGGCGGCCAGCACGACGGCCTGAGTGCCCTTTCCCGCGCCGGGCGGGCCCATGATGATCAGACGCATGGTCAGCGGAGGAACCCCTCGTAGTTGCGCTGCTGGAGTTGGGACTCGATCTGCTTCACGGTGTCCAGGCCGACCCCGACCATGATCAGCAGGCTCGTCCCGCCGAACACGAACTGCTGCCCGACGCCGAGTGAGCCGAAGGCGAAGACGGGCAGGATCGCGATGAGCGCCAGGTAGATCGACCCGGGAGCGGTGAGCCGGGTGATCACGTAGTCGAGGTATTCCGCAGTCGGGCGGCCGGCGCGGATCCCGGGGATGAAGCCGCCGTACTTCTTCATGTTGTCCGCGACCTCGATCGGGTCGAACGTGATCGCGACGTAGAAGTACGTGAAGAAGATGATCAGGATGAAGAACGTCACCAGGTACGGCGTCTCCGTGCCGTTCTGGAAGTTCGCGGCGATCCACTGCGCCAGCGACGAGTCGCTGCCGGTCAGGTTGACGAACAGCATCGGGATGAACAGCAGCGACGAGGCGAAGATGACCGGGATGACACCGGCCATGTTGACCTTCAGCGGGATGTAGGTCGAGGTGCCGCCGTACATCCGGCGGCCCACCATCCGCTTGGCGTACTGCACCGGGATACGACGCTGCGCCTGTTCGACGAACACGACCAGGGCGATGACCACCAGCCCGACCGCCACGGTGACGGCGAAGGCGAAGGCACCCTTGGTCGTCCAGATCTGCAGGAACTGCCCGGGCATCACCGCGATGATCGACGTGAAGATCATCAGCGACATGCCGTTGCCGACGCCTCGGTCGGTCACCAGCTCACCCATCCACATGATCACCGCGGTACCGGCGGTCATGGTGAGGATCATGACGATGATCAGGGACACCGAGGTGTCCGGCAGGATCGTCTCGCTACAGCCGGCGAACAGGCTGCCGGGATTGCGGGCCAGCGCGATGATCGAGGTCGCCTGCAGGATGGCGAGCCCGACGGTGAGGTAGCGGGTGTACTGGGTGATCGTGGTCTGCCCGGACTGGCCCTCCTTCTTCAGGGCCTCCAGCCGCGGGATGACGACGGTGAGCAGCTGGATGATGATGCTCGCGGTGATGTACGGCATGATCCCGAGCGCGAACACCGACAGGTGCAGCAGCGCGCCACCGCTGAACAGGTTGAGCAGGCCGTAGAGGCTGTTGCCCTCGACCACCTTGATGCATCGATCGATCGCGGTGTAGTCGACGCCCGGGATGGGGACGACCGACCCCAGCCGGAAGATGACGATGATCCCGAGCGTGAACAGCAGCTTTTTGCGCAGGTCGGGGGTGCGGAACGCCGAGCCGAAGGCGCTGAGGTTCACGCGTCCTCCTGTCAGCGTGGGGCGGTCGGCGGGAGATCTCCGTACGCCGGCGGCGGCCGACCGCATCGCGCCACCGACTCGGTCGGCAGCGGGCAGGCCGGCCAGACTGCGGCGAGCCTAACGCACCGCTCGGGCCGAATCGGACGCGGCGGCCGACCGCAACGGCGGCCGCTGGGGCCTCGTGACTGTCCGGCCGGCCGCGGCGTACGGCCGGCACAGTCCGATGGTCAGCCGGCCGTGATCGAGCCTCCGGCCGCGACGATCTTGTCGCGGGCGCTGTCGGAGAAGGCGTCAGCGGTGACCTGCACGGCCACGGTGATGTCGCCCTGGCCGAGCACCTTCACCGGCTCGCCCTTGCGCACGGCGCCGGCGGCGACGAGGTCGGCGACGCCGATCGTGCCCCCGTCGGGGAACAGCCGGTTGATGGTCGCGACGTTGACGACCTGGAACTGGACCTTGAAGGCGTTGGTGAAGCCCTTGAGCTTGGGCAGCCGCATGTGCAGCGGCATCTGCCCGCCCTCGAAGCGGGCCGGCACCTGGTAGCGCGCCTTCGTGCCCTTCGTGCCGCGGCCCGCGGTCTTGCCCTTCGACGCCTCACCCCGGCCCTTGCGGGTCTTGGCGGTCTTGGCGCCGGGCGCCGGACGCAGGTGGTGGACCTTGAGGGTCATGTCAGTCGACCTCCTCGACGACCACCAGGTGGGAGACGGTCGTGACCATGCCGCGGATCTCCGGCCGGTCCTCCTTCACCACTGTGTCGCCGATGCGCTTGAGGCCCAACGAACGCAGCGTGTCGCGCTGGCTGCTGGTGCCGCCGATCCGGGACTTCTTCTGGGTCACCTTGAGCCGGGCCATCACGAAGCCGTCCCGGCGACCCGTGCGCGCAGCAACGCTGCCGGGGCGACGTCCTCGAGGGCCAGGCCGCGGCGAGCCGCGACCTGCTCGGGACGCTCCAGGCCCTGCAGCGCGGCCACGGTCGCGTGCACCACGTTGATCGCGTTGTCCGAACCGAGCGACTTCGACAGCACGTCGTGGATACCCGCGCACTCGAGCACCGCCCGCACCGGGCCACCGGCGATGACACCGGTACCGGGCGCGGCCGGGCGCAGCAGCACCACACCCGCAGCGGCCTCGCCGGTGATCGGGTGCGGAATCGTGCCCTGGATGCGGGGCACCTTGAAGAAGTGCTTCTTGGCCTCCTCGACGCCCTTGGCGATCGCCGCGGGCACCTCCTTGGCCTTCCCGTACCCGACGCCGACCTGGCCGTCGCCGTCACCGACCACGACGAGGGCGGTGAAGCTGAACCGGCGACCGCCCTTGACGACCTTCGCTACCCGGTTGATGGCGACGACCCGCTCGACGAACGCGGTCTTCTCCTCACGGGGGCCCCGGTCGCGCCGGTCCCGCCGCTCGTTGCCGCCCGCGCCGCCACCGCGACGCTGCGCTGCAGCCATGGGAATTACCTCTTCTTCGCTCGGTCGTACGGATGAACGGTCATCAGAAGGCCAGCCCGCCCTCGCGGGCGCCATCGGCGAGAGCAGCGACGCGGCCGTGGTACTTGTAGCCGCCGCGGTCGAAGACCACGGCGCTGACGCCGGCGGCCTTGGCGCGGGACGCGAGCAACTCGCCGACCTTGCGGGCGCGAGCCGTCTTGTCGCCGGACAGCGTGCGTACGTCGGACTCCATCGAGGTGGCCGACGCCAGCGTGGCACCCGCGGTGTCGTCGACGACCTGGGCGACGACGTGCCGCGCGGACCGTGTGACGACCAGCCGGGGACGTGCCGGCGTGCCCTGCACCTTCTTGCGCACCCGCAGGTGACGGCGCAACCGGGCGACGCGCGTCCGGCTGCCCGAGCCGAGCTTGGTTGCAACGGCCATGGCTACTTCTTGCCTGCCTTCCCTGCCTTGCGACGGATGACCTCGCCCTCGTAGCGCAGTCCCTTGCCCTTGTAAGGGTCGGACTTGCGCAACTTGCGGAGCTTGGCGGCCACCTCGCCGACCTGCTGCTTGTCGATGCCCGCGACGGAGAACCGCGTCGGGGACTCGACGGCGAAACTGATGCCCTCGGGGGCTTCGACGTGGACCGGGTGGCTGAAACCGAGGGCGAACTCCAGTGCGGTGCCCTTGGCCTGCACCCGGTAGCCGGTGCCGACGATCTCCAGCGTCTTGCGGTAGCCCTCGGTCACCCCGACCACCATGTTGGCCACCAGCGTGCGGGTGAGGCCGTGCAGCGATCGCGACGCCCGTTCGTCGTCGGGACGGGTCACGATGACCGACCCGTCGGCGACCTGGACCTCGATCGGAGCGGCCACAGTGTGGGTCAAGGTGCCCTTGGGTCCGGTGACGGTCACCGCGCTACCGCTCAGGTCGACGGTGACCCCGGACGGCACGGTGATCGGCAGCCTGCCGATGCGCGACATGTGTCTGCCTCCCGCTACCAGACGTAGGCGAGGACTTCCCCGCCCACGCCCTTCTTGGCCGCCTGCTGACCGGTGAGCAGGCCGGATGACGTCGAGATGATCGCGATGCCCAGGCCGCCCAGGACTCGCGGCAGGGTGGTGCTCTTGGCGTACACCCGCAGCCCGGGCTTGGACACCCGGCGAATCCCGGCGATGGAGCGCTCGCGGTTCGGCCCGAACTTCAGGTCGAGCACCAGCGTCTGGCCGACGGCGGCCTCCTCGGTGCGGAAGCCGGCGATGTAGCCCTCGCGCTGCAGGATCGCGGCGATGCCCGCCTTGATCTTGGAGTACGGCATTGCCACGGTGTCGTGGTGCGCGGAGTTCGCGTTGCGCAGCCGCGTGAGCATGTCTGCGATCGGGTCGGTCATGGTCATGACGGTGCAACCTTCCTCGCCGTGGTATCCCCTGCGGATCTCACCGGGGACCTGCGGCGTCGTGGTCTACCAGCTGCTCTTGGTGACGCCCGGGAGCTCGCCGCGGTGCGCCATCTCGCGCAGGCACACCCGGCACAGCCCGAACTTGCGGTACACCGCATGCGGGCGCCCGCAGCGGTTGCACCGGGTGTAGCCGCGCACGGCGAACTTCGGCTTGGCGTTCGCCTTGTTGATCAGTGCCTTCTTCGCCACGGTCAGGACTCCTTGAACGGGAAGCCGAGGTGCCGGAGCAGGGCGCGGCCTTCGGGGTCGGTCGTCGCGGACGTCACGACGGTGATGTCCATGCCACGGACACGGTCGATCCGGTCCTGGTTGATCTCGTGGAACATCGACTGCTCGTTGAGACCGAACGTGTAGTTGCCGTTGCCGTCGAACTGCCGCGGCGACAGGCCGCGGAAGTCACGGATACGGGGCAGCGCGATCGACACCAGCCGGTCGACGAACTCCCACGCCCGGTCGCCGCGCAGCGTCACGTGGGCGCCGATCGGCATGCCCTCGCGCAGCTTGAACTGGGCGATCGACTTGCGGGCCTTGGTGACCTGCGGGCGCTGACCGGTGATGTCGGTCAGGTCCCGGATGGCACCCTCGATCAGCTTGGAGTCACGCGCGGCCTCGCCGACGCCCATGTTCACCACGACCTTGGTCAGGCCGGGGACCTGCATGACGTTCGCGTAGCCGAACTCCTCGCGCAGCGCGGGAGCGATCTCGTCGCGGTAGCGCTGCTTGAGCCGGGGCACGGGACGTGCCGAGGTCTCGGTGGCCGTACTCATCAGATGTCCTTACCGGTACGTCGGGAAATGCGCACGCTGCGCCAGCCGGTGTACGTCGTACCGTCCGGCCGGGTGCGCTCGACCTGCTCGCGCCGGAACCCGACGCGGGTGGGCCGGCCGTCCTCCGGGTCGACGATCATGACGTTGGAGACGTGGACCGGAGCTTCCTGGGTGACGATGCCGCCGGTCTTGGCACCGCGGGCGGACTGGCCGACCTTGGTGTGCTTCTTGATCCGGTTGACCCCTTCGACCAGGACCCGCTCGGACTCGGTCAGGACCGCGATGACCTTGCCCTTGACGCCCTTGTCCTTGCCGGAGATGACCTGGACGGTGTCGCCTTTCTTGATCTGCAGACCTGCCATGGCGCTACAGCACCTCCGGAGCCAGCGAGATGATCTTCATGAAGCGCTTCTCCCGCAGCTCCCGGCCCACCGGGCCGAAGATGCGGGTGCCACGCGGCTCGCCGTCCGCCTTGAGGATGACCGCGGCGTTCTCGTCGAAGCGGATGTACGACCCGTCCAGACGCCGGCGTGCCTTGGTGGTGCGGACGATGACGGCCTTGACCACGTCGCCCTTCTTCACCCCACCGCCGGGGATCGCGTCCTTGACCGTGGCGACGATGACGTCGCCGATACCGGCGTAGCGCCGTCCCGAGCCGCCGAGCACCCGGATGCACAAGAGTTCCTTGGCCCCGGTGTTGTCGGCGACGCGCAACCGCGACTCCTGCTGGATCATTGCTGTGTCTCCTGATCGTCGTGCCGGTTCTCGACGGGGCGAGCCTGGCCGAACTGGTGGCCGGCGGTGCCCGGCCCTCGCGACGTACTGACTACTTGGCCTTCTCGAGCACCTCGACCACACGCCACCGCTTGGTGGCCGACAGCGGCCGGGTCTCCATCAGCAGCACGCGGTCGCCCACGCCCGCCTCGTTGGCCTCGTCGTGCGCCTTCAGCTTGCTCGTGCGGCGCACGACCTTGCCGTACAGCGCATGCTTGAAGCGGTCCTCGACAGCGACCACGACGGTCTTGTCCATCTTGTCGCTGACCACGAGTCCCTCGCGGACCTTGCGGTTGCCGCGCTCGCTCGTCTCGCTCATCCCGACCTTCTCGCTCATGCCGCGCCCTCGTCCTCGACCGGCGTGATCCCGAGCTCGCGCTCACGCATGACCGTGTAGATCCGGGCGATGTCCTTGCGTACGGCGCGCAGCCGTCCGTGGTTCTCCAGCTGACCGGTCGCCGACTGGAAGCGGAGGTTGAACAACTCCTCCTTCGACTCCCGCAGCCGGGCGACCAACTCCTCGTCGTCCAGCGGACGCAAGTCCGTGGTCTTCGTTCCGGCGGCCATCAGTTCTCCCCTGCCACGTCGCGGCGCACGATGCGGCACTTCATCGGCAGCTTGTGCGCGGCCCGCTTGAGTGCCTCCTGCGCGACCTTCTCGTTGGGAAAGCTGAGCTCGAAGAGCACGCGCCCCGGCTTGATGTTGGCGACCCACCACTCCGGCGAGCCCTTGCCCGAGCCCATCCGGGTCTCGGCCGGCTTCTTCGTCAGCGGCCGGTCGGGATAGATGGTGATCCAGACCTTGCCGCCACGCCGGATGTGCCGGTTGATCGCGATACGCGCGGACTCGATCTGGCGGTTGGTGACGTACGCCGACTCCGTCGACTGCAGGCCCCACTCACCGAACACGACCCGGGTGCCGCCCTTGGCAGCGCCACCGCGATCGGGGTGGTGCTGCTTGCGGTGCTTGACCCGGCGGGGAATCAACATCGTCAGGCCTCCGTCGCGGGCTCAGTCGCGGTGGCGGTGGCAGTGGCAGTGGCCGGAGCCTCGGCCGAGGCACCCACCGCAGCGGCCTCCGGTGCGCCGTCCTCGCGCGGCCGGGCCGGACGGCGACCCGCCGGACCCCGGTCGGCGGCCCGTCGCTGCCCGAGCCGGGCCGCGGCGGCCGCGGCTTCACGCTCGGCGCGGCTGGGCAGCGCGTCACCCTTGAAGACCCAGACCTTCACGCCGATCCGGCCGAACGTCGTGCGGGCCTCGTAGAAGCCGTAGTCGATGTCGGCGCGCAGCGTGTGCAGCGGAACGCGGCCTTCCCGGTAGAACTCGGTGCGGCTCATCTCCGCGCCGCCGAGCCGGCCGGACACCTGGACCCGGATCCCCTTGGCCCCGCCCTTGAGCGCGCTCTGCATCGCCTTGCGCATCGCCCGGCGGAACGAGACCCGGCTGCTGAGCTGCTCGGCGACCCCCTGCGCCACCAGCTGCGCATCGGTCTCGGTGTTCTTCACCTCGAGGATGTTCAGCTGCACCTGCTTGCCGGTGAGGTTCTCCAGGTCGCCGCGGATCCGGTCGGCCTCCGCCCCCCGGCGGCCGATGACGATGCCGGGACGAGCCGTGTGGATGTCCACCCGGACGCGTTCGCGGGTGCGCTCGATCTCGACCTTGCTGATGCCGGCGCGTTCCATGCCCTTGGACATCAGCTTGCGGATCTTCACGTCCTCGGCGACGTAGTCGCGGTAACGCTGGCCGGACTTCGCCGAGTCGGCGAACCACCGGGACGTGAAGTCCGTGGTGATACCGAGGCGGAAGCCGTGCGGGTTTACCTTCTGGCCCACGAGTGGGTCACCCCTTCTTGCCGGTAGTCGACTTGCCGGTGGTCGACGCGGCCGCGGGGGCGGGCTCGACGACAACGGTGATGTGGCTCGTGCGCTTGCGGATCCGGTACGCCCGGCCCTGCGCGCGCGGCCGGAACCGCTTGAGCGTGGGTCCCTCGTCGACGTACGCCGCGGAGACGATCAGCGTCGAGGCGTCGAGGTTGTGGTTGTTGGTGGCGTTGGCGATGGCGCTGTCGAGCACCTTGCCCACCGGCTCGCTGGCGGCCTGCGGAGCGAACCGCAGGACGGCCTGTGCTCGCGCCGCCGGCAGGCCGCGGATCAGGTCGATCACGCGGCGCGCCTTCATGGGCGCAACGCGCACGTAGCGCGCCTGGGCCCTGGCTTCCATCGCTGTCCCCTTGCTGTCGGCCGATCTGGTCGGACGGTGCTGCTGCGGTCGATCGATCCCGTGGTGACGGGGTGGGCGCCTAGCGGCGCTTGGACTTGCGGTCGTCCTTCACGTGGCCGCGGAAGGTGCGGGTGGGAGCGAACTCCCCCAGCTTGTGCCCGACCATCTGCTCGGTGACGAACACCGGCACGTGCTTGCGGCCGTCGTGCACCGCGATCGTGTGGCCGAGCATGGCCGGCACGATCATCGAGCGGCGAGACCACGTCTTGATGACGTTGTGCGTGCCCTTGTCGTTCTGTGCGTCCACCTTCTTGGCCAGGTGGTCGTCGACGAACGGGCCCTTCTTCAGGCTGCGCGGCATCGGATTCCTCAGCGCTTCTTGCCGGACTTGCGGCGGCGGACGATGAACTTGTCGCTCGGCTTGTGCGCCTTGCGGGTACGACCCTCGGGCTTGCCGTTCGGGTTGACCGGGTGCCGGCCACCGGAGGTCTTGCCCTCACCACCACCGTGCGGGTGGTCGATCGGGTTCATGGCCACGCCACGGACCGTGGGGCGCTTGCCCTTCCAGCGCATCCGGCCGGCCTTGCCCCAGTTGATGTTGGACTGCTCGGCGTTGCCGACCTCGCCGACCGTCGCCCGGCACCGGACGTCGACGTTGCGGATCTCACCGGACGGCATCCGAAGCTGCGCGTACGGCCCGTCCTTGGCGACCAGCTGGACACTCGATCCGGCCGAGCGCGCGATCTTGGCGCCGCCGCCGGGCCGCAGCTCCACGGCGTGGATCACCGTGCCGACCGGGATGTTGCGCAGCGGCAGGTTGTTGCCCGGCTTGATGTCGGCCGAGGCGCCGGTCTCGACCCGATCCCCCTGCTTCAGCCGGGTCGGCGCCACGATGTAGCGCTTCTCCCCGTCGGCGAAGTGCAGCAACGCGATGCGCGCGGTCCGGTTCGGGTCGTACTCGATGTGCGCCACCGTGGCGGGCACACCGTCCTTGTCCGCGCGGCGGAAGTCGATCAGCCGGTAGGCACGCTTGTGGCCGCCACCCTGGTGACGCGTCGTGATCTTGCCCGAGTTGTTGCGGCCGCCCTTCTTGGGCAGCGGGCGGACCAGCGACTTCTCCGGCTCGGACCGGGTGATCTCGACGAAGTCGGCGACACTCGAGCCACGTCGGCCCGGGGTCGTCGGCTTGTACTTGCGGATTCCCATCGCTCTTCCGTCTCGTCGGTCGTCTCGGCGTGGTCCCGGTCAGCTGACCGGGCCCCCGAAGATGTCGATGCGGTCGCCCTGGGCCAGCGAGACGATCGCGCGCTTGGTCGCCGCGCGACGGCCGAGCCCCTTGCGGGTCCGGACCGTCTTGCCCTGCCGGTTGCTGGTGTTGACGCCGGTGACCCGGACGCCGAACACCTGCTCCACGGCGATCTTGATCTGGGTCTTGTTGGCGTCCGGGCTCACCACGAACGTGTACTTGTTCTCGTCGAGCAGGCCGTAGCTCTTCTCCGAGATCACGGGCGCCAGCAGGATGTCGCGCGGGTCGGGGATCCTCACGACTGCACCTCCGCCTCGGTCGCCACTGCCTTGGCACTCTTGCCCCGCGCCGGACCGGCGACGAAGGTGGCCAGCGCGGTCTGGGTGAACACGACGTCGTCGCTGACCAGGACGTCGTAGGTGTTGAGCTGGTCGACGGCCAGCACGTGCACGGTGTCGAGGTTGCGCAGGCTCTTCCAGGCCACCACGTCGTCGCGCTCGAGCACCACGAGGACGTGCGGGCGGGTGGACACCGAGGCCAGCGTCGTCGCCGCCGCCTTGGTCGAGGGCACCTCGCCGTCGACCAGCGCGGTCAGCACGTGGACGCGGCCCTCGCGGGCCCGGTCGGACAGTGCCCCGCGCAGCGCGGCCGCCTTCATCTTCTTCGGCGTCCGCTGGGCGTAGTCACGCGGCGTCGGGCCGTGGACCACGCCACCGCCGACGAACTGCGGCGCCCGGGTCGAACCCTGCCGGGCCCGGCCGGTGCCCTTCTGCCGGTACGGCTTACGGCCGCCGCCTCGGACCTCGCCGCGGGTCTTCGTGTCGTGGGTGCCCTGCCGGGCCGCCGCCAGCTGTGCGACCACGACCTGGTGGATCAGCGGCACGTTGACCTGCACGTCGAACACGGCCTCGGGCAGCTCGACCTGCCCTGCCGCCTCACCGGCCGGGGTGCGGACCTCGATGCTGGACACCCTCAGGCTCCCTTCGCCGCGGTACGGACGAAGACGAGGCCGCCCTTGGGGCCTGGCACGGCGCCCTTGATGAGCAGCAGACCGTTCTCGGCGTCGACGCTGTGGACCGTGAGGTTCTGCGTGGTCTGTCGTACGCCGCCGAGCCGGCCGGCCATCTTCATGCCCTTGAACACCCGGCCCGGCGTCGCGCAACCACCGATCGAGCCCGGCGACCGGTGCTTGCGCTCGACGCCGTGCGAAGCGCGCAGACCGTGGAACCCGTGCCGCTTCATGACGCCGGCAAAGCCCTTGCCGCGGGTGGTCCCGACGACGTCGACGTCCTGCCCGGCCTCGAAGGTGTCCGCGCCGAGCTCCTGACCGAGGGTGTACTCGGTCGCGTCCTCGGTGCGGACCTCGACCAGGTGCCGGCGCGGGGTCACGCCGGCCTTGGCGAAGTGGCCTGCCAGCGGCTTGGTGACCTTGCGCGGGTCGATCGCGCCGTAGGCGATCTGGACCGCGGTGTAGCCGTCGGAGTCCGCGGTGCGGACTGCGGTGACCACGCACGGCCCGGCCTTGACCACGGTCACCGGGACGACGCAGTTCGCGTCGTCCCAGACCTGGGTCATGCCGAGCTTCTCGCCCAGCACGCCCTTCACGTTGGTAGCCATCGTCACGATGTCCCTGTCAGAGCTTGATCTCGATGTCGACCCCGGCCGGCAGGTCGAGCCGCATCAGCGAGTCGACCGTCTTCGGCGTGGGATCGAGGATGTCGATGAGCCGCTTGTGCGTGCGCATCTCGAAGTGTTCGCGGCTGTCCTTGTATTTGTGCGGCGAGCGGATCACGCAGTAGACGTTCTTCTCCGTCGGCAGCGGCACCGGACCCGCGACCTGCGCACCGGTGCGGGTCACCGTCTCGACGATCTTGCGCGCCGAGCTGTCGATGACCTCGTGGTCGTAGGCCTTGAGCCTGATGCGGATCTTCTGTCCCGCCATGGGGGCGTCCTTCACGTGTCCGGGTGCTGCGGTGGCGATGGTGCTGGCGGCTGGCGCCCGGTGCGCGGCGAGGCAGCCGGGGCTGCCTCGCCGTGCACCGCGATGCGACTACTTGAGGATCTTCGTGACCCGGCCGGCGCCGACGGTCCGGCCACCCTCACGGATGGCGAACTTCAGGCCGTCCTCCATGGCGATCGACTGAATCAGCGCGACCGTCATCTCGGTGTTGTCACCGGGCATGACCATCTCGGTGCCCTCGGGGAGGGTCACCACTCCGGTCACGTCGGTGGTGCGGAAGTAGAACTGCGGCCGGTAGTTGTTGAAGAACGGCGTGTGCCGCCCGCCCTCGTCCTTGGACAGGATGTAGACCTGCGCCTCGAAGTCGGTGTGCGGAGTGATCGACCCCGGCTTGCAGATGACCTGGCCGCGCTCGACGTCGTCCCGCTTGGTGCCGCGCAGCAGCAGGCCGACGTTCTCACCGGCCTGGCCCTCGTCGAGCAGCTTGCGGAACATCTCGACACCGGTGACGGTCGTCTTGGTGGCCGGACCGGGGCGGATGCCCACGATCTCGATCTCCTCGTTGACCTTGACGATGCCGCGCTCGATCCGGCCGGTCACGACCGTGCCGCGGCCGGTGATCGTGAAGACGTCCTCGATCGGCATGAGGAACGGCTTGTCGATCTCCCGCTCCGGGGTCGGGATGTACTCGTCGACCGCGCCCATGAGCTCAAGGATCGCGTCGGCCCACTTGGCGTCGCCCTGCAGCGCCGGCGCGGCCGCCACCCGGACCACGGGGATGTCGTCGCCGGGGAACTCGTACAGCGACAGCAGTTCCCGCACCTCGAGCTCGACGAGCTCGAGGATCTCCTCGTCGTCGACCATGTCGCACTTGTTCAGTGCCACGACGATCGAGGGCACGCCGACCTGGCGGGCCAGCAGCACGTGCTCCTTGGTCTGCGGCATCGGGCCGTCGGTCGCCGCGACCACCAGGATCGCGCCGTCCATCTGGGCGGCACCGGTGATCATGTTCTTGATGTAGTCGGCGTGACCAGGACAGTCGACGTGCGCGTAGTGCCGCGCCTCGGTCTGGTACTCGACGTGCGCGATCGAGATCGTGATACCGCGCTGCCGCTCCTCCGGCGCCTTGTCGATCTGGTCGAACGGCGTGAAGGGGTTGACGTCAGGGTACTTGTCGTGCAGGACCTTGGTGATCGCCGCCGTGAGCGTCGTCTTGCCGTGGTCGATATGCCCGATCGTACCGATGTTGACGTGCGGCTTAGTCCGCTCGAACTTCGCCTTCGCCACGGTGGGTCCTCCTAGACCTTCGTTCTGTCGCCGTCCACTCGGTCCGGCAGTGGGGGTACTACTGGTGGTGGAGAGGGGGCTATTCGCCCCTCGCCTTCGCGATCGATGGGCTCGCCTCGGGGCTCGTTCGCAAGCTCACTCGCCCCTCGCCTTCGCGATGATCTCGGTCGCCACGTTCTGCGGAACCTGGGCGTACGAGTCGAACTGCATGGAGTAGCTCGCCCGTCCCTGGGTCCTGCTGCGCAGGTCGCCGACGTAGCCGAACATCTCCGACAACGGCACGAGCGCCTTGACGATCCGGGCGCCGGCGCGTTCTTCCATAGCCTGGATCTGGCCACGACGGGAGTTCAGGTCGCCGATCACGTCGCCCATGAAGTCATCCGGCGTCGTCACCTCGACGGCCATCATCGGCTCGAGCAGCACCGGACCGGCCCGGCGGGCGGCCTCCTTGAAGGCCATCGAGCCGGCGATCTTGAATGCCAGTTCGGAGGAGTCGACCTCGTGGTAGGCGCCGTCCTGCAGCGTCACCTTGACGTCGACCATCGGGTAGCCGGCCAGGACGCCGTACTCCATGGCCTCCTGGCAGCCGGCGTCGACCGACGGGATGTACTCCCGCGGGATGCGACCGCCGGTGACCTTGTTCTCGAACTCGTACCCGCCGTCGCCACCCCCGGTCGGCTCGACGTCGATGAGGACCTTCGCGTACTGGCCCGAACCACCGGTCTGCTTCTTGTGGACGTAGTCGACCTTCTCGACGCGCTTCGTCAGCGTCTCGCGGTACGCGACCTGGGGCTTGCCGACGTTGGCCTCGACCTTGAACTCGCGGCGCATCCGGTCGACCAGGATCTCCAGGTGCAGCTCGCCCATGCCGGAGATGAGCGTCTGCCCGGTCTCCTCGTCGGTGCGGACCTGGAAGGTCGGGTCCTCCTCGGACAGCCGCTGGATCGCCGTGCCGAGCTTGTCCTGGTCTCCCTTGGACTTCGGCTCGATGGCGACCTGGATGACCGGCGCCGGGAAGTTCATCGACTCCAGCACCACGGGATTGGCCGGGTCGCAGAGGGTCTCGCCGGTGGTGGTGTCCTTCAGCCCCATCACGGCCACGATCTGGCCCGCGCCCACCGCCGAGATCTCCTCACGCTTGTTCGCGTGCATCCGGTAGATCTTGCCGATGCGCTCCTTGCGGTCCTTCGTCGCGTTGAGGACCTGCGAGCCCTGGATCAGCTGGCCGGAGTAGACGCGTACGTAGATGAGCTTGCCGAGGTGCGGGTCGGTCATGATCTTGAAGGCGAGCGCGGCGAAGGGCTCGTCGTCGCTGGGGTGGCGCTCGATCACGACGTCCTCGTCGCCCTGCTTGTGGCCCTTGATCGCCTCGACGTCCAGCGGCGAGGGCAGATACGCCACGACCGCGTCGAGCATGGGCTGCACGCCCTTGTTCTTGAAGGCCGAACCGCACAGCACCGGAGTCAGCTTGCTGGCCAGCGTCGCGCGGCGGATGGCCGCCTGCAGCTCGGCGACCGACGGCTCCTCGCCTTCGAGGTACTTCTCCATCATGTCGTCGTCGGCCTCGGCGATGGTCTCCAGCAGCCGGTCACGCCACTCGCGGGCGGCCTCGGTGTGGCTCGCCGGGATCTCCTCGACGAGGTAGTCCTCGCCCTTCTTGGTCTCCCCGGGCCAGATCAGCGCCCGCATCTCGACCAGGTCCACGACGCCCTTGAAGTCGGCCTCGGCACCGATCGGGATCTGCAGCACCAGCGGTACGGCGGACAGCCGCGACACGATCATGTCGACGCAGCGGTGGAACTCGGCGCCGACCCGGTCGAGCTTGTTGACGAAACAGATGCGCGGGACGTTGTACCGGTCCGCCTGCCGCCACACCGTCTCCGACTGCGGCTCGACGCCCGCGACCCCGTCGAACACCGTGACCGCACCGTCGAGCACACGAAGCGAGCGCTCCACCTCGACGGTGAAGTCGACGTGGCCCGGGGTGTCGATGATGTTGATGTTGTGGCCGCGCCACTGGCAGGTCGTCGCCGCGGACGTGATCGTGATGCCGCGCTCCTGCTCCTGCTCCATCCAGTCCATCGTGGCGGCGCCCTCGTGGACCTCGCCGATCTTGTAGTTGATCCCGGTGTAGAAGAGGATCCGCTCGGTCGTCGTGGTCTTGCCCGCGTCGATATGGGCCATGATCCCGATGTTCCGGGTCTTGGCCAGCGCGAGGGCAGTCTCGGTCGACACCGTGTCTTCTCCGTCGTGTGGGGATGGGTAGTGCGGTCGGCGGCGCTGTTACCAGCGGTAGTGGGCGAAGGCCCGGTTGGACTCGGCCATCTTGTGGGTGTCCTCGCGCCGCTTGACGCTGGCGCCCAGCCCGTTGCTGGCGTCGAGGATCTCGTTCATCAGGCGCTCGGTCATCGTCTTCTCCCGGCGCTGCCGCGAGTAGCCGATCAGCCAGCGCAGGGCCAGCGTCGTACTGCGGCCCGCCTTCACCTCGATGGGCACCTGGTAGGTGGCGCCACCGACCCGGCGGGACTTGACCTCCAGCGCCGGCTTCACGTTGTCCAGCGCGCGCTTGAGCGTGACCACCGGATCGGTGCCCGTCTTCTCCCGGGTGCCTTCCAACGCGTTGTAGACGATGTGCTCGGCCACCGAACGCTTGCCGTCCAGCAGCACCTTGTTGATCAGCTGGGTGACCAGCGGCGACTGGTAGACCGGGTCGGTGACGATCGGCCGCTTGCCCGGCGAGCCCTTGCGCGGCATCAGCCCTTCTCCTTCTTCGCGCCGTACCGAGAGCGTGCCTGCTTGCGGTTCTTCACACCCTGGGTGTCCAGCGAGCCGCGAATGATCTTGTAGCGGACACCGGGGAGGTCCTTCACCCGGCCGCCGCGGACCAGCACGATCGAGTGCTCCTGCAGGTTGTGGCCCACACCGGGGATGTACGCGGTCACCTCGATGCCCGACGACAGCCGGACGCGGGCGACCTTGCGCAGCGCGGAGTTCGGCTTCTTCGGCGTCGTGGTGTAGACGCGCGTGCAGACGCCGCGACGCTGCGGGCTGCCCTTGAGCGCCGGCGTCTTGTTCTTCGCGACCTTGTCCTGCCGGCCCTTGCGGACCAGCTGCTGGATCGTGGGCACTGCATCTCCGTGTTCTGTGGTGATGAACCGATGTGTCCGATTCGCCCCGGATCATCCCGCCCCCGCGGTCGGGCGTGTCGGGTCGCCCTTGGCAGGGCGCCGCGACGCACACCGATCGTGGATTGGCGGCCCATCGCCCGTCCGGCCCCGCTCCGGCCTCCGTGAGGCCCAGCAGAGCGCGCGGACGCGCGCGGATGCCCGGGGCGTCCCAGGCACGGTCGAGCAGGCTACCCGGCGGTGCCGGGACAGGTCAAAACGTCCAGGTCGACGGCTACGTCGAGGCCACCGCCGCCGCGACGACCACCACGATGAAGGCCCCGATCAGCAGCCAGAGGCCGATGTTGATCCAGGACACGATCTTCGCCGCGGTCACCAGACCCTCGCCGGTCAGCCGGCCTCCGGAGGCCCCGATCGCCTCGGTGGCGCGGCCGGCGAACACCAGCGCGATGATCGCCGGGATCAGCGGAAACACCGCCCACGAGACGATCGACAGCACCAGGGCGACGATCGCGTCGCTCGACGTCTCCTGCGGCCGCGCGTAGCCGTAGCCGGCCGGCGGGTAGCCGTGCGGGCCCGGCTGGTACGGCCCCGGCCCGTAGGCCATCGGCGGGTACGGCGGGGGCATGCCGCCGTACGGCGGTGGCGGCGGTGGCGCGCTGTAGTTCGGTGCCGGCGCCGCGCCGTAGGTCGGGGCCGGCGGCTGGGTGCCGTACGCCGGTCCGGGCGGCGGCGTGCCGTACGCCGGTGGCGGGACGTACCCCGGGGGGTTGGTCCCCCACCGCGGTTTCGGCGGCAGCGAGCCGGCCTGCTCCGGCGAGGCTTCCGGTGGCGGCGGTGGGGTGGCGCTGCCGGCCTCGTCAGGGTTCTGCTCGGTCACGACCGCCTCCTCGTCCTGACATCCCGGCCGGGCGTCGGGTCTCAGAATGCCCGACGGGGCGGCTTCGTGGGGGAAGCCGCCCCGTCGGGGACGTCGTACGCCGGTGCAGTCGCGACCGCGGCCGGCGAGCGGAACCGGGGTTGCCCGGCACCGGTGAGTCAGCGTGCGTAGCCGCCGATGTCGTAGTCCTCCAGCGGCACCGCCGCACCGGACGCCGGGCCGAAGGCCGAGTAGTCCAGGTCGTCGTAGGACGTGAACGACGCGTACATGGTGGACTTCGCCTCCTCGGTGGGCTCGACGCGGATGTTGCGGTAACGCGCCAGGCCCGTCCCCGCGGGGATGAGCTTGCCGATGATCACGTTCTCCTTGAGGCCCAGCAGCGAGTCCGACCTGGCGTGGATCGCCGCGTCGGTCAGCACCCGGGTGGTCTCCTGGAACGACGCCGCCGACAGCCACGACTCGGTGGCCAGCGACGCCTTCGTGATACCCATCAGTTCCGGACGCCCGGCGGCCGGCGTACCACCGGACTCCACCACCCGCCGGTTCTCCCGCTCGAACAGCCCGCGCTCGACCAGTTCGCCGGTGAGGAACTCCGCGTCGCCGGAGTCGATGATCGTGACCCGCTTGAGCATCTGGCGGACGATCACCTCGATGTGCTTGTCGTGGATCGACACGCCCTGCGAGCGGTAGACCTCCTGCACCTGGTCGACCAGGTGCACCTGGACGTTGCGCTGGCCGAGGATCCGCAGCACCTGCTTGGGATCCACCGCGCCGACCATGAGCTGCTGGCCGACCTGGATGTGGCCACCGTCCTCGACCAGCAGCCGCGCCCGCTTGGACACCGTGTACGGGATCTCCTCGGAGCCGTCGTCGGGCACCACGACGACCTTGCGGGTCTTGTCGGTGTCCTCGATCCGGATCCGGCCGTCCACCTCGCTGATCGGGGCGACCCCCTTGGGGGTACGGGCCTCGAACAGTTCGACGACCCGGGGCAGGCCGTGGGTGATGTCCTCACCGGCGACGCCGCCGGTGTGGAACGTGCGCATCGTCAGCTGCGTGCCCGGCTCACCGATCGACTGAGCGGCGATGATCCCGATGGCCTCGCCGACATCGACGAGCTTGCCGGTCGCCAGCGAGCGGCCGTAGCACCGCGCGCAGGTACCGACCTTGCTCTCGCAGGTCAGCACCGAGCGGACCCGCACCTCGGCGACCCCGGCCGCGACCAGTTCCTCGATCCGGGTCACCGACAGCTCTTCACCGGCAGACCCGGCCAGCGCACCCTCGACCAGGACGTCACGGGACAGCACCCGGGACGCCACCGACGTGTCGACGTTGTCCAGGACGCGCAGCGTGCCGTCCGACGCGGTCTCGGCGATCGCCATCGGCAGGCCACGGTCGGTCAGGCAGTCCTCCTCGCGAATGATCACGTCCTGCGAGACGTCGACCAGCCGCCGGGTGAGGTACCCGGAGTCGGCCGTCCGCAGCGCGGTGTCGGCCAGGCCCTTGCGGGCACCGTGCGTGGAGATGAAGTACTCCAGCACCGACAGGCCCTCGCGGAAGTTGGACTTGATCGGCCGCGGGATGATCTCGCCCTTGGGGTTGGCGACCAGTCCGCGCATACCGGCGATCTGCCGGACCTGCATGAAGTTTCCGCGCGCCCCCGAGTTGACCATCATGTAGACCGGGTTGGTCTTCGGGAAGTTCTTCTGCATCGCCTGGGCCACCTCGTCGGTCGCCCGGGTCCAGATCTCGATGAGTTCCTGGCGCCGCTCCGAGTCGGTGATCAGACCCCGCTCGTACTGCTTCTGCACCTTCTCGGCCTTCTCCTCGGCCGAGCCCAGCAGCACCGCCTTCTCCGGCGGCGTCACGACGTCGGAGATCGAGATGGTGACGCCGGACCGGGTGGCCCAGTGGAAGCCGAGCGCCTTGAGCCGGTCGAGGGTCGCCGCGACCTCCACCTTCGGGTACCCCTCGGCGAGCCGGTTGACCAAGGCGCCCAGCGCCTTCTTGTCGATCTCGGCGTCGACGAACGGGTAGTCCACCGGCAGGGCCTCGTTGAACAGCGCCCGGCCGAGGGTGGTCTCGATCCGGAACGCCTGGCCGACCTCGCCGGCACCGTCGGCGCTGCCCTCCGGAGCCACGTAGCCCTCCGGCGGTACGACGCCGTGCAGCCGCAGCACGATCGGCGCCTGCAGGTCCAGCGCGTGGGCATCGAAGGCCATGAGCGCCTCGGACACCGAGGAGTACGCCGTACCGGCGCCGTCACCGGCGTCTTTGCGGATCGTCAGGTGGTAGATCCCGAGCACCATGTCCTGGGTCGGCGTGGTGATCGGACGGCCGTTGGCCGGCGACAGGATGTTGTTGCTGGACAACATGAGGATCCGCGCCTCGGCCTGGGCCTCGGCCGACAGCGGCAGGTGGACGGCCATCTGGTCACCGTCGAAGTCCGCGTTGAACGCGGTGCACACGAGCGGGTGGATCTGGATCGCCTTGCCCTCGATGAGCTGGGGCTCGAAGGCCTGGATCCCGAGCCGGTGCAGCGTCGGCGCCCGGTTCAGCATGACCGGGTGCTCGGCGATGACCTCTTCCAGGACGTCCCACACGACCGGACGCGACCGCTCCACCATGCGCTTGGCGGACTTGATGTTCTGCGCGTGGTTGAGGTCGACGAGCCGCTTCATGACGAACGGCTTGAACAGCTCGAGCGCCATCTGCTTGGGCAGGCCGCACTGGTGCAGCTGCAACTGCGGGCCGACGACGATCACCGAACGGCCGGAGTAGTCCACCCGCTTGCCCAGCAGGTTCTGCCGGAACCGGCCCTGCTTGCCCTTGAGCATGTCCGACAAGGACTTCAGCGGACGGTTGCCCGGACCGGTCACCGGCCGGCCGCGCCGGCCGTTGTCGAACAACGCGTCGACGGACTCCTGCAGCATCCGCTTCTCGTTGTTCACGATGATCTCGGGAGCCCCGAGGTCCAGCAGTCGCTTGAGCCGGTTGTTGCGGTTGATGACGCGGCGGTACAGGTCGTTGAGGTCGGAGGTGGCGAAACGACCACCGTCGAGCTGAACCATGGGCCGCAGGTCCGGCGGGATGACCGGGACGCAGTCCAGGACCATGCCCAGCGGCGAGTTGGTGGTGCTGAGGAAGGCAGTGACGACCTTGAGCCGCTTGAGCGCCCGGGTCTTGCGCTGCCCCTTGCCGGTACGCACGATCTCGTGCAGCTTCTCGGCCTCGGCGTCCAGGTCGAACGACTCCAGCCGCGCCTGAATCGCCGCGGCGCCCATGCCGCCGGTGAAGTAGCGACCGAACCGGTCGCGCATCTCGCGATAGAGGATCTCGTCGCCTTCGAGGTCCTGCACCTTGAGGTTGCGGAACCGGTCGAAGACCCGGTCCAGGCGGTCGACCTCGGCGTCGGCGCGACGGCGCAGGCTGGCCATCTCGCGCTCGGCGGACTCGCGGACCTTGCGCCGTACGTCGCTCTTGGCGCCCTCGGCCTCGAGCTCCGCCAGATCGGCCTCGAGCTTCTTCTGCCGGTTCTCCACGTCGGAGTCGCGACGGTTCACGATCTGCTGCTTCTCGACGCCGAGTTGCGCTTCGAGGCTGGGCAGGTCGCGGTGCCGTGCGTCCTCGTCGACGCTGGTGATCATGTACGCCGCGAAGTAGATGACCTTCTCGAGGTCCTTCGGCGCCAGGTCCAGCAGGTACCCCAGCCGGCTGGGAACGCCCTTGAAGTACCAGATGTGGGTGACCGGGGCGGCCAACTCGATGTGGCCCATCCGCTCACGACGGACCTTCGCCCGCGTCACCTCCACGCCGCACCGCTCGCAGATGATGCCCTTGAAGCGGACCCGCTTGTACTTGCCGCAGTAGCACTCCCAGTCGCGAGTCGGACCGAAGATCTTCTCGCAGAACAGGCCGTCCTTCTCAGGCTTGAGAGTCCGGTAGTTGATGGTCTCGGGCTTCTTCACCTCGCCGTGTGACCAGGCGCGGATGTCGTCGGCCGTGGCCAGACCGATACGCAGTTCGTCGAAGAAGTTGACGTCCAGCACGTGGGCTTCTTTCTTTGCGTCGTCTCGTCGTCTCGTCAGTGGTGGCCGCCGCGGGGACCGTCATATGACGGCCCCCGGGGGGCCTCAGACCTCTTCGACGCTGCTCGGCTCCCGCCGGGACAGGTCGATGCCGAGTTCCTCGGCTGCGCGGAACACGTCCTCGTCGGTGTCACGCATCTCGATCGACATGCCGTCGCTGGACAGCACCTCGACGTTGAGGCACAGCGACTGCATCTCCTTGATCAGCACCTTGAAGGACTCGGGGATGCCCGGCTCGGGGATGTTCTCGCCCTTGACGATGGCCTCGTAGACCTTCACCCGGCCCAGCACGTCGTCGGACTTGATGGTGAGCAACTCCTGCAGGGCGTACGACGCGCCGTACGCCTCGAGCGCCCACACCTCCATCTCACCGAACCGCTGGCCACCGAACTGCGCCTTACCACCCAGCGGCTGCTGCGTGATCATCGAGTACGGGCCGGTCGAGCGAGCGTGGATCTTGTCGTCGACCAGGTGCAGCAGTTTGAGGATGTAGATGTAGCCCACGGCGACCGACGCCGGGAACGGCTCGCCGGTGCGACCGTCGTACAGCCGCGCCTTGCCGTCCTCCCCCACCAAACGCAAGCCGTCCGACGTCGTGTTGGTCGAGCCGAGCAGCAGCGCGAGCTCCTCCTCCCGGGCACCGTCGAACACCGGGGTCGCGACCCTGGTCCCGGCCGGCGCCTCGACGCACTCGGCCGGCAGGACCGCCGCCCGTGGGTCCTTCGGGTCGGCCTTCCACCCGGTCGCGGCGACCCACCCGAGATGGGTCTCCAGGACCTGCCCGACGTTCATCCGGCCGGGCACACCCAGCGGGTTGAGGACGACGTCGACGGGGGTGCCGTCCTCGAGGAACGGCATGTCCTCGACCGGAAGGATCTTCGCGATGACGCCCTTGTTGCCGTGCCGGCCGGCGAGCTTGTCGCCTTCGGTGATCTTGCGCTTCTGGGCGACGTAGACCCGGACCAGGCGGTTGACGCCGGGCGGCAGCTCGTCGCCTTCGTCGCGGTCGAAGACCCGCACGCCGATGACCTTGCCGCTCTCGCCGTGCGGCACCTTCAGCGACGTGTCGCGCACCTCGCGGGCCTTCTCACCGAAGATCGCCCGCAGCAGCCGCTCCTCCGGGGTCAGCTCGGTCTCACCCTTCGGCGTGACCTTGCCGACGAGGATGTCGCCGTTGACGACGTCCGCGCCGATCCGGATGATGCCGCGCTCGTCGAGGTCGGCCAGGATCTCCTCGGAGACATTGGGAATGTCCCGGGTGATCTCCTCCGGCCCCAGCTTGGTGTCGCGGGCGTCGACCTCGTGTTCCTCGATGTGGATCGAGGACAGCACGTCGTCGGCGACGAGCCGCTGACTGAGGATGATCGCGTCCTCGTAGTTGTGGCCCTCCCACGGCATGAAGGCGACCAACAGGTTGCGCCCCAATGCCATCTCGCCGAGATCGGTGCAGGGGCCGTCGGCGACGACCTGTCCGGCCTCGACCCGCTGCCCCTCCTCGACGATCGGGCGCTGGTTGAACGACGTGCCCTGGTTCGACCGGCGGAACTTCTGCACCCGGTACGTGGTGTAGGTGCCGTCGTCGTTGGCGATCTGCAACTGGTCGGCCGACACCTCCGCGACCACGCCGCCCTGCTCGGCGACGATCACGTCGCCGGCGTCGACGGCGGCGCGGAACTCCATACCGGTACCCACCAGCGGAGCCTCCGAACGCAGCAGCGGCACGGCCTGGCGCTGCATGTTCGATCCCATGAGCGCGCGGTTGGCGTCGTCGTGCTCCAGGAACGGGATCATCGCCGTGGCCACCGAGACCATCTGTCGCGGCGACACGTCCATGTAGTCCACGTCGGTGGGCACGACGTAGTCGACCTCGCCGTCCTTACGGCGGACCAGCACCCGGCTCTCGGCGAAGGCGCCGTCGTCCAGCAGCGGCGCATTCGCCTGCGCCAGCACGTGCAGGTCCTCTTCGTCGGCGGTCAGGTAGTCGATCTGGTCGGTGACCCGGCCGTCGACGACCTTGCGGTACGGCGTCTCGACGAAGCCGAAGGCGTTGACCCGGCCGTACGTCGACAGCGAGCCGATCAGACCGATGTTGGGCCCCTCGGGCGTCTCGATCGGGCACATCCGGCCGTAGTGCGAGGGATGGACGTCGCGGACTTCGAAGCCCGCCCGCTCGCGCGAGAGACCACCGGGGCCCAGCGCGTTCAGCCGCCGCTTGTGCGTCAGTCCGGCCAGCGGGTTGGTCTGGTCCATGAACTGCGACAACTGGCTGGTGCCGAAGAACTCCTTGATGGAGGCGACGACCGGCCGGATGTTGATGAGCGTCTGCGGCGTGATGGCCTCGACGTCCTGCGTGGTCATCCGCTCGCGGACCACCCGCTCCATCCGGGACAGGCCGGTCCGGATCTGGTTCTGGATGAGCTCGCCCACGGTACGCAACCGGCGGTTGCCGAAGTGGTCGATGTCGTCGACCTCGCAGACGACCTCGCCCCGGGGACCGGTGAAGGTGCGGTCGCCGTTGTGCAACCGGACGATGTATTCGATCGTCGCGACGATGTCCTCGACGGTGAGGACGGTCTGCGTCAGGTCGAGGTCCAGCCCCAGCTTCTTGTTGATCTTGTAGCGGCCGACCTTCGCCGTGTCGTACCGCTTGGGGTTGAAGTAGTAGTTGTCCAGCAGCGTCCGCGCCGCCTCGACAGTCGGCGGCTCGCCCGGGCGCAGCTTGCGGTAGATGTCCAGCAGCGCGTCGTCCTGCGAGGCGATGTGGTCCTTCTCCAGCGTCTGCACCATCGACTCGTACTGACCGAACCGCTCGCTGATCTGCTCCGAGGTCCAGCCGAGCGCCTTCAGCAGCACCGTCACGGGCTGCTTGCGCTTCCGGTCGACGCGGACGCCGACCATGTCCTTCTTGTCGACCTCGAACTCCAGCCAGGCACCCCGGCTCGGGATGATCTTCGAGGTGTAGACGTCCTTGTCCGACGTCTTGTCCGTCGTCCGCTCGAAGTAGACGCCGGGAGAACGCACCAGCTGCGAGACCACGACCCGCTCGGTGCCGTTGATCACGAACGTGCCCTTGTTCGTCATCAACGGGAAGTCGCCCATGAAGACCGTCTGGGACTTGATCTCCCCGGTCTCGTTGTTCATGAACTCCGCGGTCACGAACAGCGGCGCGGCGTAGGTGAAGTCCTTCTCCCGGCACTGGTCGACGGTGTACTTGGCCGGCTCGAAACGGTGGTCGCGGAACGACAGCGACATGGTGCCGGAGAAGTCCTCGATCGGACTGATCTCCTCGAAGATCTCTTCGAGGCCCGAGGTGGTGGGGACGTCGCGACGGCCGGAGTCCAGGGCGTCGGCGACTCGCGCCTTCCACAGGTCGTTGCCCAACAGCCAGTCGAAGCTCGCGGTCTGCAGGGCCAGGAGGTTGGGGACCTCCAGTGGTTCACGGATCTTGGCGAAAGACACCCGGTTGAGCCCGGGCGGCTGGGGGATCGAGGTGGGCTTGCGCGAGGCGGCCAAGAGGGGTCCTTCCAACGGGCACGCGGACAGCCATCAGCGCATGCCTGTCGCACCGCAACCGGACGATCGAGCCACTGGCACGAGCGCACAGCGACAGCGGGGGGTGGATCCGGGCACGGGGAGATGGGCAGCGCAAAGCGGCAGCATACCCGGCGGGTACGCCGCTGTCGAATCCCGAAAGGTCGGCCGACGGTCCCTCGACCGTGCCGTGGCTCGCTACGTCGCTCGACAGCGGGCAGACGCGGGCACTTCGGCGCGGTCCTCGTCCGTCGGTCCGGGTCGTCGGCCACCCTGCGGCGGTACGGCGAGCCCATCCCGGGATCTGGTGCGTTCACCGATGGTGACGGCGGGCTCCGCCGGAGTCAAGCGCGACGCCCCCTCCGGATAGCCCGGATGACCGGCGACGGCCTGACGGCGACCGGCCGTGGACGCCGCGAGCGCGGCGGTAAGCAGCGCGTCGAGGCGGTCTTACGACGACGCCGGGCGACGCCGGATCGGCCCCGGCACACGAACGCCGGGGCGACGTCTTGTCGACGCCGCCCCGGCGGGACGTGCAGCGAACCGGGACGCAGCTGATCGGCTACGCCGCCGGAACGGTGGGAGCTACTTGACCGAGACCTTGGCGCCAGCGGCCTCGAGGGCAGCCTTCGCCTTGTCCGCGGCCTCCTTGGTCACCTTCTCCAGGACCGGCTTCGGCGCAGCCTCGACGAGGTCCTTGGCCTCCTTGAGGCCCAGGCTGGTGAGGGTGCGCACCTCCTTGATGACCTGGATCTTCTTGTCGCCGGCGTCGTCGAGGATGACGTCGAACTCGTCCTGCTCCTCGGCGGCAGCGCCAGCCTCGGCGCCACCGCCAGCGGCGGGACCGGCAGCGGCGACGGCCACCGGTGCGGCGGCGGTCACCCCGAAGGTGGTCTCGAACTCCTTCACGAACTCCGAGAGCTCGATCAGGGTCATCTCCTTGAAGGACTCAAGGAGTTCTGCGGTGCTCAGCTTCGCCATGGTGGCGCTTCCTTCCTGCTCTGCTCCGGCGAGGGCCGGACGCGGTGGTGGGCGTCAGCCCTCGGTGGTGCCGTCGGCCTCGGCCGCAGGCGCTGTGGCGGTGTCAGATGAATCCGCGACCGGCTCGCCGGTCGTCGCGTCGGTACCGGTGGCCGCCGCATCGGTCGTGTCGTCGGCAGCCGGCGAATCGGCGGCCGCTGTCTCGGTGACAGCCTCGGCGGCGGCTGCCGGTACGCCGGCACCGGCGATCAACGAGGGATCGGCGGTCGCTGCACTGCGCAGTGCCTCCAGGGTGCGTGCCGCGGTCGCCAGCGGAGCGGCCAACAGTGCGGCCGCCTGCGACAGCGACGCGGTCATCGCGCCGGCCAGCTTGGCCAGCAACACCTCGCGGGACTCCAGATCGGCGAGCTTCGCCACCTCGCCGGCCGTGATGACGCGGCCGTCCATGACGCCGCCCTTGATGACCAGCAGCGGGTGCGCCTGCGAGAAGTCACGGAGGCCCTTGGCCGCCTCGACCGGATCCCCGGACACGAAGGCGATGGCGCTGGGCCCGGCCAGCAGGTCATCGATGCCCTCGACGCCCGCGTCCTTGGCGGCGATCTTGGTCAGGGTGTTCTTCACCACGGCGTACGTCGTGGTCGATCCCAGCGACCGGCGCAGCTGCTTGAGCTGGGCGACCGTGAGACCGCGGTACTCCGTCAGCACCGCAGCACTCGACCCGCGGAACGCGTCGGTGATCTCCGCGACGGCGGCGGCCTTGTCGGTCTTCGCCATGGTCCTCCTTCCAGGCTCGACCGCAGGTCGGGCGGGCCCGGACATGAAAAACGCCCCTGCGCGCGGCGCAAGGGCGAACCACGACGAACGTGGTCAGTCTCGATGCACCTGCGCGGGACGCCCTGTCCGGGCACTTCGGCCGGTCCGGCCCGCAGGCACGAACCGACGACCAGCGGTCTTCGGCGGTGGTCAGGCTACGGGCGCCGCCCTGACCGGTCAAACCGGTGGGCGGCTGACGCAGTCTTCGCTCAGTTGCCGTCCTCGTCGGACAGCAGGTTCTTCGTCCGGTTCGGGTCGACCGGGATGCCGGGACCCATGGTGGTGGTCAGCGTCGCCTTCTTCAGGTAGCGCCCCTTGGCCGCAGCCGGCTTGACGCGCAGCACCTCGTCGAGCGCCGCGGCGTAGTTCTCCGCCAACGCGGCGTCCGAGAAGGACGCCTTGCCGATGATGAAGTGCAGGTTCGCGTTGCGGTCGACCCGGAACTCGATCTTGCCGCCCTTGATCTCCTCGACGGCCTTCGCGACGTCCATGGTGACCGTGCCGGTCTTGGGGTTCGGCATGAGTCCCCGCGGACCCAGCACCTTGCCGAGCCGGCCGACCTTGCCCATGAGGTCCGGGGTCGCGACGGCCGCGTCGAAGTCGGTCCAGCCAGCGGCGACCTTTTCGATCAGGTCGTCGGAGCCCACGTGGTCGGCGCCGGCGGCGCGGGCCTCGTCAGCCTTGGCGCCGTTGGCGAACACCAGCACACGGGCCGTCTTGCCCGTGCCGTGCGGCAGGTTGACGGTGCCGCGGACCATCTGGTCGGCCTTGCGGGGGTCGACGCCAAGCCGGAGCGCGACCTCGACGGTCGGGTCGAAACGATCCGATCCGCCCTGCCGCGCGATCCGGATCGCCTCCAGCGGGGAGTAGAGCTTCGCGGGGTCGATCAGCTCGGCGATCTTCTGGTAGTTCTTGCTGCGCTTCATGTCTGCTCCCTCGCAGAGTGTGGTCGTCGCGGGCCTGCAGCAGCCCTGCCACGGTCAGTGGGCCGTTCTCATGCGGTAGTGCTCTCGTGCAGTAGTGCAGTCGTGCAGGTACGCCGTCGGCCCTAGTCGGTGACGGTCACACCCATCTGCCGCGCCGTACCTTCGATGATCTTCATCGCCGCGGCGACGTCGTTCGCGTTGAGGTCCGGCAGCTTCGTCTCGGCGATCTGCTGGACCTGCGCCCGGGAGATCGAGCCGGCCTTCACCTTGTGCGGCTCGCCCGACCCCTTCTCCAGGCCGGCTGCCTTGAGGATCAGCTTGGCCGCCGGCGGAGTCTTGAGGACGAAGGTGAACGTGCGGTCCTCGTAGACGGTGATCTCCACCGGAATCACGCTGCCGCGCTGCTGCTCGGTCGCGGCGTTGTAGGCCTTGCAGAACTCCATGATGTTGACGCCGTGCTGGCCCAGGGCCGGCCCGACGGGCGGTGCGGGGGTGGCCGCGCCGGCGCTGATCTGGAGCTTGATCAGCCCGGTGACCTTCTTCTTCTTCGGGGGCATGCGGCTGGTCCTGGTTCGGTGTGATGGATGGTGGGCGGTCAGTTCTTCTGGATCTGGCTGAACGCCAGTTCCACGGGCGTTTCTCGGCCGAAGATCTCGACCAGGCCGGTCACCTTCTGCGCCTCGGCGTTGATCTCCGAGACCGTCGCGTGCAACGTCGCGAACGGACCGTCCACGACGGTGACCGAGTCGCCGACGGAGAAGTCGACCACCTGGACCGGGGCGGCACCCACGCCGCCCTGGGCGGGCGCACCGGCCTTCTTCTCCGGGGCGGGGGCGAGGATGTTCACGACCTCGTCGAGGGACAACGGCGACGGCTGGTGCCCGTGGCCGACGAAGCCCGTGACGCCGGGGGTGTGCCGGACGGTGCCCCACGACTCGTCGGTGAGGTCCATCCGGACCAGCACGTAGCCGGGGAACTTGTTGCGCTTGACCTGCTTGCGGACCCCGTTCTTGATCTCGGTGACCTCTTCGATCGGCACCTCGACCTGGAAGATGTAGTCCTCCTGGTCCAGCGAGCTGATCCGCGTCTCCAGGTTGGTCTTCACCTTGTTCTCGTAGCCGGCGTACGAGTGCACGACGTACCAGTCGCCGGCCGCCACCCGCATCGACTCGCGGAAGGCCTCGACCGGATCGAGCTCCTCGTCGCCGTCCGCAGCGTCCGGCTCACCCGGCACCGCATCGGACGCCGCCTCGGTACCGGCCACCTCGGTACCGGCCACCTCGGTGTCGGTGACCCCGGTGCTGACGACCTCGGTGTCGGCGACCTCGGTGAGGACGGCGGACGCGCCCGGCTCGGCCGACACAGGGTCGGTCGCCTCGGTCACGGACGTCTCGTCGGACACAGTGTCTCTTCCTCTCGGGCCGGACAGGCCGTTGCGAGCGGTACGGGTCAGTCGCCGAAGATCGCGAGCACGGCGCGGGTGAACACCAGGTCGAGCACGGCCACGATGGCCGCAGCGACGACCACGAACACGATGACGACCCAGGTGTAGGTCACCAGTTCCCGCCGGGTCGGCCAGATGACCTTGCGCAGTTCGGCGATGACCTGGCGGATGAACAGCGCGATCCGGGCGGGCAGGGCAGGGCGGTCGCCCTTGCCCCGGGAGCCGCCGGCGCCGCCCGGTCCGTCGGACCCACCCTGGCCGCGCTCGGGCGTCTCCGTGCTGAGGTCGCTCACGGGCCCTCCGGAATCGCGCCGGTCACCGGACCGGGATGGACACTGCTCCTGCTCATCGACCGCCCTGGCCGCGGGGCCGGGTCGGTCGTCATGCGTGGTCGTACTGCGTGGTCAGGTCGATTGTTCGTCAGGCGGTCGCTGTCCTTCGGTCGTGCTGGGTCAGTGGTGCCACGGGTCATCCGGCCGAGGACGACAGACCCGAGCAGGGCCGGAGGGACTCGAACCCCCAACCGCCGGTTTTGGAGACCGGTGCTCTACCAATTGAGCTACGACCCTTCGGCGGGCCGCAACCCGCACGCGGGCACGCTCGCGCAGGGGTGAGTGCACCACCAGGACGGCGAGTCTAGGGTCCCGCTCGCGGCGGGTCCAATCGGTCCGGAAGGTCCCGTCGCTCCCGGCGCCCGGTTCGCCGGTCCGCTCGGCCTGCGCCCCGTAGCCCTCGCGAGCCCGTAGCCCTCGCGAGGCCGGCGGCAACCCTGGCGAGGCCAGCTGTGGCGGCCTGGGAGGATGCGGCCATGACGAACGACACCGCAGCCGGTCGCCTTACCTTGGACCACCCTCGTATCTCCCGACGCATCGGGTCGATCGCGGAGTCCGCGACGCTCGCGGTGGACGCCCGCGCCAAGGCCCTGCAGGCGGCCGGCCGGCCGGTCATCGGCTTCGGGGCCGGCGAGCCGGACTTCCCGACCCCGGACTACGTCGTGCAGGCCGCCGTCGAAGCCTGTCGTGACCCGCGCTGGCACCGGTACACCCCCGCCGCCGGACTACCCGAGTTGCGCAGTGCGATCGCCGCGAAGACGCTGCGGGACAGCGGGTACGCCGTCGAGCCCGCGCAGGTGCTGGTCACCAACGGCGGTAAGCAGGCCCTCTACAACGCGTTCGCCACGCTGCTCGACCCGGGCGACGAGGTGCTGCTGCCGGCGCCGTACTGGACGACGTACCCCGAGTCGATCCGGCTGGCCGGCGGAATCCCGGTCGAGGTGCACACCGACGAGAGCTCCGGGTATCTGGCGACCATCGCCCAGCTGGAGGCGGAGCTGACGCCGGCGACGAAGGTCCTGGTGTTCGTCTCCCCGTCGAACCCGACCGGGGCGGTATACCCGCCCGACCAGGTCGCCGCGATCGGACGCTGGGCCGCCGACCGGGGGCTGTGGGTGGTCACCGACGAGATCTACGAACATCTGGTGTACGGCGACGCCCAGTTCTCGTCCATGCCCACGCTGGTCCCCGAGCTCGCCGACCGGACCGTCGTGGTCAACGGAGTGGCGAAGACCTACGCGATGACCGGGTGGCGGGTCGGCTGGATGATCGGCCCCGTCGACGTGGTCAAGGCCGCTACCAACCTGCAGTCGCACGCCACCTCGAACGTCTCCAACGTCGCGCAGGTCGCCGCGCTGGCGGCGGTGTCCGGTGACCTGTCGGCCGTCGCGCAGATGCGTACGGCGTTCGACCGGCGCCGCCGGCTGGCCGTGGACCTGCTCCGGCAGATCCCCGGTGTGACGTGCCCGGAGCCCGACGGCGCCTTCTACGTCTACCCCTCGGTCAAGGGGGTCCTCGGCCGGACGCTGCGCGGGGTCACTCCCCGCACGAGCGCCGAGCTGGCCGCCGTCGTGCTCGACGAGGCCGAGGTGGCCGTCGTGCCCGGCGAGGCCTTCGGCACTCCCGGGTACTTCCGGCTGTCGTACGCCCTCGGCGACGACGACCTGACCGAAGGCATCACGCGGATGGGCGCCCTGCTGGCAGAGGCGCAGGGCTGACGCGCTGCGGCCGTCGCGGGCGCTTCCCCACGACGGGGACGTCCGCCAGCCAACGGCCGCTGGAGCCTCGGCGAGCCGATGGTGACGGTCCCGTCGGTCAGCCGACAGTGACGGTGACCACGATGCCGTTGCGTACCCACAGGTTGCGGCGCCCGGTGACGAACTCCATGGTCACCGGGATGCCCGTCCCGTCCCGCCAGACGACTCGGGCGCGCACCCCCTGGCGCGCGGCCTCGGCCAGCGCGACGTCCTCCGGCAGCCCGACCACGCCGTCGACCTGCGGGACCGGCAGTCCGGGTTCACCACCGTGGGGTGCCCCGGCCGGACGGTCCGCGGACCGACCGGGATCTGCCGGCGGTACGGCGTTCACAGCGAGCACCCGACCAGGATCGGTTCGGGCTGCAGGTCCACGGCGAACGTCCGGCGGACGCCGTCTCGCAACTCCCGCGCCAGCGCGAGGACCTCGGCGGCGGTGGCGCCGCCCCGGTTGGTGATCGCGAGGCTGTG
Organism: Actinomycetota bacterium; assembly: GCA_004297305.1. Taxonomy (NCBI): domain Bacteria; kingdom Bacillati; phylum Actinomycetota; species Actinomycetota bacterium. The sequence continues at coordinate 184,700 of SCTR01000006.1, forward strand.
ACGGGTCGAGAGCCGGGCCCGACCGGTGCCGTAACCGCGCGGGAAGCCGGCCTGCTCGATGAGCCACGCCGCGCTGGTCTTCGTCGATCCGTCCGGCTGCCGGTACCGCGGTGCCGCGGCCGGCAAGCGGGCGGCCGCGGCCGGGGCCAGCACCGGGTTGGTGAAGAACGACCCCACGCTCCAGGTGTCGTGATCGGCCGGATCGAGCACCATCGCCTTGCCGCGACGCAGCTCGAGCACGGCCTGCCTGACGTCCGGCGCGGGGGCGCGCTGGCCGACCGCTATCGCGAGGGCCGTCGCCAGTTCGGCGTACCGGACGTCATCGCCCAGCCGGTCCCGACGCAACCGGAACGTCGCTGCCAGGATCACGTAACGATCACGATGGCGCCGGAACACGCTGTCGCGGTAAGCGAATCCGCAGCCGGCGGCGTCGAGGTCCGCGATCGTGCCGGTCAGCCGATCGAGCACCCGGACCGTCGTGACGACCTGGGAGATCTCGCGACCGTAGGCACCGACGTTCTGAAACGGGGTCGCTCCGCAGCTGCCCGGGATGCCGGACAGGGTCTCCAGCCCGCTCCAGCCCTCCCCGACGGTCCACTCGACCACGTCGTCCCACGGCTCGCCGGCCGCCACGGTCACCTCGGCGTCGTCGCCGGCCTGTCGCACGGTCCGCCCCGTGGTGCGGATCCGGATGACGAGCGCGTCGACGCCGTCGTCGGCCACCACGACGTTGCTGCCACCACCCAGCAGCATCACCTGGTCGCCGGCGCGATCGGCGGCCAGCACGGTCGCCACCAGCTCGTCGGCGTCGGCGACCTCCGACATCGCCCGCGCCGGACCGCCCACCCGCAAGGTCGTCAGCTGCGCCAGCGGAATCCCGGCACCGACCGCGGTCATGGCCGCGAGCCTAGGCGCAGCCTCCGCTGTACGGCAGTCACGGCGTGGCGCCGCCGGCTCAGCCGAGGCGGACGATGGCGCGAGGACGGGCCAGCACCGTCTGCCCGCCCGATCGCACCGTGAGGTCGATGCGTACCCGCTGATCGTCGAGGATCTCGGCGACGACGCCGGTGACCTCGAGGTCGGCGCCGTCGGCGTCGTCGGGAATGACGATCGGCCGGGTGAAGCGCACCGCGTACTCCTCGACGGCGGCCGGGTCACCGATCCAGTCGGTGACCACGCGAAGCGCCCGGCCCATGGTCAGCATGCCGTGCGCCACCACCCCGGGAAGGCCGACCGCCGTCGCCACGCGCTCGTTCCAGTGGATGACGTTCAGATCGCCGGACGCGCCGGCGTACCGGACCCCGTCGAGCCGCGTCAGCCGGAAGGTCTGCGGCGGCAGGACGGTGCCGACCGCGACATCTGCCGCCGAGAGGATCGTCGCCATCAGGCGGCCTCGGTGGCGTCGCCGCCCGCCGTACCGCCGGGCTCGTCGGGGGCACGCACCACCAGCCGCGCGTACGCCGTCACGACCGGCTCGCCAGCCGACGTGGTGATCTGCGAGCGGGTGTCCAGGATGTCGTTGCCGCCGACGACGGCGATCTTCTCGATCGTCGTCGTCACGACCAGGTCGTCACCGGCCACGATGGGCCGCGTCGCGACGAACCGCTGTTCGCCGTGCACCACCCGCTCCCACGTCAGTCCCAGCCCGGGGTCCTCGGTGAGTCGCTCCAGCGAGCGCATCGTCACGACGATGCCGAACGTCGGCGGGGCGAGCAGATCCGGATACCCGAGACCGCGTGCGACATCGACATCGTGGTACGCCGGATTCGCGTCGCCGAGCGCGGTCGCGAACTCACGGACCTTCTCCCGGCCCACCTGGTACGGAGCCGACGGCGGGAAGGTGCGGCCGACGTACGCCGGGTTCAGCGGCATCGGTGCGACCCGAACCTCAGCGCGTCTCCTTGTGGAGGGTGTGCTGGTTGCAGTTCGGGCAGTGCTTGCGCATCTCGAGCCGGTCGGGGTCGTTGCGCCGGTTCTTCTTGGTGATGTAGTTGCGGTGCTTGCAGTCCTGGCAGGCAAGCGTGATCTTCGGACGGACGTCGGTCGCCTTGGCCACGGCGATACCTCTCTGCTGTTCGCTGCTTGATGCTGGTCGCTGCTGGATGGTGCCGGTCGTGCCGGGTGGTGGAGTAGCGGAGGCCGGATTTGAACCGGCGACACAGCGATTATGAGCCGCTTGCTCTGCCTGGCTGAGCTACTCCGCCCTACGCCCGGTGCCGACGGCCCCGGGCACGCGAGCCCCAATACGGAATCGAACCGTAGACCTTCTCCTTACCATGGAGACGCTCTGCCGACTGAGCTATTGGGGCATGCCGGGGCGCAAGGTTACACGGCGATCAGACCGGGCTCGACCTCGATCTGGCGCCCGGCGGCTGCGGGCACCAGGCATCCGGTCGCCGGGCGGGGCGGCCTCGTCACCACCGGCCCGCGCCGCGATCCCACCGAACCGGGACCGGCCCCGGCCTGCACGTACGCAGGCCAGGGGCCGTTCGTCCGGCGTGTGGCAGGTGAAGGATTCGAACCTTCGAAGGCAAAGCCGACGGATTTACAGTCCGCTCCCATTGGCCGCTCGGGCAACCTGCCGTGACCGCAAGCGAGGCGAGGATACACAGCGCCCAGCGCGGGGAGCCGCCCGCAGCCGGGGGTTCCCGGGTCGGGCAGGATGGCGCGCGCAGCGGGCGCTGGCATCGCGGCGTTGCCCCCGTGTCGCCACCGACGCCCCGGCCGAGGATCGTCCGTACCGACGGGACGAGGTCCCGCACCAGAGGTGACCCAGGAGGGCCCACATGGCCGACAGCAGCTTCGACATCGTCTCGAAGGTCGACCGGCAGGAAGTCGACAACGCCCTGAACCAGGCCGCCAAGGAACTGGCCCAGCGGTTCGATTTCAAGGGAACGGGCGCGGCGATCGAGTGGAACGGCGAACTCGCGGTGACTCTGCGCGCCGGCACCGCCGATCGGGTCGCGGCCGCGCTGGACGTCTTCAAGGACAAGCTCGTACGCCGCGGCATCAGTCTCAAAGCGCTCGACGCCGGGGAGCCGAAGGCGTCCGGCCGGGAGTACCGCATCGACGCCACGTTGACCGCGGGGATCAACCAGGAGCAGGCGAAGAAGCTCGGGAAACTGATCCGAGACGGTGCGCCGAAAGGCGTCCGTACCCAGGTGATGGGGGAAGAACTGCGGGTCACCAGCAAGAGCCGCGACGACCTGCAGGCCGTGATCGCCCTGGTGAACGAGGCCGACCTGGACTTCCCGGTTCAGTTCACCAACCGGCGCTGAGAAGGACCGATCGACTGCCGGCCCGTCGGCCGGGCGGTGGACGGACAGCCTGAGAGGTAGGCGTAGGATGACCGACTCGTGACGAAGAACATAGTCCAGCTCGATGAGGTCATCATCCGGTTCGCCGGTGACTCCGGCGACGGCATGCAGCTGACCGGAGATCGCTTCACCTCGTCGACGGCGATCCTCGGCAACGACCTGTCGACACTGCCGGACTTCCCGGCCGAGATCCGGGCGCCAACGGGCACCCTTCCGGGCGTCTCGGCCTTCCAGTTGCACTTCGCCGATCACGACATCATGACGCCCGGCGACGCGCCGAACGTCCTGGTGGCGATGAACCCGGCCGCTCTCAAGGCGAACCTCGCCGACGTCCCGCGCGGCGCCGACCTCATCATCAACACCGACGAGTTCACCAAGCGCAACCTCGCCAAGGTCGGCTACCTCACCGACCCGCTCGAGGACGGGTCGCTGGAGTCCTGGTCGCTGCACCTGATCCCGCTCACCTCGCTCACCGTCGAGGCGCTCAAGGACTTCGACGTATCGAAGAAGGACGCCGAGCGGGCCAAGAACATGTTCGCCCTGGGCCTGCTGTCGTGGCTGTACAACCGGCCGCCGGAGAGCACGCTGGCGTTCCTGCAGGAGAAGTTCGGCCGCAAGCCGGAGATCCTCGCCGCCAACATCGCCGCCTTCCAGGCCGGCTGGTCGTACGGCGAGACCACCGAGGACTTCGCCGTCCAGTACGAGGTGAAGCCGGCGATCATGCCGGCAGGCACCTACCGCAACATCTCCGGCAACCTGGCGCTGGCGTACGGACTGGTCGCCGCGGCGGTCCGCTCGTCACTGCCGATGTTCCTGGGCACGTACCCGATCACGCCGGCCAGCGACATCCTGCACGAGCTGAGCAAGCACAAGAAGTTCGGCATCACGACGTTCCAGGCCGAGGACGAGATCGCCGGCGTCGGTGCGGCGATCGGCGCGGCGTACGGCGGCGCCCTGGCGGTGACCACCACGTCGGGCCCCGGCGTCGCCCTCAAGAGCGAGGCGATCGGGTTGGCCGTCGCCCTCGAACTGCCGCTGGTGATCGTCGACGTGCAGCGCGGCGGCCCGTCGACCGGCCTGCCCACCAAGACCGAGCAGTCCGACCTGTTGCAGGCGATGTTCGGCCGCAACGGGGAGGCGCCGGTGCCGATCGTCGCGCCCCGGTCGCCGGCCGACTGTTTCGACGCCGCGATCGAGGCCTGCCGGATCGCCACGACCTACCGCACGCCGGTGTTCCTGCTGTCCGACGGCTACTTGGCCAACGGTTCCGAGCCCTGGCAGGTCCCCGACGTCGCCACGCTGCCCGATCTCACCGTCGAGTTCGCCACCGAGCCCAACCACACGACCGCCGACGGCACCGAAGTCTTCTGGCCGTTCAAGCGTGACCCGCAGACCCTCGCGCGGCCGTGGGCAGTCCCGGGCACTCCCGGTCTGGAGCACCGCATCGGCGGGCTGGAGAAGGCCGACGGCTCCGGCAACATCTCGTACGACCCGGCCAACCACGACCTCATGGTCCGGACCCGGGCGGCGAAGGTCGACGGGATCGCCGCCGACATCGGTGGGCTGGAGGTCGAGGACCCGAACGGCGGCGCCGAGGTGCTGGTGCTCGGGTGGGGGTCGACGTACGGCCCGATCGGCGCGGCCTGCCGGCTGGTGCGGGCCAAGGGCCTCAAGGTCGCCCAGGCACATCTGCGCAACCTCAACCCCTTCCCCGCCGACACCGGCGACGTGCTCGCGCGCTACCGGCGGGTGATCGTGCCGGAGATGAACCTCGGTCAGCTCGCCCTGCTGATCCGCGGTCGGTACCTCGTGGACGCCCTGCCGTACAACTCCGTGCGCGGTATGCCGTTCAAGTCCGACGAACTCGCCGATGTCATCGAGAACGTCCTGAAGGAGCTCTAGATGAGTACCGAGACCGTCGACCTCGGGATCCCAGCGCTGCGCGACGTCCCCAAGACCGACGCCAAGCAGTCCGCGAAGGACTTCAAAACCGACCAGGAGGTTCGCTGGTGCCCGGGCTGCGGGGACTACGCGATCCTCGCGGGCGTGCAGTCGTTCCTGCCGGAGCTGGGACTGCGCAAGGAGAACATCGTCTTCGTCTCCGGCATCGGCTGCTCGTCCCGGTTCCCGTACTACATGAACACCTACGGGATGCATTCGATCCACGGCCGGGCACCGGCGATCGCGACCGGCCTGTCGGTATCGCGGGCCGATCTGTCGGTCTGGGTCGTCACCGGTGACGGCGACGCCCTGTCGATCGGCGGCAACCACCTGATCCATGCGCTGCGCCGCAACGTCAATCTCAAGATCCTGCTGTTCAACAACCGGATCTACGGGCTGACGAAGGGCCAGTACTCGCCGACCTCGGAAGCCGGCAAGATCACCAAGTCGACCCCGATGGGGTCCGTCGACCACCCGTTCAACCCGGTGTCGCTGGCGCTGGGAGCCGAGGCCAGCTTCGTCGCGCGGACCATCGACTCCGACCGCAAGCACCTGACCGACACGCTGCGCGCCGCAGCGCTGCACGAGGGAACGGCCCTGGTCGAGATCTACCAGAACTGCAACATCTTCAACGACGGCGCGTGGGATCCGTTGAAGGACAGCGACACCCGCGACGACGCACTGCTGCGCCTGGTCCATGGCGAGCCGCTGCGCCTCGGTGCGCAGGGCGAGCGCGGCGTGGTCCGCGACGACCGTGGCCGGCTCGCGGTGGTCGACGTCGCCGAGGTGGGCGAGGACGCCCTGCTGGTCCACGACGCGCACGACCCGGACCCGTCGCAGGCGTTCGCGCTGTCACGCCTGTCGAACCCGGACACGCTGGCCGACACCCCGATCGGGGTCTTCCGTGACGTGAGCCGGCCGGTGTACGACCGCGGCGTGCGCGAGCAGCTCGCGACCGCACAGGCCGGCGGCCGGGGCGACCTGCAGTCCCTGCTGTACGGCAAGGACACCTGGACGATCGCCTGAGTCAGCCGGCTCCGTCGTCGGCGATCCGGTGCGCCACCCGACATCATGGCAACGGCACCGCGGCGAACACCGTCTCGACGGTGCCGGCTCGCACCGGGCGAGGTGTGCCGGATCGTCAGGCGGTGCGGGTGACGACGTAGTCGCAGAGCAATTCCAGCGCCGCCCGCGCCGGTACGTCGGGCAACGCCGTCAAGGTGGCGCGCGCGTCGGCGGCCCACTGCCCGGCGATCTGCCGTGCCTGCGCGAGCGCCGGATGCGAACGCAACAGCGCCAGCGCTTCGGTGTGCTCCGCCTCGTCGACCAACGGGCGCGACAGCAGGTCCCGCAGACGCTCGTCGGCGACGGCTGTCGAACCCTGCACCAGCAGACCGGTCAGCGTCGGGATGCCCTCCCGGAGGTCGGTGCCGGCCACCTTGCCCGATTGCGCCACCTCGCCGGCGATGTCGACCAGGTCGTCGCTGAGCTGGAAGGCCACCCCGATCCGCTCGCCGAAGCGGGTCAGCGTCTCGGTCGTGGCGGCATCGGCGCCGGACAGCATGGCGCCGAACCGGCCGGAGGTCGCGATCAGCGAGCCGGTCTTGTCCGCCAGGACCTGCAGATGGTGGTCCACCGGATCGACGCCGGGCGCGGGGCCGACGGTCTCGCGGATCTGGCCGGTGCACAGCCGCTCGAACGTCTTCGCCTGCACCCGAACGGCTTCCGGCCCGAGGTCGGCGAGGATGTCCGACGCCCGCGCGAACAGGAAGTCGCCGGTGAGGATGGCGACGGTGTTGTCCCACCGGGCGTTCGCCGACGGCGCCCCGCGTCGCAGCGGCGCCTCGTCCATCACGTCGTCGTGGTAGAGGGTGGCCAGGTGGGTCAGCTCGACGACGACCGCCGCCGGGATCACACCGGGTGCGGCCGGGTCGCCGAAGCAGGACGCCAGCAGGACCAGCAGCGGCCGGAAACGCTTGCCGCCGGCGTCGACGAGGTGCCGTGAGGTCTCGGTGACGAACGGGTAGTCGCTGGCCACGGCGGCGCGCAGCGCCTCCTCGACCCGGACGAGCTGCTCGCTCAGCTCGGCCACCAGCGCCGGGTCGGCGGCGGCCAACCCGGCGGGCACGGTCGCCCCGCGCGGCGCCTCGGCGGTCGTCATGGGGTTCAGGGTACGGGCGGGTCTCAGCGCACGAACACGTCGGCGCGCTGCACCAGGTCCAGCACCGGCTGCGGCGCGATGCCCAGGACCACGGTCACGGCCACCCCCGCCGCCAGCGCCGTCGAGGTGAACAGGCTGGGCACCACGACGCGGGGGCCGTCGGCGGGCGGTTCGGAGAAGAACATCAGCACGATGACGCGGACGTAGAAGAACGCCGCGACGGCACTGGCGAGGACCGCGACGATCACCAGCGGCGTCGCACCGCCCTCGACCGCGGCCGAGAACACCGCGAACTTGCCGATGAAGCCACTGGTGAGCGGGATTCCCGCGAGCGCCAGCAGGAACACCGCGAACGCCGTGGCGACCAGCGGTGACCGCTTGCCCAGCCCCGCCCACTGCGACAGGTGGGTCGCCTCGCCCGTGCCGTCCCGGACCAGCGAGACCACCGCGAACGCGCCGATCGTGGTGAAGCCGTAGGCCAGCAGGTAGAACTCCGTGCCCGCGAGCCCGGACTGGTTGGTCGCGATCACGCCCAGCAGCAGGAAGCCGGCGTGTGCCACCGACGAGTACGCGAGCATCCGCTTGATGTCGCTCTGCGTCAGCGCGACGACCGAGCCGATGACCATGGTGAGGATCGCGATGATCCACATCATCGGCCGCCAGTCCCACTGCAGACCGCCGAGGGCGACGTACATGACCCGCAGCAGCGCGCCGAATGCCGCGACCTTCACGCAGGTCGACATGAAGCCGGTGATCGCGGTCGGCGCGCCCTGGTAGACGTCCGGCGTCCACTGGTGGAACGGCGCGGCGGACACCTTGAACAGCAGCCCGACGCTCAGCAGCGCGACGCCGGCGATGAGCAGCCCGGACTCTCCCGGCTTGGCTGCCAGCGCGTCGGCGATGCCGCCCAGATCGATGGTCCCCGCGAAGCCGTAGACCAGGGCGGATCCGTAGAGGAAGAACGCCGAGCTGAACGCACCGAGGACGAAGTACTTCATCGCCGCTTCCTGCGACAGCAGCCGGCGCCGGCGAGCCAGGCCGACCAGCAGGTACAGCGGCAGGGACATGACCTCCAGCGCCACGAACATGGTCAGCAGGTCGCTGGCGGCAGGGAAGACCAGCATCCCGCCGACGGAGAACAGGAACAGCGGCCAGACCTCGGTCTGCAGCCAGCCGAGCCGGGTGAACTCCCGCTCGTCCTGCGACCCCGGCAGCGCGGAGGCGCGGGGAGTGAAGGCGTCACCGGCCGGATCCACCTTGCGCTCGGCGATCAGCAGGGCAGCGCAGAAGGCCAGCACGAGAATCGTGCCCTGCATGAACAGCGTGGGCCCGTCGACCGCGACCGAACCCTCCGCGGTCAGCTCGTTGGTCCCCGCCGTACGGATCACGAAGACGAACGCCACGACGAGGGCCGCCAGCGCCAGCACCAGCTGGACCGACCGGCGGGCCCGTCGCGGGACGAAGGCCTCGACCAGCACCGCGAGTACGGCGGCACCGAGGACGACGAGGATCGGCGCCAGCGCGGCGTACTCGATGGTGGGTGCGGTGAACGGCCGCGGCGCCTCCGCGGCGGCCAGCAGCGCGATCACGGCGCGTTCCCTTCGGCCACAGGAGCGACAGCAGGCGGCGGATCAGTGGCACCGACCTGCTCCATGGTGCGTTCGACGGCCGGATTCACCACGTCCAGCACGGGCTTCGGGAACACCCCGAGCGCGATGATGATCGCGATCACCGGCGCGATGGCGACGACCTCGCGGGTGCGCAGGTCGGTCACCTTCTCCACCCCCGGCCGCACCGGGCCGGTCATGGTGCGCTGGTACAGCAACAGGATGTACAGCGCGGCCAGGATGATCCCGACCGTCGCCACCGCCCCCACCCAGGGGTATCGCGCGAAGGTGCCGACCAGGACCAGGAACTCGCTGACGAAACTCGACAACCCGGGCAGGGCCAGCGAGGACAACCCGGCGACCAGGAACAGCCCGGCCAGGATGGGCGCGACCGTCGAAACGCCGCCGTAGTCGGCGACGAGGTTCGAGCCCCGGCGCGAGATCAGGAATCCGCCGATGAGGAACAACGCGGCGGTGGAGAAGCCGTGGTTGACCATGTACAGCGTCGAACCGCTCTGCCCCTGTGTGGTGAACACGAAGATGCCGAGCGTGATGAAGCCGAAGTGCGAGATCGAGGTGTAGGCGATGAGCCGCTTGATGTCGCTCTGCCCGATGGCCACCAAGGCGCCGTAGATGATGCCCACCAGGCACATCGCGATGATCACCGGCGCGTAGAAGTCCGACGCCGCGGGGAAGATCGGCAGGCAGTACCGCAGCATGCCGAAGGTGCCGACCTTGTCCAGCACGCCCACCAGCAGGACCGCGGAGCCCGGAGTCGATGCGGCGGCGGCGTCGGGCAGCCAGGTGTGGAACGGCCACAACGGCGCCTTCACCGCGAAGGCGAAGAAGAAGCCGAGGAATAGCAGCTTCTGGGTGTTCGGGTCCATGGACAGGTTCGTCAGGGCGACGAAGTCGAACGTGCCGGTCCCCAGTTCCTGCCCGGAGACCACGTACAGGCCGATCAGCGAGGCGAGCATGAGCAGGCCGCCGAGCAGGCTGTAGAGCAGGAACTTCACCGCGGCGTACGACCGCTGGGCCCCGCCGTACCGCCCGATCAGGAAGTACATCGGGATCAGCATGGCTTCGAAGAACACGTAGAACAGGAAGACGTCGGTCGAGGCGAAGACCCCGATCATCATCGTCTCGAGGACCAGCAGCAGCGCGAAATAGCCCTTGACGCTGCCGGATCCGGCGGAGTGCTCGACGTCGTGCCAGCCCGCCAGGATCACCACCGGGACGAGCACGGCTGCCAACGCGATGAGCACCAAGGCGATGCCGTCGACGCCGAGGGAGTACGAGATCCCGAACGCCGGAATCCAGTTGTGCTGCTCGACGAGCTGGAACGGTTCGGTCGACGAGCCGTCGAAGGCCAGCGCGGCACCGACGGTGAGCGCGAGCACGACCAGCGAGACGGCGAACGCCAGTTGCTTGGCCAGCGCGTCGCGGCCCTTCGGCAGGGCGGCGACGGCCACGGCACCGACCAGCGGCACCGCTCCCATCACGGTGAGCCACGGGAAGCTCATGAGATCCTCACGATCGCGAGCGCGAGCAGCAGCACCAGCGCGCCGCCGACCATCGACAGGGCGTACGAGCGGGCGAAACCGGTCTGGACCCGCCGCAGCCGTCCCGAGCTACCGCCGATCACCGCCGCGAAACCGTTGACCGCCCCGTCGATCACGCGGTTGTCGAACCACACCAGGAACCGGGTGAGGTACTGCCCGGGCCGCATGAACAGCGACTCGTTGACCGCGTCGCCGTAGAGGTCCTGGCGGGCCGCGACGGTCACCGGGGACACCGCGATCGGCGCGGTGACCGGCACGGCCTGCGCGGCGTACTGCCGCCACGCCAACGCGGCACCGGCGAGCACCAGCAGCAGCGTCAACGGGATCGTCAGCCAGGTCGGCGGGCCGCCGGTCGCTTCCTGGTAGCCGGTGACCGGCTCCAGCCAGGTCTCGATGTTGGCGACGAACAGCAGGAACATGCCGCCGAACACCGAACCGAACGCCAGCACGATCATCGGCGACGTCATCACCGACGGCGACTCGTGCGGGTGGACGCCGTCGTCCCAGCGCGCCTTGCCGAAGAAGGTCATCGCCATGATGCGGGTCATGTAGTAGCCGGTCACGCCGGCAGCCAGCATCGCGCAGAGCCCGACGAACCAATTCTGCGAGAACGCGACGTGGATGATCTCGTCCTTCGACCAGAAGCCGGCGAACGGCGGGATGCCGATGATCGCCAGATACCCCAGCCCGAAGGTGGCGAAGGTGAGGATCATCATCGCGCGCAGCGCGCCGTACCGCCGCATGTTCACGTTGTCGTTCATGCCGTGCATGACCGAACCGGCACCGAGGAACAGGCCGGCCTTGAACATGCCGTGGGTCAGCAGATGGAAGATGGCGAAGACGTAGCCGACCGGGCCGAGGCCGGCGGCCAGCACCATGTAGCCGATCTGGCTCATCGTCGAACCGGCCAGCGCCTTCTTGATGTCGTCCTTCGCGCAACCGATGACCGCACCCATGATCATGGTGATCGTGCCGACCGCCACCACGGTGGTCCGGGCGCCCTGGCTCAGGTCGAACAGTGCCGAACTGCGGACGATCAGGTACACCCCGGCGGTGACCATCGTCGCGGCGTGGATCAGCGCCGACACCGGAGTCGGGCCTTCCATCGCGTCCAGCAGCCACGACTGCAACGGGAACTGCGCCGACTTGCCGCACGCGGCCAGCAGCAGGGCCAGGCCGATGAGGGTGACCGTGGTCCCGTCGGCCTCTCCGGCCGCGGCGAAGACCCCCGGGAACGTGACGGACCCGAACGTCACGAACATGAGCATGATCGCGATCGACAGCCCGAGGTCGCCGACCCGGTTCACCACGAACGCCTTCTTCGCCGCCGTCGCCGCGCTCGGCTTGTACTGCCAGAAGCCGATCAGCAGGTACGACGCCAGCCCGACGCCCTCCCACCCGACGTACAGCAGCAGGTAGTTGCCGGCCAGGACCAGCAGCAGCATCGCGGCGACGAAGAGGTTGAGGTACGCGAAGAACTTCCGCCGATCGGGATCGTGGCTCATGTATCCCACGGCGTACAGGTGGATGAGCGACCCGACACCGGTGATGAGCAGGACGAAGACGATCGACAACTGGTCCAGCTGCAGGGAGACCGGCGCGGTGAAGCTGCCGGCGAACACCCAGTCGAACAGGTGCTGGTCGATCGTGCGGTCCTCCGCGCCGCGCCCCATCAGCCCCGCCAGCAGGACCAGGCCGAGGACGAACGAGACAGCCACAGTGGCGATCGCCAGGTAGTGGCCCCAGCGGTTGGTCCGGCGCCCCCCCAGCAGCAACACGGTGGCGCCGAGCAGCGGCAGCCCGATCAGCACCCAGGTCAACGAGAAGACGCCCGAAGCAGCGCTGGCGGCCTCGGCCGTCTCGGTGAGGACGGCGGCGCCGGTGGCCGTGATCAATGGTCCTCCGTCGGATTCGCAGTCATGGCTGCGTCAGTACTTCAGCAGGTTGGGCTCGTCGACCGAGGCCGACCGGCGGGTACGGAAGATCGTCATGATGATGGCGAGGCCCACCACGACTTCGGCGGCCGCCACGACCATGACGAAGAACGCGATCACCTGGCCCTGCAGGTTGCCCTGGGTACGGGCGAACGCCACGAAGGCGAGGTTCGCGGCGTTGAGCATGAGCTCGACGCACATGAACACGACGATGGCGTTGCGCCGGACCAGCACTCCGATGGCGCCGATGGTGAACAGGATCGCGGACAGCACGATGTAGTTGGCGGGGTTCATGAGCGCTCCGTCTCCCCGGGTCCGGCCGGATCGGGCGCAGCGACAACGGGTTCACCGGCAGCCAGTTGCTCGGTCTCCCGTACGGCGTCGGCGTCGACGGCACGCAGGTCGCCGCGGGCCCGCAACGGGACCGGCACCGACAGCGGCGAGGTCGTGCGGTCCGGCAGCAGTGCCGGGGTGTCCACCGCGTTGTGCCGCGCGTACACCCCGGGGTTGGGCAGCGCGCCCGGGTGCTCGCCGGAGCGGAACCGGGCCTCGGCCAGCTGGCGCTGGGTCTTCTTCGGCGCCCAGCGCTCGCGGTGCGCCAGCACCACGGCGCCGAGCGCTGCGGTGATCAGCAGCGCGGAGGTGAGTTCGAACGCGAACAGATAGTCGGTGAACAGCAACCGGGCGATGCCCTGGACGTTGCCGCCGTCGGCCGCGTTCGCCTCCTCCAGCCCGACCGACGTCATCCCCGTCAGCGCGCTACCGATCCCGGCCACCACGAGGATCCCGAGGCCGAGCCCCGCCACGATGGCGGCCAGGCGCTGACCGCGGATCGTCTCGACCAGCGAATCCGAGGTGTCCACGCCGACGATCATGAGAACGAACAGGAACAGCATCATGACGGCGCCGGTGTAGACGATGATCTGGACCAGGCCGAGGAACGGCGCCTCGTTGGCCACGTACAGGATCGCCAGGTTGATCATGGTGAGGGCGACGAACAGCGCGGAGTGCACCGTTTTGCGCGACAGGACCAGTCCCAGCGCGCCGGTCACCGCCAGGATGGCGCACACCCAGAAGGTGGCGGTCTCGCCGGTGTTGCCTGAGGTCGCAGCGGCCAGGAGGTTCACCGGCCGGCCTCGGTGGCCGTCACGGTGTCGGCCTGCTCGGCGACTGCCGCTGCCTCGGCGACCTGCGCGGGCGTCGCGGCGGTGACCTTGCCCTGGTAGTAGTCCGTCTCCGACGTCCCGGCCACCATCGCGTGCGGCGGGGCGACCATGCCCGGCAGCAGCGGGGCCAGCAGATCGCCCTTCTCGTAGATGAGTTTGGCGCGGCTGTCGTCGGCGAGTTCGTACTCATTGCTCATCGTCAGCGCCCGGGTGGGGCACGCCTCGATGCACAGCCCGCACAGGATGCAGCGCAGGTAATTGATCTGGTAGACGCGGCCGTACCGCTCGCCGGGCGAGAACCGGCCGCCGTCGGTGTTGTCGGCGCCTTCGACGTAGATCGCGTCAGCCGGACACGCCCAGGCGCACAGCTCGCAGCCGACGCACTTCTCCAGCCCGTCCGGGTGACGGTTCAGTTGGTGGCGACCGTGGAACCGGGGCTTGGGCGGGAACACGTCCCGCTCCTCGGGGTACTGCTCGGTCACGACCTTCTTGAACATCGTCCGGAACGTCACGCCGAAGCCCCGGACCATCGGGGGCAGCAGGTCAGCCACCGTGCTCCTCCTCGTCGTGGTCGGTCCCCGCCGGCGCCGCCGCCACCGTCACCGGCGGCCGGGCACGCCGGCTCACCGGGACCTGCTGGCCGGGCATCGGCGGGACAGGGTAGCCGCCTGCCATGGGATCGAACGGGGCGCGGGCCGCCAGCTCCGCCTGACGTGCCGCACGTTCGCTACGGCGATCCAGCAGCAGCGAGACGGCGTACAGCACGACCACGACCGCGATCAGCGCGATGGCCGCCAGGATGACGAACTGCCGGGTGTCCCATTCGTATTCGTTGCGCAGCGCGCGGGCCGTGGCGATGAGCAGCACCCACACGATCGCGGCGGGGATGAGCAGCTTCCAGCCGAACTGCATGAACTGGTCGTAGCGCAGCCGCGGCAACGTGCCGCGCAACCAGATGAAGCCGAAGATGAACAGCAACACCTTGACGAGGAACCACAACAACGGCCACCAGCCGGTGTTGAAGCCCTCGTACAGCGACAGCGGCCACGGCGCCCGCCAGCCGCCGAGGAACAGCGTCGTGGCCAGCGCGGAGACGGTGACCATGTTGATGTACTCGGCAAGGAAGAACAGCGCGAACTTCAGCGACGAGTACTCGGTGTGGAAGCCCCCGACCAGTTCCCCTTCGGCCTCCGGAAGGTCGAAGGGCGCCCGGTTGGTCTCCCCCACCATCGACGTGACGTAGATCAGGAACGACGGCAACAGGATCACCGCGTACCAGGTCGGCTGCTGGGCGGCAACGATCTCCGAGGTCGACATCGAGTTCGCGTAAAGGAATACCGCGACGAACGACAGGCCCATCGCGATCTCGTACGAGATCATCTGCGCGCTGGACCGCAGCCCGCCGAGCAGCGGGTACGTCGAACCGGATGCCCACCCGGACAACACGATGCCGTAGATCCCGATCGAGGCGACCGCGAGCACGTACAGCACCGACTGGGGGAAGTCGGTCAGTTGCAACGGCGTGACCGTGCCGAAGATCGACACCTCGGGGCCGAGCGGGATCACCGCGAAGGCAAGGAACGCCGTGGTCGCCGAGATGACCGGTGCGAGCCAGTAGACCGCCAGGTGCGCCGTGCGCGGGACGATCTCTTCCTTTAGGGCGAGTTTGATCCCGTCCATGAGGGATTGCAGCAACCCGAACGGGCCCACCCGGTTCGGGCCGATCCGGTGCTGCATCCGGGCCACGACCTTGCGTTCCCACCAGATGGTGAACAGCGTCAGCAGCACCAGCAGGACGAAGATCCCCAGAACCTTGAGGATGACCAACCACCACGGGTCGATCCCGAAAAGGCTCACGCCTGTCCCCTCCGCCCGAGCCGGACCACGCTGCCGTGGCCGGCGGCCAAGGTCGCCCGCACGGTCGAGGAGGGCGAGTTCTCCGGCAGCCACACCACCCGGTCAGGCATCTCGGTCACCACCAGGGGTACCTCGATGTCGCCGGTATCGGTGGCGACGACGACGGTGTCGCCGTCGGCCACACCGACCTCGGCCGCCGTCGCTGCGGACAACCGGGCGACCGCAGGTCGCCGGGTCGCCGCCAGGAACGGCTCGTCGTCCTGCAACCGGCCCAGGTCCAGCAGCTGCGCCCAGGTCGACAGAACCGCCTGTCCGGCAACCGGTTGCGGCGACGGGACCGGTACGGCGGCCGGCTCCGGCGCCCGAGGACCGCTCCAGGCGCCGAGTGCATCGACCTCGGTACGAAGCGACCCGAGGTCGCCTCGTCCCATCGGGCGGTCCATGGCCTCGGCGAGCATCGCGAGCACCCGGGCATCGGTGAAGGCAGCGGAGTCGCGCATCACCTTGCCGAAGGGCCGGACCCGGCCCTCGTGGTTGACGAACGTGCCGGCCTTCTCGGTCACGACAGCCACCGGCAGCACGACGTCCGCCCGGTCGGTGACCGCGGTGTTGCGGGTTTCCAGGCTGACCAGGAACGGCGCCGCGTCCAGCGCCGCGAGCAGCGCCGCCGGGTCCGGGTCGTCCGCCGGTTCGAGACCGGCGACCAGCAGCGCCTGCACCGCGGCCGGCAGCGGCTTGCCGTCCTCGTCGAGATCGGTAGCGAGGGCCGCGGCCACGATCGCGGTGGCGTCGCGACCCGGCGTGGTGGGCAGTTCGTCGGCCTGCACACCCCACGCGGCCGCCACCTCGGTCCGGCCGCGCTCGTCGGTCAGCGGGCGGCCGCCGGGCAGCAGACCCGGCAGCAGCCCGGCATCCACCGCGCCGCGTTCGCCGGCACGCCGGGGGATCCACGACCACGCCGCACCGGTCGCCCGGGTCAGCGCGACCAGCGCGGTGAGCGCGCCGGGCGCCTCCGCCAACCGCGGGCCGGCCAGGATCACCGCGCCCGGCTCCCGCAGTGCCGTGGCCAACGCGGCCACGGCGCCGTCGGGCGTCCCGTGCTCGCCGGCGAGGGCGGTCAGCACCGTCGCCTCCTGCCCGGGGACGGTCGGCAACAGGGTGCCGGCCGCCTTGTGCAGGCCGCGAGAGGCGTACGGCGCTATCGAGAACACCCGCTGGCTGCGGTCACGGGCAGCCCGCCGTAGCCGCAGGAAGACCGACGGCGATTCGTCCTCCGGGTCGAGCCCGACCAGCAGCACGGTGGCCGCCGCGGAGATGTCCGAGAACGTGACACCGAGGCCACGACCGGCGACCTGCCCGGCCAGGAAGTCGGCCTCCTCGGCCGACCGCGCCCGAGACCGGAAGTCCACGTCGTCGGTGCCGAGCACGGCACGGGCGAACCTGCTGTAGGCGTAGGAGTCCTCGAGCGTGAGCCGCCCGCCGGTCAGCACGCCGACCCGGCGACCGGCCGCCGCCAAACCGCGAGCGGCGGCATCGATCGCCTCGGGCCACGACGCGACCCGCAACTCGCCGTCCTCACGGATCATCGGCCGGGTGATCCGGTCGTCATCGAGGTAGGCGAACGCGAACCGGCCCTTGTCGCAGTTCCACTCCTCGTTGACCTCCGGGGTGTCCCAGGCGAGGCGGCGCAGGACCGAACCACGCCGTTCGTCGGTCCGCAGGCCGCAACCGCCGGCGCAGTGCTCGCACACCGTCGGGGTGGACACCAGGTCGAACGGCCGGGAACGGAAGCGGTACCGCGCACTGGTGAGCGCGCCGACCGGGCAGATCTGCACGGTGTTGCCCGAGAAGTACGAGTTGAACGGCGTATCCGGGGAGATGCCGACCTGCTGCCGGGCGCCGCGCTCCAGCAACTCGATGAACGGATCGCCGGCGATCTGCTCGGCGAATCGGGTGCACCGGGCGCAGGACACGCAGCGCTCGCGGTCGAGCAGCACCTGGGCGCTGATGTTGATGGGCTTGGGGAAGGTCCGCTTGGCACCGTCGAACCGGCTCTGCGCGCGGCCGTTGCTCATCGCCTGGTTCTGCAGCGGGCACTCGCCGCCCTTGTCGCAGATCGGACAGTCCAGCGGGTGGTTGATGAGCAGGAACTCCATGACGCCGCGTTGCGCGGCGTCGGCCACCTCGGAACTGACCTGCGTCTTGACCTGCATCCCGTCGGACACCGTGATCGCGCACGCCGGCTGCGGTTTGGGCTGCCCGACGATCTCCACCAGGCACATCCGGCACGCCGCGACCGGGTCCAGCAACGGGTGGTCGCAGAAGCGCGGCACCTGGACGCCGACCAGTTCGGCGGCGCGGATGACGAGCGTGCCCTTGGGGACGCTCAGGGCGACACCGTCGACCGACACCGTCACCAGGTCGGCCGGCGGTTCGGCGGGTACGCCCGCGGGGGCGTTGGTCGTGACGGTCATCGGCTCGCGGCTCCGGCGAAGACGGTGGCGGCAACGGGGTCGAACAGCTCGTCGGCTGCGGTGTGAGTTCCGGCCAGGAACTCGTCGCGGAAGAACTTCATGGCCGCCGGGTACGGCGTGGCCGCCGCATCGCCGAGGGCGCAGAACGACCGGCCGGCGATCTGGCCGCACAGCTCGGCGACGGTGTCGAGCTCGGCCTCGGTACCCCGGCCGTGCTCGAAACGTTCGAGCAGGTCGGTGATCCAGTACGTGCCTTCCCGGCACGGCGTGCACTTGCCACAGGATTCGTGCTTGTAGAACTCAAGCCAGCGGGTGACCGCCTTGACGACGCTCACCGTCTGGTCGAACACCATCGGGGTCGCGGTGCCCAGCATGGTCCCGGCGGCGGCCATGTCCTCGTACGTCATGGGCAGGTCGAGGTGTTCGGCGGTCAGCATCGGCACGCTGGAGCCGCCGGGCAGCCAGAACTTCACCTCGCCGCCATCGCGCATCCCGCCGGCGTGCTCGAGCAGTTCCCGCATCGTGATGCCCAGCGGCGCCTCGTAGATGCCCGGGTTCACCACGTGACCGGAGACCGCGAACAGTTTGAAGCCCGGCGACTTCTCCGTGCCGAAGGACCGGAACCAGTCCGCGCCGCCGCGCACGATGTACGGGATGTTGGCGATGGTCTCGACGTTGTTGATGACCGTCGGGCCGCCGTACAGGCCCGCGACGGCGGGGAACGGCGGCTTGAGCCGCGGCTGGCCGCGCCGGCCCTCCAGCGAGTCCAGCAGCGCGGTCTCCTCACCGCAGATGTACGCGCCGGCGCCGGCGTGCACGACGATGTCCAGGTCGAAGCCGCTGCCGAGGATGTCGTTGCCGACGAAACCCGCGGCCCGGGCCTCGGCGACCGCGGCACGTACCCGGCGGATCGGGTGCGGCACCTCGCCGCGGATGTAGATGAACGCGTGGTTGGCCCGGATCGCGTACGACGCCAGGATCACGCCTTCCACCAGCGCGTGCGGGTTCGCGAGCATCAGCGGGATGTCCTTGCACGCCCCCGGCTCGGACTCGTCGGCGTTCACCACGAGGTAGTGGGGCCGGCCGTCGCCCTGCGGGACGAAACTCCACTTCATGCCCGTGGGGAAGCCGGCGCCGCCGCGCCCGCGCAACCCGGTGTCCTTCACCAGGTTGATCAACGCGTCGGGGCCGCCGGCGAAGGCTGTCGCGAGCGCGTCGTAACCGCCGTGCCGGCGGTAGCCGGCCAGCGTCGCGGCGTCGGCGTCGTCCCAGTGCGCGGTCAGGACTGGAGTCAGCGGCATCTCAGGAACCTTCCGCCGACGTGGCCGGGGCTGCCGTACTGGACTGGCCCGGCATCGCCGGTGCGCTCTGGCCCAACGCTTTCGCGCGTCGCAGACCGGCAAGCATGAGGTCGTCGGCGGCACCGCCGGCCGCGGCCAGACCGTCGTCGTCGAACCCGGCCAGGGTGCGCTCGGTGGCGACGAAGTCCCGAATGGCCGGCCCGCGGGTCGACTGCACCTGCTCGCCGCGGGCGAGCCGGTCGACGACGTCGAGCGCGTCGCTGACGGTCACCCGGTCGACGAACTCCCAGTCCACCGTCATGACCGGAGCGTGGGTACACGCGGCCTGACATTCGATGTGCTCGAGGGTGAAGCTGCCGTCGGCGGTCGACTCGTCGTGCCCGATGCCGAGCCGGTCGGACAGCGCGCGGTAGACGTCGTCGCCGCCGAGCAGGCCGCACAAAGTATTCGTACACACCCCGATGTGGTGCGTGCCGACCGGACGCCGCTTGTACATCGTGTAGAAGGTCGCCACCGCAGCCACTTCCGCGGTGGTGAGCCCCATCACCTCGGCGCACAGCGCGATGCCGGCGGCGGACACGACGCCCTCGTCCGCCTGGACCAGATGCAGCAACGGCAGCAACGCCGAGCGGCTCTGCGGGTAGCGCGCCGCGATCGCCGCCGCCTGGGTCCGCGTCGTCTCGGTCAGCGCCATACCGCCACTCCCGTCCTGCTCGTCATCGGTCGACCCCGCCCATCACCGGGTCGATACTGGCGACCGCGGCGATCACGTCGGCGATCAGGCCGCCCTCGCACATCGCCGGGACCGCCTGCAGGTTGGTGAACGACGGGTCCCGGTAGTGCACGCGGTACGGCCGGGTCCCGCCGTCGCTGACCAGATGGACCCCGAGTTCCCCACGGGGCGCCTCCACCGTGGAGTACACCTGGCCCGCCGGGACCCGGAAACCTTCGGTCACCAGCTTGAAATGGTGGATGAGGGCCTCCATCGAGGTCCCCATGATCTGGCGGATGTGCTCCAGCGAGTTGCCCATCCCGTCGCCGCCGAGCGCCAGCTGCGCCGGCCACGCGATCTTCTTGTCTCCCACCATGACCGGCCCGGGCTCGAGCCGGTCCAGCGCCTGCTCGACGATGCGCAGCGACTGCCGCAGCTCGGCGAGCCGGATCAGGAACCGGCCGTAGGCGTCGCAGCTGGTCTCGGTCGGGACCTCGAAATCGAACGTCTCGTAGCCGCAGTACGGCGTGAGCTTGCGCAGGTCGTGCGCCAGCCCGGTGGCTCGCAGCACGGGCCCGGTCACGCCCAGCGCCATGCAGCCGGTGAGGTCGAGGTAGCCGACGTCCTTGGTCCGGGCCAGCCAGATGCTGTTGCCCACCAGCAGGTCCGAGGTATCGAAGAAGCGCTTGTGCAGCAGCGCGACCGCGTCGCGGATCTTCTCGACCGCGCCCTCGGGGAGGTCCTGCGCGAGGCCACCGGGCCGGATGAACGCGTGGTTCATCCGCAGTCCGGTCACCAGCTCGAAGATGTCCAGCACGGTCTCCCGCTCACGGAAACCGAAGATCATCGCGGTGAGCGCGCCGAGTTCCATGCCGCCGGTCGCCAGCGCCACCAGGTGCGACGAGATCCGGTTGAGCTCCATGAGGATGACGCGGATCAGCGTGGCGCGGGCGGGCACCTCGTCGGTGATGCCGAGCAGCTTCTCCACGCCCAGGCAGTACGCCGTCTCGTTGAACAGCGGCGCGAGGTAGTCCATCCGCGTCACGAACGTGACGCCCTGCGTCCAGGACCGGAACTCGAGGTTCTTCTCGATCCCGGTGTGCAGGTAGCCGATCCCGCACCGCGCTTCGGTGACGGTCTCGCCTTCGATCTCGAGGATGAGCCGCAGGACGCCGTGGGTCGAGGGGTGCTGCGGACCCATGTTGACGACGATGCGTTCCTGCTCGCCCTCGGCCGCCGGCTCGATGGTGTCCCAGTCCTGGCCGGACACCGTGTAGACCCGGCCCTCGGTCGTGTCGTACGCCGAGGAATAGGCGTCCGCGGTATCGGCCGCCGACGAGTAGGTGACGTGATCGGTGGACATCAGTGGTAGGCCCTCCGCTCGTCCGGCGGTGCGATCGTGGCGCCCTTGTACTCCACCGGAATGCCGCCCAACGGATAGTCCTTGCGCTGCGGGTGGCCGGGCCAGTCGTCGGGCATCTGGATGCGGGTCAGCGCCGGATGCCCGTCGAACACGATGCCGAAGAAGTCGAACGTCTCACGCTCGTGCCAGTCGTTGGTCGGGTAGACCGAGACGATGGACGGCACGTGGGGGTCGGCGTCCGGGCAGGACACCTCGACCCGGATCCGCCGGGCGTGGGTGATCGACAGGAAGTGGTAGACCGCGTGCAACTCGCGGCCGGTGTCGCCGGGATAGTGCACACCGCTGACCCCGGAGCACATCTCGAAGCGCAGCGCCGCGTCGTCGCGCAGTGACGTGGCGAACGCCAGCAGGTGCTCGCGACGCACATGGAAGGTGAGTTCGCCGAAGGCGACGACGACCTTCTCGATGGCGGTGGCGGCCGGGACCCCCCGGTCGGCCAGGGCCAGTTCCAGTTCGTCGGCGACCTGGTCGAACCAGCCGCCGTACGGCCGGCTGCTGGCCGGCGGCAAGGCGACCGGCGCGATCAGCCCGCCGTAACCGGAGGTGTCACCGGAGTCCTGGACGCCGAAGGAGCCACGACGTACCTCGACGATCTCCAGGGGAGCGACGTCGGCGGGGACCACCGCGTCGCCGGAGGTGGACTCGGTCACCGCAGCAGGCCCTTCATCGCCGAGGTCGGTTCAGCGGCGAGCGCCGCGGATTCCAGCTGCGCCACTTCGCGTTCCCGGTTCGGCCCGAGCTTGGTGTCCTGGATCTTGTCGTGGATCTTCAGGATCGCGTCGATGAGCATCTCCGGCCGCGGCGGGCAGCCCGGCAGGTACATGTCGACCGGGACGACGTGGTCCACGCCCTGCACGACGGCGTAGTTGTTGAACATCCCGCCGGACGACGCGCACACGCCCATCGCCAGCACCCACTTCGGGTTGGGCATCTGGTCGTAGATCTGGCGGAGCACCGGGGCCATCTTCTGGCTGACCCGGCCGGCGACGATCATCAGGTCCGCCTGCCGCGGGGAGGCCCGGAACACCTCCATACCGAAACGGGAGATGTCGTAGCGGGCACCGCCGACGGCCATCATCTCGATGGCACAACAGGCCAGGCCGAACGTGACCGGCCACAGCGAACCCTTGCGGGCGTAGCCGGCGAACTTCTCGACGGTCGTCAGCAGAATCCCGGAGGGCAGCTTCTCCTCGAGGCCCATCAGGCCACTCCTCGTCCAGGCGTCCCGACGCCAGCAGCAGTCAGTCCCACTCGAGTCCCTTGCGGCGCCACACGTAGGCGTAGACCACCAGGACGGTGAGGATGAACAGCACCATCTCCACCAACCCGAAGATCGCCAGCTGGTCGAACGAGACCGCCCACGGATAGAGGAAGACGATCTCGATGTCGAAGACGATGAACAGCATCGCCGTCAGGTAGTACTTCACGGGGAAGCGGCCGCCGCCGACCGGTTGCGGGGTCGGCTCGATGCCACATTCGTAGGCGTCGACCTTGGCTCGGTTGTACCGCTTCGGGCCGGTCAGCGTCGCCATCGCGACCGAGAACACCGCGAAGCCGCCAGCGAGGATCCCGAGCAGGAGGATCGGCGTGTAGACGTTCACGCGTCCCGCTCCCCTTCCGTTGTCCCGGGCTCGGCCCGCAGGCCTCGCACATCCTAGGGGCGCCCTGATCGAGCGCCCTGCCCTACCGTTCGGCCGGCCGTCCTACGCCGCTGGCGCTACCCGGGCCAGCGAGTTGATGACCTTGTCCATGGCGTCGCCGTCGCGCGGATCGGTGAGATTCGCCAGCAGCTTGATGGTGAACGCCATGAGGCGCGGGTGATGCAGGCCCTTCTGGGTCGCGACCGACATCACCTGGGGGTGGCCGATCAGCTTCACGAACCAGCGACCGAGGGTGTAGTAGCCGCCGTAGGTCTGCTTGAGCGTCGTGGCGTAGCCGTGCAGGGTACGTTCCCGGGCCGGCCCGCTCGCCCGGGCGAGCGCCTGAGCGGCGACCTCCGCGGCCAGCGCGCCGGATTCCATCGCATACGCGATGCCCTCGCCGTTGAAGGGGTTGACCATCCCGCCGGCGTCGCCGACCAGCAGCAGGCCGTTGGTGTAGTGCGGCTGGCGGTTGAAGCCCATCGGCAGCGCCGCACCGCGGATCGGCTGGGTCTGGTTCTCCTCCCGGTAACCCCACTCCTCGGGAGTGCTCAGCACCCAACGCGACATCAGCTCGCGGTAGTCGACGTTGCCGAACGCCGCGGAGGTGTTGAGGATCCCCAGCCCCACGTTCACGGTGCCGTCGCCGACGCCGAATGCCCAGCCGTACCCGGGCAGCAGCTTGTCGCCGTCCCAGAGTTCCAGCCAGGACTCCAGCCAGTCGTCGTCGGTGCGGGGGCTGCGGTAGTAGGTGCGGACGGCGACGCCCATCGGGCGGTCGTCACGTTTGCGCAGCCCGACGGCCAGGCTGAGCCGGGACGAGTTCCCGTCCGCGGCGACGACCAGCGGAGCCCGGTACGTCACGTCGGCACCGTCACGTCGCCCGGCGGCGTCCAGCGGCCGGGCGGTCACCCCGGCGACCCGCCCGCTGCCGTCGAACACCGGCCCGGTCACCGCCGTGCCCTCCAGCAGCCGTGCCCCGGCCTTCTCGGCGTGCCGGGCCAGGATCTGGTCGAAGTCAGCGCGGGTCCGGACCAGGCCGTAGTCCGGGAACGCGGTGAGCTGTGGCCACGGCAGGTGCAGCGTGGTACCGCCGGAGACGATCCGCAGGCCCTTGTTGCGGATCCAGCCGGCGTCCGCGGAGATGTCGACGCCCATGGCGACCAGCTGCTTGACCGCCCGCGGGGTCAGCCCGTCGCCGCACACCTTCTCGCGCGGGAAGCGCGTCTTCTCCAGCAGCAGGACGTCGAGCCCGGCCCGGGCGAGGTGGAACGCCGCAGTGGAGCCGGCCGGGCCCGCGCCGACGACGATGACGTCGGCGTCAGTGCTCGGGCCGGACACCGCGCCGTGGGGCGCGACAGCAGGCGTCGGCTCGGCGTCCGCCGCGGTGTGCAGGGTCAACGGAGCCTCCCTCGACGTCGTGGTGGGGGCGCTGGCGAACCAGTTGCCCGACGGGGTCCACCCCGGTCTGTGGGCACCGGGAGTGCGCTTGTGAACGCATTCACATGCGGTCAGCCGCAGTCTAGACCTCGCCACGAACGCCAGCGGCCGCACCGCCCAGTGACCACGGACCGGTCACGGCGAGGTCGCCCGGTGCAGGGCCACGATGCCCCCGGTCCGGTTCTGCCAGGCGACATCTCGCCAGCCCGCCGCGGCGATGATCGCCGCCAGGCCCGCCTGGTCCGGCCACGCCCGGATGGACTCCGCCAGGTACACGTAGGCGTCGGGATTGCTCGACGTACGACGGGCCAGCGCCGGCAGCGCCCGCATCAGGTAGTCGCCGTACAACTGGCGGAATGCCGCGTTGGTCGGCGCGGAGAACTCGCACACCAGCAGCCGGCCGCCGGGGACGGCCACCCGCCGCAGTTCGGCGAGCGCGGCCGCAGGATCGTGCACGTTGCGCAGCCCGAACGAGATCGTCACCGCGTCGAAGCTGTTGTCCGCGAACGGGAGTCGGAGGGCATCGCCGGCCACGAACGGCAACTGCGGCAGTCGGCGGCGGCCGACGTCGAGCATGCCAAGGGAGAAGTCGCAGGCCACGGCGTAGGCGCCGGCGAGACGCATCGGCTCGGTGCTGGTCCCGGTCCCGGCCGCGAGGTCCAGCACCCGTTCGCCGGGCTGCAACGCCAGCGCGGCCATCACCGCGCGACGCCAGGACCGTGTCCGGCCGCCCGACAGCACGTCGTTGGTGAGGTCGTACCGGCGCGCCACGCCGTCGAACATCGCGGCGACCTCGTCTGGTTCCTTGCCCAGGTCGGCTCTGCTCACGGCCGGCATCCTCGCAGGCGGCCGGAGCCGGGCCGGACCCGCAGCACGGGCCGGCAGCCCGACCGGCCGCGGCAGGCGGGTCGCCGTACGCTTCGGCCATGCGCGGACCGGGCGAACCCGCCGGCGGGAAAGCTGTCCGCCCGGTCGCCGAACCGCTGTACGTCCGCACGGTGGAGATCGACGATCCGGGCTTCCTGCTCGACCGGATCCCGGCCGACGGCGCCCTGTCCTGGGTGCGTGACGGCGACGGGCTGGTCGGCTGGGGCGAGGCGGCCCGCGTGGAACTCGACGGCGCCGAACGCTTCAGCCGGGCGCAGCGGTGGTGGACCGACCTGCTGGCGCGCACCGAGACCGACGACCAGGTCGCTGTGCCGGGGACCGGCCCGATCGCCTTCGCCTCGTTCGGCTTCGATCCCCGGCCGGGTCGTTCGGTGGTCGTGGTGCCCCGGACGGTGCTGGGTCGGCGCGGCGGCCGGGCGTGGCTGACCACGGTCGGCACCGGTACGCCGGCGCCGGCCGCGCGGTTGCGCCCGGTCGCGGCGCCCACGCCGGTCGGCACCGTGCAGTGGGAAGCGGGCCGACTCGACGACGCCGCCTGGCAGGCGGCGGTGAGCCAGGCGGTGGCCCGGATCCGCTCCGGTGAGCTGGACAAGGTCGTGCTGGCCCGGGACATCCTGGCCCGGGTGAGCGGGCCGATCGACGTCCGCCGGTTGCTGCGGCGGCTCGCGCTGGCGTACCCGGACTGCTGGACCTTCGCCGTGGACGGACTGGTCGGCGCGACCCCGGAGTTGCTGGTACGGCGTACCGGCGACCACGTCACCTCCCGGGTGCTCGCCGGGACCGTCCGCCGGGATGGCGACGCCTCGGCCGACGCCTCCGCCGCCCAGGCGCTGCTGGCCAGCGGCAAGGACCTGCATGAGCACGAGTACGCCGTGCACTCGGTCGCCGACGCCCTCGCCGCGCACTGCACCGACCTGGACGTGCCGGACCGTCCGACGGTGTTGCGGCTGGCCAACGTCCAGCATCTGGTGACCGACGTGACAGGGCGCCTCGCCGACGCCGTCCCCGTCCTCGCGCTCGCCGGCTCGCTGCATCCCACCGCGGCCGTCTGCGGCACGCCGACGGAACGTGCTATGGCCGTGATCCGGGAACTGGAGGGAATCGACCGCGGCCGGTATGCCGGCCCGGTCGGCTGGTTCGACGCCAACGGGGACGGCGAACTGGGGATCGCGCTGCGCTGCGCCGAGGTCGACGCGGCCGCCGGAACGCTGCGGCTGTTCGCCGGCTGCGGCATCGTCGCCGGTTCGCAACCGGCAGCCGAACTGGCGGAGACCCGCGACAAACTGCGGGCGATGCAAACCGCCGTCGAACCGGACTGATCCGCGCGGGGTGCCGCGGAATCGGACCAGGACGTCAGCCGGGTCGACTCGGTCCTGGTCCCAGCGCGGTCAGCTGATACGGCGCAGGAACCGGAGCAGGATCTCGTTGACCTCGGTGGGCTTCTCCTGGATCCAGTGGCCGCAGCCGGTGAGGATCACGGACTCGGTCAGCAACGGCACCGTCGTGGCCATGTTCGCGATGGCCTCGTGACCGAACACACTGGTCAGGTCGTCCATCCCGACGTGCAGCGCGGGGACCTGGACCGGCCGGCCCTGGTACGGCGCCAGCAACTCCCAGTTCAGGTCGGTACAGCGGTACCAGTTCGGCGCGGTCCGCAGCCCGGTGCGCTCGAACTCTTCGACGTAGGAGTCGATCTCGGCTGCCAGCCAGTCCGGCAGCGGGTCGGGTGCCGGCAGGAAGCGATCCCGCCACCGACCGCCCGTCTTGAGGCAGTTCGCCGTGGACCGCAGGTACTCGAGCACGCCGTCGCGGTCCAGCGAGCCGACGTCGGGCAGCTGGTAGTCGGCGGGGCGGGAGTCCGCAGAATACGTGTACATCATGTCGCTGAGGAATCCACGCGGGTCGGCGTCGAACTCGGCCTCGACCGCACCGATCATCGACATGTATTCGATGTACCACAGTCGGTCCGGGCTGCCGGCGACGATGCGGTACAGCTCGCTGGGCTTCACCTCGCCCAATGACGAAACACCGGCCACGGGGCTCAGTGCTCGGCCGGCGAACGGCAGCGTCAACCCGGCGACGGCACGAAAGACATCGGGTCTGGTCCACGCGGCCGTCCAGGCCACCGTCGCTCCGCGGTCGTGGCCGACGATGACGGCCTGCTTGTGTCCCAGTGCTTCGACGATGCCGACGCAGTCGGCGACCATCTCGGTGATCCGGTAGTCGGAGATCCGAAGCGGCTTGGACGAGCGACCACAGCCACGCATGTCGGCGGCGACGACGTGGTACCCGGCGGCTGCCAGCACGGGAAGCTGGTGACGCCACATGTACCAGAACTCCGGGAACCCGTGAACCAGCAGCACCAGTGGGCCTTCCCCTTGGTGCACAACATGGAACCGCTGACCGTTGGCCAAGAGATTGGCGTGGGTCCAGGCTGGCTCGGTGGTCTCGGGTGACGGCATGCCGGGGACCGTAGGAGCGATGTTGGGCGACGGTCAAGGCGCCGTCGGCGAGCTCAGCGGACCCGGACTCGCAGCGCGGCAGCGCAGAGTCGAGCCCTCGCCAGTGGCTCGGTGCCCCAGCCCTTGGTACTCAACGCCAGAGTCGAACGGCGAAACTGAGGCGGAACCCGTGACAGTGAGGGCATCGACGAGTCACCGTTGGATGCCCGGAAGCCGTAGTCCTTCGCACGATCGGCGGCCCTGGCCAGTCGTCCTGCCCGCATCGACCTGATGAACAGCGCTACGTGCAGCTGCGGTGCTGTGGACGTGACGCTGTCGACGATCGAGATCGCCCGCGCCGCCATGCGGAACGAGATCGCGTAGGCCCTCATATCTCTGCCGGGACAGCCGGTCAGTGCATCGGCGTCGCTGTCGACGTGTGTTGCCACGGGAACCCGCGCTGCGGTCAGCTCATGTCGCAGGCGATCCTCGAGGGCCGTCGGAACGGTGACGGACAAGAAGATCGCGCAGCGTGCACGCATCGGCCGCGTCTCCCCTCGTTGACCATTTCCCTCCTACCTGACAGGAGGACTGTAATCTCAGCGACGGCGCGGCGACACGCTTCCGGTACGCCTCCCAGTCACTATCACCCAGGCGGCGCGCCCGGGCTTCGCTACCTCCACGACCGTCGCCGTAGCACAACGAACAGTCCCACCGCCGAGATCCCCATTGCGACGGCCGCCAGCGTTGGACTGACGACGAGTACCACGCCGGCGCCGATGTTCTCGCCGTCAGGGTCCAATCCCGATAAGATCGGGCCAGAAATACTACGACGCGACGACAATTCTGCTCACGCCTGCAGTGATCAGAGCCGCCGAGCCGAGCGCCGCAAACATCATCCTTGATCTCCTAGAGCCTCGCACCAGAAGTGCAGTGACAAGTACCAAGTTTAGAACGAGGCACAGGAGGTACCCAAAGTATTGGATGGTCAGGCCTGGCGTGTGTCCCATAGCTGTCATCAGGCCGATAAGAACGGACAACAGAAAGGAGCCCGGAGCGCCAAGGATAAGAATCAATCCGAACATAGTTTCGCTCGCCCGGGAAGCACGGATCACAGTCGCCTGGTCCCAGGCGACTGTGATCGAGGCCAGTACGAAGATCCAACCTAGGGACCATCGCAGCAGCCGATCCGCGCTCATCGCATCTCCGTCTAGGGTGGGGTGCCAAATCCTTGTCGAATCGTATTGAAGAGTACGGCACCGTAGTAGGAGTTGGCTGTGTTGTAGCACAGATTTCTCCATAGAAGGCTTCGGTCATTGCAGTCATTCATCATGTCCCCGTGGAAGAGCCCGTCAACACTCTGCCGCACTCCACCACCGACTCTAAAATAGCGGAGCAGTTCATACCCGAGGTCGTGCGTATCGCAGGCCAGCGTAAAGTCAAAGTACGGTCCCGTGTCCGGTGAAGCCGAGCAGTGGTCCCCTCCGCCAAGTCCATAGCGAACTCTTGTTCCCTGAACATTTAGGTAGGTCCACTCGCTTTTCTTGCGCAGATACACCAGGAATGGATTTCCCCTGCTCGGTCCGGTAGTCGGCCAAGGCTCGTACGAAGTCAGGATGCTGCTGATGCAGGCCCACGTGGATTGGTTGCACCTGCCGGTCAAGTCAGACGAGCCAACCGGATCTGCCGGATAGCCGTATGGGCTCTCGTTTCCCCCGTACACCTGGTCCACACTGAGGAATCGTCCGAGAACGGGTGCGTAAATGCGGGCTCCCATGAGGGTGAGCCCGGCGAGGCCGTCGTTGGCACGTTGAGCTCCACCGAGGTACGAGTAGCGGGGCCCGGTGGTCGGTGCCCCGGACGAGCCGCGGACGAACCCGTACGGATCGGTGTAGGTCGTGGCAGTGAGGGTGCCGGTGAACGGGTCGACGGTGCGGATCACGTCACCGTGCAGGTCCACGATCTGGAACGCGATCGTTGTCGCGCTGGCCGTCGTCGTCGCTTGGGTGATCAGATTCCTGGTCAGCCCCGGCAGGTAGGCGCTACGAGTGTTCGTGGGCGAGCCGGCGCCAGCACGGACGAGAGTCCACGACGGGCTATCCGAACCCAGCCCCGGGTAGTGGTTGGTCGTATCGATGACCCCGCTGGTCAGCGTCGCGCCGCAGGCGGTGGCGTCGCTGGTCACGGTCGGCTTGGTGCGCTGGCACGCCAGCCTGTTCCCGGCGTCGAGGACCCAGCTCGTGCCGGTGGCGCCCTGGGTCATCGACTTCACCATGTCGTTGGGCTGATACGTCAGGGTGACGTTACCGCTGCTTTGCGTCGAGGTGAGCGCCTGCGGCAGCGTCGTCGTCCGCCCCCACGCGTCGTAGGCGACACCGGTCGCCGTGCCCGATGATTGCAACCGGTCCGCGGCGTCGTACGCAAACGTCTGCGACTCCACCTGCGTGCCCGACGTGGAACACCCGGCCGGGATCGGGGCGTAGACCGCTGACCCGGTTCGGTTGCTGTTGAGTCCCGCGCTGCCGGCGAACGCCCACGTGCGGGTGTAGCAACCGCCGTCGGTCTGGTCCTTTACCTGCGTCAGGCGGCCGGCCTGGTCGTAGTCGTAGGAACGTTTGCCGTCGAACCCAAACCCAGTCAACCCCCGCCACCTGCCGATGATGTCGGAGTCGGCCCACTGCTGCAGCCACGTCCCGGTATCGCGGATGTACTTGGTTTCCAGGGTCTGCCCGGTGTTGCCGTAGAAGTAGGTCTGCCTCGAGTTGTCTCCCAGGGTCTGCTGGGTGACCTGCCCCGCGGCGTTGTACACCGCGGCGAACGTCCCCGTCGCCGTCGGCACGGTCTGATCAACCGACGTCGGCAAGCCACGCCGCTCGCTGCCACCGTCGTACGTGTAGTCCAGCGTCGACACCGCCGTCGACCCGTCAGCCAGCGTCGTCACCGTGTCAGTACGCCCGTACGCGTCGAACACCGTCGTCGTCCGCGACTTCTCCGTCCCCGACGTCTTCTCCACGTTCGTCAGAACCCGACCGAAATCGTCGTAGCCGGTGTCGATCGTGGATGTGCCCTGGGCAACCGATGTCGGCAGGCCCGTTGTGCTGCTGTACGTCGGCGTGGTCGTCAGGGTGGTCGTGCCGTCGGTGATCTGAGTCTGTGACGGCTGCCCCGAGTAACCAGAATTCGCGTAGGTCGTGGTGGTGACCGTGTCGCTGACCCCGCCCGAGGGCACCGTGGACGTCGTCGTGACGGGGCGACGGAAGGTGTCGTAGGTAGTTGTCGTGACAGGGAGGTCGCCGCCGGACCCGGGTTGAGCCCCGGGCGCGGTCTTGCAGGGCAGCCCGTACCAGGCCGTCGAGGTGCACGTCGACGTGTTGTGCGTTCCCGTGCCGTAGTAGGTGGTGACGCGGGTACCGGGGTCGGCGGAGGTGCCGGCCGTGGACGGTTGCCGCTGCTCGAGGACCTGCCCGGTAGTCGGGTCGAAGGTGGTGACCCGGGGGACGTCGGCCGACCCGTTCTCGGTCGTGACCTTCATCGGCGCGCCGAGGGTCCAGCCGGCCTTCTCCGCATCTGTCGTCGCGGTCCCGACGAGGGCGTAGGCGTAGCGGGTCTCGCTGGTCCACCCGGTGTCCTCGTTCACCGCGGCCGCCAGCGGTGATCGGGACGCCCTCGTGGTGGTCGACTTCACCGAGTACAACGGCGCCGTCGAATCCCACGTGCCAGCGGACGGGGTAGTGGTGGGGTAGTCGATGGTGCCGTACTCGTAGTGAGTGTGGGCGCGGGCGTAACCCTTCGACCCGTCGGAGAACGCCGCCCAGGCAAGAGGACCGTAAGTGTCGGTGACGAGCGTGCTCTCGGGTGCGAACACTCGCGTGAAGGAGAGCGCTTTGGCCCGTTCGGCCGTCGACATCCCGGCCATGCCTGCTGACGTCAGCATTGTGGTCCACGCGGAGCCGACGTTGAGAGCACGGTCCCGGTTCTCCGCCGAGAGCGTCCTTGTGGCCTCGCCCTCGGTGTCGTAGGTGTACGTCGACGTCTTCCAGCCCGCCTGTCCGACGCCGGAGAACTGGGCTGTGTTGAGGACGAGGCCATAACCATCGAGGCCGTAAACGGTCGCGCCCTTGAGCGCGGCCGTCGTGACCGTCGCCGCATACGCCGGCAGCACTACAGCCACGCCGCTGACCGGGATGGACTCCTGCGCCCACGCGGCGGCCGCGGTGGCGGTGAGGTCGGGGTGGGTGTCGTCGCTGCTGCTGGAGGCGGCACCGATATTGACGTCGTAGAGCACCTTGGTGGTCTCGGTGCCGGTCCCGAATGATCCGCCGGTGTGCTGGCGCGCCACGCTCGTGAGTTTCCCGGTGTCGGGACCACTAGCCCCGTAGGTCAGCGTCCAGGCCGCCAACCCGGCGGGAGTGATCGACGTGATTCGGTCGGAGGTGTAGCCGTAACTCGTGCCGAGGGTGTTGGTCGCCCCGCACGAGTCGGGAGTCGTGGATTCTTCGCCGGGGTTCCACGCGTCGGTGAGATGCCCGCTCCCGTCGTAGAGGTAGCAGGCGACGTCGATCGCCTTCCGCTCGTTGCCGGTCGACGCCGTGGGGTCCCACATCCGGTACGTGATCTTGCTGATGTTGCCTGAGGAGTAGGTGAACTTGAGGTCGGCGCAGCCGGCCACCCAGGTCGCAAAGCCGGCGTCGGTGCAGCTTCCTGCGGAGACGCCGGGTGGCAGCGGGGCGGCGATCCGGGTGACCTGACCCGACCCGTCGAACTCCGCCCCCGTCGATCCCGAGCCGGGGCTGGTCGATCCGGTGGGGACTGACACGTCGGCGTTGGTGAGGGACCCGTCACCGGTGTGGTTGTGAGTGAACGTGACCACGCTGTCGGCCGGGTCGGTGACCGTCCACGTCGTCGAGTTCGTCTGGGTCAGCGTCAGCAGTTCGTTGCCGTCATCGGCGACGAACTGCGTGGGATACGTGCCACGGGCCGACGTCGGATGGAACCCGACTGATGAGCCGTCGCCTGCATAGAGGAGCGCGAACGTGGAGTTGTCGACCAGGCGGGTCCACGGCTGGTACGTCGCGGGCAGCGACGTATCCCAGCCCTTGCCGAACGGGCCGTCGACGTTGCCCCGTGACGAGTGGTGCACCCGGGACAGTGACAGGTCACCGGCCCAGTACGGCAACGAGAAGTCGGTGGCGGAGACGGCGGCGTCACCAGTCGCCAACGACACCGAAGCAGGCCCGACCTGCTGCGCGGCACCGCTGGTCCCGACCCGGTCGAAACTCACGTACCGGGTCGGGGTGTAGTCCGAGCACGACCCCGAGCCGCTCGTCACCAACAGGCAGCCGCGGAGCTGGACGACGCGGTCGAAGGAGAACGTCTGGTTCAGTTTCCATCGCACCACGGCGTTGGACGCGACCGAGCCGGACGTCGTCAACGTGACCGGTTGGGTGACTGAGCCGCCTGCCGCAGTGACCAGGTCCGCGTCGGGGACCGCGACCCACGCCGGCGTCGTGAGCGTGTCGTCGTAGTACTCCATGCGCGCCGCGCCGTAGCTGGTCGGAGAGTCCACGACGAGGTTCACCTCGTTCGGCGACGCCAGCCACGCCATGGGTTGGGAGAAGCCCGCACCGTCGACACCGAACCCGTACGTCGTCGCGCTGGAGGCGTTCCCGGCGTTGTCCAGCGCCGTCACAACCAGGGTGTGCCAACCCCGCTCCAACGGCTCCGGCGAGACGTCCAACGTTCCTGAACCGCTGGTGGCGTCCGCGGTCGGCATGGCGTCGCCGTCCAGCGTCCACGTGAACGCGTCGACCCCGGCGGTCGCGTCCGTCGACGACGCGCTGCAGGTCATCGCGCCGGAGCCGGTCGCCGACCAGGTGTTGACCGGGAACCCCGAGCACGAGACCGACGGCGCGGTCGGTGCGGTCGTGTCGACCTTGAACGGCACCGTGGCCGACGTGACCGACGTGTTGGCGCCGTCGTACGCGGCGACCTTCACCCGATACTGGGTACCCGCGGTAAAGCTCGCGCCGGTCAACGTCGCGGTCGCCTGCGACCCGACGGAAACGTAGGAGCTGTCCACGGTGCCGACAGTCGACGTCCCCGCATCGTTGGTCACCGTGTATTGCGCCCGCACCGTGCCACCGTCGATATCGTTCACGGTGTTGGTGAACGTCGGCGTCGTGGTGTTGATCCAGAGGTCGTGCTGCATCCCCCCAACTGCAGGGCCGTCCGGCGTGTCCGGCTTGTGCCCGAACGTCACGGTGAGCTTCGGCCGCTGCCCGGCAGTGCCGTAGTCGGAGGAGTAGAACTTCTTCCACCCGTTGCTGTTGGACTCCGACGCGGTCACCGCGAAGCCGTAGTCCGGATACGTGCCGGACGCGTAGTCCTGCACCAGGCTCGTCACGTTGAACCCCGACGCGCCACCCAGCCAGCCCTCCGCACAACCACCGCCGGAGTCGTTGCGGTGCGCCTCGGTCACCGTCGCCACCGCCGCGGACTGGGTCGGCTTGGTGTTCCACGTCACCGAGCTTCCCGACCATGTCGACGTCGGACGCCGGACCTCGGCAGCAAACGCCGTACACGTCTGCGACCACCAGTTCCACAACCCCAACGACGCGGACGTCACCACGGTCCGGTCGTCGAAGAACTCCGCCATCGTGTCCAGCGGGAACTTCAGGTACGACCGGCCGATCGTCGTCCCACCATCGAACGTCCCGATCCGCAGATCAGTACTGGTCGAGAAGTTCGTGGTCGGCGCGCCCGACCCGACAAACGTGTCCTCCGACGCCGACAACGTCGACGTGGGGTCAATCGTCACCGGAAACTGCAACCCCGGATCGTCGAAAAACGCCTTTGGGACGGTCAACGCGAGAGCCTGGCCCGCCGCGGTCTTGACCAGCGTCGTCGGCAAGGTCATCGCGTGCGTCGGATCCCCGGATTGCTCATTCACCCCGGCATCCCAGACCGCGGCCGCGGGAATCCGCGTGATTACCCTGCCCTTGCCATCCTGCGCCGCGACACCACCGTGGCGCGGGTCGTCGACCAGCGTCAGGCCGTCCGCCGTCACGGGCAACGTGACCGTCACGCCACCGTCCGGCACCACGGCCGGGCGCGTTGTCAGGTCGAGCAACGTGCGGAAACCGGTAGGAAGCACCTCCACACGCAGATCCTGACCAGGCGCCACCGACGAGTACGTGGCCGTACTGCCGGCCAAGACTGGAGCCGGCAGGTCAGTCGGCCACGACACGGCCACCCCGACGGAGGCACCAGTGACCCGATCAGTCACCGAGGCAGCCGGCTGGGCGATACCCGGTGTGCGCTGCGGGGTCGAACTCGACGCCACGGCAGCCAACGCGTCGAGCGAGGCGGGATCTCCCGGCAGTTTGACCTTCGCAAGGGGTCCACTGCCACCGCCGGACAACGTGATGTCGGCGGCGGCCATCCGAGGACGGACGGACTCACCGTCCACAGCCAAGGTCGTGTCGATATCGGCCCACGAGCCATCCGCCTGCCGAACCGACTGCGGCCCCGACCAGCCCTCCGCCGTGTACGTCCCGTCAGGATTGGCGAAGAGCCGCAACCGCTCCGTGCGGGCAGACTCCACCTCCACGCGGGACTTCTGATGCCGCGCGAGAATGCTCGCCGCCGCCCGGTCCGGCGCAGAATCCTGCCGAGAATGGCCGGATGCGTCCGCCATGCTTCGAAGGCCGGAGTCGTCAGCGGCGGACACGCCTACGCCGAAACTCGCGGGAACGGTCAACAGGCCGGCCACCAGAGCGCCCGCCGTCACCGGCACCACCAGCGCCAAGCGACGAGAACCACGACCATGCGACGAAGACGAAAGACCGGCCATGCGCCGTCCCCCTCAGAACCCGGACCGCCCCGTTGCGGCCAGGTGAGCGCACCTTGACAGACCACCTCACCCGTCCGCAAGGCGGACACGACACGAAAAGTATCGTGACCGAAGAAATCCCCGAACGGCCCAGCGACGACTACGTACCGCGAACGAGGACGGATGGGGTTCTACTGGTTCAGACTCGCAGACACGGCTGACTGTAGGTCGCGCAGGAGATTTCGCTCGTCGTCTCGGCTCGGAACTCTGGCCACGACGACGTGGACGCCGCCGGCTGCCGCTGCCGCCGCCAACGCATCCTCGAGATCGCCGTTCGATAAAACGGTGCTCGCCGCAATGCCGTACCCGCGAGCGATGGCGGCAAGATCCTTGCCGTGCGGAGTTCCGAACACCCGCTCGAAATGCTCGGCATACTCCGGCGCACCCTGTTCCAGCTGGCTGAAGATTCCGCCGCCGTCGTTGTCCACCACGACGTAGGTGAGGTCGGGCACCTGTTCGGTCGCCGGCACCAGCAGGCCGCCGATGTCGTGGAGGAACGACAGATCGCCGAGGACGGCGTGGTGGTGGATACGCGCCGCCCCGGGCCGGCAGCGCGCCGCGGCCAAGCCGTACGCCGTCGACACCAATCCGTCGATCCCGTTCACGCCTCGGTTCACATGGACGGTGACACCGTCCGGGACAGTTCCGAACGCGGCGGCATGGCGCAACGGCCAGGACGGGCCGACGAGCACGATCGAACCGGATACCGCCTGCGACAGCACGCGTCGGACGACTCCCGGCCCTGTCAGCCCGGTCGGGGACGTGGCACCGTCCGTCCCGTCCAGGAGTTTCGCGACGACGTCAGCCGTCCGATCGGCAGCACGCTGCCACGACGCCAGCCAGCCCGGGTCAACGGCACCGTTCGCCACGCCCGACAACTCCGGAACCCGCTCCAGCACGGCCGCCGCGGAGCGCAACGGATCCGCCGGCAGGCCGAGCGAGGCAACCGCCAGATGCGTCGTCGCCGTACGAACGAAGGCCAGCGTCGCGCGGGACAGCCCGAAGGTGCCCACCGTCAGCACGAACTCCGGTCGGTGCTCCGCAGCAAACCCGCCGTCTCCCAAGAGAAGTGAGCCATGCCGGATGACCTGTCCCTGTCCTGGGGCCTGCGGGTCGCCCGCGTCCTCCGGCGGCGTCGCCGGCGGTTCGCACAACACCGGCCAGCCCAGTCGTCCGGCCAGCGCGACGGCGTCCCGGCGACCGTCCGGATCGGAACCTCGGCCGAGGACCACGACGCCACGGGGTGGTACGGCGGGCAGGCCGAACAACCGGCACCACTGCGCCAGGTCCACCCGGTCGCGGACGGGACGACGGTCGCGGACGGCAGGACGGTCGCGTGTGGACGAGTCGTCATCGGCCTGACCACTCGACAGCGGTTCCGGCCAGTCCGGGTCTCCGCTCCCGTCCGGTCGCAGCTGCGGCACCAGCGGCTCGTCGAGTGGACAGTTGAGGTGAACCGGCCCGGGCGGGAAGCCGGTCGCCACGCGAACCGCCTCGGCCACAGTCGATCTCCATTGGCCGACCTGTCCGACCGCGCGGACCGGGACCGCGAACTCGACGAACGAGCGCACCGCTCCGCCGTACAGCTCACGTTGCTCGATGGTCTGGCTCGCCCCCACGCCGCGCAGCGCCGGGGGGCGATCAGCGGTCACGACCACCAGGGGTACACCGGCGTACGACGCCTCCACCACGGCCGGATGCAGGTTGACCGCCGCCGTCCCGCTCGTACACACCACCGCGACCGGCCGGCCCGATCCCGACGACATCGCCAGGCCGACCGCGAGGTAACCCGCCGATCGCTCGTCGAGCCGGACGAACAACTGCACCTGCCCGGCGGCCTCGGCGGCCGCCAGCGCGAGTGCCAGCGGGCCGGAGCGGGACCCCGGCGACAGCACGACGTGGTCGATTCCCTGGGCGATGAGCTCGTCGAGGACCACCTGGGCGAACGCGGTCGACGGGTTCACGCGGCCACCAAGTGCCCCACCCGGTCGCGGGCGCCGGCGACCCACGCGGCGGTCAACCGCTCGTGCCACCACAGCCGGCTCGCGGTGTCCACGCGCCCGGCGGCCACGGCCAGCGCGGCCGGGTCCGGTTCGACGCGACCGGGGCGCAGCGTGCCCCCGGCAGCCGTCAACGGCGGGTCGACGACGTCGGCCGCCAGCAGCGCGCCGGTGCCCAGGCCACACGCGTAGTCCAACCGCGGCAGGGCCGCGGCCAACGCCACTCCGGCGGACAGGCCGACCGCCGAATCCATCGCCCCGGACACCACCACCGGCAGGCCCACCCGCGCCGCCAGCTCGAGGGCCCGACCAACGCCACCGAGCGGAGACACCTTGAGCACC
Source organism: Actinomycetota bacterium (assembly GCA_004297305.1). NCBI lineage: Bacteria > Bacillati > Actinomycetota > Actinomycetota bacterium. The sequence goes on from SCTR01000006.1 coordinate 222,797, forward strand.
ACCACATCGGCGGCCTCGCGCAGGCCGGCGTGCAGTGCCGGGTCGTCGAGATCGGCTGCCGACCGGAACGTTTCGTCGGCCGCAACCGGGACCGCGACGCGCCGCCGCAGCGCGGCCAACTCGGCGAGGGTCGCGACCGGCTGCTCGACGTACTCCAGGCCACCGGCCGCCTCGTCGAGCAACGGCAGCGCGGCCGCGGCGTCGTCGACCGACCAGTGCCCGTTGACGTCGACCCGGATCCGGCCGGCGCTGCCGAGCGCGGCGCGCACCGCGGCGACCCGGGCGACGTCGTCGGCCAGCGCCTCGCCGGCCTCGGCGACCTTCACCTTGACGGTCGCGACACCGCTGACGGTGACTGCCTGCCGGACCAGGGCAGCGGCGTCGTCGGCGCGGACCGCGGGCACGATCGCGTTGACCGGCACCGAATCCCGCACTGCGGCAGGCCATTCGCCGTACGCCGCCTCGACCGCCGCCGCCAGCCATCGGGCGGTCGCCGGTGCGTCGTACTCCGCGAACGGCGCGAACTCGCCCCAGCCGGACGAACCGTGCAACAGCAGACCGGCCCGCTGCTGCACGCCGCGGAAACGGCGCGACAACGGCACGGCGAACGGCACCGCCGAACCGAGCAGCGCACGGACCGCGGCGTCGGTCACGCTACGGTCGCTTGGGGAACTGCGCGAAGTCCGGCGCGCGGCGCTGCTGGTAGGCGTCACGGCCCTCCTGCGCCTCTTCGGTGAGGTAGTACAGCAATGTGGCGTCGCCGGCGAACTGTTGCAGCCCAGCCAATCCGTCGTCCGCCGCGTTGTGCGCTGCCTTCAGCATCCGCAGCGCCAACGGCGAGTGGGCGAGCATGTCGCGGGCCCAGGCGACCGTCTCGGTCTCCAGGTCGGCCAGCGGGACGACGGCGTTCACCAGGCCCCAGTCGTACGCCTGCTCGGCGCTGTACTGCGCGCAGCGGAACCACACCTCGCGTGCCCGCTTCTGACCGACCTCGCGGGCCAACAGGCCCGAACCGTAACCGCCGTCGAACGAGCCGACCTTCGGACCGGTCTGCCCGAACCGGGCGTTGTCCGCGGCGATGGTCAGGTCACAACACACGTGCAGCACGTGGCCGCCGCCCACGGCGTAGCCGGCCACCATCGCGATCACCGGCTTCGGAGTACGCCGGATCTGCACCTGCAGGTCCAGCACGTTGAGCCGGCCGATCCCCTTCGCCGCCACCGCGTCGTCGCCGAGGTAGCCGTCGTCGCCTCGCACCGACACGTCACCACCGGAACAGAACGCCCAGTCGCCCTGACCGGTCAGCACGATCACCCCGACCCGGTCGTCGTCGCGCGCGGCGTTGAACGCGTGCATGAGTTCGAACAGCGTCTGCGGCCGGAACGCGTTGCGTAGCTGCGGCCGGTTGATCGTCACCTTGGCGATGCCCGCGTCGTCACCGGTCGACAGTTCGTAACGGATGTCACGGTAGTCGCCCTCAGCTCGCCACTGCACCGCGGGAACGATGCTCGACCACGACGGATCGGTGGCCGCAGGGCTGTCGTCCGGTACGACCGGCCGCAACGGGTAACGCGTACGGGTGTCCATCGGTGGCGTGACGCTCCTCGTGCTGGGCGGGCGGTGGGTGGTCCGCGCGGCAGGTCGGTCCCGCGCAGGAAGGCCCGCCTAGGCTAGCCACGATGCCCAGCCGCCCCTTGCTCCGCCTTCCGGTCACCAGCGGGCCGGCGGGTGTGCGTGCTGTCGCCGCCGCACTCGGTCCCGCGCTGGACGGCAGCGGGCCCGCTCTCGCCCTGCTGCCGGAGGTGTCGCAGGCCGCCCCGCCGGAGTATGTCGAGGCGGTGACCCGGGCGGTCGACCCGGACAACCCGCTGGACGACGACGAGGTCGCCGTCGTGCTCGCCACCAGCGGGTCCACCGGCTCGCCCAAGGCGGTGCTGCTCACCGCGGCAGCCCTCGCCGCCACCGCCGACGGGCTGACCCGCCTCTACGGCGAGCCGGCCGCGCACTGGGTCGCGGCACTCCCGGTCACCTCCGTCGGCGGCCTGCAGGTCCTGGTCCGCGCCGCCCGCGCGGGGACCCACATCGAGCCGGTCGCCTCGGTCGGCGGAGCGCAGCCGTTCACCCCGCACGGGTTCGTCGCGGCAGCCGACGCGCTCACCGTGCAGGCGCCCGAGGACCCGCTCGCCACGGCCCTGGTACCGACGCAACTGCTGCGGCTGCTCGGGCACCCCGCCGCCATCACCCGGCTGCAGGGTTTCGCCGCGGTACTGCTCGGGGGCGCCGCGGCGCCACCGAGCCTGCTGGAAGCCGCGCAGTCGCTGGGCATCCGGGTGATCACGACCTATGGCATGACCGAGACGGCCGGCGGCTGCGTGTACGACGGAACGCCGCTGCCGGGCGTCCAGCTCCGCATCGACGAGGCCGACGACGCCGGCCACGGCCGCATCGTCATCGGCGGCGACTCCATCGCGCGCGGCTACCGCGGCGATGCCGACCACACCAGGAAGGTGTTCGTGGACGGATGGTTCCGCACCGGCGACGTCGGCGTCGTCGATGCCGGCGGACAGTTGCAGGTGATCGGCCGGTTCGACGACATCGTGCAGATCGGCGGGGTCAACGTCGCGGTCGGGGCGGTCGAGCGGATCATCGCGGACTTCCCCGACGTCGCCGAGGCGGCGGTCGTCGCCGTACCGGATCCCGCCTACGGCGCGCGGCTGGTGGCCTATCTGGTCCGGCGGCCGGACGCCCGGCTGGACGAGGCACGCCGCGGCGAGCTGCTGGAGTCGGTGCGGGCCGCGCTCGGTCCCGCCGCAGTGCCGCGCCTGGTGCGGCTGCTGGATTCCTTGCCGCAGTTGCCCTCCGGGAAGGTCGACCGGGCGGGGCTGCGGGTCCGCGCGCACCGGGAGAGCCGGTGACCGCGGCGGCGGCGTACCCGACACCCACTGCGGCGCAATGGGTGCAGGGCGCCCGGCCCCGCACGCTGTCCGCAGCGGTGTCCCCGGTCGCCGTGGGGACCGGGCTGGCGGCGTTCGCCGACAGCGTCGGCTGGGTGCGTGCGCTGCTGGCGCTGGTGGTCTCCCTCGCACTGCAGGTCGGGGTCAACTACGCCAACGACTACAGCGACGGCGTGCGCGGCACCGACACCGCGCGGGTCGGTCCCGTGCGGCTGGTCGGCCAAGGCCTGGCCCGTCCGGTCGCGGTACGCCGGGCGGCGTACGCCGCGTTCGCCGTGGCCGCCGCCGCCGGCCTCGCCCTGGTGCTCCTGACCGGCGCCTGGTGGCTGCTCGTCGTGGGTGCCGCCGCGATCGCGGCGGCCTGGTTCTACACCGGCGGCCCACGTCCCTACGGGTACACCGGCCTCGGCGAGGTCTTCGTCTTCGTGTTCTTCGGCGTCGTCGCGGTCGTCGGCACGGCGTACGTGCAGACGCTCACGCTGCGGTGGACCGACCTGCTCGCGGCGGTCCCGGTCGGACTGCTCGCGTGCGCCCTGCTGGTGGCCAACAACCTGCGGGACATCCCGGGCGACACGGTGTCCGGCAAGCGAACCGTTGCGGTCCGCCTCGGCGACCGCGGGACCCGGCGGCTGTACACGGCGATCGTCGTCGCGGCGTTCGCGGGCGTCGTCGCGCTGGCAGCCGCGACGACGTGGTGGGCGTTGCTGGCGCTGGCCGCCGCGGTGGTCGCCGTACGACCGGTCCGGGTGGTCACCGCCGGAGCCGTCGGCCGGGACCTGGTCCCGGTGCTGAAGGACTCCGGCCTGTTGCAGTTGACGTGCTGCCTGCTGCTGGCGCTCGGACTGGCGTTGGGCTGACCGGCGACGGCGGCCGGCTCGGGCCGACCGGTTGCGGTCGGCCCGCTGCGGTGACCAGCGGCCGTCAGTCGTCGTCCTCGGTCCGCTTGCCCTCCTCGATACGGCGGTTCAGCCGGCCGAAGAACCCGCCGACCGTCGCGCCCATCGCCTCACGCTGCCGGTCCAGCACGAAGTAGCTGATGACGCCGGACGCCACCAAGGCGATGGCCAGGGCGAGTACCCCGCGCAGCGGCGTCAGGAGGTACAGCAGCAGCCACGCCACGACCAGGATCACGATGCGCCACACCGTGTATCGCACGATGGCGGTCCCCGCGCCGGCCGCCGGCTGCGGGCGGTCCTGTCCGGTGACCGGCTGACTGGGCTCGGCAGGCGACGACCCGGTCGAGCCGGGCTCGGGGAGGTCGGTCACGCCGCTACGGTACGGCGGACGCCGGTGAGCTCGGACGTGGGCCACGATGGCCGGCCGCGGGGTTACCCTGGGGCCTCGACGGAAGCGAGCGTCAGATGAGGGTCCTGCTGTACCTGGTCGTACTCGGGCTCACGGTGTACGCCCTGATCGACGTCATCCGCGCCCCACGGCCTGCGATTCGCGCGCTGCCCAAGGCCATGTGGGTGATCATCGTCCTGGTCCTCGTCGTGGTCGGCCCGGTCGCCTGGTTCGCCTGGGGACGCCCGGTCCGGACGCGGCCCGCGGGCCCGCCTGGACCGTTCGGCCTCGGCGGTCGCCGCCGGCGGCCGTTGCCGCCGGACGACGACCCGGATTTCATGCGCGCCCTGGACGACGAGACCTGGCGCCGGCGGATGGAAGAACGCCGGCGGGGGACGTCCGGGTCCTCGGAGACCGACGGCTCGTCCTGACGCGCAATGCGGCGAAGGATGAATCGCCGATGACGCTAGCGGTCGCCTTCACGAGCGAAGGGCTTCGACCGGCTCCCACCTCGCCGCCCGCAGCGCCGGATAGAGCCCGGCGGCAAGCCCAGCGACGAGGCCGACTAGGGGGCCGACGAGGGCGACCAGGGGCGGCAAGACCGCAGTCCAGTCGCGAAGGATGCAAACCAGGACCACGCTGACTGTGCCTAGTGATGTGCCAACAAGTCCGCCGAATGCGCCGAGGATCGCGCTCTCCAGAATGAATTGCAGGGCGATGTGGCCGGGTCGGGCGCCAAGCGCCCGGCGCAAGCCGATTTCAGCCCGTCGCTCAAGGACCGATGCCAGCGTGGTATTGGCGATTCCAAACACGCCGACGATTAGGCAAACACCAGCCAGCACCGCGAAGAGAGCCCCCAGGTCTGCATCGAGCTGGCTGCGCAGGCCGCGAGGATCGGCCGGAAGAACGACATTAAAGAGATCCGGGGCGTCGGGTCGCAAAGCAGCTGTTAGTTGCGCTCCAACTACGGCGGTCGCGCCCACGGCTGTCTGCACGTACATCGTCGCCGCGTCGCCTGGGTCGTACCCCGGCCAATAGGTGCGGGCAGCGGCCGATGGGATCATGATGCGGCTGAGCATCTCGGGGTGCCGGCGGGTGTCGGCCAGCACACCGACGACGACGAAATTCATGCCCTCTATTCGAATCGTTATGCCGGGCACAATCGAAGCGATCCCCAGTTGGCGGGCAGCCCCGATACCCACCACGGCAACGCGCGCGCCCCGGGCCTCAGCGAACCAGTCGTATGCGCGACCGACGTGCAGCGACGCACCCGCCTCGCCGAACAGTCCCGGAGTAGCAGCACTTACCACGATCTGAGCAGTATTCCCAGGGCCATCGACGCCTTGCGGCAGCGCTGACACGGCAAGACCTTCGCTGTCGCGGACTGGCCAGGTCACTCCGGAAGCGGTCACTCCTTCAATGGAACCTGCACGGACGTCGGCGTCCAGACCGAACGTCTCGCCCTTCGTTCCCGGCAGCGGCTGGACTCGGATCTCGGTAGAAGCCAGGGCGTCGAATCGCTCACTGACGCGAGCCTGTGCGGAGGCGGTCAAGCCTAGTACCGCCGTCAACACACCGACTCCCAACACCGTAGCGGCTGAGGTCAACGTAGCGCGGGCGGGCCGCGCAGCTACTGCAGCTACCGCTTCTGCTGCAATGGTGAGCTTTCGGACGCCCCCGCTACGAGTCACGGACTACACCGTCGTGAATCGTGATCCGCTGTCCGCCGATACTCGCGATTGTCGAATCGTGCGTAACGATCACCACCGTCGTGCCCTCACGCTGCAGGCTGGAAAGCAACTCCAAGATCCCAGCGGCAGTCATCGAGTCGAGGTTTCCGGTCGGTTCGTCGCACAATACCAAGGCCGGATCTGAAGCAATGGCACGGGCAATGGCCACTCGCTGCCGCTGCCCTCCCGACAAGTTCCGTACCGGATCGTAGGCACGAGATCCCAGGCCGACCCTATCAAGTGCTCGCGCTGCCGCCTGCCTGCGAGCCCGGCGCGCAACGCCCGCATAGAGCCCACTCATCATGACGTTGTCAAGCAGAGAATGATACCCGACAAGGTGGTATGACTGGAAGACGAATCCGATGCTGCGAGCTCGCAGCACCGAGCGCTCCCGCTCCGACATTTCGGCCACGTTTAAGCCATTGATGCAGATGCGGCCGGTGGTCGGTCGATCCAGCAGGCCAGCGATGTTGAGAAATGTGGATTTTCCAGAACCTGACGGTCCGACGACGGTGACCATGCCCCCGGCCTCGACCCGCAGATCGAATGGATGAAGTGCATGTAGCGAGGGTGGCCCAACGTAGCTGCGCGAAACCCCGACAAATTCCAAGGCCGGCAGCATCACTCTACCCTTGCTGTCATGGCGAACTATTCGGTTTGAACCCTTGCCTGTTGTCGATCGCCGAGGCCCCGCTCAAGCCGACTACGACCTTGTCCCCGCGCTCCAGAGTAGCGCCGTCTTGAGGTATCACCTCGACGTAGCCGTCAGCGACAAGACCCGCAACCACCTTGACCCGTCGCTGATCGCCGACAGATCCCACGACAACGACAAAAGCAGCACCGTCGACGTCTGCATGCACACCAGCTACCGGGACTACCAGCGCCTCGCCACTTGTGTGCTGCGTGGTAACAACGAGCCGGACCTTCGTGCCTACCATCGCGGCCGGGATCGGTTCGTCAAGGCGAGCAGCAACGATATGCGACTGCTCTGTTTCCTTGTCCCCTGGCGCATTGTCACGGTCGGCTGCGGACGCCGTCGTCAGCCCTACCACGTGTGCTGGGCGGTCACCGTCGTCGAGTATGGCCGTTGCAGGCGCGCCGACCACGATATCCCCCACATCAGCGGCACTTCCGGCGGCCCGAACCGACGGCTCGCCGCTGAACAAGCGCAGAGCGGGCGTTCCGGCGGTGCCACCGACCGCCGTGACGATCTCGCGAACCGTGCCAGGCAAACTCGGGATGTAGACCGCGGAGCTGGCCGGCATTGCGTATCCCCTGGCACGCTGCGCCGCCCGGTATGCCTCCAACGCATCATGTGCAGCACGCCTCGCGCCGGCAAGGCTCGACCGTGCTGCGCTGTCTGCCGCAGCATCGCCGCCGCCAACGCCTAGGGCGGCTCGGGCCTCCCGGAGTGCCCGTCGGGTGTCTGCGAGGTTGCGGGCGGCAGCACGCTGTGCGTCGGCTCCGACCTCGCGAGGCACGTAGCCCCTCGACTGAAAGAGCCGTCGCACGGCAGCCGAGGTAGACGTGCCGTAGTCCCCAGGGAGATCAGTCGTCGGAAAACCCGCAGCCGCCAACGCGAGCTGCAGGCGGTTGACGTCGGCGCCCACGGAGCCAGGCGCCAGGTCGCGGTAGGCAGGTACTCGCCCGAGCAAGGCAAACACCGGCTCACCCGAAACTTCGAGCACTACGTCTGCGCCGCGGACCTTGTCACCGATCGCTAGCGGGATCGCGGTAACGATGGACCGTGTGGACGTGCCGGCGACGTCCATCTCGGGTGTGGTGACAGTGGTCTCGGATCCGGCGACCAGTTCACCCTCAAGACTTACGGTGGCCGACAGGACTCGCCGATCAACGACAGACGTCAGAGTGGTGAGCGCCGGGGGTGCTGTCTCGGCCAAGATCTGGGCGGGTGACTTGACGAGGCGACCCGCGACGAAACCGGCTCCCAGTACTGCCACGGCACAAACAACCAAGACTATGAAGCTCCGGCTCCGCGAGCCACCCGAGCGTCGAAGGTCACTGGCGGCCGCAGGTCCCGGCCTGTCAGCCACTACGCTGACACCAATCCTTGAACATTGCGTCGCCTAGCCCTCGGCTACCAAGCGGCGAGCATTGTCGAGCATTGCCTCAGCGATGCGGCGGAACTCCCGGATCTCGGGCTCGTGCGCGTCGATCACGCGTTGCTGATACGTCGACTCGACAAAGGTCCATACGCCCAGATAGTTCGTCTCGAACTTGCAGCTGACGTCGGCGGTTGCGGTTCGGACTTGCTCATCAGAGGGTGGTTTCTTGAAGTCGAATGATCGGATCGCGTCGAGCCGGGTCGCGAATTTGAACCCTTTGTGCCGCATGCATTCAGACCAAGCCGCCTCAACGTCAAGCGTCCGCTGGTCTGCCAGCGAGCTAGCGTAACCCTCTGCCATGAGACGCCCGATGAGCTGGCGGTCGAGAACGTCGGCTCCCGATAGGCTGCCCGGCCGACGTAGACAACCCTTTTCGGGCAATCGATGACCATCCGCATCCACAGGAACCTGCGCAAGGTCAGATCCATCGGGGTTTGCTCCGTAGCTAACCTGATACTCGCGCAGAGAGGGTTTCCAGTCGTTCGCCTTGTACTCGTCTCGCGAATTTTCTGTCGACGGCGAATATACTCCATAACCCACGCTTTGCGCTGTCGCCAGATCAGCCAAGCCGTACCGAGTGGTCACGTCGTATGCTGCGGCTCGCTCACTCGGAAGGTGCGGATAAGTCGAATCGACACCAAACCGTGCCGTACACCGACGCATTAGCACGTCGTAGCCGTCGTGGATAGTGGCTTCGTCGTCAGCCGTCAGATCGAGACTAACCAGCGGCAGGCGGATGTCGGCACGCTTCGTGATGATCGGGATCGACTCTGTGGAACCAGGCAGAATGGTCGTTCCGACAACTGTGCCCGATGACGGTATGTCTTTCACGACGTCAGACGAGCAGGAGGACAGTGGGACGGTCAGTCCAACAACAAGCGTGAAGACTACCAAAATTTGCTTTCTCATGAAGCCCCTGACTCGTCCCACCGACTCCAACACGCGACGCCTAGAACACCGAACTAGCAGCCAGCCGAGAACTACCAGCTAGCTGACCTTGAACGACTCGACGTTACGATTGAACGTCGCGCTCATCTGCACGATGTTGTTTCCCGAGTTCTGCCAGGTCGACGGAGTTCCGCCGTAGTTTGTGCTCGTGAAGAACTTCACGTCGCAGCCGTTGAAGTCTCTCCACGCCGTTCCTTGGTTGTTCCAGTTTCCGGCAGTCGGACTGAAGTTCAGTGTGGGATATGAAACATCGACGTCGTTGGTAGTCGCCGTGCAGTCAAACGAGTAGAAGCTAAATGCCGTTCCACTGGCGTCGGCGTTGTAGTAAATGCGCAACTTGAGATTGGTATATGGCACTGTATTGAGAACTGTGTCAACTGGAGGCGCCGCCATGGCGGGGAGCGACAGAGCACTCATTGCAATGAATGATGCGGCAGCAACCGGTGCGATAAACACCTTACGCGGTGAAAACATTTTCCCCGTTCCTCCCGTAGTTTGAATCTCGCCAGCATATTTAACCAACTGAGCGAGACAGTGCTCGGGAGGCTAGCAGTCCGGCCAACGCCGTGCAAGGGTTCGAACATCGCTGATGGCGCAGGCCGGTCGTCGGCTCCCGCAGCCCGCCGCCAGCGGTCGTTGCCTCGCCGGACCGGCGGTATGTGGAGGTCCGCGCAGCGTCCTCGGCTCTGAATCGCCCGAACTACCAGACGAGCCTTCTGGCCACCAGGCGTCGAGCCGGTGGGGACGGCCGGGTGATGAAGCAGCGGCGTTCGGTCGCCGCATCGAACGTGGGGCTGGTTCGATAGTGCCTCCGCGACAGAGTTTCCGGACAAGGCATTTGTCAATGCACCGCCGACAGTCGGGCTGGTACCTCACGCCCTGCGATCGGCTTGCAAGAGCGGTGAAGCATCTCTTCGTCAACTAGCCCGTCATGACGTTCTGCGACGACGACCGTGCCGCCGGTATCCCGGCTGGCGCCGGCCCCCGGCTGCGTCCCGTCAGGACAGGCCGCCGTACGAGTGCAGGCCCGACGCGAAGATGTTGACCGCGAAGTAGTTGATGACGAACGTCGCGAAGCCGGCCAGGGCGATGTACGCCGCCCGGCGGCCACGCCAGCCCGCGGTCGCTCGAGCGTGCAGGTACGCCGCGAACACCACCCACGTGACGAACGCCCAGGTCTCCTTCGGGTCCCAGCCCCAGTAGCGGCCCCAGGCGTTCTCGGCCCAGATCGCTCCGGCGATGACCGCAAAGGTCCACAGCGGGAACGTGAACGCGATGATCCGGTACGCCATGGCGTCCAGTCGCTCCGCGGTGGGCAGATGCGACGAGATCGGGCCGGTCGGGACACCGTCGGGCCCGGCGCGGCGCTCGGCACGCTCCCGGACCAGATACAGCATCGATACCGCCCCGGTCACCAGGAACGCCGCGCCGCTGATGATCGCCGCGAGCACGTGGATGACCAGCCAGTACGACTTCAGCGCCGGCACGAGCTGCGCGGCCTCGGTGTAGAGCACCGTGACGGCCAGGCCGATGGTCAGCAGCACCGGGACGACGACGAACAACCCGAGCCAGCGGACGTCACGGCGTGTGGAGATACCGAGGAACACCGTCAGCGCCACCGCCGCCGACGACAGCGAGAACTCGTACATGTTGCCCCACGGGGCACGACCGGCCCAGATGCCGCGCACCACGAGCCCGGCGACCAACAGCGCCCAGCCCAGCCAGGTCAGCGACATCCCGACGTTTGCCACGCGCCGCCCCGGCGGCAGGGCGTCAGCATCCGGCTGTGCGCGCCGGGCCACCGCCGTACCCGGTGCCGAGCCCACGACGGCAGCCGGCGCGCCGACCGCTGCCCCGACCGGGACCTGCGCGGTCACCGCGACCGGAGCGGTGCGGCTACGGCCGGCGGCGAAGAACGCGGCGAAACACACCATCGCCCCGGCCAGGACGAGCATCGAGGCGTAGACGAACCCGTTGCTCAGCGATGCGAGCTCGGCAGCGGACACTAGTTCTCCTTCGGTACGACGCTCGCCCGCGGTACGGCGGTGACGGCTGCGCTGACCGCGCGCACCACGTCCCCGACCTCGTCGGCCAACCCCGCCTGTTCGGAGCGGGCCAGACCGGCAACCTCGATCACGGTAGCCCCCTCGGCGTCGTCCCGGACCCGGACCCAGAGCCGGCGCCGCCGGACGAACAGCGACAGGCACAGCCCGCCGATCGCGGTGGCCGCGGCGGCGAGCGCCAGCTGCTTGCCCGGGTCGTAGGCGATGCTGAACGACGCCCAACGCGTCACGCCGACGAACTCGACGGTGCCGAGGCCGTCCGGCAGCTGCCACGACTCGCCGGGACGCAGCGCCCGCAGCCCGACCTGCTGCATCGCGTCGGTCTTCAGCGTGTAGACGCTCTGCGGGACGCCGTCGTCGATGCCCAGGTCGCCTCGCCAGGCCGAGAAGAAGACCGCGGGGTCGTCGGCGGCCGGAAACGTCGAGTACGGCCCGCGCACCGCATCCAGTGCGGCAGTAGGCAAGAAGATGCCCTGCAGGCCGATGCCGGGGTCGGCGTCGTACGCCTTGACCACGCCGGTCGAGGTGAAGTTGCCATCCTGCGGCAGGAACGGGACGGCGTCGTCGAACGTGACCTTGCCGTCCGCGCCGACGATGCGGACGTGGACGGCGTAGCCGTGACCGACCAGGAAGACCTTGGCGCCGTCGACCTGCAGCGGCTCGTTGACCTCGATGGTCTGCGACCGCTCCGCGCCACCGGGTTCGGCGCGGTACGTGACGTCGGCCTCGAAGACCCGGGGCGCGCCGTGCTGCGCCTCGCCGCGCTCGAAGTCCGCGGTGAACCGGTCGAGGGTGAAGCTGAACGGCACCAGCCGCGACGGGTCGGCCAGCCGGCCGCCGCCCCAGGCGTCGTACTGGGTCAGCAGGTTGGCGAACCCGTCGCCCTCCCGGACGATGACGTTGCCCTTCCAGCCCCACAACGCGCCCCAGCTGACCCCGAGCAGGATCACCAGCAAGGCGGTGTGGAACAGCAGGTTCCCGGCCTCCCGCAGGTAGCCCTTCTCCGCGGCCAGCCAGGCGCCGCCGCCGGCGGCGTCGGTGCCGTCCCGCAGCCGCCACCGCCGTCGCGCCAACTGGGCCCGGGCAGCGGCGAGCACCCGCGGCGCGGCCTGCTCGGCCGGCATCGCCGCGGTCAGCAGGTGCGGCTGCTGCAGCCGGGACAGCACCCTCGGCGCCGGCGGTGGCGGGGTCCGCAGGGCCTTGGCGTAGCTGACCAGCCGGGGGACCACGCAACCGACAAGCGAGACGAACAGCAGCAGGTACACCGCGGCGAACCAGGGGGCGGCGAACACGTCGAACATCCCGAGCCGGTCGAGCACCGGGCCCAGGGTCGGGTTGGCCTCCAGATACGCCTTGACCTGCAACGGGTTGACCGACCGTTGCGGGAACACCGAACCCGGGACCGCGGCGAGCGCCAGGAGGAAGAGCAGCACGAGGGCGGTGCTCATCGACGTCAGCCGGCGCCAGAGGAAGCGCAGCCAGCCGACCGCCCCCAGCGGGGCGGCCGGCGGCGAGTCGAGCGCGGTCGGCGCGCTCATCGCCGGCTCACAACGGCACCTCGAAACCGGCTGTCGCCGACCGCATCCAGACGGTCAGGTCGTCCCACCAGCCGGTGACCAGCAGCAGCCCGATGGCCACCAGCAGGCCGCCGCCCACTCGCATGACCGCGCCGCTGTGGTGGCGGACCCAGCCCAGGACGCCGGCCGCCTTCCGGAAGGCCAGGCCCAGCACGACGAACGGCAGACCGAGGCCCAGGCAGTACGCGAACGACAGCACCGCCCCCCGCGCGGCGCTGCCCTCGTTCAACGCCAGCCCCAGCACGGCGCCCAGCGTGGGGCCGATACACGGGACCCATCCGACGCCGAACAGCACACCGAGCAGCGGCGCCCCGGCCAGGGAGTACGTCGGGGTCATCGGGAAGCGCCATTCCCGTTGCAGCGCAGGGACGACACCGAGGAATCCCAGGCCCATGACGATGACCACGACGCCGAGGATCCGGGTGATCGCGTCGGAGTACTGCAGCAGGAAGGAGCCGACGCCGCCGAAGAGCGCGCCGTAGGCGACGAAGACGGCGGTGAAACCCAGCACGAACAGGATCGACCCGAGCAGCACCCGGCTGTGCCGCCGGACATGCCGCAGCGGGGGGGCGCTCGTCACGACCGCACCACTGGCGCCGTCGTCGCTCGCGGCAGTACGCCGGCCGTCGTCGGCGGCGGCTCGATCGTCGTTGTCGCCGATGGCGGAGGTCCGCGGGCCGTCGTCGTCACCGCCCTCGCCGGCCAGTTCGGCGCCGGTGAGCCCGGTGACGTAGGACAGGTAGCCGGGGGCCAGTGGCAGGACGCACGGCGACAGGAACGAGACCAGGCCCGCCGTCGCGGCCAGCGGCACCGCCAGCAGCAACGAGCCGCTGGTGACGACCTCCGCCACGCTCACCGGGACCCCACCGGCACCGGCGTCGTCGCGCGTTGTTCGGCCAGCAGCGGGTCGATCAGGCCCTGCAACGTCGACTCGCTCACCGTCCCCAGGGCTCGTGCGGCCACCCGTCCCGACTGGTCGATGACCAGCGTCGACGGAATCGCCTGGGGCGGCAGCGTGTCGTGGAACGCCAGCTGCAGCCGCCCGTCCGCGTCCACCACGCTGGGGTAGGTCACGCCCCACCGGGTCTGGAACGCCTCGGCGGACACCGTCGCGTCGCGGGTGTTCAGGCCGACGACCTGCACGCCGCGGCTCTGATTGGCCTGCCAGAGCCGTTGCAGGGCAGGCGCTTCGGTCCGGCAGGGCGCGCACCACGACGCCCAAACGTTGAGCACGACGACCTCACCGCGGTGGGCGGCAAGGTCGAACCGGTCGCCGGCGAGCGTCGTCCCGGCCAGCTGTGGGGCGACCTGCCGGTCGGCGGGCGCCAGCAGCACGATCGAACCGTCGCCGGCGACGAACCGGCTGCCGTCGCCGGGGCTGTCGGTGGTCGAGCACGCGGCGAGCGCGACGCCGGCCACCGCGAGCGCGACGACCAGGCGGAACCGGCCGAACCTGCGGAGCCGAGTGCCGGGCACGGCCTAGGCCCCCGCCACCGGGCTCGCCCCGGGCAGCAGATCGGCCGCGGGCTCGGTGTACGTCAGCGACACGAGCCGGTCGCCGTCGTACGCGAACGACGTCAGGGAGGCCAGCGAACACTGCCGGCGGCGCGGATCGTGCACGAAGCGCCGCTGCTCGACGTCCAGCCGGGCCACCCAGATCGGCAGTTGATGGCTGACCAGCACGGCCTCGTGGCCCCGGGCGGCGTCGCGGGCCCGCGACACCGCCAGCCGCATCCGGGCGGCGAGCTGGACGTAGGGCTCGCCCCAGCTGGGGCGCACCGGGTTCCACAGATGCCGCCACGCGGCCGGCTGGCGCAGTACGCCGTCGCCCACCCCGACCCGGCTGCCCTCGAACACGTTCGCGGCCTCGATCAGGTCGTCGTCGACCCCGACCGGCAGGCCGTGCCGGGCCGCGATCGGCGCGGCGGTCTCCTGCGCGCGGTCCAGCGGCGAGGCCGTCACCACCGTCACGTCGCGTCCGGCGAGCGCGTCGGCCGCGCGCTCGGCCATCGCCCGACCGAGCTCCGAGAGGTGGAAGTCGGGGAGCCGGCCGTAGAGGATCTTGCCGGGGTTGTGCACCTCGCCGTGCCGGAGCAGATGCACCACGGTGCGATCGGCCATCAGCGCGCCTCGACGGCGACCGCCGCGGCAGCCGCCGCGGCCGCGGCCGGGACAGCGGCGGCGATGCGGTCCAGGGCGCGGTCGTCGTGGGCGGCCGAGACGAACCAGGCCTCGAACGCCGACGGCGGCAACGACACCCCGGCGGCGAGCATCGAGTGGAAGAACGCGGCGTACCGGAACGTCTCCTGGCGCCGGGCCGCGGCGTAGTCCGGCACGTCGCTATCGACGAAGAACACGCTGAACAGGTTTCCGGCGCGGGCCAGCCGGTGGGCGACGCCGGCCTGCGTCAACGCGGCGGACACGAGATCGCCGACGGTGCGCGCCGTCGTATCCAGGTGGCGGTACACCGCCGGCGTACACGCCTGCAGCGTGGCCAGCCCGGCGGCCGTCGCCACCGGATTGCCGGCCAGCGTGCCGGCTTGGTACACCGGACCGGCCGGCGCGAGCTGCGCCATCAGGTCGGCCCGGCCGCCGAACGCGGCCGCCGGCAACCCGCCCCCCATGACCTTGCCGAAGGTCATGAGGTCCGGAACGACACCGTCCAGGCCGAACCAGCCCGCGGCGCTCACCCGGAAACCGGTCATCACTTCGTCGCTGATGAAGATCGCGCCGTGCGCTCGGCACTGGGCCGCCAGCCCCTGGTTGAAGCCGGGCGCCGGAGGAACCACGCCCATGTTCGCCGCGGCCGCCTCGGTGATGACGCACGCGATGGAGTCGCCGTACGCCTCGAACGCCGCCCGGACCGCGTCGAGGTCGTTGTACGGCAGCACGATCGTGTCGGCGGCCGCCGCCCCGGTGACTCCGGGGCTGTCCGGCAGGCCGAACGTCGCCACACCGCTGCCGGCGCTGGCCAGCAGGGCGTCGACGTGCCCGTGGTAGCAGCCGGCGAACTTGACCACCGTGGTGCGGCCGGTGGCTCCCCGGGCCAGCCGGATCGCCGACATCGTCGCCTCGGTCCCGCTGGACACCAGGCGGACCTGCTCGACCGGTCCGACCCGGCGGACGATCTCCGCCGCCAGCTCCACCTCGCCGGGCCCCGGCGCCCCGAACGACAGCCCGCGGCCGGCCGCGGCGGCGACAGCCGCCACGACCTCCGGATGGGCATGGCCGAGGATCATCGGACCCCACGAGCACACCAGGTCGACGTAGTTGCGGCCGTCGGCGTCGGTGACCCACGGGCCGGTCCCGGACACCAGGAACCTCGGCGTACCGCCGACCGCCCGGAAGGCGCGCACCGGTGAGTTCACGCCACCGGGGGTCACCGCCCGGGCCCGGGCGAACAGGGCCTCGGACATCGGCGCCGCGGCGTCGTACGGCGGAAGGCTCGGCGGCGAGACGGGCACGCCGCATTGTCGCAGCCGGCCGGTGGCCGGCTGCGACCGGCGTCCGTTGAGCTTCGGCGAGGCTGGTCAGCAGCCGGTGTCGACCGATATAAACTCCCCGGCGTCCCGCGCAACAGCCGGGACGACAGCACCGCCGAATCCGGCCGGGCCGCAACGCCTTCGCCGGAGCCGGGGACCCAGTAACTGGGGCGAATCGGTCACCGACCGCGGCGACCGTAGGGCAGCCCGAGCCCGAGCCCGTCAGCTAACTCGGTAGGCGGCAGAGGGAAGGACACCTGCTTCGTGAGCTCGCGCTGGCGCCGGTCGGTCATCCTCGCAGCGACCGCCGTGGTGACGGTTCCCTTCATCGCCGTCCCCGCCAACGCTGAACCGCAGCGGACCATCGAGCAGGTCGAGGCCCAGCTCGAAGCGCTGGAGAACCGCGCCGAAGGTGCCTCGGAGGCCCTCAACGGCGCCCAGGCCGACTACGACGCGATCGCGGCCAAGGCCGACGCGGCGGCCGCCAAGGTGGCCGCCGCGCAAGCCGACCTCGACGCGGAGACCAAAGAGACCGGTCGGCTGGCCGCGCAGGCGTACCGCTCGGCAGGCGTCGACGCCTTCCTCGGTGCGCTGACCGCCGATACCCCCACCCAGTTCCTGGACCGGGCCGCCATGGTCCAGCAGCTGTCGAAGTCGCAGGACACGACGTTGCGCCGCGCCCAGGTCGCCTCGCTGCGCCTCGCCCAGGCGCAGGCGGCGTTCTCGCAGCAGGAGGACGCGAAGAAGGCCGTCCGCGACAAGATGGCGCAGCACAAGGCCGAGATCGACTCCGCCGTCGCCGAGACGCAGACCCTGCTGGCCTCGTTGCAGGAGGAGGAGCGGCAGCGCCTCGCAGCCATCGAGGAGCAGAAGCGGGCGGAGGCGGCCCGGGCCGCTGCGCAGGCGGCCGCGGAGGCCGCGGCCGAAGCCGAGCGGGAGGCAGCTGCCGAACGGGCCCAGCAGGCCGCCGCAGCGCAACAGCGACGGCAGGCAGGCGGCGGCGGCTCGGACGACAAGGACGAGCCGGACACCCCGAGCAACTCCGGCGGTTCCAGCCGCGGGATGACCGCGGTGCGCTACGCGCTGTCACAGGTCGGCGATCCCTACAGCTACAGCGCCAACCCGCCCAGTTCGTGGGACTGCTCCAAGCTGACCGCCGCGGCATGGCGGGCGGCGGGAGTGTCGTTGACGGCGTACTCGTACGCCCAGGCCCAGCAGGTACGCCGGGTGTCCACCAGCGACCTGCAGCCCGGCGACCTCCTCTTCTACTTCAACGGCGCCCACCACGTGGCGCTGTACATCGGCGGCGGCAAGATCGTCGAGGCGGCCAGCCCGCGGTTCGGCGTCCAGGTGACCAGCCTCTGGAACAGCTGGACCAGCGCGCACTTCAGCTTCGCCGGCCGACCAGGCTGAGCCGGCCGCTGACCCGGCCCTGCCTGACGCGCGGCCGACAGGCGGCGGCGTCAGTGGCCTCGCCGACCGGCCCGGCCTGACGTGCGGCCGGGGAGCCGGTCGCGTCAGTGCTGCAGGCTCCGGGCGACCTCGAGCGCCCAGTACGTCAGCACCGCCGCCGCCCCGGCCCGCCGGGTCGCCGTGAGCGTCTCGTGAATGGCCGCGTCCCGGTCGATCCAGCCCTGAGCCGCGGCCGCCTCGACCATCGCGTACTCGCCGGACACCTGGTACGCCCACACCGGCACGTCGACGGCGGCCGCGGTGTCTGCGAGGACGTCGAGATAAGCCAGCGCGGGCTTGACCATGACGACATCGGCGCCCTGGGCGACGTCGAGCCGGACCTCGCGGCGCGACTCGCGCCGGTTCGCCGGATCCTGCTGGTAGGTACGACGGTCGCCGACCAGGCTGGACTGCACCGCGTCCCGGAACGGCCCGTAGAAGGCCGACGCGTACTTCGCGGCGTACGCCAGCACCACGACGTCGCCGTACCCCGCGCCGTCCAGGGCGGCCCGGACCGCGGCGACCTGGCCGTCCATCATCCCGGACAGGCCGACGACGTGGGCGCCGGCGGCCGCTTGGGCCAACGCGACCGAGGCGTAGCGATCCAGCGTCGCGGCGTTGTCGACCGTGCCGTCGGCGGCCAGCACCCCGCAGTGGCCGTGGTCGGTGAACTCGTCCAGGCAGAGGTCGGCCATGACCACCGTGGCGTCGCCCACCTCGTCGCGCGCCGCGGACAGCGCCCGGTTCAGGATGCCGTCGGCAGCGTCGGCGCCCGAGCCGGTCGCGTCCTTGTGCGCCGGTACGCCGAAGAGCATGAGCCCGCCGAGGCCGAGGCCGGCGACGTCGGCGGCGAGCGCGGGCAGCGACGCGAGGCTGTGCTGCAGCACGCCGGGCATGCTGCCGATCGGCACCGGTGCCGCGATGTCCTCCCGGACGAACACCGGCAGGATCAGTTCCGCCGGGTCCAGTCGCGTCTCGGCGACCAGCCGACGCAGCGCCGGGGTACGGCGTAGCCGCCGCGGCTGCTCAGCCGGCGGCCGGCCCCCCGCCGACCGAGCCACAGGCTGCCCTACCCCGGACGACGGTGGCTGGGTCGCGGGCGACGGGGGCACCGTGGTCAGGTCGCCTTGCGGCGCGACGTCGTACGGCGGCGGCTCGGCCGCCAGTTGCGTTCGCCGGCCTCCGCGGCCGCCAACCGCAGCGACTCGCCATGTGTGGCAAGCGCTTCGGTCAACGCCGCGACGCTCGGCGTCTCGGCGAGCACGTCGACCCGCAGACCGTGTTCCTCGGCGGTCTTGGCCGTCGCCGGGCCGATGCAGGCGACCACGGTGGAGGCGTGCGGCTTGCCGGCGATCCCGACGAGGTTGCGGACCGTGCTGGACGAGGTGAACAGCACCGCGTCGAAGCCGCCGGTCTTGATCGCCTCGCGGGTGGCCGCGGCCGGCGGGGCCGCCCGGACCGTGCGGTAGGCGGTGACGTCGTCGACCTCCCAGCCCCGTTCGGTGAGGCCGGCCACCAGCGTCTCGGTCGCGATGTCCGCACGCGGCAGGAACACCCGGTTGATCGGGTCGAGCACCGGGTCGAAGTCCGGCCAGTCCTCCAGCAGGCCGGCGCTGCTCTGCTCGCCGCTGGGGACCAGGTCGGGGTGCACGCCGAAGGCCCGCAGCGCGGCGGCCGTCTGCTCGCCCACCGCGGCGACCTTGAGCCCGGCGAACGAGCGCGCGTCCAGGCCGTACTCGTCGAACCGCTCCCGCACGGCCCGTACGGCGTTGACCGAGGTGAACGCGATCCACTCGTAGCGGCCGGAGACCAGCCCGTGGACGGCGCGCTCCATCTGCTGGGCGGTCCGCGGCGGCTCGACTGAGATCGTCGGGACCTCGACCGGCACGGCCCCGTGGCGCAGCAACTGGGCCGACAGCGCGCCGGCCTGTTCCCTCGTCCGGGGGACGAGCACCCGCCAGCCGAACAGCGGCTTGGTCTCGAACCACGACAGCTTGTCCCGGGCGGACACCACGTCGCCGATGACGACGACGGCCGCGCCCGGCGCCGTACCGGCGGCCGGCTTCGCCGCCTTCAGGGCCGCGCCGGCGTCACCCAGCGTGGTGGCGACCGTGCGCTGGTCGACGGTGGTCCCCCCGGTGGTCACGGTCAGCGGCGTACCCGGGGCCCGACCGGCCTGCAGCAGGCCGCTGGCGACGTCGGCCACGCGGTCGGCACCGTCGACGACGACCAGCGTGGTCGTCGGGTCGACGTGCTTGGCCCACGCGACGTCACCGGACCCCATCTCGATGACGTGGACCTCGCGGGACCGGCCACCGGTCAGTGTGAACCCGGCGTACGCCGCCACGCCGGTCACCGTGCTGACGCCCGGGGCGACCTCGAAGGGAACCCGGGCCTTGTGTAGGCCGGCGGCCTCCAGGGCGAGCGAGCCGTCGAGCACCGGATCGCCGGCCAGCAGCCGCACCACCTCGTGCCCGGCGCGCGCGGCCTCCACGACCAGCCGTACCCGAGCTGCGTGGTCCAGCGGCGCGCCCGCGTCGTCGACCGCGCGCACGATCTGCGCCGCGGTGCCGGCGTGGACCGCGGCGATGATCTCGGTGCCGCAGTCGGCGACCACGACCTCGGCGGACCCGAGCAGCGTGGCGGCCCGGACGGTCACCAGCTCCGGATCGCCCGGCCCGGCCGCCACCAGGGACACCGCGCCGAGTGGGGTCTTCTTCTTCGTCGTACGGGTGGGGCTCACCGGACTCGCTCCCCGAGAAGGGCGGCCGCGCCGTCGGCGAGCAGCGCGGCAGCCAGGCTCTCGCCCAGCTGCTGCGGTGCTCCGGCGGGACCGGAGGCGGACATGCGGACAGCAGTGGCGCCGTCGATCGACACGACGGCGGCGGACAGGTGCAGCACCGGCTCCGGCCCGGCTGCGGGCGAGTCGGCGGACAGTTCGGCGAGGGCGCCCACGGGTGCGGTGCACCCGGCCTCCAGCGCGGCGAGCAGGGCTCGCTCGGCGAGGACGGCGGCGCGGGACGCGGGGTGGTCGAGCTCGGCGAGCAGGTCGCGAAGCGACGTCGCGTCCGCTCGGCACTCCACTGCCAGTGCCCCCTGGCCTGGCGCGGGCAGCATCGTGTCAGCGTCGAGTGATTCGGTCACCGAGTCCAGCCGATGCAGCCGGACGAGGCCGGCGCGGGCCAGCACCACCGCGTCGAGGTCGCCGTCCGCGGTGAGCCGGCGCAGCCGGGTGTCGACGTTGCCGCGCAGCCCGACGACGTCCAGATCGGGTCGCCGCCATCGCAACTGGGCGGCCCGCCGCGGTGAGCCGGTCCCCACCCGCGCTCCGGCGGGCAGTTCCGCCAACCGCCGTCCTGCCTTGCTGCACAGGGCGTCTCGCGGATCCTCCCGCCGAGGTACGGCGGCCAGCGCGATCCCGTCCGCCGGCGCGGTCGGCAGATCCTTCAGCGAGTGCACCACCAGGTCCACCTCGCCGCGGGTCAGCGCCTCGCGCACCGCGGTGGTGAACACGCCGGTCCCGCCGATGACGTCCAGCGGCTCGGCCTGGGTATCGCCGGCAGTACGGATCGGCACCAGGTCGACCGGCCGCCCGGTGAACCGGCGTACCTCGTCGGCCACGGTCTGCGCCTGGGCGAGGGCCAGCGCGGAGCCCCGGGTGCCCAGCCGCAGCGGCTGACCAGTGGACGTCGGGCTCACGCCAGGGCCTCCGGGGCGGTCGGGTCCTCGGGGGTCACCACACGCAGGACGGACTCGGGGTCGAGGTCGAACAGGGCGTGCAGCGCCTCGGCGTACCGCGCCCCGTCCGGATCGGCCGCGAACTGCTTCATGCGGACCGTCGGGGTGTGCAGCAGGGTCGACACGGCCCGGCGCATCGACCGCTCCACCTCGGCCAGCGTCGCGGCGTCCAGTGCCGGTGCGCGCAGCCGGAGCCGCTGCAGCTCCCCCTCCACCACCTCGGCCGCCCGGCTGCGCAACGACACCACGATCGGCTCGACCCGGTGGGCCGCCTGCACGGCCGCGAAGGCGGCGACCTCGGTCGCCACGACCCGGCGGGCCGCCAGCACCGCGTCGTGCGGTGCCTGGGCGCCGGGCAACCCCGAGATCTGCGCCAGATCGATCCGGCTCACCCCGGGCAGGTCGTCGATGGCCGGGTCGGTGTCGTGCGGCAGCGCCAGATCGAGCACCACCAGCGGCGCGCCACCGGCGGCGGACCGTGCCGCGGCCAGTTGGGCGGCGGTGAGCACCAGCCCGTTGGAGCCGGTGCAGGACACCACGACGTCGGCCCGCGCCACCGCCTCGTCCAGCCCACCGAGGCCGACCCCGCGACCCTGGTAGGCCAGGCCGAGGCGTACGGCGGACTCCGGGGTGCGGTTGACCACGGCCAGGTCGCCGACGCCGGCGCGGTGCAGCGCCGCAGCGGCCAGCGAGCTCATCGCGCCGGCGCCGACGACGACCGCCCGGCGTCCGGCGAGCGAACCGAGCCGGTCGGCCGCCGCGGCCAGCGCCACGGAGACCACCGACGCACCGGCGCGGTCGATCCGGGTTTCGGCGTGCACCCGCTTGCCGACCCGCAGCGCGTGCTGGCCGAGGTCGTTGAGCACCCGGGCCGCGGTGCCGGCCGACTGGGCGGTCCGCAGCGCGGCGCGGACCTGGCCGAGGATCTGCTGCTCCCCCACGACCATCGAGTCCAGCCCGCTGGCCACCTCGAACAGGTGGCTGACGGCCGCCTCGTCGTAGTGCACGTACAGGTGGGGGACGAGCTCGTCGCGGTGCAGCCCGGACGACTTGGCCAGCACCGCGGTCACGTCCTCGACCGCGGGGTGGAACCGCGCCACGTCGGCGTACACCTCGACCCGGTTGCAGGTCGCGACCACCATCGCCTCGGCCACGTGCTCGCGCTGGATCACTTCCTGCAGTACGGCGGCGATGTCGGCCGGCAGCACGGCGGCCCGGTCCAGGACCTCGACCGGTGCCGAGCGGTGGCTGAGCCCGACGGCGAGCACCGTCACGCCCCCACCCCCTCGACGGCCACGGCCGGGGTGCCCTCGACCGGCAGCAGCGCAACGGCATTCGGGCTGCTGGCCCGCTGCTGTTCGTGGAACGCCAGGATCTGCAGTTCCACGGCGAGGTCGACCTTGCGGACCTCGACGTCGTCGGGAACGCTCAGCACGGCCGGGGCGAAGTTCAGGATGCTGCGGATCCCGCACGCCACCAGGCGGTCGCAGACGGCCTGGGCGGCGACGGCCGGGGTGGCGATGACCCCGATGCTCACGTCGCCGGCCCGGACGACGTCCTCCAACTCGGCCAGCGGCCGTACGGCAAGCTGCTGGTCACCGGTGCCGACGAGTTCCCCGGTACGGGACCGGTCGGCGTCGATCAAGCCGGCCACCCGGAAGCCGCGGGACGCGAAACCGCCGTAGTTCGCCAGGGCGTGGCCGAGGTTGCCGACCCCGACGATGACGACCGCCCAGTCCTGGGTCAGCCCCAGTTCGCGCGAGATCTGGTAGCGCAGGTACTCCACGTCGTAGCCGACGCCACGGGTCCCGTACGACCCCAGATGCGACAGGTCCTTGCGCAGCTTCGCGCTGGAGACCCCGCTCGCCGCAGCCAGTTCGTCGGAGGACACGGTGGCGACCGCGTGCTCGGCCAGGCTTCCCAGCACCCGGTGGTAGACCGGGAGCCGCGCGACCGTGGCGTCGGGGATGCCCCGGCGGCCGGCCCGACCGGCCGGGAGGATCGAGCGACGCAGTGGCACGGTGCTCCAGGAGCATTGGCGGGGGTGACCGCCATGGCGCGGAGGCCGCCGGATGTCGGCGGTGTGACACCAGGGTAAAGATGCCGCCGCCGGTCACAAAGTCACGAGCGGGGTGATGTCCAGCATGTGGACACCCCGGGCGGGGCGATCAGCCGAACAGGGTCTGCCCGATCCACCCGCCCGACGTGACCCCGGGCGGGATCGCGAAGATCGCCGAACCGGTATGGCGCAGATACTCGTTGAGGCCGTCGAAGCGGGACAGCGCCGTCTGGATCGGCACGAACTGCTTGCGCGGATCCCGCTGGAAGGCAATGAAGAACAGCCCCGCGTCCAACCGGCCCAGGCCGTCGGAACCGTCGACGAAGTTGTAGCCGCGCCGCAGCAGCCGGGCGCCGCCGTGCGAGGACGGATGGGCCAGCCGGACATGGGCGTTCTCGGCGATCGCCGGCGACCCGTCCTGGGTCTGCCGGGCCAGGTCCAGGTCGGTGAACTCGCCGCCGCCGGACAGCGGTCCGCCGACCCCCTTGGTCCGCCCGATCAGTGCCTCCTGCTCGCGCAGCGAGGTGCGGTCCCACGTCTCGATGAGGTTCGCGATACGGCGCGCGACCAGGTAGGTGCCGCCGGCCATCCATTCCGCGCCGTCGCCGGGCTGCACCCATACCCAGTCGCGCAGTCCCGCGGCGTCCTCGGCCTTGATGTTCATCGTCCCGTCCTTGAACCCCAACAGGTTTCGTGGGGTCGACTGGGCGGTGCTGGTGGACGCGGTACGGCCGTAACCGAGCTGGGACCAGCGGACGGCGGCCACCCCGAAGGCGATCCGGGCCAGGTTGCGGACCGCGTGCACCGCGACCTGCGGGTCGTCGGCACAGGCCTGCACGCACAGGTCACCACCGCTGCGGGCCGGGTCGAGCGTGTCCCCGGCGAACCGG
Source organism: Actinomycetota bacterium (assembly GCA_004297305.1). Taxonomy (NCBI): domain Bacteria; kingdom Bacillati; phylum Actinomycetota; species Actinomycetota bacterium. Next base: position 247,100 of record SCTR01000006.1, read on the forward strand.
GGAAGGTCGACCAGGGCCGGCGGGCGCTGCGCGGCAACACCGAACCGATCCCGGCCCTGTGGGCCGGTGAAGAACGTCGGGCCGAAGCCGACCGTGATCGTCAGTGACGACGGCGACAGCCCCAGGGCCTCGCCGGTGTCGTCCGGCGGTGCGTCCAGATGTCCCGAGACCGCTCCGACCGGACCGGCGTCGTGCCCCTGCGTCATCCGCGCCGCCGCGGCCGTCCACGCCTTGAGCATTCCGATCACGGCGGCCCGGTCGTCGGTGACCAGATCGAACGCGACGAAGTGCAGCCGGTCCTGGGCCGGGGTGACGATGCCCGCCTGGTGCTCGCCGTAGAAGTCCACGACCGGCGGCTCGGCGACCGCCGGTTCCTTCTTGTCGCCGTCGCGCGCCGCCGCCACCGCGACGCCGGCCGCGCCCAGCCCCGCCGCGCCGACCACCCCCGCACCGGCCAGCCCGAGCAGCCGCCGGCGCGACAGGCCGCCCGGCCGTGGCACGTCGGCGGGCCGGGCGGTCGTCCCGGCGTCCGGTGGGATGTCAGTCATCGTGTCCTGCCCTGCGGGGCCCGAGGAGTCTCCGGCGCGGCCGGACGCTACTTCACTACGGTTGACGTCAACTGCGACAGCGGCTCCCCGAGCGCGTCGACTTTGGCGGCCAGTTCCTTGATCTGGGCCTCGGTGAGCTGGTCGTAGAGCTTCCAGCCGTCGCCGACCTTCTGGGCGTCGAGCGCGGCTTGGACGTCGGCGAATGCCTTGTCCAGCCTCGTGGCCAACGCCGGGTTCTTCACCTGCACGGCCGGCCGCAGGCCTTCGTACGCGACCCGGGCGCCGTCGACGTTGGCCTGGAAGTCCCACAGGTCGGTGTGCGACCAGATCTCTTCTTCGCCGGTGACCTTGCCGGTCGCCACCTCGTCCAGCAGTTCCTTGGCACCGTTGCCGAGCTGGTCGGGCTGGTAGGTCAGGCTGCGGACCCGGTCCAGCAGGGTCTGTGTGTCGCTGACCAGTAGATCGGCGAACTGGGCGCGCTGCGCCGTCGTCAACGCCTTGTAACCCGACGCCGGCGGCCACAGGTCCTTCTCGATCAGGTGCCAGCCGGTCCAGGTGTCGCCGTCCTCGAGGTGGGCCTCGCGCAGGTCCAGCTTCGGGTCGAGGTCGCCGAAGGATTCGGCCACCGGCTCGATGCGCTCCCAGTGCATCCGCGTCGGCGCGTACAGCGAGCGGGCCTTGGCGTCGTCGCCGGCCTTGTACGCCGCCGCGAACGCCTTGGTCTCGGTGATCAGCTGCTCGGCCTGGTCCTTGACGTAGGCGGCGTACTCCGTCGTCGCCGCGGTCAGCATCGTGGCGACCGCGTCGCTCGCCGTCGGTGAGGGAGCGGTCCCGGTCACGGCGAACTGCTTGCGGATGCCGTCGCCCACCATGCCGGGCTTGCAGGCGGTGAAGTACGCACCGGGTTGCGCGGAGACCGTGAGATCCCGGGAGGTGCCGGGCCCGATGTTCTCGACCTCCGCTACCACCCGCAGCCCGTCGGAGCCCAGCAGATAGAACTCGGTGACCTGACCGCCGGTGTTCTTCACCGAGAAGGTGACCGGGCCGGCCGTCACCTCGGACTTCGAGACGTCGCACGTGCTGTCCCCGCTGGTCACCGCCACCGCGCCGGAATCGGAGTCCGCGGCCGTGCCGCTGGCGCAGGCGGCCAGGAGCAGCACCGCCGGTGCGACACCGGCGACAGCGAGGACGGGGCGGGGACGTGCGCGCATGAGGGTCCTTTCGGCTCCCCGGCTCCGGCGAGCGCCGATGGCCAGGATGAGGCGGTCGGGTTGAGGGTAGCCTCACCAAACTCGCCCGGACCACCGGGGTCAGCACGTCCGCGGGGGTCAGCCGCCCAGCGCCGCCCGCAACCGTCCGGGGTCCACGCGCAGCATGTCGTGCACCCGGCCGTCGACGAGGACCACCGGGATCTCCTCCCAGTACAGGTCGGCCAGTTCCGGGTCGTCGGCGGTGGAGACCTCCTGCCACGGCACGCCCAGTTGCTCGCACACCGCAGCGACGACGGCGCGAGCGTCGTCGCACAGATGACAGCCGGGCTTGCCGACCAAGGTCACGCGGGCCATCGACACCTCAGCCGAACACGGTCCGGCGCCGACGCAGCAGCCGGTAGATCGACTCCTGGATCGTCTGGCGGACGTGGTCGGTCAGGTTGAACACCAGCATCGGGTCGTCAGCGGCACCGTCCGGGTAGCCGTCGGTCGGGATCGGCTCGCCGAATTCGATGAACCACTTGCTGGGCAACGGAATCAGGCCCAGGGGTCCCAGCCAGGGGAAGGTCGGGGTCAACGGGAAGTACGGCAGGCCGAGCAGCCGCGCGAGGGTCGGGGAGTTGCCCAGCATGGGGTAGATCTCCTCGGCCCCGACGATCGCGGTCGGGATGATCGGGACGCGCGCCCGCAGCGCGGCGGCCACGAACCCGCCCCGGCCGAACCGCTGCAGCCGGTAGCGCTGCGAGAACGGCTTGCCGATGCCCTTGAAGCCCTCCGGCCAGACGCCCACCAACTCGCCACCGCCGAGCAGGCGTTGCGCGTCCGCGGGGGAGGCCAGCGTGTGACCAGCCTTGCGGGCGTAGCTGCCGATGATCGGCAGCGAGAACACGAGGTCGGCGCCGAGCATCCGCAGGTTCCGGCGGGCGGGGTGGTGGTCCAGCAACGCCAACTGCGTCATGACCGCGTCCACCGCGACGGTGCCGGAGTGGTTGGCCACCACCAGCGCCCCACCACTGTCCGGAACGTGGTCCATGCCGAGCGCGTCGACCCGGAACCAGCGCCGATACAGCGGCCGCAACGGCGCGGCCAGCACCCGGTCGGTCAGTTCGGCATCGAAACCAGTCTCGTCCACCTCGTAGTCGCCGGCCAGCCGACGGCGCACGAAATCGAGGAGATCAGTCCGAACCCCTTGTGGCGCAACCGGTTCCGCCGCCGCACGGGATGCCGACAGCGGCACGGGAACATCCGCGCTCCGCTGGTCGGCGGAGTCGGGGCGGACCGCGGCCCCGCCGGACGGCGTCGCCGCCGGCCGGGTAGGCGCCGGGGCGGGGCGGCCGCTACGGCGCCGGGAGCCGGTCGCCCCGGCCAGGCGCGCGGCCTGCGACGCGGTGAGCCGCCGGGGCGGTTCACCGTCGAGCGCGACGACAGTCGCGTCAGGCACCCGGCGTACTGCGCCCATGGCGTCGCCCGGTCAGCTCACTTCTTGTTGCGGCGCTGGACGCGGGTGCGCTTCAGCAGCTTGCGGTGCTTCTTCTTCGCCATGCGCTTGCGGCGCTTCTTGATCACAGAGCCCACGGGCGGACCTCACGATCTCGTCGCCCGGATGCCCGAGCAGGCAGGCCCCGGCGGCCTGCGGCGCCGCGAGCCTATCGGGTGCGCAGCGACCAGCCGGACGGCCTCCACCACGAGGTCGTCGCAGGCGCCGGTCAGCGTTGCCCCTGCGATCAGACGGTGGTCAGGCGGTGCGGTCAGGCGGTCTCGATGAAGGAGTCGCGCAGGTAGTCGTGGACGGCCTGCTCCGGGACGCGGAACGAGCGCCCCACCCGGACCGCCGGCAGCTCTCCGTTGTGGACCAGGCGGTACACGGTCATCTTCGAAACCCGCATCAGCGACGCGACTTCGGCGACCGTGAGGAAGCGCACCTCCGACAGCGGGCGCTCTGGTGTCTGGGACATGCACCACCGTTTCTTCCTGCGAGGTGCCGGCGCCGGCTTCCCCTCCGGCGCCCGGTGACTCTCGCTGACTGCGGGAAGGGTAGTGGCGCGCGAGACGGCAGGGGAAGCGGCCGGACGAATCGCGAACCTCAAACGGCCCAACCGAACCACAGGTCCCAGCCGATAACAGTAGTGTCCGCCTACCCGGACGGATGATCTGCTCCCCAGCAGCCCCGCACAGGCGCCGCGCGCTGGTCAGGATCGCGCCGTTTCGCCGCGGCGGGCCCGGCGTCGGTCCGAAAATCAGCTGCCGGCCGCCAACTCCGCGCTGCGGTCCCGGGCAGCCTCGATCGCGGTGAGGAATGCCGCCCTGACCTTGTGATCGTCCAGTTCCCGTAGCGCGGCGATCGTCGTCCCCGCCGGCGAGCTGACCTGTTCTCGCAGCACCGAGGGGTGCTCGCCGGTCTCGGCGAGCATCCGGGCCGAACCGACCATCGTCCCCACGACCAGCTCGGCCGCGGTGGCACGCGGCAGGCCCAGCAGGACTCCGGCCTCGACCATCGCCTCGACCACGTAGAAGAAATACGCCGGGCCGCTGCCGGACAGCGCGGTCACCGCGTCCTGGTATTTCTCGGCGACGCGGACCACGGTGCCGACCGAACGCAGCAGACCCTCGGCCCGGTCCAGGTGCTCGCCGTCGCAGTGGGCGCCAGGCGACATCGCCGCGACGCCGGCGTCGACCAGCGCCGGGGTGTTCGGCATGACGCGGACGACCGCCGTACCGTCCGGGAGCCGTTGCTCCAGGTACGCCGTGGTGATGCCAGCGGCCAGCGACACCACCAATGCCCCGGGCTGCACGGAAGCGCGCAACTGCGCCAGCACGTCGCCCATGTCCTGCGGCTTGACCACCAGCAGCACCGTCTCGGCGGCGGCCACCGCGGTCAGGTCCGCGGCCGCGGTGACGCCGTACCTGTCGTTGAGTTCCGCGGCACGTTCCGGGCGCCGCTCGATCACCACCAGGTCGGCTGGTTCCCGGCCCGCGCGCAGCAATCCGGCGAGCAGTGCCTCGCCCATGACACCAGCCCCGACGATGGCGACCTGGCCCACCCCGACCTCCTCGGTTCCGCCGACAGGGCGGCATCGATTGATACGGCAGTATCGGCGCTACGACTCCTCGCGGTCGGCACCGACGTATCGCCGGCACGGCCGTATCTGCTGCCGCGGACGTCCCGGTTGCTGCAGTATCGGGCCGCCAGAGGGGTTTTCAGGCTGCGGCGCGGTGTCGGGGTTTGGCGCAGCGGCGCGGTTTCAGGCTGCGGCGCAGTCTCGGGTTTCGGCGGCGGCGTCGGGGAGCGGCTAGTCCCGGGATGTCAGCGCGCGGCCCAGCAGCGCCAGGTTCGCCGGTCGCTCGCCGAGCCGCCGCAGCAGGTATCGCCACCAGTCGGTGCCGTACGGCAGGTACACCCGCACGCGTCGTCCCTGCGCCGCCAGCCGGCGCTGCTCGGCGGGGCGGACGCCGTACAGCATCTGGTACTCGATGCTGTCCGCCGACCGGCCCGCCGTCGTCGCCAGCGCTGCGGCAATGGCGAGCAGGCGCGGATCGTGCGTGGCGACCATCGGATATCCGGGACCGTTGATGAGCGTCCGCAGGACGCGCACGTACGCCTTGTCCACCTCGGCCGCCGACGTATGGGCGACGGTGCCCGGTTCGTCGTACGCCCCCTTGCACAGCCGTACCCGCGACCCCGCCGTGGCCAGCCGTTGCGCGTCGGCGGGCGTACGGCGCAGTGCCGCCTGCAGCACCGCACCCACCGAACTGTGGCGCTCCCGCAGCGCCATCACCGTCCCGAGCACGACGTCGGTGGTGGTGTGGTCCTCCATGTCCACCGTCATCGTGGTGCCGACATCGGCTGCGGCATCGGCGATCTGGCCGGCCAGGTCGAGCGCACGCGCCGGCCCGTCGGGAAGCGCGGCGCCCAGCGCGGACAGCTTGCACGACACCTCGACCGCGCCGGCGATACCGGCGCGGTCGAGCGCCGCGAGCAGGTCGAGGTAGCCGGTGACCGTGGCGGCCGCCGCCGTCGGATCGGCCACGTCCTCACCGAGCCGATCCACGCTGACGACCAGGCCGTCGGACACCAGCGCTGCGGCAGCTCGTACGGCGTCGTCGACGGTCTCGCCGGCCACGAAGCGTTCGACCAGCTGCCGGGTGACGGGTGCGGCCACGGCAAGCTGCCGCGCACGGCTGCTGCCAGCCAGTCCCAGCAGAGCGCCTCGCAGCACGGTGCCGGCGTCCGCTCCCGGTCGCGCCGCCGCTACTCGGCGTCCGTGCGGTGCGAGTGACTGCCGGTCAGCAGGAACTGCAGGTGCCGCATGACCTCGCGCAGCTCCTCGTCCGGCCTGGCCCGATTCGCCCCACTGCTGTACGACTCGTAGCAGGCCCGCAGCGCGGCGATCGGGTCGTAGTCCTCGGCGTGCGTGTCCCGGGGGTCGCTGTTGTCCATGGGTCCTCCCAGATCCGGCACCAGTGTGGCGCTGCCCGCCGGCGATGCTGCGGTGGCCACCATGATTGCGTTTCACGACCGCCACGGCCACCGAAGCCGAGCCGGTGATTTGCCGGTCATCGAGCCGGTGACCGACCATGGTTGAGGGTGCAACGATCGCTGCCCAAGGAGGCCGCCGTGCAGGTCAAGGAGCTCGGTCACGCAGTGCTGTTCGTCCGCGACGTCGCGGCATCGGCGTACTTCTACCGCGAAGTCCTCGGATTCCGGCAAGTGATGCCCGCCGCCGGCGAGCCGATCGAGTTCGGCGCGATGTTCTCCGGCGGCAGGACTCACCACGAACTGTTCCTCATCGGCGTCGGCGACGGCGCCACACCGATACCCGCTGGTCGCCGGATCGGCCTCTACCACTTGGGTTTCAAGGTCGGCGACACCGACGACGAACTGCGCGAGGCCCTGGCAGACCTGCAAGCGGCAGGGGTGGAACTCGTCGGCGCCTCCGACCACGACGTCACCCACAGCCTCTACCTGCACGATCCGGACGGGAACGAGATCGAGCTGTACGTCGACGTGCCCGGCGCCGACTGGGACGACATCGCCCGGCTGGGCGCCCGGCCGAAGCCCTTGCGGCTCTGACGCTCGAGGCCGTGCTCGCGGCGACTGCCGCCCTCGGACACGCTGCCGCCTGCTCCGCCGGCAGCTGCCGTGCCCGGAAAGCGCTGTGGCCGTGGGCATCGCCGATGTGGTCGACCGCGACGCCCTCCCAATCCCTGCGGGCGGTCAGCCGTCGGCGGCGGCCAGGTGGCGCCGGGCGAAAGCGAGCGCCTCGGCGAGGTCGAGCGCCCGCTCCTGGCGGTCCGCGGCACGGCGAGTGGACACCTCGACCACCACCGTCCCGCTGAAGTCCCGGCCTGCCAGGTGCTGCAGCAACTCCGCGCACCGTTGCGTCCCCCTGCCGGGGACCAGATGCTCGTCGCGTGGCGAGCCGGATCCGTCGGCGAGGTGGACGTGCGCCAGCCGGTCGCTGAGGTCGCGGGCCAGGTCGAGCGCATCGGTCCCGCTGACGGCGGTATGCGACAGATCCACTGTCGTGGCCGGATAGTCGGAGTCGCGGATATCCCAGCTCGGCGCGTACGCGGCCAGCGACCGGCTCCGCACCCGCCACGGGAACATGTTCTCCACGGCCAGCACAAGGCCGGACTCCTCGGTCATCCGCTGTAGTCCGGTGACGAAGGCCCGGGCGTAGTCGCGCTGCCAGCGGAAGGGTGGATGCACCACGACGGTACCGGCTCCCAACTCCTCGGCGACCGCCCGGGCGCGCTGCAGCTTGCCCCACGGCTCCGTCCCCCAGACCCGTTGGGTGACAAGCAGACAGGGTGCGTGCACCGACAGGATCGGCACCCCCGTGGTGTCCGAGAGCCGCCGCAGCGCATCACGATCCTGGCTCACCTCGTCGGCGGTGACCATCACCTCGACGCCGTCGTAGCCGAGTTCGGCGGCCAACTCGAACGCGGCACCGGTCGATTCCGGGTAGACACTGATCGTCGATAGCGCGACCTTCGCTCCCGGCGGCCGCCCGGTCACCGCACGCCGTTCACGTGCGCCGCCACCGATCGCTCAACCGTCCAGCGACGATCACCAGCGCCGCCCCCAGCAGGCCGATGCCCACCGCCCACAACCGATCCGCGTCGGCCTGCAGCTCCAGGGCGAAGAACCGCGACAGCGGCGGTACGACGAGCACCGCGACGTAACAGCCGGCCATCGCCGCGACGATCGCCAACCGCAACGCGTTCAACGGCCGGGCGGACTCGATGAGCACGGCCAGCGACACGATGAACAGCGCCGTCGTCGCGTCCACCTTCGCCGCGGCACTCCCGTCGTACGTCGCCCACGTCGCCACCAGGTACGCCGCGAACGACGCGGCCGCGGTGATCACGCCCGCCGGAATCGCGAAGATCATCACACGCCGGAAGAAACCGGGCCTGAATCGCTCGGCATTGGGCATGAGCGCCAGGAAGAACGCCGGGATCCCGATCGTCAATGCGCTCACCAGCGACAGATGCCGTGGCAGGAACGGGAACGCCACGGCGAAGACGCCGGTCATGAACGACACGATCGTGGCGTACACGGACTTGGTGAGGAACACGTCGGAGACCCGCTCGATGTTGCCGAGTACCCGGCGACCTTCCGCCACGACAGACGGCATCACCGTGAACTGGTCGTCCAGCAGCACGATCTGCGCCACCGCGCGAGTGGCGCCGGCGCCCGAACCCATCGCGATACCGAGATCAGCCGCCTTCAGCGCGAGGACGTCGTTCACCCCGTCCCCGGTCATGGCGACCGTCGATCCGTTGTGGTGCAGGGCGTCGACCAGTTGCCGCTTCTGGGACGGGCTGACCCGGCCGAACACCGAATGCCGCGCGACGACGTCCGCCAGTTCGGCCAGGTCGGTCGGCAGCCCGCGGGCGTCCACCGGATCGGCCGCACCGGGCACCCCGGCCTGGGCCGCGATCGCCGCAGCCGTCGTCGGGTGATCGCCGGAGATGACCTTGACCTGGACCCCCTGATCGAGGAAGTACCGCACGGTGTCGGCGGCGTCGGGCCGCAGTCGCTGGTCGATGACCACCAGGGCCGCCGGGGCGAGCGGCCCGGTGCCCGCGTCGGCGGACGGCGCGGCGTCGCCGCTGCATCGAGCCAGCAGCAGCACCCGCGCGCCACCGGCGGCCAGGTCGTCAGCCTGGCGCCGGCTGGCCGTCCCGTCAGGCAGCAGGAACTCCGGCGCGCCGAGCACCCAGCTGCCGTGATCGGCGAAGGTCGCCGCCGACCACTTGCGAGCGCTGGAGAACGCGACGGTGTCGAGCACCGTCCAATCCGCCGGCCGCGTGAAGCCGTCGGCCACGGCCTGCAGCGTCGGGTTCGGCTGTAACTCGCTGGCGCCCAACGCCCCCAGTGCCGCTGCGACCGGCGCGTCGGGGTCGAGGACGACGACGTCGCGCACCGCCATGCCGGGTGCGGTCAGCGTGCCGGTCTTGTCGACACAGACCACGTCGACCCGGGCCAGCACCTCGACCGCGGGCATCTCCTGCACCAGAGTTCGCTTGCGCGCCAACCGGACCACCGCGACCGCCATCGCGATGCTGGTCAGCAGGACCAGGCCCTCCGGGACCATGGTCACCACGCCCGCGATCGCCCCGCGGACGGCGTCCTTCACGGGGATGTCCGCGCGCAGCTGGGACACGACCAGCAGCAACCCGACCGGGACGAGGAACCACGACACGAACCGGATGAACCGCATGATCGAGTCGCGCAGTTCGGAATTGGTGAGGCTGAACTTCTTCGCCTCCTGGGTCAGCCCAGCGGCGAACGAGTCCGCTCCCACCCGGGTAGCGCGGTAGAGCCCGTGGCCGGCCACGACGAACGAACCGGACATCGCGGTGTCGCCCACCGCCTTGTCGACCGGGTCGGCTTCGCCGGTCAGCAGGCTCTCGTCGATCTCCAACCCGTCGCTGACCAGGATCTCGCCGTCCACCACGAACTGATCGCCGGTGCGCAGCACGACGAGGTCGTCGAGCACGATGTCGGCCGCCGCGACGGAGCGGTCGCCGTCAGCACGCCGTACGACCGGCCTGGCCGCACCGATGACCGACAGCGCGGCGAGTGTCCGGGCCGCCCGGTACTCCTGCACGATCCCGATGCCGGTGTTGGCCAGGATGATGAAGCCGAACAGCGCGTCCTGCCAGGGCGCCACGACGAGCATGAGCACCCACAGCGAGCCGATGAGGCCGTTGAACCACGTGAAGGTGTTGGTCCGGACGATGTCGCCCAGCGACCGTGCGTTCGCGTCCGGCGCGTGATTGGCCTGCCCGCGGGCGATCCGGTCATCGACCTCCGCCTGGGTCAGGCCCGGCCCCACCAGCGTCTGGCTCGTCACGGGGCCAGCCCGTCGAGGCGGCGGAGGATGACGCCCTCCCGCAACGCCCACGGGCAGATCTCCAAGGAGTTCAACGAGAACAGGTCCATCGCCGCTTCGGCCACGACGGCACCGGCGACCAGTTGCGGGGCACGGCCGAGAGAGACGCCGGGCAGCGTCGAACGCTCCACCGCCGACATCGCCGCAAGCTTCGGCAGCCACTCGTGCAGGTCGGCCCGCCGCAGCGTCCGCCGGACGAACGGGCCCTCGCTGCTGGGTGCCGCGCCGGTGATGCGCGCCAGCTGCCGGAACGTCTTGCTGGTCGCCACCGCGTGCCGCGGCTCCCCGACGCGCAGCACCGAGCCGACCACCTCGGCAATGCTCGCGCGTACCTGCCGGCGCAGCGCCCGCACGTCGTCGGGCGACGGCGGATCGGTCTGCAGCCGGTCGCGCGTCAACCGGCCGGCGCCCAGCGCCAGGGACACCGCCACGTCGGGGTCCTCGTCGGCACCGGTGGCGATCTCCAGCGAGCCGCCGCCGATGTCGAGCACCAGCAACCGGCCGGACGACCAGCCGAACCAGCGGCGTACGGCCAGGAACGTCCAGCGGGCCTCGTCTCGGCCGGACAGCACCTGCAGGTCGATACCGGTCTGCCGGCGGACCCGGTCGAGCACCTCGTCACCGTTGGTGGCGTCACGCAGCGCCGACGTGGCGAACGCGACGACCTCGGTGACCCCCAGGTCCTCGGCGACCTCGAGGGACTCGCGGACGAAGGCCACCAGCTCGTCGATCGCGGCCTCATCGACCCGGCCGTCGACGGTCAGGTGTTCGGACAGCCGCAGCTCGTGTTTGCGCGAGGACGCAGGGACCGGTGCACCGCCGTGATGCGCGTCGACGACCAGCAGATGGACGGTGTTGGAACCGACGTCGAGCACACCGAGTCGCACGTCGCCGACGGTACCGCCGGACGCGCCCCTAGGCTTGCCCGGTGCCCGAAGTGCCGCTGGACTTTCCCCGGGCGTGGATCGAGTTCCCCGACCCCGCCGATCCGGCGCAACTCTTCCGCTGCGACCTGACCTGGCTGACCTCCCGATGGACCTGCATCTTCGGCCGGGGTTGCCGCGGCATCTACGCCGATCGCCCCGACGACGGATGCTGTACGCACGGCGCGCACTTCTCCGGCCGTAAGGACGAGAAGCGCGTCGCCCGCTTCGTCGAACGCCTCGGTCCCGACGAGTGGCAGTTCCACAAGTCCGGCCACAAGAAGGGCTGGGTCGAGACCGACGAGGAGGGCGCACGCAAGACCCGCGTCCACAAGGGCGCCTGCATCTTCCTGAACCGGCCCGGCTTCGCCGGCGGCGAAGGGTGCGCGCTGCACGGTCACGCTCTGGCGCAAGGGCTCTCGCATGTGGCCACGAAGCCGGACGTGTGCTGGCAGCTGCCGTTGCGGCGCGCCTTCGACTGGCGGGAGGCCGCCGACGGCCACCAGGTCCTGGTGGTCACCGTGACCGAGTACGACCGGCGGGGCTGGGGACCCGGTGGGCACGATTTCGACTGGTACTGCAGCGGGAACACCGAGGCGCACGTGGCCGGGGAGCCGGTGTACCGCTCCAGTCGTGACGAGTTGGTCGCGCTCATGGGAGTCGCGGCGTACGACGTCCTGGTCGGCTACTGCGAGGACCACGAGGCCGCCCGCGCGCCGCTGGCGCGGCACCCCGCCGACCCTCCACCGACCGGTTCGCCCGCCGGCTGACGACGTCGCAGCGGTGTGGCGGACGAACGCTGTCAGTGCCACCCCCTACGGTCGCGACCATGGCCAAGGCAGGTCCGGTCCACCGGTGCGCGGAGTGCGGCTGGACGACGCCGCGGTGGGTCGGCCGCTGCGGCGGGTGCCAGGCGTGGGGGACCATCGAGGCCACCGTCCCTGCCGCTGGCGGGAGCACGGCCGCGGGGCCGGTCACCACTGCGGCGGTCCCGATCGACCGGGTCGACGCGCAGCCGGCGTACGCCCGGGGCACCGGCGTGGCGGAGTTCGACCGCGTGCTCGGCGGCGGCCTGGTGCCGGGGGCAGTCGTGTTGCTGGCCGGCGAACCCGGGGTGGGGAAGTCCACCCTGCTGCTCGACGTCGCCGCGCGGGTCGCCGAGCCGGGCAGGGCGGCGCTGTACGTGACCGGCGAGGAGTCCGCCGCGCAGGTGCGGCTGCGTGCCGGGCGGATCGACGCGTTGAACCCCGAGGTGTTGCTGGCAGCCGAGACCGACCTCGCCGCCGTCCTCGGACAGGTCGACGAGGTCCGGCCTGCACTGCTGATCGTCGACTCGGTGCAGACCATCGCCAGCCGCGACGTCGACGGTGGTCCCGGCGGGGTGTCGCAGGTTCGCGAGGTCGCCGGTCAGCTGATCCGGGTGGCCAAGCAGCGTGGGATCGCGGTGATCCTCGTCGGCCATGTGACCAAGGACGGCTCGGTGGCCGGCCCCCGGCTGCTGGAACACCTCGTCGACGTCGTGCTGCATTTCGAGGGTGATCGGCACGCCCGCCTCCGGCTGGTCCGGGCGGTGAAGAACCGGTACGGCAACACCGACGAGGTCGGCTGCTTCGAACTGCTCGACGACGGTATCCACGGCCTGGCCGATCCCAGCAGACTCTTTCTGTCACAACGTGATTCGGCCGTACCGGGGACCTGCGTGACGGTGACCGTCGAGGGCCGCCGACCGCTGGTCGCCGAAGTGCAGACGCTCGCCGTGGACGGCAACGGTGGGACGCCGAGGCGGGCGACCGCCGGGGTCGACCCGGCCCGGGTGGCCATGCTGTGCGCGGTGCTGGAACGGCACGCCGGACTGCCGCTGTCGCACCGGGAGCTCTACGTCGCCACCGTCGGTGGCATGCGGGTCGCCGAACCGGCTGCCGACCTGGCGGTCGCGCTCGCCTTGAACTCCGGCGTGACCGACCACGGCCTGTCCGGATCGCTGGTCGCGATCGGCGAGGTCGGCCTGGCCGGGGACGTCCGCCGGGTGGTGGGGGTCGACCGCCGGCTGCAGGAGGCCGCGCGACTCGGCTTCAGTCACGCCCTGGTGCCGCCGGACAGCGGCCCGGCCCCGGCCGGGATCGTGGCGCACGAAGTGAGCCAGCTACGGCAGGCGCTGCGGCTGGCACGCGATATCGGCGGCGGTGCGGTCGTCACACCGTTGCACGCACGGCGGTGATCCCACCGCGTACGTCGCTACCCTGATGCGGTGGCCGACGACATCGATGCCCGCCTGCGCGCGGCGTTGGCGATGGTCGCGCCGGGCACCGCCTTGCGGGACGGACTCGAGCGGGTGCTGCGGGGCAAGACCGGCGCGCTCATCGTGCTGGGTTCCGATCCGACGATCGACGCGATCACCAGTGGCGGCTTCGCCCTGGACGTGGAGTTCTCGGCGACGCGGCTGCGGGAACTGGCCAAGATGGACGGCGCGCTGATCCTGGACTCCGGTGCCGGCCGGCTGCTGCGCGCAGCGGTTCAGCTCGTCCCCGATCCGGCCATTCCGACCGAGGAGACCGGCACGCGCCATCGCACCGCCGACCGGGTGTCGCGGCAGAGCCACTTCCCGGTGATCAGCGTCAGCAAGTCGATGAACATCATCGCGCTCTACGTCGACGGACGCCGGTACGTCCTGGAGGACCCGGCGGCGATCCTCAGCCGGGCGAACCAGGCCCTGGCCACGCTCGAGCGGTACAAGCTGCGCCTGGACGAGGTGAGCGGAACCCTGTCGGCGCTGGAGATCGAGGATCTCGTCACCGTCCGCGACGTGAGCAGCGTCGCGCAGCGGCTGGAGATGGTGCGCCGGATCGCCCAGGAGATCCAGGCGTACGTCGTCGAACTCGGCACCGACGGCCGGCTGCTGTCGCTGCAACTGGCCGAACTCGTCGCCGGCGTCGGCGACGACCGCGGTTACGTCGTCCGCGACTACCTGCCCAGTGGATCGCGCCGTACGGTGACGGCCGAGCAGGCACTGGAAGCGCTGGATGCGCTGTCACAGAACGAGTTGCTGGACCTGTCCGTCGTAGCGCGCTGCATCGGCTACCCGAGCGGTCCGGAAGCCCTGGAACAGGCCGTGAGCCCTCGCGGCTATCGCCTGCTGTCGCGGGTGCCGCGGTTGCCGGTGCTGCTGGTGGAACGGTTTGTCGACCACTTCGGGGGCCTTCAGAAGATGCTGGCGGCCAGCGTCGACGACCTGCAGGCGGTCGAAGGTGTCGGCGAGAGCCGGGCGCGGTCGGTGCGCGAGGGACTGTCGCGGCTGGCCGAGTCCAGCATCCTCGAGCGCTACGTCTAGGCCGTCGTTCGGCCCCGCTCGGGTTCGTTCGGCGCGCAGCCGCCGGTGGTCAGGCGGCGGTCAAGGCGAACGGCGTGGCCTTGCTGGTCACGTCGCCGTTGCGGGCGACGACGGCGTACGACCCGGCCTGTGCGACCTTGCCTGCCGTCGAACAGGTCGGGCCGGTGAGCCGACCGTCCCAGGTGACCGTCGTGGAGTACGACTGGCCCGGCTGCAGGGTGACCACGTCCGTCCCGCTGGTGCTGCCGCAGTCGTCACTGGACCACACCTTGACCCCGCCGGACGACACGACGATCTCGTTGGCCTTCTGCCCGACGTCCCGCTTGCACGCGGTTGCACTGGAGTTCGTCACCCGCAGTGTGAGTTTCGGTGTCGAGCCGACCTTGTACGAGGCTGCGTCCGTGGTGGCCGTCACGGCGATGTCCGCCGGCGCGCAGTTGCCCGGTTCTGCCGGCGACTGACTCGGGCTGGTCGGCACCGAGGCGGACGGACTCGCTGACGGCTTGGCCGTCGAGGACGGGCTCGGCGAGGTCACCGCCGACGCCGACGGCGAGCCCGACGGTGCCGGCGTGGCAGCCGGCGAACCGCCGGCGGGCTTGAAGAACAGCCACCAGATCAGCAACACGAGGAGCAGGAGCACGATCACCAACAGGGCCCGGCGGCGCCAGTAGACCCCCGGCGGCTCCGGGCCGACCGGGTTGAGGACCGAGCTCATGGCAGGTCACGCTACTGCCATGACCGGTGCGGACCGCCGTAGCGCGGCCGGGCCGGATATCGCCGCCGAACCGGCGCTGGTCGACGCGGTGTGCGCGTGGTATCTCGAACACCGCCGGGACCTGCCGTGGCGGGCCGCGGGAACCACGGCCTGGGGGGTGCTGGTCAGCGAGGTGATGCTGCAGCAGACCCCGGCCGAGCGCGTACGACCGGCGTGGACCCGCTGGCTACAGCGCTGGCCGGACCCGCCGTCGCTGGCAGCAGCGTCGCGGGCGGACGTCATCCGTGCCTGGGAGCGGCTGGGTTACCCACGGCGCGCACTGCGACTGCGCGAGGCCGCGATCGCTATCACCACGCAGTACGGCGGCCAGGTGCCGGCCTCGGAACCGGAGTTGCGCTCGCTGCCGGGCGTCGGGGAGTACACGGCGGCGGCCGTCGCCGCCTTCGCCCACGGCCGGCGCGCTGTCGTGCTGGACACCAACGTTCGTCGGGTGCTGGCCCGAGTCATCGGTGGGCGGGCATTGCCGGGGCCGTCGTTGACCGTCGCCGAACGTGCGCGTGCTGCTGCCGTCCTCCCGCAGGATCCGGCCCGTGCCGCGCTGTGGTCGGTCGGCGCCATGGAGCTGGGCGCTGTGGTGTGCTCGGCACGGGCGCCGGCGTGCCAGCGATGCCCGGTGAGCGCGTGGTGTGCGTGGGCGGCGCTCGGCCGGCCGGCGTACGCCGGGCCCACGCGGGTCGCGCCGGGCTTCGCCGGCACCGACCGGGAAGTGCGCGGTCGGCTGCTCGCGGTGCTGCGGGACCGGCCGGGTCCGGCCGGCACCGACGAGCTGGCATCGGTCTGGCCTGATCCCGAGCAGCGGGCGCGGGCGCTGGCCGGTCTGGTCGCCGACGGACTCGTCACCATGTCGGACGCTGGCCACGTCAGCCTGCCGGCGTGAGGCCCAGCGGTCGGCAGGGCTAGCGGGTGACTGACGGATCGGCCGGTTCCTGCGGCAGCGGCGCTCGGTCCGCCTGCCGCACCACCGTGCGGCCGCCCACCGGACCGTCGAGGATCACGTCGACCCAGGTGCGGTCGCCGGCGATGCCCAGACCCGCGCAGACCTCACGCCGCGTCGGCGCGGACCGGGTCGCCTGGACGCTGATGCGGTCCCCGGCTTCCAGCGCCGTCACGCTCACACTGTCTCCGGAGCACAGCCCCGTCTCGGGGATCGCCACCGCCACCTGCACGTGCCCAGCGTCAGCCGTCGGCCGCCAGGCCACCGGTTCCAGCGCTGTCTCGGTGACCCCGAGCCGCCGCAGCGGACCGACCCCGCCGAGCACTCCGGCGAGCACCGTCACCGCGATCCCGAGGCCGAGCACGAGCACGAGCCAGCCCACCCACGCCCGCCGGCGGCGGCGCGGCGCGTCGAATTCGCGCAGGCCGGGGATGAGGGGTCCGTGTCGCACGGGCCCACGCTACGGCTCCCGGCAACGCACGACGGGCGCCTCCCGCGGAAGGCGCCCGTCGATAGGCGTTCGTGATTGTCCTGGCCGAGCAGCTCAGTCCTGACCGGCCGTCGCCACCGGCGGGGCGTCGGGCAGCTCCGCCTTCGGCTCCCCGGCGAAGGTGAAGGCCCGGGACAGACCTTCGCCTTCCACGTCGACCACGACGATGGAACCCGGCCGCAACTCGCCGAAGAGGATCTTCTCGGACAGCTGGTCCTCGATCTCGCGCTGGATGGTCCGCCGCAGTGGCCGGGCACCCAGCACCGGGTCGTACCCGCGTTCGGCCAGCAACTCCTTGGCCGCCACGGTGAGTTCGATCCCCATGTCGCGGTCCTTGAGCCGCTCGTCGAGCTTGTCCAGCATGAGGTCGACGATCTGGACGATCTCGGCCTCGCTGAGCTGGTGGAACACGATGATGTCGTCGATCCGGTTGAGGAACTCCGGCCGGAAGTGCTGCTTGAGTTCCTCGTTGACCTTCGTCTTCATCCGCTCGTAGCCGGTCTTGCTCTCGTCACCGGCCGCGAAGCCGAGGTTCACGCCCTTGGCGATGTCGCGGGTGCCCAGGTTCGTGGTCATGATGATCACGGTGTTCTTGAAGTCCACGACCCGGCCCTGCGAGTCGGTGAGCCGACCCTCCTCCAGGATCTGCAGCAGGGAGTTGAAGATATCCGGGTGAGCCTTCTCGATCTCGTCGAACAGCACCACCGAGAACGGCTTACGACGCACCTTCTCGGTGAGTTGGCCGCCCTCCTCGTAGCCGACGTAGCCGGGCGGGCTACCGAACAGCCGTGACACCGTGTGCTTCTCGGAGAACTCGCTCATGTCGAGCGAGATCAGCGCGTCCTCGTCGCCGAACAAGAAGTTCGCCAGCGTCTTGGACAGCTCGGTCTTCCCGACCCCGGACGGGCCGGCGAAGATGAACGAGCCGCCGGGCCGCTTGGGGTCCTTCAGCCCGGCACGGGTACGCCGGATGGCCTGCGACAGCGCGTGGATGGCCTGCTCCTGACCGATGACGCGCTTGTGCAGCTCCTCCTCCATCCGCAGCAGCCGTTGCGATTCCTCCTCGGTCAGCTTGAAGACCGGGATACCGGTTGCGGTCGCGAGCACCTCGGCGATGAGTTCCTCATCGACCTCGGCCACGACGTCCATGTCGCCGGCCTTCCACTCCCGCTCCCGCTGCGCCTTCTCGGCCAGCAGCTGCTTCTCCTTGTCGCGCAGCGACGCTGCCTTCTCGAAGTCCTGTGCGTCGATAGCCGACTCCTTCTCCCGACGCACATCGGCGATACGTTCGTCGAACTCGCGCAGGTCCGGCGGCGCAGTCATCCGGCGGATGCGCAGCCGCGAGCCGGCCTCGTCGATGAGGTCGATCGCCTTGTCGGGCAGGAAGCGGTCGGAGATGTAGCGGTCGGCCAAGGTCGCCGCCGACACCAGCGCGCCGTCGGTGATCGAGACACGGTGGTGCGCCTCGTACCGATCGCGAAGACCCTTGAGGATGTCGATGGTGTGCGCCAGCGTCGGCTCGTTGACCTGGATCGGCTGGAACCGGCGTTCGAGGGCCGCGTCCTTCTCGATGTACTTGCGGTACTCGTCGAGGGTGGTGGCACCGATCGTCTGCAGCTCGCCGCGAGCCAGCATCGGCTTGAGGATGCTGGCGGCGTCGATAGCGCCCTCCGCCGCCCCGGCCCCCACCAGGGTGTGCATCTCGTCGATGAACAGGATGATGTCGCCGCGGGTGCGAATCTCCTTGAGCACCTTCTTCAAGCGCTCCTCGAAGTCGCCGCGGTAGCGGCTGCCGGCGACCAGCGCGCCGAGGTCGAGGGTGTACAGCTGCTTGTCCTTGAGGGTCTCGGGCACCTCGCCCTTGACGATCATCTGAGCCAGTCCCTCGACCACGGCGGTCTTGCCGACGCCGGGCTCACCGATCAGGCACGGGTTGTTCTTGGTGCGCCGCGACAGCACCTGCATGACCCGCTCGATCTCCTTCTCACGACCGATGACGGGATCGAGCTTGCCCTCGCGAGCAGCCTGGGTCAGGTTGCGGCCGAACTGGTCGAGCACCAGCGACGTCGACGGCGTGCCCTCGGCCGGGCCACCGGCAGCCGCCGGCTCCTTGCCCTGGTAGCCGGACAGCAACTGGATGACCTGCTGGCGCACGCGGTTCAGGTCGGCGCCGAGCTTCACCAGCACCTGCGCAGCGACGCCTTCGCCCTCGCGGATCAGGCCGAGCAGGATGTGCTCGGTACCGATGTAGTTGTGACCCAGCTGCAACGCCTCGCGCAGCGACAGCTCCAGGACCTTCTTGGCGCGCGGCGTGAACGGGATGTGGCCGCTGGGGGCCTGCTGACCCTGGCCGATGATCTCCTCGACCTGCTGCCGGACTGCCTCCAGCGAGATCCCGAGGCTCTCCAGGGCCTTCGCGGCGACTCCCTCACCCTCGTGGATGAGGCCGAGCAGGATGTGCTCGGTGCCGATGTAGTTGTGGTTGAGCATCCGGGCCTCTTCTTGGGCCAGGACGACGACGCGCCGCGCGCGATCGGTGAACCTCTCGAACATCTCGCACCCTCCTGCCACGGCGGCCGTCCGGGACCTGCCCGCACCGGGTCTCCCCCGACGCGTCCTTGGCACTCTAGCCCCGGATGTGTTAACCCCTCATGTCGTCATCCGCCAGGTAGCGAACGGGATCAGGGGTCTCGAGCCACCCTCGATGCCTGCCTCAACGAGACGCTGCGGGGTTCGCTTCCACCCCGATGTACGCCCAGAGTGAACTCACCGCCCGCTGCCTGGCAGCGATCAGGCGGGCGCGGCGGGCCGTAGCCCTCAGCGGTGTTCGGCCTCGTACTTCGCGACCACGTCGGCCGGGATCCGGCCCCGTTCGCTGACGGCCAGGCCCTGGCTCTTCGCCCAGGCCCGGACCGCGACGTTGTCCGGCGCTGCCTTGCTCGCCCGCGCGGGCCGGGCGGCCGACCTGGACCGCGAACCACTGGCCCTGCGAGCGTGCCCGATCCAGATCGCGAAGTCGTCGCGCAGCTTCGCGGCGTTCGCCGCGGACAGGTCGATCTCGTAGCCGACCCCGTCCAGGGTGAAGCTGACCGTCTCGTCGGCTGCCGACTCGTCGATGTCGTCGGTGAGCACGATCTGGACCTTGCGCGCCACGGCGACCTCCGCAGGTGCGGCGCCCGCCCCGGTGGGCGAGCAGCGAGGGACATTCCGGCTCGACCTGTCACGCGCCGGGCACCGGCTCCGCAACTGGGCCGGGCCGGCCCGCGACAATATCAAGGCGAGGTGATCAATCCCCGACCCCGCCGAGCCACCGCGGCCGTACCCTGACCGCACCCACGGACGCCGACGCGGACGGAGACGACGTGAGTACGACCGGTGCCGGCTGGACGGCCGCGGCGTCCGGCGCCGGGGCTGCTGCCGGAACTGCTGTCGGCAATGACATCGCGCCGCCGGGAGCCTCCCCGGCAGCGCCCGAACTCGGCCTGCCCGACGACGATCGGACCGCTGCGGCGTTGCGGGCGGACATCCGCCGGCTCGCCTCGCTGCTGGGCCGGACCCTGGTCCGGCAGGTCGACCAGGGGCTGCTCGACCAGGTGGAGCTGGTCCGCCGGCTCGCCCGCGCCGACCCGGCCGGCGCGGCCCGGGAGCTGGCCGACGCCGACCTGCCTCGCGCGATCGAGCTGGCCCGGGCGTTCTCGACGTACTTCCACCTGGCCAACATCGCCGAACAGGTCCACCGTGGCCGGGCCTGGGACCGGCAGCGCGCCGATCAGGGCGGCCGGCTCGCCCGGGTCGCCCGGCAGGTGGCGCTGGCCGGCGTCCCCACCGACGACGTACGGCGATTGGCCGACGGCCTCGCGGTGCGGCCGGTCTTCACCGCTCACCCGACCGAGGCAGCGCGTCGGTCGGTGCTGCTGAAGCTACGCCGGCTGGCCGACCTGCTCGACGCGCCGGCGGGACCTCGTACCGACCACCGGCTAGCCGAAGCCGTCGAGATGCTGTGGCAGACCGACGAACTCCGGATCGGTCAGCCGGAGGTCCTCGACGAGGCCCGCAACGCGCTGTACTACCTCGACGACCTGGTGCGCGGCCCGCTTCCGGACGTGCTGGAGGACCTCGCCGAGGCGCTGGGGACGCTCGGTGTCGTGCTGCCGCCGGACGCCACCCCGCTCACGTTCGGCTCCTGGATCGGCGGCGACCGCGACGGCAACCCCAACGTGACCCCGGCGGTGACCGGCAGCGTGCTGCGCTTCCAGCGCGAGCACGCGATCGCCGACCTGCGGCCGCTGATCCGGTCGCTCATCGAGGACCTGTCGGCGTCCGCCCGGATCGCGGGTGTCTCCGACGAACTGCGAGACAGCCTCGAACGGGACCTGCGCAACCTCTGGGACCTGGAGGACCGCTACCGCCGGCTGAACGCCGAGGAGCCGCTGCGGCTGAAGCTCACCTGCGTGCACCGGCGGTTGTCCATCACCGCCGAGCGCCTCGCCGACGGCCGGCCGCACGAGCCCGGCCGGGACTACCTCACCACCGAGGAACTGCTGGCCGACCTGCTGCTGGTACGCCGATCCCTGCTGGACAACCGCGCCACCCTCACTGCCCGGGGCACGGTGGACCGGGCCATCCGCACCGTCGCGGCCGCCGGACTGCAACTGGCCACCCTCGACGTACGGGAGCACGCCGAGAAGCACCACCACGCGCTGGGCCAGCTGGTCGACCGGCTCGGCGAGCACGCGATGCGGTACGCCGACATGCCGCGGCCGTACCGGACCCGGCTGCTGAGTGCCGAACTGGCCAACCGGCGTCCGCTGGCCCCGACTCCGCCCCCGCTGGACGACGACGCGGCCACGACATACGCCACGTTCGACGCGATTCGCGAGGCCCTCGACGCCCACGGCCCGCGAACGATCGAGTCGTACATCGTGTCGATGACGATGGCGGCCGACGACCTGCTGGCCGTCGCCGTGCTCGCCAAGGAGGCCGGCCTGGTGGATCTGCCGGCCGGGGTCGCCCGCATCGGGTTCGTCCCGCTGCTGGAGACCGTCGCCGAACTGCGCGCCGCGGACGCGATCCTCGACGGCGCGCTGGCGGACCCGTCGTACCGCCAGATCGTGGCACTGCGCGGCGACGTGCAGGAGGTGATGCTCGGATACTCCGACTCCTGCAAGGACGCCGGGATCACCACTTCGCAGTGGGAGATCCACCTGGCGCAGCGCCGGCTTCGTGACGTCGCGGCCCGGCACGGCGTCCGGTTGCGCCTCTTCCACGGCCGTGGCGGGACGGTCGGCCGGGGCGGTGGTCCGACGTACGACGCGATCCTCGCCCAGCCGTGGGGGGTGCTGGACGGCGAGATCAAGGTGACCGAACAGGGCGAGGTGATCTCCGACAAGTACCTCGTGCCGGGCCTGGCCCGCGACAACCTCGAACAGACCATGGCCGCGGTGCTGGAAGCGACTCTGCTGCACCGCTCGACGCGGACCGCCGAGCCGGACCTGCAGTCCTGGGACGCGGTGATGGGCCTGGCCTCGACCGCGGCACAGACGGCGTACCGGGCGTTGGTGGACGACCCGGAACTGCCGCGCTACTTCACGCTGGCCACGCCGGTCGAGGAGTTCGGCGGGATGCACCTGGGTTCGCGGCCCTCCCGCCGGCCGGACACCGCCGCCGGCATCGGCGGCCTGCGCGCGATCCCCTGGGTATTCGGCTGGACGCAGTCCCGGCAGATCGTCCCGGGCTGGTTCGGCGTCGGCACCGGGCTGGCAGCAGCCCGCGAGGCCGGGCACGGCGCGCTGCTCAGCCAGATGCACGAGAAGTGGCACTTCTTCCGCAACTTCGTGTCCAACGTCGAGATGACGCTGGCCAAGACCGATCTGGTCGTGTCCGCGCAGTACGTCGAACAACTGGTGCCGGCGGACCTGTGGCCCATCTTCGAGACGATCCGCGCCGAACACGCCCGCACTGTCGCCGAGGTCCTGGCACTGACCGGGGAATCCGAACTGCTGGAGTCCAATCCCACGCTGCAGCAGACCCTGGCCATCCGGGACACCTACCTGTTGCCGCTGCAGTTGCTGCAGGTCACCTTGCTGCGCCGGGTCCGCCAGCAGCGGGCCACCGGCGCCGCACCGGAACCCGAACTGCAGCGGGCGCTCTCGGTCACCATCAACGGCATCGCCACCGGGCTGCGCAACACCGGCTGATCGGCGCCCTGTTTCGACGGACGGCCTGTTCGACCGGCATACGGCCCGGCGGCCTGTTTTTCGACGGACGACCTTCGCCTGGCATACGCCCGGCGACCGGCGCCCAGCCTCGACTGGCATACGCGTGGCGACCGGCGTACGGCAGGCGACCGGAAACTCAGCGACCGAGGTAGCCGCGGATGCCCCGCAGCAGCCCGTCGGCGACCCGGGCGCGGCCAGCCTTGGACGTGGCGATCGCCGCGTCGCGGGAGTTGCGCATGTTGAGGGTCTCCACGATGACCGTCGGCACGTCGCTCATGTTGAGCGTGCCCTGGTCCTTCCGTACCTGGATCGGGGTCGACAGGTACGTCGCCGGGCGGAACTGGGCGGCGATCATGCCGGCGACCACGGCAGTGGCCAGCCGCCGTGACGGCTTGGCGATGTCGTCGGTGTAGCCGACGTACGGCCGAGGCGCGATGACGTGGAAGCCCCGGCCCGAGGCCGGGCCGCCGTCGGCGTGGATCGAGATCTTCAGGTCGGCACCTTCGGCCGTGCCGAACCGGCCTCGCTCCCGCACGCAGGGCCCGTATGCCGGGGTCCGCGCGCCACGGTCGACGACCACCGTGGCACCCAGCGCCGTCAGCCGCGCGCGCAGGACCCGCTGCACGGCCCACGTGTAGTTCGCCTCGCGGTAGCCACTGTTGGTGGCGGTGCCGGTGGTGTTGCAGGTCTTCCAGAGACCCACCCAGTACCGCTTGTTGATCTGGCGAGGATGACTGAAGTTGCCCGGATTGTGGCCGGGGTCGATGGCCACGGTGATCCCGGCCAACGGCAGCGCCGGGTCGACTGACGGCACGACTGCCGGCGCGGCAACCTGCTGGGTAGTCGGTTGGGACGCGAGCGACGGGCCCGACGGGCCGGCAGCTCCGGCGGGCGTCGCCGGTGCGAGGCCCGCGGGAAACAGGGTCAGGGCGCCGAGCGTCGCGCCGGCGAGCGCCAGCCCGCGGCGCGGGACGAGTCGGAGAACCATCGGCGCAGCATGCCATCGGTGGCCGGTGGGCGCCGCTGCAGCAGAGCCGCCGGACGCAGCATGGCCGAGGAAGACCGACCGGACGCCGTAGCGCCACAGTGGCAACGCCACCGCTACGGCACGGGCCGCCCGCCTGACGGCCTGACGGGCTTCAGAGGATCAGCAGCATCCGGTGGTTGCCCAAAGTGTTCGGTTTGACGCGTTCCAGGTCGAGGAACTCCGCGACACCTTCGTCGTACGAGTGCAGCAACTGTTCGAAGACGGCCTCGTCGACCGGCGTTCCCTCGATCTCGACGAAGCCGTGGCGGCCGAAGAAGTCCGTCTCGAAGGTGAGACAGAACAACCGCGCGACACCGACCTCGCGCGCCCGCGCGATCAGCCGGACCAGTAGCGCCGACCCCACCCCACCACCGCGCAGCGTCGGGTCGACCGCGACGGTACGGATCTCCGCCAGGTCCTCCCACATGACGTGCAGCGCACCGCAGCCGACCACGCGACCGGCCTGCTCGGCCACCAGGAACTCGGGCACGGACTCGAACAGCGTGACGGTCGCCTTCGACAGCAGCCGGCGGTCACCGGCGTAGACGTCGATCAGCTCGCGGATCCGTGCCACGTCCGCGGTGCGGGCGGGCCGCACCGTCACCGTGCCACTCACCGGCCACCGGGCTTCACCAGCGGGAACAGCACTGTTTCGCGGATCCCGAGACCGGTGATCGCCATCAACAACCGGTCGATGCCCATCCCCACGCCGCCACTGGGCGGCATGCCGTACTCCAGCGCCCGGAGGAACTCGTCGTCCAGGGCCATCGCCTCAGCGTCCCCCCCGGCGGCGAGCGCAGCCTGCGCCACCAGGCGCTCGCGCTGCACCACCGGATCGACCAGTTCGCTGTATCCGGTCGCCAGTTCGAACCCGTCGACGTACAGGTCCCACTTCTCCACGACGCCGGCCAGCGACCGGTGCTCCCTCACCAGCGGGGACGTATCGAGCGGGAAATCCCGGACGAACGTCGGACCGGTGAAACCCGGAGCCACCAGTTTCTCGAACAGCTCCTCCACGTGCTTGCCGGCCAGCCACTCGCCGGCGGCGTCGACTCCGGTTGCCGCACAGAGCTTCCGAAGGGTCGCCAGGTCGGTCTGCGGTGAGATCTCCTGCCCGACGGCCGCCGACACCGCCGGATACATCGAGACGGTGGCCCACTCACCGGACAGGTCGTGCACCGTCCCGTCGTGGTGGACCACCCGGGTCGAGCCGGTCGCGGCGACTGCGGCGGCCTGCACCAGCTCCCGGGTGGTCACCGCCATCGCGTCGTAGTCGGCGTACGCGGCGTAGAACTCGAGCATCGCGAACTCGGGGCTGTGCGTCGAGTCCGCGCCCTCGTTGCGGAAGTTCCGGTTGATCTCGAACACCCGCTCGATGCCGCCCACCACACACCGCTTCAGGAACAGTTCCGGGGCGATACGCAGGTAGAGGTCCAGGTCGAAGGCGTTGGAGTGGGTGACGAACGGCCGCGCGGCAGCGCCACCGTGAACGGTCTGCAGCATGGGGGTCTCGACTTCGAGGTATCCCCGGCCGGTCAGGCCGTCGCGCAACGCGGCCACCACCGCCGGACGCAGCCGCGCCATGGCACGGGCCTCCGGACGCATGATGAGGTCGACGTAGCGCTGCCGGACCCGGGTCTCCTCGTTCAATGGCTTGTGCGCCACCGGAAGCGGCCGCAGTGCCTTGGCGGCCATGGCCCACCGGTCGGCCAGCACCGACAGTTCCCCGCTGCGGGACGTGACGACCTCGCCGGCCACGAACACCAGGTCGCCGATGTCGATCTGGGCCTTCCAGTCCGCCAGCCGCTGCTCGCCGACCCCGGCCAGCGACACCATCGCCTGCAGCTGTTCGCCGTCACCGGAACGCAAGGTGGCGAAGCAGAGCTTGCCGCCGTTGCGTACGAAGATGATCCGGCCCGCCACCCCGACCCGCTCGCCGGTGGAGACGTCCGGGCCCAGGTCCGGGTGGGCGGTCCGGACGGCGCCGATCGTCGTGGTCACCGGGACCGACACCGGGTACGGCGAGGTGCCCTCGGCCAGCAGCCGGGCCCGCTTGTCCATCCGGACCCGGACCTGCTCGGGCTGGTCCTCGTCGACCTCGTCCGGCTCTGCTGGCGGCGTCGCTGCGGTCGGGTCGTCGGTCACGACGGGCAAGGCTACCGAGCGCCCGCCGGTCACCCGTCGGCGTTCTTCTCGTACACCAGCCGCAGACCGACCAGGGTGAGGTCCGGCGCGTGGTCGGTGATGGTCGCGGACTCGGGGACCACGATCGGCGCGAGGCCGCCGGTGGCGATCACGGCCTTCACACCGCCGAGTTCCTCGGCGATGCGGGACACCACCCCGTCGACCTGACCGGTGAAGCCGTACAGCAGGCCGGACTGCAGTGCCTCCACCGTCGTCTTGCCGATGACCGACCGCGGCCGGGTCACCTCGACCTTGAGCAGCCGGGCCGCCCGCGACGCCAGCGCATCCACGGAGATCTCGATCCCGGGTGCCAGTGCGCCGCCGAGGAACTCCCCCTTGGCCGACACGACGTCGAAGTTCGTCGAGGTCCCGAAGTCCACGACGATCGCCGGTCCGCCGTACAGGGTGTAGGCGGCCAGGCTGTTGACGATCCGGTCGGCGCCCACCTCCTTGGGGTTGTCGTACAGCAGCGGGACGCCGGTACGCACGCCCGGCTCGACCACCACGGCGGGCTTGCCCGCGAACTCCTGCTGCAGGACGCGGCGAACCTCGTGCAGCACAGCGGGAACGGTCGAGCACACGCAGACGCCGTCGACCTCGGCTGTGCTGAGCAGGCCGCGCCACAGGAATGCCAGCTCGTCGGCGGTGGCCCGCGCGTCGGTCTTGACCCGCCAGGAGCGGACGAGTTCGGTCCCGTCGAACAGCCCGAGAACGGTGTTGGTGTTGCCGACGTCGATGGCGAGCAGGCTCATACGTGCGGGTCCTCTGGCTGGTGGGCGGTACCGGCCGGCACGGTGACCGGCCGCAGGTCGGCTCCGATGTCGAGCACCGGCGCGGAGTGGGTCAAGGCTCCCACCGCGACATAGTCCACCCCGGTCGACCCGACCAGCGCCGCGTCGGCCAGCGTCAGGCCGCCGGAGGCCTCCAGCGTCGCCCGGCCGGCGTTGCGGGCCACGGCTGCCCGCAGTTGCGCGAGGTCGAAGTTGTCCAGCAGGACAAGGTCGGCACCGGCGGCGAGGACCTCGTCGAGCTGGCTGAGCGAGTCCACTTCGACTTCGACGGCGAGGCCCGGGAACCGTTGCCGGACAGCGTCGAACGCCGCCGCCACGCCGCCTGCGGAGACCACGTGGTTGTCCTTCACCAGCGCCGCGTCGGACAACGACATGCGGTGGTTCACCCCGCCGCCGCAGCGCACGGCGTACTTCTCGAGGGCCCGCAGTCCCGGCATCGTCTTGCGGGTGTCGCGGACCCGGGCGGCGGTGCCGGCCAGCGCGTCGGCCCAGGCGCGGGTGGCCGTCGCCACGCCGGACAGGTGGCCCAGCAGGTTCAGGGCGCTGCGTTCGGCGGTCAGCAGCGCCCGGGTCGGCCCGGTCGCGGTCAGCACGACGGTGCCCGCGTCGACCCGGCTGCCGTCGGCGACGGGCAACTGAACGGCGATGTCGCCGGCGCCGGCGAGCTCGAAGACCACCGCGGCCACCGGGGCTCCGGCCAGCACCCCGGCCCGTCGTACGACGAGATCAAGGGTGCTGCGCTGCGCCGCGGGGACCGTGGCCACCGACGTGACGTCGACACCGCCGTCGAGATCCTCCGCGAGCGTCGCCGCGGCGAGCCGGCCCACCTGGTCGGCGTCCAGGCCCGCGGCTGCCAGCATCGCCCGCAGCGGACCGGAGACCGGCCGCGGGCCAGCGAGGGGCAGTGGGCCACCGGCAGGCAGCCGGTCAGCGGCAGGCAGCGGGCCGGGGCCGGGCGGGACCGCGGCCGTCACCGGGCCGCCAGCGCGAGCGCGTCGTCGTACGGCATGACCGGTTCCCGCCGGGTCACCAGGACGCCGTCGGGATCCAGCGAGCCCACCAGCCGGACCCGCCAGTGCTCGTCGTCGAGGGCCGGGAAGTCCTCCCGCCAATGCGACCCGCGCGTCTCCTCGCGGGCCGTGGCGTGGTGGGTCAACACGGTGGCGAGGCTGTGCAGGTTCGTGCTCTCCCAGCTGGCGGTCGACGGCAGCGGGTGATGGGCGTACGACAACGCCTGCAGCGCTGCCGCGGTCGTCTCGAGCCGATCGGCGCTGCGCAGCACTCCCGCGCCGGCGGTCATCGCCTGCTGCACGGTACGGCGCGACGACGCCGCCAGCAGTCCCGCCGACCCGGTCGCAGTGACCGGGTCGCGGCGTTCCGGCAGGCCTGCGGCCAGCACCGCGCCGATGCGCTCGGCGAACACCAGGCCTTCCAGCAATGAGTTGGACGCCAGTCGGTTCGCGCCGTGGACGCCGGTGCAGGCCACCTCACCGGCGGCAAACAGGCCGGTGACCGAGGACCGCCCGTCCAGGTCGGTCCGTACGCCGCCGCTGGCGTAGTGCTGCGCCGGGCCCACCGGGATCAGGTCGGTCACCGGATCGATCCCGTGGGACCGGCACGACTCGAGGATCGTCGGGAACCGGTGCGTCCACACCTGCGCCCCGAGGCCGCGGCCGTCGAGCCACACGTGCTGGGCGCCGGTCTGCAGCATGCGGCGCATGATCGCCTGAGCGACGACGTCGCGCGGGGCGAGTTCGGCCAGCGGGTGCAACCCGACCATGAACCGCACGCCCGCGTCGTCGACGAGGACCGCGCCCTCGCCGCGGACCGCCTCGGAGACCAGCGGCTGCTGGCCGCGGGCCTGCGGTCCGAGCCACATCACCGTCGGGTGGAACTGGACGAACTCCAGGTCGGCGACCTCCGCGCCGGCACGCAACGCCATGGCCACGCCGTCCCCGGTCGCGACCGCGGGGTTGGTCGACGCGGCGAACACCTGGCCCAGTCCGCCGGTCGCCAGCACCACCGCCGGGGCGAGCACGGCACCGACCCCGTCGCGTTGACCGGCGCCCATCACGTGCAACGTGACGCCCTGGACCGCCCCGCGGTCGTCGCGCAGCAGGTCCAGCGCGAGCGCGTCGGCGACCAGTTCGATACCTGCCCGGCCGGACACCGCCGCGACCAGGGCACGGGAGATCTCCGCGCCGGTCGCGTCGCCGCCGGCGTGGGCGATGCGGTCACGCAGGTGACCGCCCTCGCGGGTCAGGGCCAGCTGCCCCGCGGCGTCGGTGTCGAACGCGGCGCCCAGGGCGATGAGTCGCCGTACCGCGTCAGGGCCTTGGGTGACCAGGGCACGTACCGCGGCGACGTCGCACAGGCCCGCACCGGCGACGAGGGTGTCCAGCAGGTGGTCGTGCGGGGAGTCGTCGTCGGCCAGCGCGGCGGCTATGCCGCCTTGCGCCCACCGGGTGGAGCCCTCGTCGACCTGGGCCTTGGTCACCAGGAGGACGCGGTATCCGGCGCGCCGGGCGTGCAGCGCGACACTCAGCCCGGCGACGCCCGACCCGACCACCACGACGTCGGCGTCGGCGGTCCACCCCGGGTCCGCCGAGACCAGCCGGGCCGGCAGCCGCAGCGTCACCGCAGCTCCTCGCCAGGGTCGGCGCCCAGCGCCACCACGCGGTTGGCCTTGTCCACGTGCACGATCCGGGGCTGGTACGTCGCGAGCTCGGCCTCGGTGAACTGGCCGTAGGCGATCACGATGATGGTGTCGCCGGGGTGGACCAGCCGGGCAGCCGCGCCGTTGATGCAGATGGTTCCGGACCCGGCCGGCCCCTCGATGACGTACGTCACCAGCCGGGCGCCGTTGTCGACGTCGACGACGTGCACCTGCTCGCCGACGACGAGGCCGGCCGCGACCATGAGATCGAGGTCCAGGGTGAGCGAGCCGACGTAGTGCAGGTCTGCCTCGGTGACGGTCGCGCGATGGATCTTCGACGAGAGCAGGGTGCGCAGCATCAGGTCTCCTGGACGAGTCGGTCGGTACGGCCCGAGCCGGTCCGGCCCGGCCGACCGGGTCGAGGTGGGCCGAGATCGACGGAGGCATTGTCGAGCAGCCGGGTCGCACCGACGCGGGCGGCCACCACAAGCCGGCCCTCGCCCACCGCCGGCGCCGGGCCCAGATCGACCCCGCGCACCTGGACGTAGTCCACGACGATGCCTCCCGCGGCCTGCAGCACCGCAGTGGCCGCGGCTTCCACCCCCTGCGCTCCGTCGCCCGCTGCGGCCGCGGCAACCCCGGCGGCGATCGCCCGCGGGATCGCGGCCGCCAGGGCGCGCTGCTGCGGGTCGAGGTAGCGGTTGCGGCTGGACAGTGCGAGCCCGTCGGGGTCGCGCACGGTCGGTACGCCGACGACGGTGACCGGGAAGTCCAGCGCCGCCACCATGCGCCTGATCAACACCAACTGCTGATAGTCCTTCTCGCCGAAGAATGCCAGCTCCGGCGCGGTGAGGTGCAGCAGCTTCGCGACCACGGTCAGCACGCCGGAGAAGTGGCCCGGGCGGACCGCGCCTTCCAACTCGCCGCCGAGCTGCCCGGGATCGACGGTGACCGTCGGCTGGCCCTGCGGGTACATCTCGCTGGCCGCCGGTGCGAAGACGACGTCGACACCGGCTGCGGCACAACGGGTCACGTCCGCCTCGAACGTCCGCGGGTACCGGTCCAGGTCCTCGCTCGGGCCGAACTGCAGCGGATTCACGAAGATGGTGGCGACCACCGCACCGGCCGGTCCGACGCGATCCCGTGCCGCCCGCAACAGGAGTTCGTGGCCCTCGTGCAGGGCGCCCATCGTCATGACCACGGCCCGTGGGGCGCGACCGGCTGCCGGGGTTGCCAGCGCCGCGGCCAGGTCCGCCCGGGTCCGCGCCACGACCGGCCGGACCGGCGTCGTCGATGTCGTCGGTGTCGTGCTCACCGGTCGCCCCCCGCCGGCCCGGCCGCCGGGCCCGGGGCTGCCCCGAGGACGGCCAGTAGGGCCGCGGCCGCCTCAGGGGCCAGCCGCCCCGCGGCCAATGCGCGGTCGGCGGTCAGCCGGGCCAGTGCCAGGTACGCCGCCAGCCCCGCCGGCGACACCGCGCCGATCTCCCGGACGTGCGCGGCGACGGTACCGGCGTCGCCGCGCGCGACCGGGCCGGTCAGCGCCGCGTCGCCGTACCGCAGGGCGTTGTCCAGCGACGCCGACAACAACGGAGCGACCAGGCCCGGCGGGTCCGCGACGCCGGCTGCGGCGAGCAGATCCAGCGTCTGGACGACCAGCGTGACCAGGTGGTTCGAGCCGTTCGCGAGGGCTGCGTGGTAGAGCCCGCGCCGGTCCTCGGCCACCCAGACCGGCTCGCCACCCATCTCGACCACCAGCGCCTCGGCGACCGGCCGCAACACCTCCGGTGCGGTGACGCCGAACGGGCAGCCGTCCAGCCGGGGCAGGTCGACGCTGGTCCCGGTGAAGCTCATCACCGGGTGCAGTGCCAGCGGCAGCGCTCCCACCGCGGTCGCCGTATCCAGGACCGCGATGCCGTACCGGCCGGAGGCGTGGACAAGGAACTGGCCGGGGCGGACCGCGCCGGTCGTCACGAGGCCGTCGACGAGCGTCGGCAGGACGTCGTCGGGCACGGTGAGCCAGACCAGGTCGGCGGCGGCGAGCACCTCGGCCGGCTCGACGAGGGGGACGCCGGGCAGCAGCGCGGCCGCACGTTCCCGGGACACCGCCGAGACGGCGTACGCCGCCACCACCGGATGCCCGGCGCGGGCCAGCGCGGCCGCGAGGACGGCACCGGCTCGGCCCACCCCGACGACGCCGGTCCGCAGCCGCGGTGGCGCCTCGGCTTGCTCACTCACGACGCGACCCTCTCACCACCGCGTTGGCCGGCGCCGTACCCCTACCGGGCGGGGCGGGCGGAGGCACCGGCAGCCCGCTACGGCTTGGCAGCGGCCGGCAGCAGTGAGAAGGATGGACTCATGAGCATCCAGCTCAACCACACCATCGTCGCCGCCCGGGACAAGTCCGCCGCCGCGCAGTTCTACAGTCAGCTGCTCGGTCTGCCCGAACCGCAACCGTTCGGACCGTTCATGGTCGTGGAGTTGCAGAACGCGGTGTCCCTCGATTTCGTCGACGCCGGACCGGAGATCACGACTCAGCACTACGCGTTCCTGGTCGGGGAGACGGAGTTCGACGAGATCCTCGGGCGTATCCGGGCCCGCGGCCTGACCTACTGGGCGGATCCCGGA
Source organism: Actinomycetota bacterium (assembly GCA_004297305.1). Taxonomy (NCBI): domain Bacteria; kingdom Bacillati; phylum Actinomycetota; species Actinomycetota bacterium. The sequence goes on from SCTR01000006.1 coordinate 279,215, forward strand.
CACCACCAGCCGCACAGCATCAACCACCGCGACGGTGGCCGCGGCGTCTACTGGTCCGACCCGGACGGACACAACCTGGAGATCCTCACCAGGCCGTACGGCGGCTGACCGCACCGGGCGTTTCAGCCGCCGGCTGCCGTGGTGACGTGAGCGAGGATCCGCCGGCGAAGGTCGGCCCAGCCGTCCTGCGCAGCCGCCAGGGCGACCGGGTCGATCACCATGCCGGGCGGCAGGTGCCCGGCGAGCCCGGCAAGGTCCGCCGGACGGATCTCGATGTGGAACTGCAACAGGACCGAGTTGCCGATCGCCGCCGCCTGACAGGCGGTGATCGGCGTGCTGGCCAGCGTCGTTCCGACGCCGCTGGCGATGGCGTCGTCGTGCCAGTGCAGCACCTCGGCCGGCAGCGCAGCGCCGAACACGTCGCGCGCCGCCTCGGTCCAGCTCACCGGCGCGATGCCCAGTTCGGTGTGGCCGCCGCGGTCGATGGCCGCGCCGAGGGCGGCTGCGGTGAGTTGGGCCCCCAGGCACACCCCGATGATCGGCGTGCCCCGGTGCTGCAACGTGGCGATGAGCCGCCGCTCACCGGCGAGCCACTCGTGACGGTCGTCGTCGCGGGCGTACATCGGTCCCCCCATGACGAGCAACCCCGCGAGGTCCCCGTCGTCGGGGTCCGGCAGCGGGTCGGTCGCCACGTGGCAGACCTCGAGGGGTACTGCTGCGGCAGCCAGCGTCTCGGCCCAGCCGGCCGGCGACTCGTAGCGGACGTGCTGCAGGCAGACCCACCGTGGCATGCCGGCAGTCTGGACCGACCCTTGGCCCCGTGGCCGGGCGACCACCTCAGTCCGGCGACGCGCCTCAGTCCGGCGACGACCTCAGTCCGGCGACGACCTCAGTCGGGCGACGCGCGCAGGTAGGGGTCGGCAGCGGGGTCCACGTCGAGTTGCACATCGACCGGATCGGTCACCGCGCTCAGCGGGAAGCGCAGGGTCTCCAGCGGCACGTCGCCGTCGTCGACGGCCCGGTCGTCCTCCGGTACGACGGCCGCCGGCGGTGGACCGCCCGGCGTCGGCAGCAACGTCCGCGTCACGTGCTCGACCAGGCCGCTGGCGGTGTCCAGCCGCTGCCGCAGGTCGGCCACCTCGTCCAGCAGCACCGTGGTCGTCGTCGGGCCGCCACCCGGCGCCGGCGAGCCCGCCGTGGTGCCCGGCTCGGCCGGCGTATCGGTATCGGTGTCGGTGTCGGCCTGGTCCGGCTCCGCTGCACCGGGTACTGCTGCAGCCGGCGAGACGCCGGGCAGGAAGGCGGTGCGCATCCGCAGCATCGCCACCTCGAGGCGGAGCGCAGTCACTTCGGCGGTCTGCTCGTGGGCGGCCTCGACCGTGCCGGCGACGACGTGGTGCAGTCCCGACTGGCCGCGACGCAGCCACCCGATCTCGTCGGCCTGAGCCGCGATATCGGCTGCCTGACGGGCAAGGTCGCCGCGCAGCTGGGCCAGTTCCTCGCGGAGCCGCGCCACGTCGGCGCGCGACGCGGCGATGTCGGCGATCAGCGCCGACTTCCGCCGGCGACGACTGTGCCGACCGGACGTCATGGCCAGCAGCGTAGGGCGGCGACCGGCGCTGACCCCGCAGCCACGGCCGCAGCCGACCCGTGTCCCCCGCGCTGCGCCTCGGCGGGCGCGAGAAACCATCCTCGTGTCAGCCGGTGTGGCGGCCGTGCTCGCGCAGGTAGGTGACGAAGCGGGCCCGGAACAGCGGCTCGAGCTCCTCGCCGATCCGGGCACTGCCGAAGGCCTCCCGGGCCGCCTGCACCGTCTCGATGATGCTGCCGCCGATCTCTCCCAGCGACCCGCCCTCGTCGGCCATCGCGTGCGCGGCTTCGGTGTGCCGCAGCAGATCGACGAAGAACCCGAGGTCGAGCCGGCGCTCGGCGAGGTGGAACGCCCGGTCGCGTAGTTCCTCGTACGGCAGGTCCTCGAGGGCAGTGGAGCTTCCGGTGGCGTCGGTCATGGCCGTGAGACTAGGACCCGACGACGTCGCCGTGTCAGCGGCCTGACACCAGTACAGCGACACCGGTGTCGCCGGCGCGGCCGGCGCTATGGCAGGAGCCGCGACGACGGTCGGTCGGTCACCGTCGCGACGGCCCCGCCACCGCGCACCCCGCCGGCGCCGTCACCGGACGGGCCATCGCCACGGTCGTCGTCGTGATCGTCCGGCAGCCGGCACAGCCGCTCGAGCCACAACGCCACGGCCACCAGCGCCGCGGCACCGGTCGCGGCCACCACCGCCGCAGTGAATCGCTGCGCCGCAGCGGGGATATGCAGCATCGGCGCCAGCCCGACCGCAGCTCCGGCGTAGAACCCGGCCACCGCCGCCCCGGTCCGCGACGCGGCCATCGCCAGCGCGGCGGATCGAGCCGCCACGATCGGCGCGAGCGGGACCGCTCCCGGTGCTCGCCGCAGCCGGGGCCGGATCAGCAGCGCCCAGAGCCCGACGCCGGCCGCGAGCAACCAGGTCGCCGCGCCGGCCGTCCACGGCACCGGAAGGATCCGGCCACCGAGGCTGTCCACCAGACGTACTGCGCCCCAACCGATCGCGGCCGCGACGACGGCCACGGCCAGCAGCACCCGCAGCCGGGTCGGTCTCATCGGCGGCCACCGACGGCACCGACCAGGACGAGGTCGCGGCGGTGGCGTACCCCGGCATCGCCGACCGCGGCCGCCAGCTCGGCCACTCGACCGCGGCCGGGGATCACGAAATCCGGGTCGACCTGCGCCCACGGCACCAGCACGAAGCCGCGCTCGTGAGCCCGCGGATGCGGCAGCGTGAGGACCGGGTCGTCGCTGACCACGTCGCCCACGGCCAGGATGTCGACGTCCAGAGTCCTTGGGCCCCACCGTACTTCTCGGGTACGCCGCGCCGCCTGCTCGGCGGAATGGGCGATCGCCAGCAGTGCGGACGGGGCGACGTCGACGTCGGCCACGACGACGGCGTTGAGGTACGCCGGTTGCGCCGGGCCACCGACCGGATCGGTCTCGACCACGTCGGAGATCGCGACGAGCCGTACCCCGGCAGCACCCGCGATCAGGTCGACGGCTCCTTGCAGGGCCGACAACCGGTCACCGAGGTTGGCGCCCAGCGCCAGCGCAGCGCGCACGGTCACCGAGCACCTGCGTCGTCCGGTTCGGTCCGGCTGCGCCGTACCGTCACCACGACGTCGGCGAACGGCACGGGGATCGGCGCCTGGGGCTTGTGCACGCTGATCTCGGCGACGACAACCGCCGGCCGTAGCAGGCACACGGCGACCAGCCGGGCGGCGAGGGTCTCGATGAGATCCACCGGGTCACGTTGCACCGCCGCGACGAGGTCGGCCGCCAGCGCGCCGTAGTCCACCGTCAGCGCCAGGTCGTCGGCGGCTGCGGCCGGGCGGGTGTCCAGGCCCAGCACGGCGTCGACGACGAACTCCTGGCCGTCGCGCCGCTCATGTGCCAGGACGCCATGATGCCCGCGCGCGCGAACGCCGAGCAGCCGCACCACATCCAGGCCGTCGGCCCACGGGACGCTCACGACTGGCCGCCTTCCCAGGAGGTTCCGCCTTCTGAAACAGTTCCGCCTTCTGAAACAGTTCTGCCTTCTGAAACAGTTTCGCCTTCCCGGGCAGTTCCGCCTTCCCGGGCAGTTCCGCCTTCCCGGGCAGTTCCGCTTTGCCAGGCAGTGACGACGCGGACTGCGTCGGCGCTGGCCCGTACGTCGTGCACCCGAACGCACCACGCGCCGGCGGACGCCGCCAGCGCGCTGATCGCCGCGGTCGCGTCATCGCGGTCGGCGACCGGGCGCGGAGCACCGTCGGTCGCCAGCAGATCACCGAGGAAGCGCTTCCGCGATGCGCCGACGAGCACCGGCCGGCCCAGCGCCCGCAGTGCATCCAGCCGCCGCAGCAGGGCCCAGTTGTGCGTTGCGGTCTTGGCAAAACCCAGCCCGGGATCGACGACGATCCGGTCGAGCGCGAGGCCGGCCCGGTCGGCGTCTGCCAGCCGGGCGGCGAGTTCCGCGCAGACATCGGCGACCACGTCGTCGTACGTCGCGAGCGCGGCCATACCCGCCGAATGGCCGCGCCAGTGCATGGCGACGTACGGCACGGGCAGGTCGGCAACCGTCGGATGCATCCGGGCGTCGGCAAGTCCCCCGCTGACGTCGTTGACCAGGCAGCTGCCTGCGTCGACGGCTGCGGTGGCGACGGCTGCGCTCATGGTGTCGATGCTGACCGGTACGCCGGCGCCGACGAGACCCCGGATCACCGGCAGCACCCGCCGCAGCTCCTCGTCGTGGCCGACCCGGGCGGCGCCGGGCCGGGTCGACTCCCCGCCCACGTCGACCAGATCGGCGCCGGCGGCGTACAGCTCGGTGCCGCGGCGTACCGCGGCGACCGGGTCGAGGTAGCGGCCGCCGTCGGAGAACGAGTCGGGGGTGACGTTGAGGACGCCCATAACCAGGCACCGGTCGAGCGCGGCCAACTCCGCCGGCAGCCCCTGCGGATGCCGCACGGCTGCGGGCGTCACGACCCCAGGATGAGCGACATCGCTTCGGCACGGGTGGCCGGATCGCGCAGCTGACCACGGACCGCGCTGGTCACCGTCTTCGCGCCGGGCTTGCGGATGCCTCGCATCGACATGCACAGGTGCTCGCACTCGATGACGACGATCGCGCCGCGCGGGTCGAGGATCCGCACGAGGGCGTCGGCGACCTGGGTGGTCAGCCGCTCCTGCACCTGCGGCCGCTTCGCGTAGACGTCCACGAGCCGAGCCAGCTTGGACAGCCCGGTGATGCGGCCGTCCTCCGCGGGGATGTAGCCGACGTGCGCCACACCGTGGAACGGCACCAGGTGGTGTTCGCAGGTCGAGTACAGCTCGATGTCCTTGACCAGCACCATCTCGTCGTGGCCGAGGTCGAACGTGGTGCTGAGGACTTCTTCGGGAGCCATCGTCAGGCCGGCGAAGGTCTCGGCGTACGCCCGGGCGACCCGCTCCGGCGTCTCCCGCAAGCCCTCGCGCGTCGGATCCTCGCCGACGGCCAGCAGCAGTTCGCGGACGGCCGCGACCACCCGGTCGTGGTCGAAGGGGCGGACGACGGTCCCGTCGGGCAGGACGACGGGGTTGACGGTCGGTGTGGTCACGGCCGGATCATCCCGCCGTGCCGGGGTGCGGGTGTCCAGTGGGGCCCGGTACCGGACCGGTCGGCGCCGGGGCACTCCCGTTGGCCGGCGCGCCGCTGGCCGGAGCGCCGCTGGCCGTCGTACTGCCGGCGCCCTCCGTACTGCCGTTCGCCGGAGTGCCGTTCACCGGAGTGCCGTGGGCGGCGGCGCCGCCCTGGTCGGCCAGCCGCTCGCGCGGGGTGAGCACCGGACCGCGGTCGGACGGCCGCCGGCGGGTCGAACCGGTCCAGGCCGGCCGGGTGTCCCGGACGACGACGGGCGCGAAGATGCGCTCCACGTCGGCCTTGTCCAACGTCTCCTTCTCCAGCAGCTCCAGCACGAGGTGGTCGAGCACGTCGCGGTTGGCGACCAGCACCTCGTAGGCCTCGTGGTGCGCGGTGTCGACCAGCTTGCGGACCTCTTCGTCGATCGCCGCGGCGATCTCCTCCGAGTAGTCGCGCACGTGGCCCATGTCGCGGCCGAGGAAGACCTCGCCCTGCTCCTGGCCGTAGCGGATCGCGCCCAGCCGCTCGGTCATCCCGAACTGCGTCACCATCGCGCGGGCGACGGACGTGGCCTTCTCGATGTCGTTGGACGCCCCGGTCGTCGGGTCGTGGAACACCAGCTCCTCGGCGGCCCGGCCGCCCAGCATGTACGCGAGCTGGTTGAGCATCTGGCTGCGGGTCGTGGAGTACCGGTCGGCGTCGGGCAGCACCATCGTGTAGCCCAGTGCCCGCCCCCGCGGCAGGATCGTGATCTTGTGCACCGGGTCGTTGTCCGGCAGCGCCGCGGCGACCAGGGCGTGGCCGCCCTCGTGGTACGCCGTGATCTTCTTCTCGTGGTCGTCCATCACCCGGGTACGGCGCTGCGGGCCGGCGATCACCCGGTCGATCGCCTCGTCCAGCGCACGGTCGTCGATCAGCGTGGCGTGCGAACGGGCCGTCAGCAGGGCGGCCTCGTTGAGCACGTTGGCCAGGTCGGCGCCGGTGAATCCCGGCGTACGGCGAGCGACAGCCATGAGGTCCACGCCCGGTGCCAGCGGCTTGCCGCGCGCATGAACCTGCAGGATCGCGAATCGGCCGGTCAGGTCGGGACTCTCGACGGCGATCTGCCGGTCGAACCGGCCCGGCCGCAGCAACGCCGGGTCGAGGATGTCGGGCCGGTTCGTCGCGGCGATGAGGATGACGCCGCCGGCCACGTCGAAGCCGTCCATCTCGACCAGCAGCTGGTTGAGCGTCTGCTCCCGCTCGTCGTGCCCGCCGCCCAAGCCTGCGCCGCGGTGGCGGCCGACGGCGTCGATCTCGTCGACGAACACGATCGCCGGGGCGCTGGCCTTCGCCTGCTCGAACAGGTCACGAACCCGGCTGGCGCCGACACCGACGAACATCTCGACGAAGTCCGAGCCGGAGATCGAGAAGAACGGCACGCCGGCCTCGCCGGCGACCGCCCGGGCCAGCAGCGTCTTGCCGGTGCCGGGCGGGCCGTACAGCAGCACGCCCTTGGGAATCTTCGCCCCGACCGCCTGGAACCGGGCCGGCTCCTGCAGGAACTCCTTGATCTCCTGCAGTTCTTCCACGGCCTCCTCCGCCCCGGCGACGTCGGCGAAGGTCGTCTTCGGCATGTCCTTGTTGAGGGCCTTCGCCTTGGACTTCCCGAAGTTCATGATCCGGTTGCCGCCGCCCTGCATCTGGCTCATGAAGAAGAACAGCAGCAGCACGATGATCGCGATCGGCAACAGCGAGACCAGGAGCGTCACCAGGACGCTGTCCTGCGGAACGGTGACCTTGTAGCTGGTCAACTGGCCGGCGTCCACCTTGGACTGCAGCAACTCCTGCAGCCGGACTCCCTGCCCGTTGATGAACTGGGTCGTCTGCTTGTCGCCGTTGGTCAGCACGAGCTCCAGGCGCTGCTCGCGGTCCACGAGAGTCGCCTGGGACACCTGGTTCTGCTGGATCTCCGTGATCGCCTGGCTGGTGTCGACCTGCGTCGGCCCGCCGATCCCGGACACGAGGTTGGAACCGACGAGCACCAGCACGACGGCGAGCACGACCCAGAAGATGGGCCCGCGGATGATGCGCCTGACGTCCATCGAGCGGGGTGGCCCCGTCCCTCCTGCCGTGGGGTGGTGCCAGCCGCAGCCGGCGCCCTAGACGGTACACGCCGGTTCGGACACGTCGCCCAGCGTTGACCTGCTGGCCAAACGCCCGGTGGCCACTGCGGTGTTCCCACCGCCGACGACGAGGCGGCAGCCGAAGTCGGCGACGGCGGGTCAGCCGCCGTACACGTGCGGAGCCAGCGTCCCGACCACCCGCAGGTTGCGGTACCGCTCGCCGTAGTCCAGGCCGTACCCGACGACGAACTCGTTGGGGATGTTGAAGCCGACGTACCGTGCCTCGAGGTCCACCTTCATGGCGTCGGGCTTGCGCAGCAACGTGCACACCTCGACCGACGCCGGGCCGCGCGACCGCAGGTTGCGCAACAGCCACGACAGCGTCAGGCCCGAGTCGATGACGTCCTCCACGAGCAGGACGTCCCGGCCGGCGATGTCGCGGTCGAGGTCCTTGAGGATCCGGACGACGCCCGAGGACTTCGTCCCCGATCCGTACGACGAGACCGCCATCCAGTCCATCTCGACCGGCCGCTGCAGCGCCCGCGCCAGATCGGCCATCACCATGACGGCGCCCTTGAGGACGCCTACCAGGACCAGCTGCCGACCGGCGTAGTCCGCGTCGATCTCGGCGGCGAGCTCGCCGATGCGGCGGTGCAGGGTCTCCTCGTCGATCAGCACCGAGGCGAGGTCGCCCTCGAGGTCCTTGGCGTCCACGGGACCTCTCCTCGCTGCCGGCGTACGACGAAGCATCCGGCCGGGCGGGCCCCCGCGACCCCGCAGGCCGAGCCCTCAGTCAGGCTGCGGCTGCCGGCGCAGCGTCAGCCTGCCACACGCGCGTGACGCGCAGACAGCACCCGGCAGAGCGACCGGTCCCTGCCCCCGCCACGCGACGACGAGCGCGTCGAGCCGACCGACGTGACCGGCCGTCAGCGCACCGGCTGGCGCGCCGGCCTCGCGGGCAGCGGCGAGCAGGACCCGGGAGCGGACCGCAACCGGTACCGCGGCCAGGACGGCGCAATCGAGGACGACGCCGACCGTGTCCGCCCGGCTCGCCGCGGGCGGCGCGGCGACCCGGGCTCGTCCGGCGACCAGCGCTCGTCCGGCGACCTCCGCGGCCCAGTCGTCGAGCGCGTCGGCGTCGGCCCGCAACAGGTCGGCCGACCGGGCCAGCGCCGCCACCACCGCCGGACCCAGTTCGGCGGTGAGGACCGGCAGGGCCCGGTCGCGGACCCGCACCCGGGCATAGCGCGCGTCGGCGTTGTGCGGGTCGTCCCACGGCTGCAGGCCCGCGGCCTGCACCGCGGCGCGCAGCACCGAGCGAGGCAGCCCCAGCAGCGGCCGTCGCAGCAGCCCGGCGACCGGCGCCATGCCGGCCAACGACCGCGCCCCCGACCCGCGCGCCAGACCGAGCAGCACCGTCTCGGCCTGGTCGTCGCGACTGTGGGCCAGCAGCACGGCCGCGGCACCGTGGCGTTGCGCGGCCGAGATCAGCGCCTGGTGGCGCGCCGCGCGCGCGGCAGCCTCCGGCCCACCCGAGCCGGGCCCGGCCGCCACCTGGACCGAGACGACGTCGACCGGCGCCAAACCGAGCCCGGCGCACTGCGACGCGGCCAGTTGCGCCACCGCGGCCGACCCGTCCTGCAGGCCGTGGTCGACGACGACCGCACCCGACCCCGGCCGTACCGCCGCCGTCGCCGCGGCCAACGCCAGCGAGTCCGCGCCGCCCGAACACGCCACGAGCACCACCGCCCCGGGCGGCAGGTCGGCCAGTCCCGCGCGGACCGCGGCGCGGACTGCGCCTTGCGGGCTTCCCGGCGACCCGCCGGGGCCGGCCGGGGTGACGGCGACCATCGCCGGTCAGCCGGCCCCGCCGACCACCCGGGCCACCCAGGCGGCCGGGTCGGCGATCTCGCCGCGGGTCGGCAGGTGCTCCGGCGTCGTCCAGACCCGGGCGAAGCCGGCCTCGCCGGCACGAGCCAACACGCCGCGGACGAACGCGGCGCCCTCGGAGTACTGCCGCAGCTTGGCGTCCAGCCCGAGCAGCCGGCGGGCCAGCCCGTCGACTGCGCCCGGCTCACGGCGGCGGCGGTCGAACCGTTCGCGGATCTGCGCCACGGTCGGCACGACCGACGGACCCACCTCGTCCATGACGTGGTCGGCGTGCCCCTCCAGCAGGGACATCAGAGCGGTGAGCCGATCGAAGACGGCCCGCTGCGCCGGAGTCTGCGCGGCCTCGACCACGCTGGCGTCGGTGTCGCCGCGCAGGACGCCGACCAGGGCCCGCAGCAGCGCCAGCGCGCGCCGTACCGCGTCGCCGGCGGTCAGGTCGGCAGCCAGCAAGTACTGGTCGATCTCCGCCCGGAGGTGATCGCCGAGCCACGGCACTGCGCCGAACTGGACCCGGTGGGTCTCTTCGTGCAGCGCCACCCACAGCCGGAAGTCCCGCGGATCGACCTCGAGCTTGCGCTCGACCTGGACGATGTTGGGCGCTACCAGCAGCAGCCGGTGCGGGCGCCCGGGCGCCGCGAACGCCTCGAACTGGCCCAGCACCTTCCCGGACAACCACGCCAGCACCGCCCCGACCTGGGCCCCGGTGGCGCGGGAGCCGACAGCGGCGATCGCCCCGGCGGCCGGGGCGCCGGACGCCTGCTGGCGTGCCCGGACCCGCTCGAGGTACGGCGTGACGACCGTCCGGAAACCCTCGACGTTGGACAGCAGCCAGGCCTGCCGGTCGACGACGACGGTGGCCGCGTCGGTGCGGGCGATCAGGCCCGTGACCTCCCGTACCGGACCGACGGCGGCGGCGGCCACCTGCCGCAACTGGTCGACAGCCTGGCGCGCAGCGGCAGGAGTGGCCGGCGGGCCGCCCGGGACCAGCCGGAGGCCGGTCGCCGCGGCGAGGTCCCAGTCGACGACATCCGCCATACGTCGACCCTAGGCGACCACGACCGCCGCAGCCGCCGGTCGACCGATCATCGGCAGCCGCAGCTCAGCCACAGCCGCGGCTCAGCGATATCCGGAGCTCAGCCACAGTCGAAGGTCAGCGACAGCCGCAGCCGGCGATGGCGGACGCGATGCGGTCCAGCGCGGCGGGCGCCGACGCCGGGTCTCGCACCCGGTCGGTGAGCACGGCGAAGACCAGCAGCCGGCCGTCGGCGTCGCGCACCGTGCCGGCCAGCCCGTTGACCCCGGTGAGGGTGCCGGTCTTGGCGCGGACCGTGCCCGCGCCCGCCGCGGTGGCGGGGCTGGCGTACCGGTCCGCGAGCGTGCCGGTGGCCCCGGCGACCGGCAGCCCCGTCATACCGGGCCAGCCGTACGGCGCCGCCCCGGTGCTCAGCGCGCTCAGCGTGCCGGCGAGGACCTGCGCCGGGACTGCGTTGCCGCGCGAGACGCCGCTGCCGTCCACGACGGTGAGCCCGGCGACGTCGACACCGAGCTCGCCGAGGACCTGCCGGGTCGCCGCGGCGCCGCCGGCGAAGGTCGGCTGACCCAGCAGCGCGCGGCCGGCCAAGTGCGCCAGCGCCTCGGCAATGTCATTGTCGGAGTAGGTGAGCATCCGCTCGACGACGTCGGCCAGCGGCGGTGAGCTGACCGCGGCGACCTCGGTCGCGGCCGTCGGGGCCAGCCCGCGGACCACTCCGGCCACGGTGACTCCCAGTCCGGACAGCAGCCGGGCGAACGTCGTTGCCGCGGCCATCGCCGGGTCCGCGGACCGCGACGTCGCCGCCGGACCGGTGCGGCCGGCGTCGACCGACAGGGCGCTCACCGGGGACACCACCCCGAGCGCCGGGTACGACGGTTGCCAGCCCGGCCCCAGCTTCGGACCGCTGAACAGGCTGTCGTCGACGACGAGGGTGATCGTCGTCTTCGACGGCGCCCCCGCGCCGCGCTCGGCGGCCAACGCCGCGGCGGTACGGGCGGCCAGATCGGTCAGCGTCGCCCCCGGCGGGCTCGCCGTACCCAGGTCGCCGTCGCCGGCGTGCCCGACCTGCTGGTCGGCCGGGGAGGTGACCAGCGTCGCGTCGCCACCCCCGACCAGCACCAGCTGGCCGGGTGCGCTGCCCCGCACGACCCGCGTGGTGAGCCGGCTGTCCGGTCCGAGCGCCCGTAGCGCCGCGACCGCGGTCAGTGTCTTCAGCGTGGAGGCAGGGATCGTCGGGCGCGAGGCTGTCGCGTCCAGCAGGACGGTGCCGGTGGCGGGGTCAACGACGGTGGCCGATACCGCCGGCCCGAGCGCCCGGTCGGCCAGCAGTGGGGTGAGCGCGGCCGTCAGCCCGGCGGTGGTGGGCACCGGCGCGGCCGAGCCGGCCACAGCGGTCGGCGGCAGCACGACGATGGGGGCCAGCGACGACACCGATGGGGTCGCGGACGGCGTCGGCGTACCCGACGGGGTGCCAGAGGCGGGGCCGGCGAGGCCCAGCGTTGTGATCCCGATGACACCGAAACACAGCGCTGCGCGGCGGCGGGACGCCGTACGACGCTGCCCCACCGTCGCCTCCTCGCCGCGAAACCGCGCTCAGCACAACCACTTTGCGGCCTTCGTGAGCCTCACCGCGCCGCGGCCGGCGGGGCCGGCGGCCGCTCGGTGCTGCTGCGGCACGGGTGACCCCGCGGTGGACTGCCACCTGGCGGCCTACGGGAGACTACGTCGCACACCCCGACGCGTGAGGAGTCACCCCGTGGAGCCGCTGCAGTTCGACGTGACCGTCGAGATTCCCGCGGGCAGCCGCAACAAGTACGAGGTCGACCACCACACCGGCCGGATCCGACTCGACCGCCGGCTGTTCACCTCGACGCGCTACCCGAACGACTACGGGTTCATCGACGACACGCTCGGCCAGGACGGCGACCCGCTGGACGCCCTGGTGATCCTGGACGAGCCGACCTTCCCGGGCTGCGTCATCACCTGCCGGGCGATCGGGATGTTCCGGATGACCGACGAGGCCGGCGGCGACGACAAGGTGCTCTGCGTGCCCGTCGGCGACCCTCGCGTCGAGCACATCCGCGACATCCACCACGTGGCGGAGTTCGACCGGTTGGAGATCCAGCACTTCTTCGAGGTCTACAAGGATCTCGAGCCCGGCAAGTCCGTCGAAGGCGCCTCGTGGGTCGGCCGGACCGAGGCCGAACAGGAGATCAAGGCCAGCCGGGACCGGTTCACCGCCGAGGGTTCCACGCACTGAGGCCCGCCACCCGGCGCCCGAAGTCCTGAGCGCCGGGGAAGCCGGCGCGCCGAGTCGGACCGGCGCGCTCGGTCAGACCGGCGTGCGGTGGAAGTTCTGGAACGACCGGCTCGGGGTCGGGCCACGCTGGCCCTGGTACCGCGAGCCGTAGACGGCCGAGCCGTACGGGTGCTCCGCCGCCGACGACAGCTGGAACAGGCACAGCTGGCCGATCTTCATCCCCGGCCACAGCTTGATCGGCAGCGTCGCGACGTTCGACAGTTCGAGGGTCACGTGGCCGCTGAATCCCGGGTCGATGAACCCGGCGGTGGAATGGGTGAGCAACCCGAGCCGGCCGAGCGAGGACTTGCCCTCCAGCCGGCCGGCGACGTCGTCGGGAAGCGTGATCACCTCGTACGTCGACGCGAGTGCGAACTCGCCCGGGTGCAGGATGAACGGCTCGTCGGCCTCCGGCTCCACGAGCCGGGTCAGGTCCGGTTGCTCCTGCGCCGGATCGATGTGCGGGTACCGATGGTTCTCGAACACCCGGAAGAACCGGTCCAGCCGGACGTCGATGCTCGACGGCTGCACCATCGCGTCGTCGTACGGCTGCAAGGCGACGCGACCGGCGGCGACCTGAGCACGGATGTCGCGGTCGGAGAGCAGCACGGGCCGGAGGCTACTGCTTGGCGACGGTCGCCTGTGCGACCAGATCGATGACCACGGCCCGGGCGGGGATGGCGGCCTGACCCGTCGCGGCGTTCGCCGGCGAACCGGGCAGGGTGAGCAGGACCCGGGAACCGACCGGAATGCCCTGCAGCGGATAGGTGATCGAGCCGTCGCCCTTGGTACCCACCGGGATCGTCGTGGGTACGCCGGCATCCCACGTGCTCTCCACGGCCTTGCCGGTCCAGTCCACCATCGCGTACCGCGTGATGACCTCACCGGGCACGACCGCGGGCCCGGTGCCCTTCGCCAGCACCACCGCCGTCGGCTCGGTCGGCTCGGGAGAACCGGCCGGCACGGTCACCGTGGGCTGCGCCGTCAGGTCACCGGTGACCTGCGGCCCGGTCGAGGGCGCCGGCTGCGGTATGGCGCCGCCCGGCGCCTTCGCGTCGACGGAGTACGCCGCCTTGATCTCGATGAGGAACACCAGCGTGTCGGTGCCCTTGATGCCGGCCTGCGACTGGCCGGCGGTGCCGTAGCCCTCGGCCGGCGGCAGGGCTGCCAGCACCCGGCTGCCGACCGGGAGACCCACCAGCGCCTTGTCCCAGCCCGGCGGGACCTGGCCGACGCCGATGGGGAAGACGGACGCCTCGCCGCGGTCGAAGGAATTGTCGAAGACGGCGCCGTTCCAGATCTGCCCCAGGTAGTCCACGACGAGCTGGTCGCAGGTCCGCACGATCGGGCCGGTACCGGTCGTCAGCACCTGCACGGTGAGCTCGGTCGGAGCCGGGCTGGCCGGGAAGGTGAAGGTGGGCTTGGTCCCGGCCGCGCCCGCGACGGTCGGCAGGGCCGGGTTGGCCGCGGTCGGCACGGGCGCCGGGCTCGCCGCCGGGCAGTCCGCCCCACTGGCCGACGGCGAGGCCGCCGCCGACGGGTCGGCGGCGGACGAACCGCCGCAGGCGGCGAGCAACAGGGCCGACGTCGCCAGCAGAGCGGCGGCAGCGGTACGGCGCATGGCGAAGCCTCAAGAAGGAGGGGGCGGGGGCACCAGCACCCTACGTCGGGCCCGCCGCGCCCGTCGCCGCCGCAGGTACGGGCTTGATACGGACTTCCTATGAGAATCCTGTGACTGCCCGCGGCGGCCGCAGTCCGGCCGAGTGCCCGGCGTACCGATGCCGCCTACCGGACCAACACCCCCGCATCCACCGGAATGGGGATCCCGGTCACGTACCGCGATTCGTCAGAGGCCAGGAACAGCACGGCGTTGGACACATCCTCGGCCTCGACCCACGGGACCCCCAGGGCGCTCAGTGCGGCGAAGCGTTCGCCGACCTGGTCGCGGGTGGGATTGGTCAGATCAGGAGCGAAGAGTTCGTACGTCGCGGTGTTGTGGATCAGGTCGGTGTTCACCGAGCCCGGATTCACGCTGTTCACCCGGATCCGATACGGCGCCAGCTCGAGTGCCAGGGTCCGCATGAGGCCCATGACGCCGTGCTTCGCGGCCGCGTAGTGGCCGACGTGTGGCGCCGATTTCAAACCCATGGCCGAACTGGTGAAGATGATCGAACCGCCCTCACCCTGGTCGATGAGAATCGGAATGACGGCTCTGGCTGTGTTCCAGGCCCCGGTGAGGTTGACGTCGAGGGTGTCCTGCCACTCCTCTTCGGTGAGTTCGTGGGCCGGTCCGTAGGTCCAGCTTCCGGCGTTGGCGCAGACGATGTCGAGCCGTCCGAACTCGGCGACACCCGCCCCCACGACCGTCCGCAATGCCTCGACGTCGCGGACGTCGGCCACCATGGCCACGATCCGCCCACCGAGCTTCTCGACCAGCCGCGTGGTCTCGGTCAGGTCCTCCGGAGTCGCCGCCGCCGCCACGTTGGACCGCAGGCCTTCACAGAGATCGACCGCGATGATGTCCGCGCCCTCGTCGGCGAGCCGCAGCGCGTGACTGCGACCCTGTCCGCGGGCCGCTCCGGTGATGAAGGCGACCTTGCCTTCGACTCGTCCCATGGTTGTCCTCACTTCCACGTCGGTGTCAGCTGAGCGAGATCGTCAGCTCGGGGAGTCCGCGCCGCTACGAGCGATGGTGGCCGCGCCGATCGCCGAGGCGGCAACCCCGGACGTCGACGGCAGCGCAATCGTCTTGGTTTCGAAGTACTCCAGCAGACCCTCCGGTCCATGTGAACGGCCGATACCGGAGTCCTTGTAGCCACCGAAGGGGAGCTCGTGGCCGACGCCGAATGCGTTCACCCCCACCGTCCCGGCGCGAATCCTGCCGGCCAACGCCCTGCCGCGATCGAGGTCGCCGGTGAACACGGCCCCACCGAGTCCGTAGTTGGTGTCGTTGGCGATGCGCAGGGCGTCCTCGTCGTCGTCGTACGGGATCACCGTGCCCACCGGTCCGAAGATCTCCTCCCGGCACAACCGCATCCCGTTGTCGGCCCCGACGACCAGGGTCGGCTCGACGAACCAGCCCTTGGTCAGCCCGGCCGGACGTCCACCACCGAAGGCGATCTTCGCGCCCTCGCCGAGACCGCTGCGGATGTAACCCTCGACGCGGTCGCGCTGCCGCTCGGCGACCAGCGGACCGATATCGGTCGCCGGGTCGAGGGGATCGCCGACCTTGACCTGCTCCAGCACGCCGCAGAACGCCTCCACCATCTCGTCGTGCCGACTGCGTGGGACCAGGATCCTGGCCCAGTTGATGCACCCCTCGCCGTTGTTGAGCAACATCCCGGTATGCAGCACCATCGCGGCGAGCTCATCGAGGTCGGCGTCGTCGAGCACGATGGCGGCGGACTTGCCGCCGAGTTCGAGAATGGCGCGCTTCAACTGCTCCCCGCAGATGGCGCCGATCTTGCGGCCGGCCGCCGTACTCCCGGTGAACGACACCAGGTCGACGTCGCGGCTGCGGACCAGGTGTTCGGACACCTCACGGTCGGCGGGCACGACGTTGAGAACCCCCGGCGGCAATCCCGCTTCGCGGAATGCCTCGGCGAACACATAATCCTGCAACGGAGTTTCCGGTGACGGCTTCAATACCACCGTGCACCCGGCGAGCAGCGCCGGTATCACCTTCTCCAGAGCGAGCGGCACCGGGGCGTTCCACGGCACGATGGCCGCCACCACACCCGCGGGCTCCTTGACGATGGTTGCGTCGGCCTCACCGGGAATCTGGCGCGCCACGGGTTCTGGATACGGGAGGTTTCCGTAGTAGCCGAACTCGTGTGCGACGTTGCCCTGCTGATAGCGGATGATGATGCCGTTCTCCTTGGTGACCAGCTCGCTGAGCTCGGCCGCCTGGGGGCGCAGCACGTCTGCCGCCTTCGCGATGACCGCCCGGCGTTCCTCGACGGCCATCCTCGGCCACGGTCCGGCATCGAAGGCCTGGCGTGCCGACGCGGCGGCGCGATCGATCTCGGCCTTGGTCGCCAAGGTCACGCGGCCGATCCGTTCCTCGGTCGCCGGCGAGACGACGTCGAGCTCTTCGCCCGCCGACGGCGTCAGCTGGTTGTCGATGAACATCCCATGCCGTTCGAACATCATGCCTCCTGTATTGGCAGTCGGGTCGCTCAGTTCGTGGTGGCGCCGACGTAGCGCTCGAAGACGTCGTCCTGCAACAGATCTCGCGCCGGTCCGCTGTGCGCTACCGACCCACGGTTGAGGACGTATGCACGATCAGCGATCGCCAGGACGCGGTTGATGTACTGCTCGACGACGAGCAGTGCCGTCCCCTGTGCGGCGACGCGCTGGAGGAACTCGAAGACGAGATCGACGACGAACGGCGCCAGTCCCATCGATGCCTCGTCGACCAGGACCAGTCGCGGATCACACACGTAGGCCCGACTCAGCGCCAGCATCTGCTGTTCGCCGCCGCTCATGGTGCCCGCGGTCTGTCGTAGCCGACCCGACAATGCCGGGAATGCCTGCAACGCGAGGTCGATCGCTGCCGTGGCGTCCCGTCGGGCGGCGAACAACGTGATGTTGTCGCGGACCGAGAGGGTCGGGAAGATCCCGCGGCCCTCCGGGATGTGGCACAGGCCGCGTCGTGCCCTGCTGTCCGCTCGCTCGCCGCCGCTGTCGCGACCGGCGTACTCGACCGTGCCGGACGACGGCTGCAGGGATCCGGCGGCAACCCGCAACAGCGTTGTCTTGCCTGCGCCGTTCGCGCCCAGCAGGGCGACGACCGTGCAGGGTGCGACCTCCAACGTGACGTCGCGCAACACCGTCGTCGCCCCGTAGCCGGCGGTGACCCCTGTCAGCCGCAGCACCGCCCCGTCCCCGGCGCCACTGTCCGCGATCGAGTCAGTCATCGGCGGGGCCTCCCGCCAGCACCGGCGCTGCATCCAGCAGGGTGGTCACCTCGTCGGAGCCCAGGTACGCCGCGCGAACGATGGGGCTCGCCAACATCTCCTGTGGTGCACCGTCGTAGATCAGCCGGCCGAAGTCGAGGACGTAGACCTCGTCGCAGATGTCGCGGACCAGGGCCATGTCGTGCTCGACGATGAGCATCGTCAGGCGGCGCTCCCGGACGACGCGGGTCAGGACTTCGGCGAACGCTGCTGTCTCCACCCGATCCAGGCCCGATGACGGCTCGTCGAGCAGAATCGTGTCGTAGCGACCAGCCAGGACGCGGGCAAGCTCGACCAGGCGCCGCTGCCCGGTGGACAGCGACGTCACGTCACGGTCGAGCAGGTCCCCTACGCCGGCCTGCTCGGCCGCATCCGCCACAGCGGCCGCGACGACGTCGCGGTCCCCCCGGCGCGGCACGATGTGCCGCAACGGATTGCTGCCGGCAAGCGCACTCTCCCGGCCGAGTGCGAGGTTCTCGGCGACCGACAGGGACTGGCACAGCTCGACCCGCTGGAAGGTCCGCCCAAGACCGAGCCGGGCACGCGCCGCGGCGCTTCGGCGGCTGACCTCGCGACCGCCCAGCTCGATCCGGCCCGCGGTGGCATGGAGCAGGCCACTGCAGGCGTTGAACGTCGAGGTCTTGCCCGCTCCATTCGGGCCGATCAGCCCGGTGATCCTGCCTGGGCGCGCAACCAGGCTGAGGTGCTCCACCGCGACGTTGCCGCCGTAGCGCACCACGAGGTCGTGGACGGTCAGGCCGCCGCGCGGCTGGGCCGACTCCACCGGCCCGTCGGACACCACCGCCACCACCGGTTCCTCGGCGCGCGGTCGGCCGAACCGCAGTGCGGCGTCGATGCGCCATGCCAGCCGGCGAAGCCGCTGGGGCATACCGGGATGCGACAGGAGGGTGTACGGCGCCAGTACGGCGCTGATACCGAAGATCACGTTGAGGTAGTTGGTGACCTCGCCGCTGCTGATGTAGGCGGGGATCACCTGCAAGGCCAGTCCCGCCACGACGGCGTACCACGGTGTCCCGAACGGAATGATCACGACCAGCACGAGCAGGGTCAGCGACGAGAACGACGAGAACTGGCTCGCCGTCGCCACTCCGAACAGGCTCACCAGCAGTCCGCCGGCGACGGCGGCCATGAACGCTGACAGGCAGAACACGATGACCTTGCTGGTGTTCACACTGGCGCCGTTGGTCTCCAGGACCACCGGCGAGTCGCGGATCGCGCTCAACAACCGCCCCAACCTGCTGCGCTGCACGAGCACCGTGGCCGCAGACGCCACCACGACGAAACCGAGGAGCAGGTAGAAGTAGCCGGTGTCGGTCGACAAGTCGAGTGGCCCGATGCTGAGATCCGGGCGCCCGACACTGATGCCGTTGGTGGTCTCACCGAACATCAACGGCGTCGTGTACAGCAGCTGCTCCAGGAAGATGCCGAAGCCCAGCGTGGCCAAAGCCAGGAACACTCCCGACAGCCGCATCGCGGGAATGGCGAGCAAGGCTCCGACGGGGACGGTGATGGCCCCGGCCAGGACGAGTGCCAGCAGCCAGGGCAGACCGACGTTGGTCGACAGCTGCGCCGTCGCCGCGCCACCGATGGCAGCGAAACCGTACTGACACAGCGAGACCTGCCCTGACAGCCGGGTCAGCAGTCCCAGTGAGAGCAACAGGACGATGGCCACGAGCGCGGCGGAGAACACGACGAGTTTGGTACCCACCACCGCCGGGACGAAGCACGCGATCAGGACGGCAACCGCGCCGGCCAGTATCCGGACCCGCGGCGGCGCGTGCCAGGCGTCGGGTGTTCGCCGCGCGGTCAGGTAGCGGCGATCGGCCAGCAACCGTCGCGGCAGGACGATCAGGACTGCGAACAGGACGATGAACGGCAATGCCGGCGGCAGTCCGGTCAGCCAGTTGATGGACACGGAGTACTTGGTTGCCATCGCTCCGGCGATTCCCAGCAGCAGACCGCCGACGTACGCCAGCGGCAGATTCGTGAAGTAGCCAATGGCTGCAGCCCCGAATGCCTGGATCGCGAGCTGGGTGAGTACGACCCCGTCCACGCTCAGGCTGGGGGCCAACAGCAGCCCGGACAACGAGGCGAAGCTGGCGCCGATGATCCAGGCGGTCCGCCGGATCCGGATCGGACTCGCCCCGGTCATGGCCACCAGCGCCGGGTCGTCGACGACCGCACGCATGGCCACCCCGCTACGCGCCCAACGGAAGTACAGATACAGCCCGGCGGTGGCGAGCGTGGCTATCACGAAGATGATCAGCTGGTCCCAGCCGATATTGACCCCGACCGCTTCGAACGTCCCGGTCGGCAGGTACGGCTCGACAGTGGGCGCCGCACCGCCGTGCAGGATGACGCCGACGGCGATGACAGCGACCACGATGCCGACGGTGGCGGCAATCTTGATGGTGTGGTCACAGTCGGCGAGGCGACGCGCGAGCAGTTCCAACAGGAACCCGCACAGCGGTCCGCCGACGACCAACGACACTGCCGCCGCCCACCACCACGGCATCCCGAGGTCGTGGGTGAGCCAGTAGTACAGGTAGACCGAGACCGCCGCCAGCGACCCCTGGGCGAAGTTGAAGATCCCCGACGTCTTGTACGTCACCACCAGCCCGGTGGCCGCCAGGCCGATCACAGAACCGGTGGTCAGTCCGATGATCACGAAGGCGATGAACTGCTCCACGAATTGCCGTCCTCACTACCTGGGCGAGCGGCCTGCCGGGCTCTTACGGCGACGTGGGCGTCGGCCGCGTCGGGCGGGGCCCCTGCTGTGGCCCCGCCCGACCGATGCGACCTCCACCCTGACGGTCAGCTCGGCTGACACTGCGCCTTGTCGCCACCGGGTGGGACCACGAAGGAACCGTTGCTGACCTTGTAGGTGAACCAGCACGGGATCGTGGTCGGCTTTCCCTTGACGAAGGTCAGCGGCGGCGCGAGGCCCCCGAGAGTTTCGCCCTTGAGTGCGTACAGACCGTCCAGTACCCCGGCGGCGGTCGGGCTGTCGCCCAGCTTGGCCGCCTTGGCCGCCGCGGCGAAGAGCTGCCCGGCAACCCAGTTCATCTGCGCAGTCCCGCCGTACTTCACGCCGGGCGCGTATGTCGCCATCGCCTTCACGAACTCCTGGTTGGCCGGCAGCGTCGAGGCGATCGGCACGACGGCCGAGGCGATGATCGCGCCGTCCGCCGACGGGGTCGTCAGCCAGGTGTCGTTGACCTGGTAGAGGTTTCCGACGTGGGTGAAGTTGTAGTTCTGCTTCTTGCAGTCGTCGTACACCTTCAGGGTCTGCGTGGTGGGGGCGCCCACATACACAGCCGCGATGTTCTGCGACTTGGCTTCCAGACACTGGGCCGTGTAGTTCGGTGATACGTAGTCCATCGTCACGATCAGCGGCGGGCTGGTGAAGCCCAGGTTCAGCTTCGTGGTGTTCTCGCGGTACCAGGCGATCGTCTCCTGCGCGGCCGCGGTGTTGGTCACACTGAAGAAGCCGAAGGTCTTCGCCCCGGCCTTGGCGGCCTCCGCCAGCATGCCGTACTGAATGCCCTCGAACGTCGCCCCGACGGGGAAGAAGTCCGGGTTGGTCCCGAACGTCTTGTTGAACAGGATCGCCCCGATGACCGGTACGCCCTTGTCCTTGACGTAATCGGCCCAAGCGGAGTCGACGAGGCTGTAGTCGACGATGGCGATGACCTTGTCCTGCTCGACGAGTTGTTTCACCGCAGCAGTCGACTTGGCGGGGTCGGCCCCGTCGTCGAGTTGCACCAGTTTGATCGGGTGATTGTCGATTCCGCCGTGGTCGTTGGTGTACTTGACCCACGCCTCGAAACCCGGTGCTGCCTCGCCCAGCGTTGAGGCAGCGGGCCCCGTGAACGACCCGATCTGGCCGATCACCCAGGGTGTTCCGGTCGGCGTCTTGGCCTGGCTCCCGGTACTGCTCGGCGAACTCGAGGTTCCCCCGTTGCTGCTTCCACATGCGGTCATGGCGACGGCCAGCATGGCGCCGGCGGCGACCCATCCGATCCTTGAACGTCTCACGCACATCCCCTTGCCCGCGCGAAAGCAAACCCGCGCGTGCTCGATGTATCCGACGAAGGTGACGAAACCGATGTCCGTCTGCGGGGACGTTTCTAGGACTATTCGGCACCCGGTGTCAAGGGGTGGTCTGTCCTCGCCGCAAAGACGTTTCGGTACTGCGGGGCCGGACACCGAACTGCTCGCGCCAACCGGAAACGGAGCGCTGGTTCACGTTGCCAGCGGCGATGTTTCCCTGGTCCGAGCCAAGTCAGCATCCAGTTCGCGAAATTCGGCGACGGTGCTGCTACCAGGCCAGGCGTGGCACCACTGGTTCCCAGGTGCGATCGCGCACACAGCCCCACCAGACGCCGGCGCCGTAGGCCCCCTGCAGGAGAATCTCCCACGACACCCAGCGGGCAGGGTCGCCCCCGCGGTCAGTCCACCAGCGGCCCAGCGGGGCGCCTACCAGCAGCGCCAGGCATAGCGGGCGGGTGCGACGCTGTCCCAGCCCGATCAGCGTCAGCGGCAGCAAGATCGTCCCCGCGACGTGGCTCAGCGCGACGGCCGTCGAGCGGGCCGCCATCGCCACCACCCGCACCGCCAGCCGCAGATCGGGTGGGCGCTGCGGCCAGGAGCGTGCCAGCCGAACGGCGAGGACGGCGAACCCCAGAGTTCCCAGCAAGGCCGCAGGCCAATGACCGCTCAGGA
Organism: Actinomycetota bacterium; assembly: GCA_004297305.1. NCBI lineage: Bacteria > Bacillati > Actinomycetota > Actinomycetota bacterium. Next base: position 301,441 of record SCTR01000006.1, read on the forward strand.
TCGCGACGATGCCGGTCAGCACAACGGGCCTGACCAGCAGCGGCGCGAGCCGACCCGGATGCCGGCGAGCCAGGGCGGCCGCCGATGTCCCGTACCGGAATCGGCGACGAAGCTCGGCGCGGATGCCCACCGGTTCGCGGTGGCCCACTGTCACGGCTGAGTCGTACCGGATTCGCCAACCATCGGACACCATGCGCCACAGCAGGTCCACGTCTTCGCCGTACCGCAGTGACTCGTCGAAGCCGGACCCGACGGCCGACGTGCGCACGACGAGCGCCGCAGTCGGCACATAGGGCACGCGCCTGCCCGGTCCGACAGGTCCCGACCGGTCGCCGAGGTCCAACGGGGAACGGGTCTGCCGGTACGTCGACCATCCGGCCGCGATGGCGAGACGACCACGGCGGGCCCCACCGGCCGGCCGGATGCGGGGGGCCACGGCGCCCAGCGCGGCGTCGTCGAAATGCGGCACCAGCTCCGGCAACCAGTGACGGGGTGCGACGCAGTCGCTGTCGAGGAACGCGATCAGGTCGGTGGTCACCGCGGCGCGGCCACGGTTGCGTGCCTGGCTGGGCCCATGACCACCGGAACGCACCAGATGCGCGCCGTACCGACGCGCCACTGCGGCCACCGCGCCACTGTCGATCGATCCGTCGTCCACCACGATGACCGCCGGGCCGGTGCCCAGCGCCGACAGGCATTCTTCGAGTTCGTCGATCCGGTCACGAGCCGGAATCACGACGGTGACCCGCGCGGCAACCTCTGCGTCGGTGGCCTGGCGGACCGGTCGAGGGTCGGCGAGCCCCGCGTCGGTCAGCCGGCGGGCGAGCCGGGCTGCCGGCTGCGCTTCGGTGGTCCCGTCGGTGAGTATCTGCTGCAGCACAAGGTGACCGCGCTGGGTGAGCAGCACCGACCGGCTGGGCGAGCCGCCGACAAGCCGGTGGCCAGCCCGCCCCCGCAGCGTGGTCGAACTCAGCCGTAGCCAGAAGCCGGCTGGCAGCGGCGGCATGGGAAGGTCGCCGGTCACAATCTGGTCACAATGCCAGCCCGCCATCCACGGGTACGGCCACGCCGGTGATGGCGTCGGTCGTCGGACCGGCGAGCCAGGCCAGCGCCGCGGCGATCTCGTCCGCCTCCAGCAGCCGGCCGATCGGTTGCTGCTGGCTGAAGGAAGTCGGGCCGGGCAGTCGGTAGAGCCGTGCGCTCTCAGCCAGCATCTCGGTCGCCGTCGAGCCGGGGCTGACGGCGTTGGCGGTGACTCCGCTGCCGCCCAGTTCCACGGCCAGCGCCCGAACCAGGCCAACTACCCCGGCCTTGGCGGCGCAGTACGCGGCGAGCATCGGGAAGCCGCGCGTCGCGGCGGCCGACGCTACGGCGAGGAACCGCCCCGACCGCGGCGTCGGGCGACGCAACAACGCCGGAACACCCACCCGTGCGGCGACCACGACGCCGGTCAGGTTGACGTCCAGTACCGCCTGCACGCGGTCGCCGGCCATGTCCCACAACGGTTCACCCCCGGCGATGACACCGGCTGCCGCGATCACCGCGTCGACCCCGCCCCAGCTCGATTCGGCCATCGCCACCGCGCCGGCCATGGCATCGGCGTCGCAGGTGTCCGCGACCGCCGCACGGACGCGGCCGGGCTCACCGGTCGCCCCCACCACAGCCTGCAGTTCCGTGAACGTCCCGAGCGGGTACGGCAGCCGCGGATCGTCGGCACAGCGATCGACAGCTAGCACGCACCAGCCGTGCGCGGCCAAGACGCCGACGGTCGCCGCCCCGATGCCTCGCGCCGCACCCGTGACGACGGCAACCCTCGTCACAGCAGTGGCCAGTCGTCGACGAATGCGATGAGGGCGGCGGTCGCCGCGGTCAGCAACTGCTCGCCATGCTCGGCGGTAGCACCGCGCGGATCACCGAGGACGCCGTTGGCGCTGACGGCCTTCACGCCGTGCGCGCGCAGCCGAGACATGAGGGCCGGCAACGCTTCGCCGTTGCCAGCCTCGGCGAGCGACAGCCTGACCGACTGCGGAGCTATGGCGAGCATCAGCGACGTTTCGGTGTAGCCGGCATGGGCGTCGCCGTCCCAGGACGGTGCCCAGCAGCGGACGCGCCGCCCTTCGCCGAGCAGGGTCGCCGTTGCGTCCGCCAGCGCTGCGGTATTGCCGCCATGGGCCGAGACGAACAGCAACCGCGGCCAGGTCTGCGTCGCGGAACGACCGAGTTCGACCAGGAGCTGCGTGGTCGCCGCGGTCCCGATCGACAGCGTGCCGGCGAATCCGGCGTGCTCCCCGCTGGCGCCGTAGGACAAGGCTGGCGCCACCAGGCACCCGGCCCGGCCGGCGGCGGCGACGCGTTGTGCCAGTGCGACGGCGATGAGCGTGTCGGTGGCCAGCGGCAGATGCGGACCGTGCTGCTCGGTCGAACCGACCGGGACCAGCAGCAGCCCGGTGGCGGCCGATGCCGCCACCTCCGGCGAGGTCAGCCCCGCCACCTCCGGCGAGACGAGAGCCGCCACCTCCGGCGAGACGGCGGCCGCCCCGTCGAGCGCTGCGGACGGATCGATCACGAGGCGGGGACGAAGCCGGCCAAGGGGTCCTGCGCGCACCCCGGCACGGGTGGCAGCGCGTCATCGTCGGGCCGTGTCCCGATGCGCACCGGAACAGGCGTTCGGCGGCCCGCCGGGCGCGAGTGGTCGCGGGACGCCCGCGGCACGGCTCCGGCCTGCTGGAGGGCGACTTCGCCATGTCCCAGGACGCATTCGGGATCCGGACCATCCAGCGGCAAACCGGTGAAGAACTTCGCAGCCGGGCAACCGCCCCGGCAGGTCTCGCTGTGCTCGCACGATGAGCACGTCCCGCCCGCGGTCGGTTGACGCAGCGACGCGAAGAGGTCCGACTCCCGCCAGACCCGGGCGAAACCACCCGGGGCCCGAATGTTTCCCGCCAGGAACGAATCGTGGATCGTGAAGGGGCAGGCGTACACGTCGCCTACCGGGTCCACCAGACACACGACCCGCCCGGCGCCGCACAGATTCAATCCGGGCAGCGACTGGCCCAAGGCATTGAGGTGGAAGAACGAGTCGCCGGTCATGACCCCCTCGCCGTGCGATACGAGCCACTGGTGCAACTCGTGTTGCTGCTCCGGATGGGGGTGCAGCTGTGGCCAGACGTCGGCACCCCTGCCGGACGGCCGAAGCCGGGTGAGGCGCAGCGCCGCGCCGTACCGCTCGGCGAGCTGCTGGAACTCGTCGAGCTGACCGACGTTGTGACGCGTCACGACCACGGACACTTTGAAGCCGGTGAACCCGGCAGCCGCCAGATTTTCCATCGCCGCGAGCGCCATGTCGTAGGAGCCACTCCCCCGGACGGCGTCGTTGACCTCGCGAGTGGTGCCGTCGAGGGAAATCTGGACGTCCACGTAGTCGTTGGCTGCCAGCTGAGCCGCAACCGCCGGAGTGATCCTGACGCCGTTGGTGGAGAACTTGACGCCGACACGGTGCGCAGTCGCATAGTCGAGCAGGTCGAAGAAGTCGGGTCGGATCGTCGGTTCGCCGCCGCCGACGTTGACGTAGAAGACCTGCATCCGCTCGAGTTCGTCGATGAAGCGCCGACACTCGTCGGTGGTCAACTCGTGTGGATCGCGTCGGCCGGAGCTGGACAGACAGTGGACGCACGCCAGGTTGCACGCGTACGTCAATTCCCAGGTCAGACAGATCGGTGCGGCAAGCCCGCGTTCCAACTGGTCGGCCAATCGCCCACGGCCAGGTGCAGGGCCGACCACGATCGCCGCGTCGGCGCTCACCGCGTACCGCGCCCAGTCATAGCCGGCTCCTCGATCATTCCGGTGCGCGCCAGGGTTGCCAGGGACCGGGCCAGTACCGCGACCTGATCGTCGTCGGCACCAGCTGCCAGGCATGCGGCGCGAGCCGTCGGGCTCGTCGCGAGGTGCTCGACCGCCGCGACCAGTAAGGGGTGCTTGAGGAACGACAACCGCCGAGACCGGTAGTCGTACAGCAACGCGCCGAACGGCTCCTGGCGCAACGCCACCTGAGAGCCCAGCGACCACGGTCGGTCCAACAGCTCGTCGGCTGTTGCGACGGCTCCACTGGGCGCACGAGCGGCCGACCCCTCCGACGTCGTCACTGCGCTGTGACCGGCCGGCCTAGTAGACGCCGCACATGCCGTCGATGCTGACGTCCTCGACGAGGAGGTCCTCCTCGACCAGGTCGTCGGCGATCGCGAGATCGGCTTCGGTCCGGCGGTCGATCATGCATCCCTCCTTGGGCCACGGCGCACCCTACTAGTTGCATCGAGTGCCACCAAGTGTTTCCGGCAGCGGATACCTGGCGACTCCCGTCGCGGGCCTGCCGACCGGGTCATGCCGACTCGATACCGGATCACGTCGACTCGATGTCGGCAAATCCGCTGAGCAACAGGCTCAAAGCCTGGTCGAGGAGTTCGAGCAGATCGCTGCCCGGCTCCCGGAGCCAGGTCTGGTATCCGACCAGGCAGGCGCCCAGCGCGCTGTACCCGATGGTGCGGGGCACCAGGCCCAACGGATCGTGCCCGAGCCGAGCAGCGGCGTACTCGGCGATGACAGCGACCCAGTGCTCGTACTGCAGGGTGGAGTGTGCCCGCAACGTATCGCTCTTGAGGATCAACGACATCCGCTTGCGGTGCCACGGCAGTTCCTGAGGATCCACCCGGTTGAATTTCAGAATGCCCTTCCGGATGGCGTCGAGCAGCGGAACCCGGGCCGGCGTGGCGGCAAGATCTGCCGCCAGCCGGTCCAGTTCCTCGGTGAATCCGCCCCACGGCACGTCGTTCTTGGAGGAGAAGTAGCGAAAGAAGGTGCGCCGTCCGATGCCGCAGGCCAGCGCGATGTCGTCGATGGTGGTCTCGTCGAAACCATTCTCCCAGAACAAGTTCAGGGCAACGTGCTCCAGCTCTGCACGCGACGTCACCGGCGGGCGGCCCGGCCGCGCGTCGGCCTTGACCAGCACCGGAGGCGGCTTCGCCGCCGTCCGAGATGTGGATCGGGGCATGCATCCTCCACGACGGGCGCCAGGATCGAGATCCTAGAGGCGACCGGGCCCCGGAGGTGGTCCGGACCGATGCGATCCCGACCGCCCCACCGCACCATAGGGACACTTCGTGCCAATATACGGTGGGACAACCCGGAGGGCGGAGGCGAGGATGGGCACTGCGTGGTTCGAGTCGGTGGCCGAGGCGCAACGTCGAGCCAGTCGCCGGCTGCCGCCCTCGGTCTACCGGGCCATCGTGGCCGGAACCGAACGCGGCGCCTCGCTGCGGGACAACCTCGAAGCGTTCACCCAACTCGGCTTCGCGCCCCACGTCGTCGGGCATCAGCCGGTCCGCAGCCAGCACACGACCCTGCTCGGCATGCCCGTGTCGATGCCGGTGCTGCTGTCACCGGTCGGCGTGCAGGCCGTACATCCGGACGCGGAGGTCGCGGTCGCCCGCGCCGCGGCCTCTCGCGGGGTCGGCATGGGTCTGAGTTCCTTCGCCAGCAAGTCGGTCGAGGAGGTGGTCGCGGCCAACCCGCACACGCTCTACCAGACGTACTGGATGGGTAGCCGCGACACGATGCTCGCTCGACTCGACCGCGCCCGCCGTGCCGGCGTCGCCGGGCTTGTCGTGACACTGGACTGGTCGTACTCCCACAGCCGCGACTGGGGCAGTCCCACGATCCCCGAACGGCTGAGTGTGACGGCGGCTGCGCGCTTCGCGCCGGAGGCGGTGCGCCGGCCGGCCTGGCTGCTGCAATACCTGCGCCGCCGCGAGATCCCCGATCTGACGACGCCGAACCTCGCGGTCGACGGCGGCAGAGGACCGACCTTCTTTCAGGCCTACCGTGAATGGCAGGACACGCCGCCACCCACCTGGGACGACCTCAGCTGGCTGGCCAAGGAATGGGGCGGGCCGTTCATGATCAAGGGGGTGTGCCGGGTCGATGACGCGAAGCAGGCGGTCCAGGCAGGCGCCACCGCGATCTCGGTTTCCAACCACGGCGGCAACAACCTCGACACCACCCCGGCGCCGATCCGAGCGTTGGCCACGATCGCGGCGGCGCTCGCCGACGACGACGTGGAGATCCTCCTCGACGGCGGCATCCGCCGCGGCGGCGATGTCGTCAAGGCGCTCGCCCTCGGCGCCCATGGGGTCATGATCGGTCGCGCATACCTGTGGGGCCTGGCAGCCAACGGCCAGGCCGGCGTGGAGAACGTCCTGGACATCATGCGCGACGGGATCGACAGCGCGCTGCTGGCACTGGGACGCAGCCACATCGACGAACTCGACCCCTCCGACGTGGTCATTCCCGCCGGCTTCGAGCGCTCGATGGGCCAGGCCTGAGGCAAGCGAGGGCCTGACGGAGTACGGCGCTTAGCGGGCCCGCTAGGCTGCTCCGCGTCCGCGGGCAGGTCCGGCGGATCCGCGGGTGTAGTTCAATGGCAGAACATCAGCTTCCCAAGCTGACAGTGCGGGTTCGATTCCCGTCACCCGCTCCTTGTATGAGTGCAGGTTAAGAAGCATGTCGAGACGAGATAGACCCGGCTGGATCCTCCGGCAATAGACCTTCGTGGGCTCCACTTGACCCATGGTCGCCGTCCGTTGGCGCACGCAAGACCACGACGATTCGTGGCTATCGCTTGCCGAGCGCACTGTCAGCATCCTGAGGCCACGAGGCGCCGGGAACTGAGATGAGGCTTCTGAGGTGCGGTGACTTGGCAGTGTCAGAGGGTCGGCCGAGCGGCGATCACGGCAGGCAGCGAGGACTTGCTCGCCACCCAGGCTGCAGCCTGAGGATGGATCCAATCGCAAAGTCGTACGGCACCGTCGAAGTCAGCCTGCAGATTGCGGCGGTGAATCGGCTCGTGATGGGCCGCTCGGTTCCGGACGAACTGCTGCTCCTGGAGCAGGTGCTCGACGTCCTTACGTCTCCGTCGGAGATCGGAAGCGCCGGCCGGGAAGGCCTCGTGCAGCTGCGGAACCCACAGCGCGGTGAAGTAGCGGCTGGCCACCAGATAACGCCAGAAGCCGAACGTCAGCTCCGCGATGACCTTGCCATGGCTCGCGCCTAGGCCCCCTGCTCGTCGTCGGGCCTTGCGGAGGTCGTCCTGACCTCGAGGGTCCAGGGGAATGACGTCGAGCCACGAGGCACCGCTGTGCCGAGTCGCAGCCCACTCGGCCAGTTGCCGATCGAGTGCATTGCGCACGATGACTTCGACCATGCCGGTCGTGGTCATCACCGCGGCGGACGCGACCATGTTCCACTCGTAGAGCGCGAAGGCGCCGTCCAGAGTGCGACCGGCCCGATACGAGGCGAATCTCTCGTCGGTGAGCAGGTGGAGTATGACCGCGTGGTCCCAGCCCTGGTCCCCGCCGGTGGTGCTGGCACTTGACAACCGATCGGCTCCCCGTATCTTTGCTAGCGAAGACCCCGGAACGATCCCTGGCCCCGGCCACATCGCCGGGGTTTCGTCTTTCCCGCAGGTACCTGAACTGGGATGCGCCGCGGTGGACGTGAACCCACACTGTCAGCTAGGGACGGTGCTGGGAACACTTGGGTGCATGGGCTCTCACCGATTCCCGTCACCCCCTCCAGCGAGACACCTTGCCGGACAAGCCGTTCCAGAGTTTTGTCCGATGGTGCGGTGCGATCACGACTCGGGGCCGTCGGGCGGTTGCTCGCCGGTCCCGAGTTCCTCGGCCGTGGCGTCGCCCGGCTCGGCAGGGCCGCGCCGGCGCCCGACGATCAGCCATCCAGCAAGTGCGGCGATGGCGGCGAGGACGACGAGGGCCAGCAGGATCCACACCCAGGTCGCGACGCCCTCCGACGAGGCCGGCTGCGCGGGCAGGGTCGTCAGCGTGGTCGACGCGGAAGGGGCTGACGCACTCGGTGACGTCGCGGTCCCCGACGACGTCGTGCCGCTGCTCGGACCGGCGGAGGTGGTTGACGGCATACTGCTGCTCGGACCGGCGGAGGTGGCAGGCGGCGTACTGCTGATCACGGGGGCTGCCGGCGAGGTCGCGGCCGCGGTGCTGCCCGACGGGGTCGGAGCCGACGTGCTTCTGGTGGGCGACACGCTCGGTGCGCTGCTTTCGCTCGCCGTGGGCGTCGGGGTGGGCGTCCGGGTCGCGACGGACGCAGTCGGCAGCGCCACGGAGGGCGCGGTCGACGCGGCGGATGCCGTCGGCAACGCGACCGACGGTAAGCCTGTCGGGCGCAGGCTCGACAGCGCAGCGGACGCGCTGGAACGGAGGTCGGAGGCCCGGTCGGCGACCTGTCCGCCGCACCCGGCCAGTGAAGCGACGACGATGCTGATTCCGACGCCGGCGAACGTCCAGCGGCGCGCACGCGTACCGATCACGCCATTGCCTCCACGACGTGTCACGACTCGCTCCAGTTCGCCGAGGGTGCTCCTCGCCGGCGACGCGGCGATCATGGCAGCTCTCGGGCTACTGACGCGGATGCCGGGCTATCGACGCGGGTGTCGGGCTACCGCCGCCGGGCCGCGGCGTCCAGCGCCGGGCTGACCCAGCCGTTGTCCGCCGGATTGACCGTCAGGCCCGGCGCGACGATCTCGTCGATGCGGTCGAGTACGTCGGTCGACAGCACCACCTCGGCCGCCGGCAGCTGTGACTCCAGATGCGCCATCGTCCGGGGCCCGATGATCGCCGCGGTGACGGCCGGGTGGCGCAGCACGAACGCCAGAGCGAGCTCGACGAGCGAGAGGCCGGCCTCCTCGGCCAGCAGGGCGAGCCGCTCGGCCGCGTCGAGCTTGATCGTGTTGACCGGCAGCGACAGGTCGTAGCGGCGCGGCAGCCGCTGCCGGACCGCAGACGCCGGCCCTGCCGGGTCCGCACCCACGCGGTAGCGACCGGACAGCCAGCCGCCGGCCAGCGGGCTGTAGGGAATGACTCCCATTCCGTACCGCTGGCAGGTGGGCAACACGTCGGACTCGATAGCACGGGTCAGGGTCGAGTAGGACGGCTGCTCGGTCACGAATCGCTCCCGGCCACGTTCCCTGGCCGTCCATTGCGCCTCGACGATGGCCGAGGCCGGGAACGTCGAGTGCCCGGCGTACCGGATCTTGCCCTCACGGACGAGGTCGGACAACGCGCCGAGCGTCTCGTCCAGTCCGACCCGCGGGTCGTACCGATGGATCTGGTAGAGGTCGATCCAGTCGGTGCCGAGCCGGCGCAACGACTCCTCTGCGGCTCGGACGATCCAGCGGCGGGAGTTCCCCCGGCGGTTCGGATCGTCGCCCATCGGGTTGAACACCTTCGTGGCCAGGATGACGTCGTCGCGGCGGCCGGCCAGAGCCTTGCCGACGATGACCTCCGACTCGCCGGCGGAGTAAACGTCCGCGGTATCGATGAAGTTGATCCCGGCATCCAGAGCGCGGTGGATGATCCGAATGGATTCCGCGTGGTCCGGGGTCCCCCAGTCGCCGAACATCATCGCGCCGAGGCACAACGAACTGACCGAGACGCCGGTGTCACCGAGTAACCGCTGTTGCATCTGTCGCTCCTCCCGTCGCCGTCCACCCGGCTGCCCGCCGCCCCGGCGTGCGGCCGGGGGTTGTCGCATCCCAGAAGTGGTACTAGTTTTCGACTGTCAATCGAGCGCGTCGGCGTTCGCCGGGGGCATCCAACGGACTCTACGAGAGACGGGCGCCATGACCGAGACCCTGGTGAAAGTCGACGATCTACCGGAACTCGATCTCGACGCATTCCGTGCCGACCCGACTGCCACGCTGGACGCGCTGCGGCCACACCGCATTGTTCGTAGCATTCGCGGGTACGAGGTCATCTCGTACGACCTCGCCTACGAACTGCTGGCCGATCAGCGGTTGCGCCCCATGTCGGCCGCGGACTTCTCCTCCCACGGCGCGAGCCCGTACATCGCGGAGTTCGTCGACAAGGGAATCTTCCTGTTCATGGCGCCGGAACGGCACCGGGAGATCCGCAAGATCTTCGCCCGTGCCTTCGCTGCGCGCCGGGTCATGGACCACCGTGAGGCCATCCTCGACACCGGCAACAGCCTCGTCGACCGGTTGCTAGCCCGGGGCGAAGGTGACCTGGTCGAGGACTTTACGCAGCGGTTCTCGGCCGAGGTCTTGTGCCGGCTATTGGGTTTCCCGCCGGCCGACATTCCGGAGTTCGTGCACGCCGCGCTCGATCTGCGCCACCTGGTGTACGTCCCGATGCAGCCGCACATCCCGACGATCGAGGCCTCGCTGGACACGCTGCGCGCGTATGCCATCGAGTTGTTGGACGAACGGCGTCGCAACCCGCAGGGCGACTTCCTCAGCGCGCTGATCGATACCGGGGAGACGCAGGGTCGGCTCACCACGGACGAGGTCGTCTGGGGGACGGTCAACCTGCTGCTCGGCGGGATCGACACCACGAACTTCCAGCTCGCCTCGACACTGCAGCACCTGATCACGAACGGGGTCTGGGAGCGCGTCGCGTCCGATCCGGCGATTCGTGAGGTCGCCATCGAGGAGGCGACCCGGCTGACCCCGATCTCGACGATGCTCGGCCGGATCGTCCACGAATCGCTGGAGATCGACGGCGTCACCCTGCCGGTGGGTGCGGACGTGAAGATCAACCTGGTCGGGGCGGGCCGGGACCCGGCGAAATTCGCCGACCCGCACTCCTACCGCCTGGACCGGGTAGCGCCGTTCTTCCCGGCCGCGTTCGGCAACGGAGTCCACGTCTGCATCGGCAAGAACCTCGCCTGGCAGGAACTGCGGGTCGGCACCGAGCTACTCACCACCCGGCTCACCGACGTCGAGCTGAGCGCGGCACCGACCATGCACTCGTGGACCGATGCCTTCTACGGCCCGTACGACCTGCAGGTCACCTTCCGCGCCCGGTCGTAGCCGTCGCTCCGGGCCGCGTCACCGCGCAGCAAGGCGGGGGAGCTCGACCGCCGGGCACCGGTTCATGACCACCCGCAACCCGGCCGCGCGGGCCCGTTCGGCTGCCGCGGTGTCCACCACGCCCAGCTGCATCCATACGCCGACGGCGCCACAGGCCACGGCCTCATCGGCAACGGCGCCGGCGAACTCGGAGCGGCGGAACACGTCGACGACCTCGACCCCGGCCGACGACGGGATGTCCGCCAGGCTCGGATAGCAGGTCTCGCCGAGCACGGACTCGACGGCCGGGTTCACCGGGATGATGCGGAAGCCGTTGCGCTGCAGCAGCTCGGCGATGCGGTGCGAATCACGCCACGGCTCCGGGGAGCAGCCGACCACCGCCCAGGTGGTCGTCTCCTGCAGCAGGTAGGCGATGTCGTCCGGCGTTGCCTCTGGCTGCCCGTCGGCCATGCGATGCCTCCTGCCGGTCGATCCGCTACGGCCCGGTGAGCGCCGCCAACGCCGTCAACGCCAGCACCTGCACGCCATAGCCGATGGCGCGCTCGTCGACATCGAACGTAGACGCATGAAGGTCGCCGCGCGACCGGCCGCTGGCCGGATCGTGCACGCCGAGCCGGACGTACGACCCCGGGACATGGTCGAGGTACCAGGCGAACGAGTCGCCGCCACGTGACCGCGGCGCCTCGACCACGCCGTCGTGGCCGAGGACCGCCCGCCCGACCTCGGCGACCAGTTGCGTCGCGGCCTCGTCGTTGACCACCGGCGGCACCCCGGTGCGGTAGGCGAGCTCCCAGCCGGCACCGAGGGGGTCGGCAACCGTGGCTACGGCGTCGCGCAGCAGCTGTTCGGCACGGCCCCACACCGCCCGGTCATGGGTGCGCAGGGTCCCGCGGATCGTCACCTGCGAGGGGATCACGTTCGCTGCGTCCCCGCCACGCACGGCACCGAAGACGATCAGGACATCGCCGCCGGACCGGGTCGCGACAAGGCTGGGCACCTGCAGGACGAGCTCGGCCGCCACCGCGACCAGGTCCACGGTCAGTTCGGGGCGGGCCGTGTGCCCACCGGGACCGGTGAGGGTGAGCTCGATCAGGTCGGCGGCAGCGGTCAGCGGGCCGGGGCGGACGCCGATCACGCCGACGTCCAGCTTCGGCTCGCAGTGCAGCCCGAAGGCGGCGCTCACCCCGTCCAGGCGCCCCTCGGCGATGACGTCGACCGCGCCACCGGGCACCGCCTCTTCCCCTGGTTCGAAGACCAGCCGGACCCGCCCGCCGGTGTCGGGCAGCAGCTGGGCAAGGACGAGACCGGCACCGAGCACGATCGCGGTGTGGACGTCGTGTCCGCACGCATGCGCGCGGCCGGGCACCCGCGACCGGTACGACACGTCCTTGCCGTCCGGCATGCCCAGCGCGTCGAGATCGGCACGCAGCATCACGACCGGACCGTTCGACGCACCCACGTCGCAGGTCAGCCCGGTCCCGACGGCCAGCGGCTCGGGGCGCAACCCGGCCAGCTGCAGCCGTTCGCAGACCGCCTCGGTCGTCTCCGTCTCGCCCCCCGCGAGCTCAGGATGGGCATGCAGCCGGCGACGGAACCCGACCAGTTCATCGCCGTGGCCGGCCAGGAACGCGGCGAGCGCGGGGCGATGGCGCTCGACGACGTCCTCGGTCGCGCCGCGACGGCGAGCCGGGTCAGCCACGGTGCACCACATCGGTGGCCCATTCGTCGCGCAGCACCCCGACGAGTTCCGGCAGCGTCGCGCCGGCCGCCACGACCGACCGCTGCCGGTCGTAACTGGCGCCGTGCTCGAGGATGTCCAGCACCCCGGCCAGTTCCCCGTCGCAGCCGAGCTCCGCAGCCACCGGCGCCAGGTCGGCGACGAGGCCGGCCGCGACCTGCTCCACGGGAGCCGTGCGGCCGTCGTCGTCGACGACGAGCCGGGCCTGCAGCCCCCACCGGCAGGCCCGCCACTTGTTCTCCCGCAGCACCCATTCGGCCGGCACCGGCAGCGGCTCCCCGGCGTCGAGCCGGCGCTCGCACTGTTCGACGAAGGACTGGCCGAGGGCGGCCAGCGCGGCGACCTCGGACAACGTCGCGGCCCCGTCACACATCCGCAGCTCGACGGTGCCGAAGTCCGGATGCGGGCGCACGTCCCACCACACCTCCCGGATCGTCCGGATACTGCCAGCGGTCACCAGGGTGCCCATCAGCCGCTCGAACTGGTCCCACCCGGTCAGCCGCGGCGGCAGGCCGGTCGTGGGCAACGCCTCGAAGACCTTGGTGCGCACCGACGCCAGGCCGGTGTCGCGACCGTGCCAGTACGGGCTGGACGCCGACAGCGCGAGGAACACCGGCAGGACGCCGGTGAGGGCACCGGTGATCGCCAAGGCCCGCGGGCCCGACCGTACGCCGACGTGCACGTGGACGCCGTGCGTCATCAGCCGCCGCGCCGGCCAGCCGATCCGCGACACCAGGTCCTCGTACCGCTCACCCGGGCTGCGGACCAGGTCGTGGTACGACGCGAACGGGTGCACTCCAGTCGCCAGCAGGCCGAGTCCTCGCTCAGCGAGCACGGGACGGACCTGCGCCAGCGACCGCTCGAGATCGGCCCGGGCGGCCGCAACGGTGGGGCACACGCCGGTGACCAGTTCGAGGCTGCACTCGTACAGCTCGTGCTTGACCGTCGGATGGACCCCGCCCGGGTGGCCCTCGCCGAGCACGGCCAGCACGTCGGACGCGCGACCGGCGAGGCCCTCGGTCGCCAGGTCGACGATGCCCACCTCGACCTCGACGCCGAGGCTGGTCGTCACAGAGGGGTGAAACTCGACGCGCACCGTGCCGAGCGTAGGCCCGGCACGGTGCGCGTGCGCTTCAGCCGCGCTGGCGGCGTCAGTTCGTGGACGAGGTACCGAGGGTGATCGTCAGGTCCCGGCTGGCGCCGTCGCGGGTGACGGTGAAGGTGACCTTCTCGCCCGGAGCGTGCGCCCGGATGGCCACGATCAACGCGGTGGCGTCGGCGACCCGCTGGCCGTCGACCGCGGTCACAACGTCGCCGGCCTTCACCCCACCGGAGGCCGCCGGGCCGGCGGGGACCGCCGAGACCCGGGCACCGGAACCCTCGTAGGTCTGGTCGACCTGGATCCCGGCGATGGGGACGGTGGCCTTCCCGGTCGCGATGAGCTCGTCGGCGATCCGCTTCGCCTCGTTCACCGGGATCGCGAAGCCGAGGCCGATCGATCCGGCCTGCCCGCCGGCGCCGCCGCCGAGGCTCGCGATCGCCGAGTTCACCCCGATGACCTGACCGGCCCCGTTCACCAGCGGCCCGCCGGAGTTCCCGGGGTTGATCGGGGCGTCGGTCTGGATGGCGTCGATGAACGACCCGTCGCCGTTGCCCTCGCCCGCGGTGACGGGCCGGTGCAGCGCGCTGATGATCCCCGCCGTCACCGTGCCTTCCAGGCCCAGCGGGCTGCCGATCGCGATCGCCGTGTCGCCCACCTTCACCGCGGCGGAGTCGCCGAGGGTGACCGCCGGCAGGCCCGTCCGGTCGACCTTGACCACGGCGAGGTCGTAGTCGGCCGTCGCGCCCACCACCTTGCCCGACACCGTCGTGCCGTCACTGAAGGCGACCGACACCGTGTCGTCGACGGCCCCGGCCACCACGTGGTTGTTGGTCAGCACGTAGCCGTCGGCGCGGATGACGAAGCCCGTGCCGGTGCCGCCGCCCTGCGCGGTCGTCGTACTGATCTTGACCACCGAGGGCAACAGCGCCTGGGCGACGGAGGACACCGAACCGTCCGCCGGGGCAGACAGCGAGGCGGGGTTGATGCTTGCCCCGAGGGAGCTGGTCGTCCCGGCGCTCCCACCGTCCCGTTCGGCCAGGCCGTAGCCGACCGCGCCGCCGACGCCGCCGGCCAGCAGAGCCGCGACCAGGGCGGTGGCCGCCGCGATGGCGACCGGGCCGGTCTTGCGCGGCGGCGGCGGGTTCACCGGCAGCTGCCCCGTACCGCCGTTCGGCGGCACCCCGTCGTTCGGCGGCACCGGTGCGTACGCCGGCGCCGCGGCGTACGCCGGACCCGTTGCATACGAATGAGTTCCGGCATACGCCGGAGCGGGTCGAGCGGCCTCGTCGGCACCGCCGCCGTCGGCCCAGCGCCCGGCGTAGGCCGGGCCAGCGAAGGCGTACGCCGGCGTCGCGCCGGTAGCCGTTGCGTCGGGCGCCGCGGCGTTCGCGTTCGCGTCGGTCGCGGTGTCGCCGGTGGCCGGGGCGCCGGCGGGACGGGAAGCGTTGCTGTCGGTGCTCACGTGATCCTCCTGGGCGGGGGCGCCACAGCAGGCGGCGCCGTCGCGAACCACTGTGGGCCGGCCGGGCCGAGGAGGACCAGGGGCCTTGCACGGCCCTAACACACCGCAGCGGCGGCACTGACATACCGCGCGGTACGGCACGATGGCCGGGTGGACGACCTGTCGGGCCCCGAGCGCGACGAACCACTCGACGATCCGTTCGTGACCCCCGGCCTGCGGGCGGTGCGCCGGGTCGAGTACGCCGCGGCGCTGGCCGCCCAGGGCCGGCACGCCGAGGCGCTGACGGCGTACGACGACGCGCTGCGGTACGTCGAGCTGGTCCGCGCCGGCGGCGGCCACGACGAGCGCCGCTGGATCCGGATGACCTCAGCCGCGGCACCGCCGCCGGAGCTCGGCGATGTCGACCTGGGCGCGCTGCAGGCCCGGATCGAACTGTCCCGCGCAGACTCGCTGCTGCGGCTGGGCCGACCGGAGGAGGCCGCGGCGGCGGCCGCCCGCGCCGAACCCCTCGTCGCCGGCTTCGGCCGCCGCGGGCTGCGCAAGGAGTTGCGGCGGGTCCAGCAGGAACTGGCCGCTGCCGCCGGCGATCCGGTCGCCCGGCTGCAGCAGCTCGACGAGCGGCTGCGCGGCCGCGGCTTGGACCGGCACGAAGCGCTGGTCCTGCGACTCGAGCGCGCCGACCTCTACCTGGAGGCGGGCCGTACCGACGACGCACTGCGGGAGGCGTTGCTCGTCGTCCGCGACGGCAAGGAAGACACCGACGCCTACGTGGTGGCGTCGGCCCGGCAGCTGACCGGATTGGCGTTGGACCGGGCCGGTCGGCCCGCCGAGGCGCTGCCGAGCCTGCTGGCGGCGTACGGCGACCTGCACCGGCTCGGCTACCACCACGACGTGCTGGCGATGGCCTCGCCGCTGTCGTGGCGGCTGTCCGAGGCGGGGCGCCACGACGAGGCGGTGGTCGTCCTCGACGGCGCGCTGCACAGCGCACGCGCGCTCGCCGATCGCCGCAGTGAGGCAGCGCTCGGTGCCGCCCGAGCGGCGACCCTCGACCGGGCCGGCGACGCGACCGCTGCGGCACAAGGCTTCCGGGCTGCGCTGGAGCTGGCCGAGCGCGCCGGTGACCCGGTGCTGACCGCCGACGTCGGGCACGGTCTGGCGGTGGTCCTCGCGACGAGGTTCAGCGACGACCCGGCCGAGGTCGTGGAAGCCCTGTCGGTGCTGGACCGCGCCAAGAACACCTACCGCGAGCAGGGTCTCGGCGGCCGGGTCGCCGGCTGCGAGCACGAGGCGGCTGCCCTGTTGGGGCGCAAGGGTTCCTACCCCGCGGCGGCGGCGCGGTACGAGGCCGCGCAAGCGGCGTACCTCGGGGTCGAGGAAGCCGACCGCGACGCGGGCGCGTGGCCGGACGAACTTGCCGACGTCCAGCGCAACCTGGCCGCGCTGCGCGCCGGAGGGCTACGTCCGGCGCCGGCGACGGATGACGCGGCGGCGGAAATCCTTGGTACCAGCGCTATCGAGGTGACCACCGCGGCCTCCGATCGGAACGGGGAGGCCGCTGCGAGCAGCGCGACCGTGACAGGCGTGGCAGCCGCCACCCTGGAGGGGTTGTTCGCCAGCGGCGGGCACACCATGCGGCACAACGGAACATGACGGTTCCCCGCACGGCCGATCCCGAGGCAGCAGCCAGAGTGCTGCGCGCCGGCGGACTGGTCGCCCTGCCCACCGAGACCGTGTACGGCTTGGCCGCCGATGCCGAGCAGCCCGCTGCGGTCGCCCGGATCTACGCGGTCAAGGGCCGGCCGGCCGGGCACCCGGTGATCGTTCACGTCGCCGCTGCCGACGCTGTCGATTCGTGGACCCGAGCGGTTCCCGGCTACGCCCGGAACCTCGTCGCCGCCTGCTGGCCGGGGCCGCTGACCGTCGTCCTGCCACGGTCAGCGCGGGCCACCGACGCGGTCACCGGCGGTCAGTCCACCGTGGCGCTACGGATGCCCTCGCATCCGGTGACGCTGGCCACCCTGGCGGCGTTCGCCGGTGACAGCGACCGCGGCGTGGCCGCCCCGAGCGCCAACGTCTTCGGCACGGTCAGCCCGACCTCGGTGGACCACGTCCTGGCGAGCATCGGCGACCGCCTGGATCCCGGCCGGGACCTCGTGCTCGACGGCGGCGCGTGCGAGGTGGGCGTCGAATCAACGATCGTCGACTGCACCGGCCCGGCGCCTCGCCTGCTGCGCCCGGGCGCGGTCTCGGTCGAGACCGTCGAGGCGGTGACCGGCTTGGCGGTGACCGCCGCCGCGGGCGGCTCAGTTCGCGCGCCGGGCACCCTCGCGGCCCACTACGCACCGCGGGCGCGTGTCGTCGTCACGCCGACCACGACAACCGAGCCGCAGGTCGCCGCGCAGACCGGCCCCGGATCCACCGGCCTGATCGCACCGGTGGGTGTCCCGACCCCTGGCGGGTTCGTCCGCCTCGCCGCCCCGACGGATGCCAGCGGCTACGCACGGATCCTGTACGCCGCGCTGCGTCGCGCCGACCTCCTCGGGCTGCAGGTCATCGTCGCCGTACCCCCGTCCGGACCCGGGATCGCCGCGGCCGTCCGGGACCGGCTCGACCGTGCCGCCGCGGCCGGAGGTTAGCCCGGCACGGGTTCAGTGGTCGGCGCGCCCGGCGTACGCCTCGGATGCGCTTGGCCACACGACCCGGCGTCGCCACGGCGCGGGCACCCTGTCGGTGGGATCAGCCGTAGCCGAGGTCGTGCAGCCGGTCGTCGTCAATGCCGAAGTGGTGGGCGAGCTCGTGCACCACGGTGATCCGGACCTCGGCGACGACGCGCTCCGGGGTGTCGCAGATCGCCAGGATCGGGCGGCGGAAGATCGTGACCCGGTCCGGCAGGGTCCCGGCGTAGCTGCCGTCACGTTCGGTCAGCGGGACTCCCTCGTACAGGCCGAGCAACTGTCGATCATGAGCAGGAGCATCGTCCTCGACCACCACGACGAGGTTGTCCACGAGCGCCGCCAGGGCTGCCGGGACCTCGTCGAGGGCCTGCGCGACGAGGTCTTCGAAGGCGGCCGCATCCAACTCGAGCACTACGACATCCTGCCTCTCCGGCGCCGCGGGACCGCGTGTCCGAGGCAGGAAGGGGACCCCGGTGCTGCTTTGGTGATCGCCGATGTGCTCCCCTATGCTGTGGCGGCACCCGACGACGATGGTCGGCGGGGGCCCGGTGTGACGACCACAGGCCCCCATCGTCTAGCGGCCCAGGACACCGCCCTTTCAAGGCGGCAGCGCGGGTTCGAATCCCGTTGGGGGTACGCCTCAGCAGCACCGAGGCCCCGTAGCGCAGTTGGTTAGCGCGCCGCCCTGTCACGGCGGAGGTCGCGGGTTCGAGTCCCGTCGGGGTCGCTCTACCGGGTCCGCACGATGTGCGGACCCGCGCCATGTCCGACGTACCAGCGTTGCGCGCCTTGTCGGCCGTTAGCCGGCCGACAGCGGCCACGTTGATGACCACAAAGCGCGCAACACCGGGACGTCGCGGCCGGCTTTGCAGTCGCCGAACCGCCACCTGGTGGCCCGATGCCGGCCGCTGGAAGGGCGGTCGTAGCGCCTTGCCGGGGCGGGCTGTGGAGTAGGTCATGGGAGATTGACCCCATGCTGCTGCGAATCTTCACCGAGCCCCAGCGGGGTGCGTCGTACGACGATCTGCTGCGGGTGGCTCGCGCCACCGAGGATGCCGGCTTCGACGCGTTCTTCCGCTCCGACCACTACCTGGCGTTCGGCGACGCCGACGGCCTGCCCGGCCCGACCGACGCGTTCATCACGCTGGCCGGACTGGCTCGCGAGACGTCGCGAATCCGGCTCGGGACGCTGGTCAGCCCGGTGACGTTCCGGTCACCGGGTCCGCTGGCGATCAGCGTCGCGCAGATCGACGCGATGAGCAGCGGGCGCATCGACCTCGGCATGGGCGGTGGCTGGTTCGCCGCTGAGCATGCGGCGTACGGACTGCCCTTTCCTCCTGTGGCAGAACGGTTCGACCGGCTCGAAGAACAACTCGAGATCATCACCGGGTTGTGGACGACGCCGCTCGGGCAGATGTACGACTTCCACGGCCGCTACTACGACGTGACCGATTCGCCAGGGCTGCCCAAGCCCGTACAGCAGCCGCACCCGCACCTGATCGTCGGCGGCGTGGGTCCGCGCAGGACGCCCGCGCTGGTGGCGAGGTTCGCCGACGAGTACAACGTCTCGTTCCGCGACGTCCCGATCGCGCAGCAGGCGTTCGAACGCGCCCGCGCGGCGTGCGAGCGGATCGGCCGGGACCCCGGCTCTGTGATCCGGTCGGTCGCGCAGGTGCTGTGCTGCGGCCGCGACGACGCCGAACTCGCCCGGCGTGCCGCGACGATCGGGCGGGAGGCCGGCAAGCCGCGGCCCGACGAACTGTCCGGTACGCCGAACCAGCTCGTCGACCGGCTCGGCCGGTTCGCCGAAATCGGGGTGTCGCGGGTGTACCTGCAGATGCTGGACCTGGCCGACCTCGATCACCTCGAGCTCGTCGCGTCCCAGGTGGCCCCCCAGGTCGCCGCCCTGTGACACGGGCCGCCTGACACCGGCGGCTCGACACCGGAGCGGCGGACCGCGGCTCGACACCGGAGCGGCGGACCGGTGGCGCGGTCGGGGCACTAGCCGGTCCGATACGATCGCCCGGCCGCTGCGGCGGTCACGGCCAGGTAGCTCAGTTGGTACGAGCGTCCGACTGAAAATCGGAAGGTCGGCGGTTCGACCCCGCCCCTGGCCACACCGTTTGCCCAGGTCGGAAGCCTGACAGGCGCACAGAGCCCGAGGCACAAGCTGGGCGCCTTGCGATCTCTCACAAAGAGGTCTGGGGACCCGCCGTCACGCCGCAGGAGCGGTGCTAGGTGGTCGTGCCCGCCACCGCATCGTCGTGCCGCGCTTGGCGCAGATCCGTTCGATGAGGACGCACATGGTGCCCGTAGACGCTCGTCACGACGTGCACCGGGATCCCAGCGTTGACCCGCGACCCCGACCCCAGGCACGACGAGATGATTTTGCAGATTGGTCGGACTGAGCCCATCCCGCTAGACCGGCCTGAACTCGATACGTTCGTTGCCAGTCAGTTGGCCTCGTCGGTTGCCGTACCCGGTGGCGTGGTGGTGCCGCTGCCGGCGCCGCCACGGCCGAAGGCGTCGGACAACCGCATCGGACGGGACGGCCCCGGCAACGCGGCCGCGCTCCCAGGCGTCAGGCAGTCCCCCGTGGGGTTGAGCCAGCGCGCCAGCCGATCGTCCCCCTCAGCGAGCGCCGGACCGAGGACCGCGGCGCCGACGATGATGAACGCGAAACCCGTGAGCCACATGACGAATGCCAGGCTCAACCCGAAGGCACCGAACTGGGCGTAGTTCTTCGCCACCGTCGTGGGAAACCAGACCGATGCCGCCAAGGTGTACAGCCAGGAGCCGAACCCGGTGGCGATACCGGTCGGCAGCAACGCACGCCAACGCACCTCACCGCGGACCATCAGCCGAGCCGTCCACCACCACAGCCCGATCGACAGCGCCGTGCCGACAACCCACGCGACGACAGCGCCGACCGAGCCCTTCACCAAGGCGTTGACCAGCGCGAGCGTGCCGAACAGCGCCAGCACACCCCCTACCCAGGCGGCTCCCCGGCGCTTGTTGCCAATGCCGCCACCAGGCGGTCGGCGCCACGCGCGCAGATAGGTCCGCTGCAGCGCGGTGGTGAAGGACACCGCGAACGCCAACGTCAGAATGACGCCGACGAGCCCGGTCGCGGTCCTCGTCTCCGCCGGAGAGGCGAACGCGACCCGAAGCACGTCCAGCGCGCCACCGGACAATCCGAACCGGGCGATCACGGTGTTCACGATCGCCTGCCGGGTCTCGTCCGGCGCGATGGCGACCACGAGAACCAGCAGCGGGAACACGCACACCAGCAACTTGGCCGCGAGCGCCACTGCCCGGTCGACGAACTCGACTTCCAGCAGCCGGGACCAGAACCGGCCCACGGCTGTGGGTTCGAGCAGCTCGGCGTACCGCTGCATCGTCGCGCGCAGCTGCATCGTGACCGACACGAGCCGAGGGTACGACCCAGCGGTTCCCTGCGACGGTCAGGTCGGGCTAGCCGACCGAATCGCCTGCGGCGGCGGTGATCCGGGAATTCATGTGCACCAGCAGGTCCGCGCTGCTGGTCGGGACCACCCCGCCGGCCGTCGAGGTGATCTCGTCGATGTGATCGGCGACCGACTCCGGGGTGAGCGGCGTACCGCCGGAGGACCAGCCGTCGGCGACCCCCAGATAGATCCGGCCGACGAACGTCGCACCGACCCGGAAGCACTGCCCGCCCACCGCGCACTCGTCGGATGCCAGGTAGCCGACCAGCGCTGCGACGTTGTCCGGTGTCGCCAGTTCGACCGGGATGGGGGCGGTCGGCACCCTCGGCCGGGTCGCGGCCAACGGGGCGATGACGTTCACCTTGATGTCCACGCCCTGCTGCACGGTCTCCAGATGCATGCTCGCAGCCAGGCCGAGCAGGCCGGCCTTCGCGCCGCCGTACGTCGGCACCCTCGCGTCACCGAAGATCCCTGCTGACGAGGTCAGCACGATCCGGCCACGACCGTTCGCTGCCATCCAGCGCCACGCCGGCTGTCCCACGTAGTAGGCGGCGCAGAAGTGCACCGCGAGCAGCCGCGTCAACTGATCGGCCGGCACCTGCCCGAACGGCGCGTGTTCGACGACGCCAGCGTTGTGGACGACGATGTCGGCGGACCCGAACTCCGCGATGACCGCTGCGACCAGGTCCTCGCCACCGGTCTCGGAGGCGATGTCATGAGTGGAGACGAGCGCCTGCCCGCCGGCAGCGACGATCTCGTCGACCACGGAACCGGCTGCGGCAGCGTCGATGTCGTTGACGACGACGGCTGCGCCGCGCGACGCCAGCAGGAGGGCATGGGCCCGGCCGATGCCACGGCCCGCTCCGGTCACGACAGCGGCTCTGCCGCGCAAGGACAACTCAGCCATGGGATCCCCCGCTCCGATCGGTGCCGCGCGCGGCCTGTGGCCCCCGGACGACTCGGCCCGGTAGCGCACCGGTCGACTCGCCGTCCTGGTAGGTCTGTACGCCGGCCACGAACGTGTGCAGGTAGCCGTCTGCCCGCTGCAGCAATCGTTTCCCGCCGGCGGGCAGGTCGTAGGCCATCCGCGGACAGTGCAGTCGCAGGCCGTCGAGGTCGATGACGTTGATGTCGGCACGGTAGCCCGGCAGCAGCACTCCCCGATCGAGCAGGCCGACGGATCGAGCGGTATCGCGGGCTTGCTGCTGGACCACATACGCCAAGTCCAGCCGGTCATGGTCGCGGTCGCGGACCCAGTGCTGCAACAGCGTCGTGGGGAAGCTGCTGTCGCAGATGGAGGCGACGTGGGCACCACCGTCGCCGAGGCCGGGCACGGTGTTCGGGTGCACCATCATCTCGCGCGCGGCATCCAGCGAGCCGTAGGCGTAGTTGGCGAACGGCTGGTGGATGAAGCCCTGGCCGTCGTCGGAGATGAGGATGTCGTATGCCAGGTCCAGGGGATCCCGGCCGGTCGCGGCAGCCTGCGCCGCAAGCGATTCCGATGCCTTGGGCTCGTAGTCCGGGGTCAACTCGCCCAGCGGGAACATCCACTCGAAACGGTCGATCCGCATGCCGCCGATGAGATCGGGACGTTTGGCGTCAGTCTGCGCGGCCAGGATCTCCTGCCGCACCAGCGGATCGGACATCCGCCGCGCCTGCTCCGGCACCGGCAGGTGACTCATCGCCAGCCACACCGGGTTGGCCACGAGGGGGTGCACCGGGCAGTGCAGGCCCATGAGGGCGCCGATGCCGCGGCAGGCGACCTGGCCGGTGAGCCGCAGTCCGTCGGCGTTGGCCGCGCTCAGCTCGTCGAGTATCTGCCGGTACAGCTCCGGCCGTTCCCGTGTCTGGAACAACGACACTGTGACGGGGCGGCCGGACGCCGACGCCATGCCGCGCAACAGGGCCATGTCCTCGGCCACGTCGGGGAAGTCGGTGATCAGTTGCAGCACACCGCGACCGGTCCCGCCGATGGCAGCCGCGATCGCGGTCAGTTCCTGTTCGGCGGTCCCGTAGACCGGAGTGACCGCGCCGGCCTTGGTCTTGTGGGCCAGCGTCCGCGAGGTCGAGAAGCCCAACGCCCCCGACAGGACGGCGTCGCGTGCCAGCCTCGCCATGAGCTCGATCTCGTCCGGACTCGCCTGCTCGAAGGCCGCCGCCCGTTCCCCCATGGCGTAGAAACGAAGCGCGGCGTGCGGCACCTGCGTGGCGAGGTCGAGATCCCGCGGACGACGCTCCAACGCCGACAGGTAGTCGTCGAACGACGTCCATTCCCAGGTGATTCCCTCGTACAGCGCCGTGCCGGGAATGTCCTCGACGCCTTCCATGAGCTCGATCAGCAGGTCCCGATGCTGCGGCAACACCGGGGCGAAGCCCACTCCGCAGTTGCCGGTCACCACCGTCGTCACGCCGTGCCAGGAGGACGGCTGCAGCCGGTCGTCCCAGACCGCCTGGCCGTCGTAGTGCGTGTGGGCGTCGACGAAACCGGGCGCCACGATAGCTCCGTCGGCGTGGATCTCGCGCCGGCCCCGGCCGGCCACCTTGCCGACCTCGACCACGACGCCGTCGGCGACGGCGACGTCGGCCACTCGCGGTGCAGCGCCGGTGCCGTCGACGACGGTGCCGCCCCTGACCACGAGGTCCAGCGAACTCATCGGCGTCAGCCCAACCCGGTCCAGTCGGACGACAGCTGCCAGAGCCGTTGCGCCCCATCCGGATCCACCGCATAGGGGGCGAAGCCCTCCCGGGTGCCGGGGACATTCGGCTTGGCCAGCGCGCAGCGCTCGAAGTACTTCCCGCTGACCCCGGCCAGCTCGGGCGCGACGGCGACGTACACCGAGGTCGCCGCACCGAAGTCCGGGGTGCTCCAGGTCACCGCAGCGCCCGCCGGCAGCTGCCGGATCCGGCCCACTTCTTCGTCGGTGACGTGCTTGAGCAGGTTGGTCCGGATCCGGCCGGGCATCACCGCGTTGACGTCGATGCCGTCGTCAGCCCACCGGGGGGCGGCGCCGACGGCGAACAGGACATTGGCCGTCTTCGACTGGGCGTAGGCGATCCAGGGGTCGTACGGCCGAACCTGGAAATGGATGTCGTCGAAGTCCACCGGCGAGTTGAGGTGCCCCGCGGAACTGAGCACCACGACGCGGGCGTGGCCGGCGGCCGCGAGTGCCGGCCGCAGGCCTACGGCGAGCGCGAAGTGACCGAGGTGATTGGTGGCGAACTGCAACTCCCAGCCCTCGGCGGTTCGCTGCAGCGGGCCGGCCATGATCCCGGCGTTGGCGATGAGGATGTCGAGCGGGCCGTCCCAGCCCGCGACGAAGGCCGCGACGGACTTCTGATCGGCGAGGTCCAGATGCCTGACGCTCACCGGTGGTCCGTCGACGGTGGCCGCGACGTCGGCCGCGGCAGCCTCGCCGGCGGCGACGTTGCGGACCGCGATGGTGACCTCGCCGCCCACCTGCGCCAACGCGCGCACCGTTTCCAGACCGATGCCGGCACCGCCGCCGGTGACCAGGATCCGCTTGCCGGACAGATCCGAACCCGCTGCGACCTCGGCCGCCGTCGGTCCGGGGTCGGTGGCCGACGTGTCGGCTGCGCCGGAACTCCCGGTGTCAGGCGTCGTCTCGGAGACCGCAGGATCGGAATTCGTCGTGGTCATCGGCTCTCTCAGCACAGAACGCGGCGCCGGCTCGTCCCCCGGCCATCGGCCGCACTCCGGCGAGGGCCGCACACCGGTCCCGGCCCGACTGTAGGACGCCACCCCGGGTGGCTGGCAAGGCCGACCACCGCTGCGCCGACGCGCGTCGACCGTCATCGGCCATTGATGGCTAGGATCCGCTGCCGTGTCCGCCCGGGCACCCGTAGCGAAGGAATGGACCCATGACGAAGCCAGCCGAGCTGTTCGATCTCACCGGCCGGGTGGCCGTCGTCACGGGCGCCTCGAGCGGACTCGGCGTCGACATGGCCCTGACGCTGCGCGACGCCGGGGCGACCGTCGTGGTCGCGGCCCGCCGTACCGAACTGCTGGCCGACCTGTGCGCCCGCGAGACCGGGCTGGTGGCACTGCCGTGCGACCTGACCGACGAAGAGTCCATGACGACGTTCGTGCAGACCGTCGCCAAGGACGTCGGCCCGGTCGACGTCCTGGTCAACAACGCCGGCATGACCGTCGCCGAACGCGCCGAGAACCACACCATGGCGGACTTCCGGCAGGTCCTCGAGGTCAACCTGATCGGGCTGTTCCGGCTCACCCAGCTCGTCGGCAGCCAGATGCTCGAGGCGCGGCGGGGCAGCATCATCAACAACGCCTCGATCCTCGGCATCGTGGCCGCGTCGCCGGCCAATGCCTCGTCGTACGTCGCCTCCAAGGGTGCGGTCATCAGCCTCACCCGCGAACTGGCCGTGCAATGGGCCCGCAACAACGTCCGGGTCAACGCGCTGGCCCCCGGCTACGTGCACACCGCGCTGACCGCCGAGCTGTTCGAGGGCGAGAACGGGCCGGGATTCATCGAGCGCAACACCCCGATGCGTCGCCCCGGCCAGTCCCACGAACTTGCCGGCGCCCTGCTGCTGCTGGCCAGCGACGCCGGCAGCTACATCACCGGGCAAACCATCGTCGTGGACGGCGGCTGGACGGCACGCTAAGCGAGCTGGTCGCGCAGCACGTCCTTGCGGACCTTGCCCATCGTGTTGCGGGGCAGCGCCTCGACGACGTAGACCCGTTTGGGAATCTTGAAGCCGGCCAGGTCGGCCCGCAGCAACCGGCGTAGCTCCTCCGGGTCCAGGCCGGCACCGGGCTCCGCGACCACCGCGGCGACCACCGCCTCACCGAAGTCCGGATCGGCGACGCCGACCACGGCCGATTCGAGGACGCCGGGCAACGCGTCGAGGGCCTGCTCGACTTCCTTGGGATAGACGTTCAGACCGCCGGAGATCACCAGGTCCTTGGCGCGCCCCACGATCTCCAGGTATCCGTCGGCGTCGAACCGCCCGACGTCCCCGGTGACGAACCAGCCATCCGGCGTGAACTCCGTCGCCTGCAGTTCCGGACGCCGCCAGTACCCGCCGAACACGTTGGGGCCGCTGACTTCGATGCCACCGGGTTCGCCGGCGCCGGGGGCCGTCGCACCGGAACTGGAGTCGTCGGCGACACCGCGATCGTGGACAGCAACGCCGGCCGCGCCGGGACTGCCATCCGAGGCGGAGTCGCCCGCCGGACCGGCGACGATTCGCACCTGAACGCCGGGCAGCGGCGGCCCCACGGTGCCCGGCCGGCGCTGCCCGTGCAGCGGATTTGACGCGATCATGTGCGTCTCGGTCATGCCGTACCGCTCGAGGATGGCCGCGCCGGTCCGCTCCCGGAATGCCTCGTGGGTCGCGGCCAGCAGCGGCGCCGACCCGCAGGTGAACAGCCGGACCCGTTCGGCCGCCGTACGGTCGAGGCCCGGATGGGACAGCAGTCGCGTGTAGTGCGTGGGGACACCCATGAAGACGGTGCAGGCCGGCAGGTCGGCCAGGACCCGTCCGGGTTCGAACGCCTCGTGGAACCGCAGCGCACCGCCGGCGGCGAGGGTGACGTGGACGGCGACGAACAACCCGTGGGCATGGTGCAGCGGCAGGACGTGCAGCACCACGTCGTCCCTGCTGAAACCCCAGGCCGTCGCCAGGTTCCGGGCGCCGAAGCACAGGTTGCCGGCCGACAGCACCGCACCTTTCGGCCGCCCCGTGGTTCCACTGGTGTAGAGCATGACGGCCGGATCGCCGGCCGAACGCGGGACGTCGTCGTACGCCGGTGACAGTGACTCGGCTTCGGCCTGCAGCGCTGCCAGCGCCACTGTCGTCACGCCCCGCACCGGCCGTTCCCGCACGACCAGCACCGGATCGGCGTCGGCGACGAGGTCGTCGACC
Source organism: Actinomycetota bacterium (assembly GCA_004297305.1). Lineage (NCBI taxonomy): Bacteria > Bacillati > Actinomycetota > Actinomycetota bacterium. The sequence continues at coordinate 328,704 of SCTR01000006.1, forward strand.
TCCCGATCGGTGTAGGCGGTGTTCAGCGGGCACCAGACCGCACCGACCCGGGCGCACGCGACATGAAGGGCGAGCAGTCCGGCCGACTTCGGCAACTGGACGCTGATCCGGTCACCCGGTCGGACGTCGCGGGCGGCAAGTGCATGCGCCAGCCGGGCCGACGTCGCGTCCAGGTCCCCGTACGTCCAGGTCGTGCCGTCCGGGCCCCACAACAACCGGCGGCCAGGCTCACGCCCGGCCTGCCCGAGCAGCAGGTCGGCGAACGCGTTCGTCGGCGGCGGCACAACAGGGGGTGGCACAGCGTTCGTCGGCGGCACAGCGGGCACGGCGCGACTCTAAGGTCCGGCCGCAGCCGGCGGCTCACGGCGTACGGCATCCTGGCGGCATGCCGTCGGTCCCGCCGTCTCGACACCTGGCGCGCGCCAAGGACCTCGCCGACTCCCGGTACGCCGAGCCGTTGCGCGTGGCCGATCTCGCGGCGGCGGCGGGACTGTCGCGGGCGCATTTCAGCACGCAGTTCCGGCGGGCCTTCGGCGTCTCGCCGCACGCCTACCTGCTGACGCGCCGGCTCGAGCGGGCTGCGGCGCTGCTGCGCAGCACCGACCGCACCGTCGCCGACATCTGTCACCTGGTCGGGTGCAGCAGCGTCGGCTCCTTCACCACGGCCTTCACCCGCACCTACGGCCGCTCGCCGACCGCCTACCGGGCCGCGGCTCCGCCGGCAGCGACGTACGCCCAGATCCCGACCTGCATGCTGCGCGCCTACGGCCGGCCACAACGCCGGACGTTTCGAGAAGACCGGGGCGCGGCCGCCTCCCTACGGTGGACGCCGGACAGCAGGATCGGCGAACCGGAGACCGGGAGGTCGGCATGATCACCGTCGGAAGCGCGCAGTTGTGGGTGCATGACCAGGACGCGGCGTTGGAGTTCTGGACGAAGCGGGTGGGTTTCGAGGTTCGCTCGGATGTGACCGTGCCGGAGATGGGCAATTTCCGGTGGCTGGTCGTCGGCGCGCCGTCGCAACCGGACTTCGGCGTGGTCCTCATGGCGATTCCCGGGCCGCCGATCATGGATCCGCAGACGCAGGCCGATGTCGCCGACCTGATGGGCAAGGGTTTCGCCGGCACAGTCTTCCTCGTCACCGAGGACTGTCAGGCGTCGTATGAGGAACTGTCGGCGCGGGGCGTGGAGTTCGTGGACAAGCCGACCGTGCAGCCGTACGGCAAGGACGCCGCCTTCCGCGACCCGTCCGGCAACAACGTTCGCCTCACCGAGGTCTACCCGACGGCCTGAGCCTCGTCGCGCCGCGACCCCGGCGCAGTCCGCGGGATCCGGCCGGTGAGCAGTAGCGATCCCGCGGCCAGCACCGCGGCGACGGTCAGCGCCGACCGCAGCGCCTCCAACCGGGCCGCGGTGTTGATCTCGACGATGACCTCGGCAGTCGCCGGCGCGACACCGGCGTCGGCCAGTGCCGTCGACAGGTCCGCGTCGGACAGGAACGGCACGCCGCTCACCAACTCGGTGCTGGCCTGCTGCTTCACCGTGTCGGGGACCCGCAGATCGGATCCGATGCCGGCCAGCACTGCTGCGGTCAGCGACGCGATCAGGACGGACCCGACCAGCGCGGTGCCGAGGGACGCTCCGAGATTCGTGGCGGTGTTCTGCAGGCCACCCACCTCGGCGCTGCGCTCGTCGGGCAGCGCCGATACCGTCACGGCTCCCAGCTGCGAGCTCAGCGCGCCCAGCCCGAATCCCATGAGCAGCATGGGAATCGCCACGATGCTGGCGTTGGCGCCGGGATCCATCCCCCCGATGAGCACGACGATGCCCGCCAGCACGGCGATCAGGCCGAGCCGGACCACGCGGCGCGGGTCGGCCCGTGGCGCGAACCGCGGAATTCCTGCCGCCGCGATCAGCAGGGCAGCGGACAGCGGCAGGACGCGGATGCCGGTCTGCAGCGCCGACAGGCCGAGCACCACCGACAGGAACAGCGGCACCGTGAAGAAGACCCCGGCCTGGATCGCGAACTGGGAGAAGAACATCGTCAGGCCGCCCCCGAGTTGCCGGTTCGCCAGGGTGTCGGCGCGGACCAGGGGTTCGCCGCCGCGCCGTTCGAGCCGGGCCTCCCAGTGCAGGAACACCGACACGACCAGCAGACCGCCCAGCAGCAGCCAGACGACCGGCGACACTCCCAGCAGGGTGGGTGTGCCGTCGTTCGGCGCCACCCAACCCCACTCGCCGGACCGCAGCACCCCGAACACGATCATGCCCAGACCGAGGATCGACAGCAGGGACCCGACGGCGTCGAGCGGTCCGCGACGGCCCGGGATGTCGGTGATGATCCGCAGGAACACCAGGATCACCACGACGATCACGACCTCGCCGGCGAAGACGTAACGCCAGCTGCCGAACGTCGTCACCGCGCCACCGATGAGCGGTCCGGCGGCCACCGCCATGGCCCCCGCGGCCGCGACCAGTCCGTACGCCCTGGTCCGGCCTGCCGGCGCGACGTTGCTGGCCACCAGGGCGACCACGGCCGGCATGATGAGCGCCGCCCCGATGCCTTCCAGCACAGACCATCCCAGCAGCAGCACGGTGAGGTTTGGGGCGAGCGCGGTGACGAGCGAGCCCGCGCCGTACACCACGAGGCCGATGCCGAAGGTGCGTCGCCGGCCGAAGATGGTGCCGAGCCGGCCTCCGGTGATCATCAGGGTGGCCATCACCAGGGTGTAGAGCGTGATGGCGGTCTGGATTCCGGTGATGGTGGTGCCGACGTCGGCGGCGACCTGCGCCATGGACACGTTCATGACCGAGCTGTCGAGGGTCATGAGGAACTGGCTGGCGGCCAGCACCGCGAGCACCGTTGCGGTATGCCGTCCGGCCGAGGTCGTCGTCACGGCGCTGATGGTGACAGCCTCGCGTCGCCGGCAAGCGCCCGGTCTGCGGCAGCGCCATCTCCGGTCAGGCCGTCTCCGGTCAGGCCGTCTCCGGTACGGGCTGTCTCCGGTACGGGCTGTCCGGGCAAGGCCGTCGGCGGCAAGGCCGTCTGGGGCAAGGCGATGCGGCCGGGGGACGCTGCGCGACATCATGCGGGCGTGACCGACCCCACCGGAGTGACCGCGGACCGGCAGTTGCCGGTCGAGCGGCTCCCCCATGCCAACTACGCCGGAGCGATCTACGGCTCGCTGCTGGCGGCCGCAACGATCCTCGGTACGGCCGCTACCGAAGGCGACGATCCCAGTTCGCAACGTCTCGTCGCCACCCTGATCGTGACGTCGCTGGTGTTCTGGCTGCTGCACGTCTACGTGCGGATCATCGGCGACGAGCTGCCGACGGGGCGGCCGCTGCGCCAAGCGGTACGCCGGGCAGCGGCGTACGAGTATCCGATCCTCGCCGCCGCCGCGCTGCCGTCGTTGGCCGTGGCAGCGGGTCTGCTGCTCGACGAGACCGGCCGGTGGGCGGCATGGCTGGGCTTCCTGGTCGCGCTGGGTGCGCAGGTCGTCGCCACCTGGATCGCGCTACGGCTGGCCGGCGGCCGGCTGCCGGCGACTGTGGTCGGGATGGGACTGAGCATCCTGCTCGGTCTGGTGCTGATCTGGCTGAAAGTCCTCATCAGCCACTGACCGCAGAACCGATGTCACCGGTGGCGCGGTCGCCCGTACCGCGTGGCGGAACCGGCCGCGATGCCCGCCGGGCAGCAGGATCGTCGCGATGCCTCAGACGTCCTCGGCGCCCGGCCAGCAGTCCGCACCGGAGCAACTGAACTACGCCGGCGCGATCTACGGCTCGCTGCTGGCTGCCTCGACCATCATCGGGACAGCGGCCACCGCCGACGATCTGCCGGAACCCGGCCAGCTGCTGGCCGCGGTCGCCGTCACCGCGACGGTGTTCTGGCTGCTGCACGTCTACGTCCGCGTCATCGGCGAGGAACTGCCCCGCGGTCACCGCGTCACGGCTGCCGTACGGCGTGCCGCCGCGTTGGAGTCGCCGATCCTCGCCGCGGCGGCCGTCCCCACCGTCGTCCTGCTGCTGGCCGTCGCCGCGGACGAACCCGGTGACTGGACGGCCGCCACCAGCCTGGCCGCTGCGCTGGTGACCCAGGTCGTGGCGACCTGGCTGGCCCTGCGCGCCACCGGCGCGCGGCGGCTGGCTGTCGTCCTCGGGGTGATCGTGAGCATCGCGCTGGGGATCGGGCTGATCCTGCTCAAGGCCCTGCTGACCCACTGACGGCCGCCGCGCTAGGGTCCGGCTGCTGCGCCCGGCGCCGTCCGGCAGCGTTGCCCGGGTGCGGTGAACCAGAGGAGGTCGGTCATGCCGACGTCGGCAGCGAACCGGAGCACTCGGTGACCGCCCCCGTGCTCGGCCGGCGGACGATCTTCGGCGAGGAGCACGACGACTTCCGGCGGGCCGTGCGGACCTTCCTGGAACGCGAGGCGCAACCCCGTGCGCCGCAATGGGAATCCGACGGCATCATCGACCGGGAGTTCTGGCGTACCGCCGCGGCCAACGGCCTGGTCGGGTTCGCGGCCCCGGTCGAGTACGGCGGCCTCGGCAGCACGGACTTCCGGTTCAACGTCGTGCTGGACGAGGAGGTCGTGCGCGCCGGGATCGGCACGGATGCGTTCAGCCTCACCAACAACGTCATGATCCCGTACCTGCTCGACCTCACTACGGACGAGCAGCGCCAGCGGTGGTTGCCGGGGCTGACCTCCGGTGAGCTGGTGGCCGCCGTGGCGATGTCCGAGCCGGGCGCCGGCTCGGATCTGCGGGGGATCCGCACGACCGCCCGCCGCGACGGCGACCACTACCGGATCAGTGGCCAGAAGACGTTCATCACCAGCGGGATCCAGGCCGACCTGGTCGTCGTGGTCGCCCGCGTCGAGGGGGGCGACGGGCTCGGCCTGTTCGTGGTCCCGGCGGATGCGGCAGGTTTCGCCCGCGGCCGCAAACTGGACAAGATCGGCCGGCGGGCCCAGGACACCGCCGAACTGTTCTTCGACGAGGTCCGCGTCGGACCCGAGGACGTCCTGGGCGAACCGGGAAACGGACTGGCGCTGCTGAAACGCAACCTGCCGCAGGAGCGGCTCGGTATCGCCGTCATCGCCCAGGCCGACGCCGAATGGATGGTCGAGTTCACCCTGACGTATGCCCGCGAGCGCACCGCGTTCGGCCGGCCCATCGGGTCGTTCCAGGCCAACCGGTTCGCGTTGGCCGATCTGGTGACCGATATCCGAGTGGGCCGTACCTATATCGACCGCTGCATCGAACTGCACGCCGACGGCCAGCTCAGCGGTGCCGAGGCGGCCGGTGCCAAGTACTGGGCCACCGATCTGGAATGGCGGGTCGCCGACCGCTGTCTGCAACTGCACGGCGGCTACGGCTACATGGAGGAGTACGAGATCGCGCGCCGTTGGCGCGACGCTCGGGTGCAACGGATCTATGGCGGGAGCAACGAGATCATGCGTGACATCGTCGGCCGTTCGCTGGGTCTGTGACGTGGCCGAGAACCCCGCCGGGAATCGGCGTACGGCGTTGGTCACCGGCGGCAGCCGAGGGATCGGGCGGTCGGTCGCCGAACAGCTGCTGGCGGCCGGCCACCGGGTCGTCATCACCGGCCGCGACGAGGCGACGCTGGCGGCGACCGCGGCCGAGTTGACCGCAGCCGCCGCGAACCTGACTGCCGGCGCGGCTACGGTCGATCCGGTGCAGACCCTCGCCTTCGACGCAGCCGACCCGGCCGCCACCGCCGAGGCGCTGGCGGGGTCGGTGGCCGACATCGTCGTGGCCAACATCGGCGTGGCCACGTCCGGCACGATCACGAGCACGACGTACGACGAATGGACACGGGTCCTCACCACGAACGTCACCAGCACGTTCGTGGTGATGCAGGCGGTGCTGCCGCACATGGTCGAGCAGGGCTGGGGCCGCGTGGTGACGGTGGGCTCGCTGGCCAGCCATCAGGGGATCCGGTTCGGTGCGGCATATGCGACGTCCAAGCATGCGCTGCTGGGGTTGACCCGGGCCGCGGCCATGGACCTGGCGAAGACCGGGGTGCTGGTCAACATGGTGTCGCCCGCGCTGGTCCGGACCGACATGACACGGGACAACATCGCCCGGATGGTCGCTGCCCGCGGCGGCACCGAGGCGGAGGCAGAAGCCCGTCTGGCGCGCAACACCCCCGAGGGCCGCATCATCGAGCCCGACGAGGTCGCCCGGGCGATCGTCGCGCTGACCACGGAGGACCTCACCGCCACGGGCACCGTCGTCGCGGTGGGCCACCAGCTCGCCGACCCGCCGCCGGTGGGGTGACCGCCGGGCAGAAACTCTCGGCGGCAACCTGGCCGGCGTGACTACCCTCGCCGTCATGCGCTGGCCTTGAACAACTCCCGGCCCCGCCACTGATGTCGACGTCGATGTCCGGCAGTTGTCCCGGCGTGCGATCAGCTGGGCGTTCGTCGCCGACCTGATCCCGCTGTACCCGTTGTACGCGTTGCTGTTCGCCGACGAGGGCCTGTCGGACGCGGGGATCTCGGCACTGCTGGGGATCTGGACCATCGTTGCGCTCGTCGGCGAGATTCCCGCCGGGGCGCTGGCCGATCGTTTCTCCCGGCGCGGCGCGCTGGTCGTCGCGAGCGTGCTGCAAGCCGCGGGATACACCGTCTGGGGCCTCGCCCCGGGTTTCACCGGCTTCGCGGTCGGCTTCGTCCTGTGGGGCATCGGCGGGACCTTCGTATCCGGTTCGCTGGAAGCCCTGTTGTACGACGGGTTCGACGGCATTGCGCCGGCGGGCACGTTCGGACGGGTGCTGGGTCAGGTCCGCACCGCCGGGCAACTGGCCGCCGTCCCGACCGCGGCGCTGGCCACCGTCCTGTACGCCGTAGGCGGCATCGGCGCGGTCATCGTGGCGAGCGTCGGGTCGTGCCTGCTGGCCGCGGTGCTGGCGGCCCGGCTGCCCGAACGCCGGGCGGGGACCCGCCACGCACCTGGTCAGTCGACTCGCGCCGAGGCCGGCGACGGGCGGCCGGCCGGATACGGCGCGATGCTGCTCGCCGGCATCCGGCAGGCAGCGCGCCGGCCGATCGTGCGCTGGGCGGCGGTCGCGGCCGCCGCGGTCGGCGGCTTGGACGCGCTCGAGGAGTACACCCCGCTGCTGGCCGAGGACTGGGGCGTACGGCGGGACCTGATCCCCACCGTCCTGCTGACGCTGGCACTGGCAGGCGCGGCCGGCTCCTGGGCCGGCGGACGCTGGCGCCGGTGGTCCGGGACGACCCTGGGGATCGCGCTGGCCGTGGTGGCAGCGGGGCTGGTGACGGCCGGTGCCCTCGGCACACCGGTGGCGGTACTCGTGCTGGCGGCGGCGTACGGCGGCTACCGCGCGGTGCTCCTGGTGGCCGACGTCGCTCTGCAGGAGCGCATCACCGGCTCTGCGCGCGCCACGGTGACCTCGGTGGCCGCCGTCGGTACCGAGCTGTCGTACCTGATCTTCGTCGGCAGCTGGGCGGTCGGCGGGCTGGCGGCAGCCGGCCGGTCCGGGCCGGCCGCGGCTGACGATCCCTGCAGGGCCGCTCGGCCGCCCCGGACGGTGAGCAGGGCCACCAGCGACCCGGTCAGCAACGCCGCCGCCGCGACGACCACGGCCACCCGCCAGCCGTGGTTGAGCGCGGCGGGGTCGGCAGCGTCGTTGCCGGACAGCCCGGCGACCGCGGGCAGCGCCGACACGGCGAGCAGTGCCGCCGCCCGCGCCACCGCGTTGTTGACCCCCGAGGCCACCCCCGCGTGCCGGTCGGCGACCGCGGCGAGCACCGTGGCGGTCAACGGGGCTACCAGGACCGCCAGGCCCAGCCCCCAGACGACCATGGCCGGCAGCACGTCGGCGACGTACGACGCGTCCGGACCGATCCGCAGCATCAGCAGCATCGCCGCCGCGCAGATCAGCGGTCCCACGGTCATCGGGATCCGCGGACCGATGACGGTCGCGACGCGCCCGGCGCGGGCGGAGAACAGCAGCATGATCACGGTGATCGGCAGCAGCGCCGTACCGGCGGCCAGCGCGGAGAATCCCGAGACCACCTGCAGCACAACGGCCAGCAGGAACAGGATGCCGCCGAACGCGCCGTACAGGATGAAGGTCACGGCGTTGGCTCCGCTGAACTGACGCGAGCGGAACAGGCCCAACGGGAGCATCGGGTGCCGCAGCCGTCGTTCGACCATGACGAACGCAACAGCCCCCAGCAGCGCCGTCGTCAGGGCCGCGAGGACCTGCGGTGACGCCAGCCCCGCACCGGGCAACGCGATGAGCCCGTACGTCAGCCCACCCAGCGCGAGCGCCCCGAGTACCGCACCGGCCAGGTCCACCCGGCCGGTCGCATTGGCGTCGCGCGTCTCCGGCAGGTGAACCCGGGCCAACACGACGACCAGGATCGCCAGCGGCAGGTTCACCCCGAAGACCCAGCGCCACGACAGCGCGCCGATCAGCCAGCCGCCGAGGAACGGACCGACGGCGGTGGCCACACCCGACAGGCCGGTCCACGCCCCGATCGCCCGGGCCCGGTCGTCCGGCCGGAACGACGCCTGGATCACCGCGAGACTGGCCGGCACGAGGAGGGCACCGCCGACGCCCTGCAACGCGCGGGCCACGACGAGGACCGCAGCGGTAGGCGCCAGTCCGCACAGCAGCGACGCGACCGCGAACCACACCGCCCCGACGATCAGCAGCCGGCGGCGGCCGTAGCGGTCGCCGAGTGCGCCGCCGAGCAGGATGAACGAGGCCAGCGTCAGCGTGTACGCCGTCACCGTCCACTGCAGGGCGGCCAGATCGGCGGTCAGGTCCTGCCCGATGGCCGGCAGCGCCACGTTGACCACGGTCGCGTCGATGCTGGCCAGCGCCGAGGCCAGCACGCAGACCACGAGTCCCCAGCGGCCAGTGGCGGACGACACACGGAGCCCGGCGTCGACCACGCCGCCACGGTAGGCGCCATCGGCGCCGCCCGCCCGACCGGCGAGCCCTAGGGTGGCGCGATGCCTCGCCACGCCGTCACCGCCGTCGTCGCCGTCCTCGGGCTGGTCGTCGGCTTCGCCGTCGCCCAGGTCAGCGGGAACCGGACGGCCGGCGGTGTCGTCCTCGTCCTGGCCGGCGCCTGGTGCACGGCGCGGTGGTGGCGCAGCTGCGGGCGGGCCCGCGCGCTACTGCTGCTGGCGACGTACGCCGCCGCGTTCGCCCTCGCACACGTGCTGGCCGGGCCGCTCGGGGCGTGGCCGGCGGTCCTGCTCGTCGCCGCGGTGACGGGCCTGGCGGCGCTCGCCGTGGGGCGGCCGCAGCGGCGTACCCACGCCAGCGAACGGGTCCGGCTGCGCACCAGCTGACGCCGCGAGGTGCGGTCGGGGCGCGCACCGGCACGCGTGTCCCGCGTGGGCCAGCCCGGCATGGCCGGTTTGACGTGGCGAACCCGGCGTCAGGCGACCACGAGCGAGCCGGAGGTGCTGACGAGCAGGATCGCGTCGACCACCGCCAGCACCAGCACCGCCTCGAACAGCAGGTTGCCGGAACGCCAGATCGAGGCAGTCACGGCGATGCCGGCGACCGCGACCAGCACGACCACCGTCAGCGGGCCCGGCCGGCCGGGCCCGACCGCGATCAGCACGGTCGCGGCCAGCAGCAGCAGCACGGCCAGCAGCCGGGCCCGTCCCGCACCGAGCCGGTCGGCGAGCGCGCCGCCTCGACCGGCAGCCTGATCCGACGCCAGGTCGGGCAACGAGTTGGCCAGGTGGGCACCCAGGCCCATGCAGGCGCAGGCGGCCACCGACCACGGCGCCGGCCACGACGGCGGTTGCAGACTTCCGGTGACCGCCAACGGGATCGATCCGAACGCCACGACGTACGGCACCCCGGACCACACCGTCCGCGCCAGCACCAGGTCGTACAACCACGCACAGCTGACTGCCAGCACGTGCCAGCCGCCGCCGATCGGACCGAACCCCCACCACGACAACGGGATCACCAGCAGCAGCGCGATCAGGGCGGCCACCGCGACGGCGCGCACACCGACCAGGCCCGCGACGATCGGCTTGTCCCGGCGGCCGGCCCGGGCGTCCGCGGCGGCGTCGTGGGCGTCGTTGCACCAGCCGACGCTGAGCTGGCCGGACAGGACCGCCAGCGCGACGCCGAGGCAGCCCACCGCACCCCGGCCGGCACCGGCTGCCAGGGCGGTGACGACCGTGGTCACGGCCACGGCCGGCCCCGGATGGGACGCCACCACCAGGCCTCGCGCGGTCGCCAGTCGGCTCATCGACGGCACGGTACGGCGACCGCAGCGCCCGCGGAACGGCGCTACCGGCGCGCGGTGCGCCCGGCCGCCGGGCGGAGCGCGGCATGATGCGCTGCGGGGGCATCGGGCAGGAGCCACGCCGTACGCCGGTGTTCAGCGGTGCACTGATCGGACCTGCACGACCGGACCTGCACCGACCGGAACCGCACCGATCGGACCGAACTGATCGACGTTGCACCGTCGGTGTTGCACCGTCGGTACTGCGGATCGGGGGGCCAGAGGAGTCGGCATGAACGTTCCCCAGTGGCTGCAGCGCTGGACCGCCGACCGCGCCGTACGGGCCGGCGTGATCGGCGCGGCGTGGTCGGTCGCCCCGTCGTACGCCCGCGGCCTGCTCCCGCGAAGCGCGGTCGACCAGGCCGCCGCGACCGCCGTGGTCGCCACGCTCGGCTACCAGCTCACCGCGACGACGTGGTCCACGGTGGAGGCCGTCGTCGCCGGGCGGCCCGGCCACGTGCCCGGCCCGCGGGCGTTGCTCGCCGGCGCCGCGGGCGCCTGTGCGATCGGCTTCGGTACGCAACAGGCACTCCGTCGCCGGGCCGACGACAGCCTGGTCGCCGCGGGCGCGTTCGCCGCGGCCCGCACACTGGCCAACGCCGGGATCGCCGGGACGGTCGTCATGGTGGGCGACCAGGTCCTCCACCGGGTGCTGCGCCGCCAGGTCGGGCTGCACACGACCCTGCTCGCCGACGTCCTCGGCGGAGCGGCGCTGGCCGGCGTGACCGTGCTCAGCCGGCAGCAGCGAGCAGCCCGCTACGGCCTGGTCGACCCGGAGCGCCGGGCGGTCACGGCCGGGTCGCCGGTGGCGTTGGCCCGGGCCGGGGCCGTCGGCGCCGCGACCGCGGTCTCGCTCGTGGGCCTCGCCCTCGCCGAACAGACCGTCGCCCGGGCCACGGCAGCCGGCCTCGCCGAGCTGCTCGGCGAACCGGCCGGCGCCGCCGGCGAGATGATCGGGCACGGGGTCGCGCTGACCGGGATGGGCGTCGCGGGTGCGGTGGCCCTCACGCAGGTGCGGCGACGCATCTCGCGCCGCGACGACGTGGTCGAACCGGCGTACCCGGCACCGCCGACCTCGCGGCACGTGTCCGCCGGACCGCGCAGCGGCATCGGCTTCGACACCATCGGCAAGGAGGGCCGCCGCTTCGTCCTGATGGCCCTCACCGCCGCCGACATCACGCGCGTCATGGGCGAACCGGCGCGCGACCCGGTCCGCGTCGTCGCCGGCTACGAGGCCGCCCCGACGGTCGCCGGCCGAACCGCGCTGGCGCTGGCCGATCTGGAGGCGCTCGGCGGCTACGAGCGGGGCCTGATCATGGTGGCGGCGCCGACCGGCGTCGGGTATGTGAACTACGTGGTCGCCGAAGCGCTGGAGTACCTGACCCGTGGCGACTGCGCGATCGTCGTCCCGCAGTACGCCCTGTCGCCTTCGGCACTGGCGCTGGGCAAGACCAATGACGGGGTGGAGTTGCAGCGGGCCGTGCTCGCCGGGATACGCGACAGGGTGGCGAGCCTGCCGGCCGACCGGCGGCCGCGGGTGGTGCAGTTCGGGGAGAGCCTGGGCGCGCAGGTCGCCCTGGACGTCGCCGGCTCGGCCGGTACGGCGATCCTGCCGGCGCTCGGACTCGACGGCGGGCTCTACCTCGGCGTGCCGTTCCGCAGTCGCACCTGGGAACTGTGGCGCGAGTCGGCTCATCTGGTGGATCCCGAGGGCCGCCTGACGCTCGTGGCTGAGCCGAGTCAGCTGGTCGGCGTACCGACCAGCGGGCGGCACGTGCTCGTCGTGCACGACGACGACCCGGTCAACAAGTTCTCGTACGAGATGGTGGTGCAGCGGCCGTGGTGGCTCGGCGCCCCTGCGACCCGGCCGGCGAAGGTCCCGCGGGAGACGTCGTTCCGGCCGGTCGTGTCGTTCGTCCTGGCGCTGGTCGACCTCAAGAACGGGATGAACTCCAAGCCCGGCGAGTTCGTCCGACGTGGTCACGACTACCGCATCGATGCCCGCGAGGCGCTGCAACGGACCTTCGGGCTGCCCGCCTCGGCCGCCCAGGTCACCGCGATCGAGGCGGCGCTGCGCGAACGGGAGCAGGCCTGGGCGGCCCGCCGGCTGGTCAGCCGCAAGCTGGACGAGGCGCGGCGCTCCATCGCGCGGACCCTCAACAGCTGGGGCCAGTCCGCCGTACCGGTCGTCGCCGAGGCCGATCCGGAATCGCTGGTCGACGGGACCGGCCGGTCGATCATGGGCTCGGTGCCCTGGTCCTAGCGGGCTGTCCGGTCCTGGCGGGCTGCCCGGTCCTGGTGGATGCCCTGGTCCTCGCGGTCCCCGCGGTCCGGCACGTCACCCGGGCCGGCGCTGCCGGCTCCGGCCAGCAGTGAATACACCTCGCTGGACCGGTAGCGCCGGTGGCCACCGAGGGTCCGGATCGAGGTCAGCTTGCCGGACTTCGCCCAGCGCGTGACGGTCTTCGGATCGACCCGGAAGAGCGCCGCGACCTCGGCCGGGGTGAGCAAGTCCGTCGCGCCGGGACGCTGCGGCACGGCTTCGGACATCGCGTCCTCCTCGCGCACGGGCCCGGGGGAAGCACGGCGGACGCCGCGCGGGGCGGATTGTCGGACATGCCCTGCTACGGGGGGTCTGTCCGATTCCGTGGGACTGTCCCACAGCCCGCAGGACCCCGCAAGACGCCGGGACGGCGCGACACCGCGGCGCACGACTGCCGGCGAACCGGACACCGGCGGCCACGAGCGCTCCCCCGACGGCACCGACCGGCGGGCGCGCACCCCCGCGTGGCAGGCCGGACCGGTGTATCGGTACGGCGGCGAGCAGGTACCATCGCAGGGCTGCTGCAGTCGAAGATGCCAGTCCTGACGTGTGCCGGGCTGGGACCCGGACGAGGGGGTCGAGCCATGGGGCGGGGCCGAGCCAAGGCCAAGCAGACCAAGGTCGCCCGCGACCTGAAGTACGGCGGTCCGCAGACCGATCTGGACCGGCTGCAAGCTGAGTTGTCCCGGCCCGACAGCGGCCCCCTGGGCACCCGGCCGAGTTCCCCGGCCCCCGGCGGCAGCAGCGAGCACGACGCTGACGACATCGATTCCGACGGGTTCGAGGACGACGACTTCGACGAGGACGACGACGACGTCCGCGCGGGGTCGGATCAGGCCCGGTAGTCGGCCACCAGCGTCACCGCACCACCGCCGCCGCCCTTGGCGGCCGCGTCGCCGGTCTCCCCCTCCCGACGCTCCCGCACGGTGCCACACACCCAGGCCGGCAACCCGCGTGCCGCGAGCATCGCCACTGCATGCTCGACGCCGTCGGGCGCCAGGACCGCGATCATCCCGACACCCAGGTTGAACGTCGCCTCCAGCTCGGCGCGGACGACTCCGCCGATCGAACCGATCATCCCGATCACCGGCGGCAGCGCCCACGTCGACCGATCGATGTCGACGGCAAGCCCGGCGGGCAGCACCCGCGCCAGATTCGCGGCCAGCCCGCCACCGGTGACGTGGCTGAACGCGTGGATCCCGGCGCGCGGCTCGGCCGCCAGCGCCAGGCAGTCACGGGCATAGACGCGGGTCGGGACAAGCAGCTCCTCGCCGACGGTCCGGCCGAGGTCGTCGACGTACGCCGCCAGCCCCGGGCCGTCCGGGCCCAACAGGACGTGCCGGGCCAGCGAGTAGCCGTTGGAATGCAATCCGCTGGCGGCCATGGCGACCACGACGTCGCCGGCGGCGACGCGGTGCGGCCCGAGCATCCCGTCGGCCTCGACCACCCCGGTACCGGCGCCGGCCAGGTCGTACTCGTGCGGCGCCAGCAGCCCGGGATGCTCGGCGGTCTCGCCGCCGAGCAGGGCGCAACCGGCCTGCCGGCAGCCTTCGGCCACACCGGCGACCAGGGCCGCGATCCGCTCCGGCACCACCGAGCCCGTCGCGATGTAGTCGGTCAGGAACAGTGGCTCGGCACCACAGACGACCAGGTCGTCGACCACCATCGCGACCAGGTCGATCCCGACCGTGTCGTGCCGATCCATCGCCTGCGCCACAGCGACTTTGGTTCCCACACCGTCGGTCGAGGTGGCCAGCAGCGGCCGCCGGTAGCGCAGCAGCGCGGACGCGTCGAACAGCCCCGCGAATCCGCCGAGGTCGCCGACGACCTCCGGCCGGCGGGTCCGGGCGACCGCGGCCTTCATCAACTCGACGGCACGTTCGCCGGCCGCCACGTCCACCCCGGCGTCGGCGTACGACGTCCGGCGGCCCGGCACTCGGGCCGTCACGGCCGGCTGAGCGCGTCGGTCGCGCCGCCGGCCACACTCACCGAGGTGAGGCCGTCGAGGTCGGCCGACAGGGCCTCGCGCGCGGCGACGTCGGTGGTGACGCGCCGCTCGATGCCCTCAAGCAGGTGCTTTCCCAGCAACTCGTCGGCCGGCAGCGGCACCGGGTACTCCCCGTCGAAGCACGCCCGGCAGAGACGGTCCTTGGCGACCGTCGTGGCGTCGACGAGCTGGTCGAGGCTGATGAAGCCGAGCGTGTCCGCGCCGATCGAGGTCCGGATCTCGTCGATCGTCAGGCCGCTGGCGATGAGTTCGGCCCGGGTGGCGAAGTCGATGCCGTAGAAGCACGGCCACTGCACCGGCGGCGAGGAGATCCGCACGTGGACCTCCCGGGCGCCGGCCTCCCGCAGCATCCGGATCAGCGCGCGTTGGGTGTTGCCGCGCACGATCGAGTCGTCGACCACGACGAGCCGCTTGCCGGCGATCACGTCGCGCAACGGGTTGAGCTTCAACCGGATACCGAGCTGCCGGATCGTCTGCGAGGGCTGGATGAAGGTTCGCCCGACGTAGGAGTTCTTCACCAGACCCTGCGCGAACGGGATACCGGCGCCCTGGGCGAAGCCGACCGCGGCCGGCGTCCCGGACTCCGGTACCGGGATGACCAGGTCGGCGTCGGCGGGGTGTTCCAGAGCCAGCCGACGGCCGATCTCCACCCGCGCCGCGTGGACGCTGCGCCCCGAGATCGTGGTGTCCGGCCGGGCGAGATACACGAACTCGAACAGGCAGCCCTTGGGGTCCGCCGCAGCGAAGCGGCGGGATCGCAAGCCGTGCTCGTCGATGCTCACCAACTCGCCGGGCTCGACCTCGCGGACATAGGAGGCGCCCACGATGTCCAGCGCCGCGGTCTCGCTGGCCACCACCCAGCCACGTTCGAGGCGGCCGAGCACCAGCGGCCGGATCCCCTGCGGGTCGCGGGCGGCGTACAGCGTGCCGTCGTCCATGAACACCAGCGAGAACGCGCCGCGCAGCCGCGGCAGCTCGTCGACGGCGGCCTCCTCGACCGAGGTGTCCGGATGGGCGGCCAGCAGCGCGGTCACCAGTTCGGTGTCGCTGGTCGCGTGCGGCACCGTGCCCAGCGGCAGCTCACCCGAGCCGGCGGCGGTGTCGGCCAGCCGCCGCGACAGCTCCGCGGTGTTGGTGAGGTTCCCGTTGTGCGCCAAGGCAAGATGGCCGGTAGCCGTCGCCCGGAAAGTCGGCTGGGCGTTCTCCCACACGCTCGACCCGGTCGTGGAGTACCGGCAGTGTCCGATCGCGAGGTGGCCGTGCAGTGACTCCAGGCTCGCTTCGGTGAAGACCTGCGAGACCAGGCCCATGTCCTTGTAGACCACCGTGTGGTTGCCGTCGCTGACCGCGATGCCGGCCGACTCCTGGCCGCGATGCTGCAACGCGTAGAGGCCGAAGAAGGTCAGCTTGGCGACTTCTTCGCCGGGTGCCCAGACACCGAATACCCCGCAGGCGTCCTGCGGACCCTTCTCGCCGGGGAGCAGGTCATGGGTGAGCAGTCCGTCGCCGCGCGGCACGCGCCCATGCTACGGCCACCGCCACGGCCGGGCGTCGCTGACGTGCGCAGCACGTCCTGACACCGCTGACGTGCGCAGCACGTCCTGACACCGCTGACGTGCGCGGCGCCGGCTACGACGTCGGCCCCACCGGACCCAGCAGCGGCAGCCACGGCGACAGGTCGGCCCGCTGGCCGCTGGCGCGGACCGCGCCGGAGTCGACCGCGGCCGCCCACGACAGGGCCCCGGTCGCCAGTCGCAGCCAGGTCACCGCGTCGGTCTCGACGACGGCCGGCGGCGTACCCCGGCGATGCCGCGTGCCAGGGATCGCCTGTGCGACGGCGTACGGCGGTATCCGCACCTCGACGCTGCCGCCGGGCGCGACGGCCACCAAGGCGTCCAGCGCCGACTTCACGGCCGCCTTCACCGTCGCCCGGTCGGCCGTACCGGCCAGCGTCGCGGCGACCGCGTCCGCCGGCGGGGGCAGCTGGCGGCCCGGGGGGACGCCGTCGCTCACGGCATGGCACGCCGGTCGAGGTCGACCTGCGTCCGCATCAGCATGGCGTGGGCGATCCCGATGCGGTCGGCGAACAGTCGGCGCCACCGATCGGTGAACGCGCGACGCTGGAACCGCAACGTCAGATCGGCGTACGTCGCGAGCTGGTGAGCCAGTTCCAGCGCCCGCGGCAGGAGCTCCGGCAGCGGCCAGATCTCGTTGACCACACCGAGGTGCCGGGCCTCGACGGCGGTGAGCCGGTGGCTGGTCAGCAGGAAGTAGGTCCCCCGGATCTGGCCGAGCAGTTCCAGCCACAGCACGTGGTTGCCGTCGGTCGCCGGCTCGCCGAGGCTGGGCGGCCACTCCGAGGTCGGATCGGTCGACCCCGGCAGGTAGCCGTCGCCGAACACGGTGGTGTCCGCGGCGAGCACGATGTCGGACAGCAACGGCACCTGGGAGTGGTAGAAGCACGGCCCGTTGACCGCGGCGATGACCGGTGCATCGATCTCCAGCAACGACCGGTAGATCCGCGGATGCCGGATGGTCGCCCGGTCATAGTCCAGCGCGCGGTCCAGCGGCTCGTCCCAGGAACTGTGCGCGGCGACGAACGAATCACCCGTTCCGGTGATCACCACCACCCGGTTACCCCGGTCCGCGGCGACGTCGCCGAAGGCGTGCGACCAGTCGTTGTGATGGGTCGAGCCGTACCGGACCGGACCGTCGTCGCTGTGCAGCCGGATCAGCAGCACGCCGTCGGCGGTGCGGGTGAAGGCGATCGTGGCGTAGGCGTCGAAGTACGCCGGACGCACCGGGTCGAGGCCGTGGGGATCGCTCGTCATGATCGGCTCCGCAGGAGGGTGGCCCGGGCGGGGGACACGTACAACAGGCTGGACAGTAGGGCGACGACGCCGACGATCCGCAGCGCCGTTTCGTAGGCACTCAGCGGCGGGACGACGGCTCCTGCCGGAGTGGCGATCGCGATGACCGCCGCCGTGCCCGCGGTCCCGATCGCCTGCCCCGTCATCCGGCAGATGAAGTTCATCCCGGCGGTGATCCCGCGCTGGGACGGATCCGAGATCGCCACGACATGGACGGCGAAGGCGGTGATGGCGAAGCCGAAGATCGCCGTACAGAGGCCGCCGGCGACGATCAGCGCCAGCACCGTCGAGTTCCACCAGGACGTCACGAGCAGACCGATGCCGCTGGCGATCAGGCTCACCCGGACGAGTGCGGTGGTGCGGTAGCGGCGGCCCAGCCGCCCGACGAGCACCGACCCGCTCATCTGGCCGAGGACACCCGGCAGCAGGAGCAGGGACGCGGCGAAGACGCCGAGGCCCAGCCCGTAGCCGGCGACCGCAGGGTCGGTCTGGGCGATGACGACCACCGACAGCAGCAGCGTGAACTGGCAGATCCCGAGGCAGATCGAGCCGAGATTCGCCGCCAGGACCTGCCGGCTGAAGAACACCGGCATGTCCACAATGGCGTCCGGTGTCGCGAAGCCGTGCAGGATCCAGGCCGCCAACCCACCGATGCCGACCGCGGCGCTGACCAGCGTCGGCCACGCCGACCAGCCCCACGTGCCGCCCTGGGACAGCGTCAGCAGCAGGCCACCGAGTCCCAGGGTCAGCAGGACACTTCCGGTGACGTCCAGCCGCCCGGTCGCCATAGGCGGCGCTGCCGGCACCGACCAGAAGGTCACCAGCAACGCCAGCAGCGCCAGCGCCGCCAGCACCCAGAAGACCGGCTGGATCCGGCCGGTGAGTTCGGTGATCCCGCCGCCGAGCAGCAATCCGCCGGACGCGCCCAGCGACAGCGACACCGTCACGAAGCTGATCGCGAACCGGGTGCGTCCCGGCGGCGCGATGTCCGCTGCGACGGCGATCCCGAGCGGGATCGCCGCGCAACCCGGCCCTTGCAGCAGCCGGGCGACCAGCAACACCGCGAAACTGTCGGTGGCCGCAGCAAGGGCGCAACCGACGAACGTCGAGGCCAGCGATACCAACAGCATCTGCCGTTTGCCGACCAGGTCGCCGAGGCGACCGAGCACCGGCGTGGCCACCGCACCGGCCAGCAGGGCGGCGGTCAGCACGAGATTCGCCGTACCGACCGAGACGCCGTACTGCTCACTGACCTGCGGGACCAACGGCAGCATCGCGGTGGTCAGCAGCGAGAAGTTCAGCGGGCCCAGGACCAGGCCGCACAAGGCGAGCACGAACGGCGCATCCGTGTGCCGCGTCGTGGTCATCCCGCTCCCGCCCGCACCCGCCCGCGACGCCTCCCGCGCCGGCTGGCTGCCGGGCTAATCAATACACCCTGAGTATCTGGAGCGTGGCGGCGGCGCTACGCCGTCGCGAGCGCGGCGGTCACCACCGGGGACTCCACCAGATGGTGCGCGGTCTGCGCCTGCAGGTAGTCCGCGGCACGCAGGACGGTCGCCTCGTCGAAGGGCCGGCCGGCCAGTTGCAGTCCCAGCGGCAGCCCGGAGTCGTTGCTCCCCATGGGAATCGACATCGCCGGGAATCCGAGCGCCGCCCAGTAGCGGGTGTTGCTCGGCGAGCCACCCATCGTCATCGTCGACGACGCGCTGATCGGGGGGCACGCCAGCTTGGCCGTCGGGCTCACCACGACGTCCACGTCGGCGAACAGCGCCGTCGCCTGCCGAATACCTTCCCGGCGGACCCGCTGGGCCTGCAGGTAGTCCGTGCCGTTCAGCTGGGCGGCCGTCGCCAGCGTCAGCCGGGCCGGCGCGCCGTAGTCCGCCCAGCGGGAGCGCAGATCCTCCTGGTGGTAGGTCGCGGACTCCGCCGCCATGCCGACGACGACCACGATGCCCAGCAGGTCGTACCACGGCAGCTCGACGTCGACCACGACCGCGCCGCCGGCCTGCAGGACCGCCAACGCGTCCTCGGCCAACTGCTGGACGGTCGGGTCGGAACCCTCGCGTGCCATGAGCCGGCGATCAACGCCCACCCGCAGCCCCTCGACGGACCCGGTCAAGGCCGCCACGTAGTCGACGTTCGCCGCCTTCGCGCTGCTGCGGTCGCTGGCGTCGTACCCGGCCAGCGCGGACAGCAGGATCGCGCAGTCGCGGGCCGAACGCGCCATCGGCCCGATGGTGTCGAAGGTCCACGCCATCGGGACCGAGCCGGACTTGGGCACCAGTCCGTACGTCGGGCGCAGACCGCTGATCCCGTTCCAGCCGGCCGGCATGCGGATACTGCCGCCGGTGTCGGTGCCCAGGCCGGCGAGGAACACGCCCGCCGCCACCCCCGACGCCGTCCCCGAGCTCGAACCCCCGGCCCACCGCTGCGGATCGAAGGCGTTGCGCGGGCTCGGAAAGCCCTTCGAGTCGTCCGGAGCACCCAACGCGAACTCCATCGTGGTGCTCTTGGCGACGATGATCCCGCCGGCCGCACGCAGCCGCGCGATGGCGACGGCGTCGCCCTGGGCCCCGAACGCCGGATCCAGGACCCGGCTCTGCGCGGTGGTCGGCAGCCCCGCTGTGGCGATGTTGTCCTTCACGCCCAACGGGATCCCCAGCAGCGGGCCGAGGTCGTCGCCGGCCGCCAGCGCCTCGTCGGCCACCGCCGCCGCGGCCAAGGCCGCCTCGTCGTCGCGCGCCAGGCAGATCCCGAGCATCGGGTCGAGCGCCGCCGAACGCCGTTGCACCGCCCGCATCAGGTCGACCGCGGACAACTCGCCGGCCCGCAGCGCGGCCGCGGCCGCCGTCACGGTCAGCGGCAACCCGTCGGCCTGCGATCGGGCACCGGCTGATGGGGCACTGCCGGCTGATGGGGCACTGCCGGCTGATGGGGCGCTGTCCGGTGACCTTCCGTCCGACCTGACCTGCTCTGACATGTCGTCCTCTCCTGTCGCTTCCAGCCGAACTCGCCGCGGTCGCTGTTTCGTTCAGCCGGCGACCGGCGGGGGATCGGCCGGGGTGAACACGGTCAGCGGGTCGTCCTCCCGCGGCAGCGGAGCGTCGTACAGCCGGTCGACCATCGCCCGGAAGGCCGGGTATCCGGCAGCCAGCGCCGCCTGCTCCTGCGGACTCGGTGACAACCCGGCAGACGCCAGCAGTGTCCGGACGGTGTCCAGGGCGTCGTTGTCCGGTACGTCGTTCATCAACGGTCCTTTCCTTCCGGCGAGCGCGAAGCCCGTAGCGGACGCAGCTGCTCCACGACGGCACAGCGGCCGGGCGCTGCCAATGCCTGGCGACCAGGTGCGCGCTGTCCGGCGAACCATCTCACAGCCCGCTGCGGTCGATCGGCGACGAGTCTGGGGCAGCGGAGCGGTCGAAGCAACACCGCCGTTGACCTTCGATGAAATCGCCGGTCCTAACCGAACAAACCCGGCAAGGTCCCTTCGTGGGCCGCCCGCAACTCGTCCAAACCGACGGTGAACTGCCCGGACAACTCCAGTACCTGCGACGATCCCCCACCCAGCCCGGAGTCGACCACACCGATGCGCTCGGCCGGCACCCCTCGGGCCGCGCACATGTCGGTGAAGCGCAGTTCTTCGCTGCGGGCCACCACCACGACAGCCCGCCCGGCGGATTCCGAGAAGAGGAACACGAACGGCTTGACG
The DNA here is from genome assembly GCA_004297305.1 of Actinomycetota bacterium. Classification (NCBI taxonomy): domain Bacteria; kingdom Bacillati; phylum Actinomycetota; species Actinomycetota bacterium. The sequence goes on from SCTR01000006.1 coordinate 349,936, forward strand.
CCGTCGGGCACCCAGCAGCGGGCGCCGATCCCAGCCCGCAGCGCCATCTCGACCAGAGTCTGCGCCACACCACCGTCGGAGACGTCGTGGGCGGCGGTCAGCATCCCGTCGCGGCTGCCGGCCACGAGGATCTCCGCGAGGATACGTTCGCGCTGCAGGTCCACCGCCGGCGGCAAGCCGCCGAGATGACCATGGACCTCGTGCGCCCACTCCGACCCGCCGAACTCGTCGCGGGTGTCGCCGAGCAGGTAGATCAGCTCGCCGTCCGGGCCCCAGGCGATCGGCGTACGCCGTTCGACGTCGTCGATCACCCCGAGGACGCCCACCACCGGAGTCGGGTTGATCGCGACGTCGCCGGTCGAGTTGTAGAAACTCACGTTGCCGCCGGTCACCGGGATACCCAGCAGCTGGCAGCCGTCGGCCAGGCCACGGACGGCCTCACTGAACTGCCACATGACGCCGGGATCCTCCGGCGAGCCGAAGTTCAGGCAGTTGGTCACCGCCAGCGGGATCGCCCCGGTCGCCGCGACGTTGCGGTACGCCTCGGCCAGCGCCAGCTGGGCGCCGGCGTACGGGTCGAGCTTGGTGTAACGCCCGTTGCCGTCCGTCGCCAGCGCGACGCCGCGGCCGGTCTGCTCGTCCACCCGGACCATGCCGGCGTCCTCGGGCTGGGCCAGCACCGTGTTGCCCTGGACGTAACGGTCGTACTGCGAGGTGACCCAACTCTTGGACGCCTGGTTGGGGGCGGCCACCAGCTGCAACAACGTGTCCCGCAATGCCTCCGGCGTCTCGGGCCGTTTGAGGCTGGTCGGCGACGCCGCCTGCAGGTCGTCGAGGTAGTCGGGGCGCGCCAGCGGCCGTCGGTACACCGGTCCTTCGTGCGCGACGGTGCGCGGTGGTACGTCGACGATGCGTTCGCCGTACCAGTCCACGGTGAGCCGTCCGGTGTCGGTGACCTCACCGATGACGACGGCCTCCACGTCCCACCGGGCACAGGTCGAGAGGAACCGGTCGATGTGGGACGGGCTGACGACCGCGCACATGCGTTCCTGCGACTCGCTCATCAGGATCTCTTCGGGTCGCAACGTGGAGTCCCGCAACGGCACGCGGTCCAGCCACACGTGCATGCCGCCCTCGCCGTTGCTGGCCAGTTCGCTTGTCGCGCAGGAGATACCAGCGCCACCGAGGTCCTGGATGCCGAGGACCAGCCCGGCCCGCAGCACCTCCAGGGTGCATTCGATCAGCAGTTTCTCCATGAACGGATCGCCGACCTGCACGCTGGGCCGCTTCGCCGGACCGTCCTCGTCGAAGGTCTCGCTCGCCAGCACGCTGACCCCGCCGATGCCGTCGCCACCGGTGCGGGCGCCGTACAGCACCACCAGGTTCCCCACCCCGGTCGCCTTGGCCAGGTGGATGTCCGAGTGCCGCATCGCGCCGACGCAGAGGGCATTGACCAGCGGGTTTCCGGCGTACGAGGGGTCGAACACGACCTCGCCGCCGATGTTGGGCAGCCCCAGGCAGTTCCCGTAGCCCCCGACGCCGGCGACGATGCCGGGCAGTACCCGAGCGGTGTCCGGCGCGTCGGCCGGGCCGAACCGCAGCGGGTCCATCACGGCCAACGGCCGCGCGCCCATCGACAGGATGTCGCGCACGATCCCGCCGACGCCGGTGGCGGCACCCTGATAGGGCTCGACGTACGACGGATGATTGTGGCTTTCGACCTTGAACGTCACCGCCCAGCCGTCACCGATGTCGACCACGCCGGCGTTCTCACCGATGCCGACCAGCAGGGTGTCGGTCTGCGGTTTCTTCTGCCCGAACTGCGCCAGGTGGACCTTCGACGACTTGTACGAGCAGTGCTCGCTCCACATCACCGAATACATCGCCAGTTCGCTGCTGGTCGGCCGCCGGCCGAGAATTCGCCGGATGTCGGCGTACTCCTCGGGCCGCAGGCCGAGTTCGGCGTAGGGCTGCGCGACATCGGGTTCCCGCGCTGCGTCGGCGACGGTGTCCATCCCGGTCAGCTGTCCCTCCCCGGTCACCGCAGCACCAGGCTCTGCAACACGCTGGTGAAGAACGTCAGGCCGTCGGTGCCGGGGCCGGTCAACGCTTCGACCGCGTGTTCGGGATGCGGCATGAGGCCCACGACGTTGCCGGCGGCGTTGCGGATCCCGGCGATGTCGCGCCGGCTGCCGTTCGGGTTGGTGTCCAGGTAGCGCGCGACGACCAGTCCGTCGCCCTCCAACCGGTCCAGCGTCGCGTCGTCGGCCACATAGCCGCCCTCACCGTTCTTCAGCGGCACAACGATCTGCTGCCCTGCGGTGTAGCCCGAGGTCCAGGCGCTGTCCACCGACTCGATGCGCAGCCGTTGGTCACGGCAGACGAAATGCAGATGGTCGTTGCGGGTCAGCGCGCCGGGCAGCAAGTGAGCCTCGCAGAGGATCTGGAAGCCGTTGCAGATACCGAGCACAGGCATCCCCTGCGCAGCCCGCTCGATCACCGCACCCATCACCGGCGCGAACCGCGCGATCGCGCCGCACCGCAGGTAGTCGCCGTACGAGAACCCGCCGGGCAGGACCACCGCGTCGACGTCCGGCAGGTCGGCGTCGCCGTGCCACAGCCGCACGGCGTCCGCCCCCGCCAGCCGGACCGCACGCGCGGCGTCGCCGTCGTCCAGTGATCCTGGGAAGGTGACGACCCCGATCCTCACCGGCACAGCACCCGCCGTGGGCCAGGCTGGCAGGGACTCGTCACCAGTCGACAGTTCACCGGCCGACGGGTCACGGGCCGATGGGTCGGCGACGGACTCGACATCGGGTGGCTGGTCATCCGTCGACTCGGACGGCGTAGTCCTCGATGACGGGATTGGCCAGCAGCGTCTCGGCGAGCCGGCGCAGCTCGGCCAGCCGCGCGTCGTCGACGACGCCGTCGACCTCGATCTCGAAACGTTTACCCTGCCGGACCGCCGAGACGCCGCGCAATCCCAGTCGACCCAGCGCGCCCAGCACGGCTCTGCCCTGCGGATCGAGGATCTCCGGCTTGAGCATGACGTCGACGACGACGCGGGCCACGGGCACTCCGAGGTCGGGTGGATCGGACTGTCGGATCGATCGGACCGAGCCGGGAATCCCGCCAGGGGAGACCCGGCAGCAAGCCGGGCGAGTCCGGCAGAGTCTACCGAGCCACGGTGCGGCAGCCGACGAGTCCGGGACAGCCCGGGGTCAGCCCATCGTGGCGGCGTCGATGACGAAGCGGTACCGCACGTCGCTGGCCACCACCCGGTCGTACGCCGCGTCGATCTGGTCGGCCGAGATGACCTCCACCTGGGCACCGAGCCCGTGGGCCGCGCAGAAGTCGAGCATCTCCTGGGTCTCCGGCAGGCCGCCGATCGGCGAGGCGGCGAACGTACGCCGGCCGTTGAAAAGGGAGGAGATCTTCAGCGAGACCGGCTCGCTGGGCGCCCCGACGTTGATCAGCGCGCCGTCGACGTCCAGCAGCGACAGATACGCGTCGACGTCGAAGGCCACCGACACGGTGTTGAGAATCAGGTCGAAGCTGCGGCGCAACTCGCCGAAGGTCGCCGGGTCGCTCGTGGCGCGGAAGTCCCGGGCGCCGAAGCTGCGGCCGTCGGCCTGCTTGGACAGCGTCTGGCTCAGCACCGTCACGTCGGCACCCAACGCGCTGGCGATCTTCACCGCCATATGGCCGAGGCCGCCCATCCCCACGATCGCCACCCGCTTGCCCGGACCGGCGCCCCAGTGCCGCAGCGGCGAGTAGACCGTGATCCCCGCGCACAGCAACGGAGCGGCCTCCGCCGACGAGATCCCTTCCGGCACACCGACAACGAAAGCCTCGTCGACGACGATGTGCGTGCTGTATCCCCCGGCCGTCGGCCGGCCGTCCTTGCCGACGCCGCTGTATGTGCCGACCCGCCGCCGGCAGAACTGCTCTTCGCCCTTGAGGCAGTAGTCGCAGGTCCGGCAGGACTCGACCAGACAGCCCACGCCGACGCGGTCCCCGATGCGGTGCCGGGTGACGTCCGAGCCGACCTCCCGCACCGTCCCGACGATCTCGTGCCCGGGAACGATGGGGAACCGCGTACCGCCCCACTCGTCACGAGCGGTGTGGATGTCGGAGTGGCAGATGCCGCAGTGGCTGATCTCGATCAGCACGTCGCCCGGTCCGGGCTCCCGACGCTCGATCACGGTCTTGGCGAACGGTGAGGTGGCCGAGGCGACGGCGTACGCGGTGACATCCACGGCGTGGATCCTTACCCATGACCGAGCCGAAGTCCACGGCTGCGGACTTCGGCAACGGTGCCGTCGTGGTCAGGCCAGTGCCGCTGCCCCGACGGACTTCGCCTGCTGCCACGCCGACCAGGCGGTGGCGACCATCGAGGTGAGGTCGTGTTCGGCGGCCCAGTCCAGGTCGCGCTGCGCGGCTGCCGGCGAGCACACGATCCGGGCCGGGTCGCCGGGGCGGCGGGGCCCGACCGACCACTGGAACGGCACCCCGGTCACCGACCGGACGGCCGACAGGATCTGCTTCACGCTGGTCCCCTCACCGCGGCCCAGGCAGTAGACCGGCGAGGGCGCGGACCCGGCTTCGAGCACCCGGGCCGCCGCCACGTGGGCGGACGCCACGTCTGCCACGTGGATGTAGTCGCGGACGCAGGTGCCGTCCTCGGTCGGGTAGTCGTCGCCGTGGATCGTCGGCTCCCGACCGTCGTCGACGGCCTTCATCACCAGCGGGAACAGGTTGTGCGGCGACACGTCGAACACCGCCGGGTCGCCGGACCCGACGACGTTGAAGTACCGCAGCGAGACGTGCCGCAGCGGCGTACCGCCGGCCAGCTCGCGGGCCCGGGCGGCGTCCCGGACGAGCCATTCACCGATCAGCTTGGACTCGCCGTACGGCGACTCCGGCCGGGTCGGCGTCGCCTCGGTGACGAGGTCGACGTCCGGCGTCCCGTAGGTCGCCGCGGACGAGGAGAACACGATCCGGTCGACCCCGGCGGTCGCCATCGCCTCCAGCAGCAGCCGGGTGCCCTCCACGTTGGCGTGGTAGCACGCGAACGGCGTACTCACCGATACCCCGGCGTACTTGAAACCTGCCAGGTGCACCACGCCGTCGACGTCACCGGATCCCAGCGCGGCCCGCAGCGCCGCCGGGTCGGTGATCGAGCCCTCGACCACTCGCACGCCCTCGGGCACGAACGCCAGCCGGCCGGTCGAAAGGTCGTCGAGGACGACGACGTCGCGGCCGTCGGCCAGCAGCGCCCGGGCGACGTGAGAGCCGATGTACCCGGCGCCGCCGGTGACCACCCAACTCATGAGAACGCCTCTCCGGTCAGTCGTTCGTACGCCTGCAGGTAGCGCTGCCGGGTTCGTTCCACCACCTCGTCGGGCAACGGTGGCGGCGGCGTACCGGAGTCGCGGTCCCAACCAGCGGCCGGGGAGGTGAGCCAATCACGGACGTACTGCTTGTCGTAGGACGGCTGGGGCCGGCCGGGTGACCACTGCTCGGCCGGCCAGAACCGTGACGAGTCCGGGGTGAGCACCTCGTCACCGAGGACCAGCGTGCCGGCCAGCCGGCCGTGCTGGGCGAAGCCGAACTCCAGCTTGGTGTCGGCCAGGACGATCCCGCGTTCGCCGGCGATCGCCTCGGCGCGCCGGTACACCGCCAGGGTCAGTCGCTTCAGTTCTTGCGCCTCGTCCTGACCGACCAGCGCGACGACCTCGTCGAAGGTGATGTTCTCGTCGTGTTCGCCCACGGCCGCCTTGGTCGCCGGGGTGAAGATCGGCTTGGGCAGCTGGGAGCCGTCCTGCAGGCCCGGTGGCAGGCCGACGCCGCAGATGCTGCCGGTCTGCCGGTACGCCGCCAGCCCGGAACCGGCCAGATAGCCGCGGGCGACGCACTCCACCGGCAGCATGTCGAGGCGAGCGCAGACCAGGGCCCGGCCGGCGACGGAATCCGGGACCTGCGCCGACACGACGTGATTCGGCACGAGGTCGGCCAGCTGCGAGAACCACCAGAGGCTCAGCCGCGTCAGGATCGCGCCCTTGTCCGGGATCAACGTCGGCAGTACCCAGTCGTACGCCGAGATCCGGTCACTGGCAACGACAAGCAGCCGGTCGTCGGGGGCCCGGAACAGGTCGCGAACCTTGCCGGAGTACACGTGCTCGTAGCCGTCGGGCAACGCGGGAAGGTCTGAAACAGGGGCAGCCACGACGCAGACCCTAGGGCCAGCGCATCGGTCAGCGGTTCTTAGCCGGTCAGGCCCTTGGCCGGTCAGGCCTTTAGCCGGTCAGGGTCCCTTCGCCGGCCAAGACGCTGGGCTGGCCACGACGCTGCGCCGGCCAGGGTCCTGCGGCGGAGGTCAGAGGATCGCGCGCGGGGTGTACTGCGCCGCGGCCGGATGAGCGTCACGAACCTCGGCGACCCGCGCCACCACGGCGGCGACCTGGTCCCGCGCGGCGCCGGTGAACTCCAGCGGGGCGCTGGTGACCACGGCCAGGTCGTCGCGCGACAGCCCCAGCCGGGGATCCGCGGCCAGCCGGTCGAGCAGATCGTTGTGGGCCAAGCCCTTCTCCCGCATCGCCAGCGCGACGGCCACCGCATGCTCCTTGATCGCCTCGTGCGCGACCTCCCGCCCGACGCCGCGGCGTACCGCGGCCATCAGCACCTTCGTGGTGGTGAGGAAGGGCAGGTAACGCTCGAGTTCGCGGTCGATGACAGCGCCGAACGCGCCGAACTCGGCCAACACCGTGAGAAACGTCTCGAACAAGCCGTCTGCAGCGAAGAACGAGTCCGGCAGGGCGACGCGCCGCACCACCGAGCAGGAGACGTCGCCCTCGTTCCACTGGTCGCCGGCCAACTGGGCGGTCATCGCGGCATACCCGCGCAGCAGGACGGCGAAGCCGTTGATCCGTTCGCAGGACCGGGTGTTCATCTTGTGCGGCATCGCGCTGGACCCGACCTGGCCTGGCGCGAAACCTTCCGTCACCAGTTCGTGGCCGGCCATCAGTCTGATCGTGAGGGCCAGGCTGGACGGCGCCGCGGCTACCTGCACCAAGGCGGAGACGACGTCGTGGTCCAGCGACCGCGGATACACCTGGCCGACGCTGGTCAGCACGTGGCGGAAACCCAGGTGGCCGGCCACCCGTCCTTCGAGCTCGACGAGCCGGCCGAGGTCGCCGCCGAACAGGTCGAGCATGTCCTGTGCGGTCCCCACCGGACCCTTGATGCCGCGCAACGGATAGCGCTCGATGAGGTCGGCGAGCCGGTGGTAGGCGACGAGCAGTTCGTCGGCGGCGGAGGCGAACCGCTTGCCCAAAGTGGTCGTCTGCGCCGCCACGTTGTGCGAACGACCGGTGAGGGGCTGCTCGTCGTATCGCATCGCCAGCTCCGCCAAGCGGACCAGCGTGGCGACGACCTTGTCGCGGATCAGCTCGAGGGAGGCGCGGACCTGCAACTGCTCGACGTTCTCGGTGAGGTCGCGGCTGGTCATGCCCTTGTGCACGTGTTCGTGGCCGGCGAGCGCGTTGAACTCCTCGATACGCGCCTTCACGTCGTGCCGGGTGACCCGCTCCCGGGCGGCGATGCTCGGCAGGTCCACGTGCTCGACGACCCGCTGATAGTCCTCGATGACGCCGTCGGCCACCTCGACGTCCAGGTCGCGCTGCGCGGCCAGCACCGCCAGCCACAACCGCCGCTCCAGGACGACCTTGTGATCCGGCGACCACAGCAGCGCCATCGGCTCACTGGCGTATCGGGTGGCGAGGACGTCGGGGATGGCGGGTTGGCTCACCGGACGATTGTCCCGCATCCGCCCACCGGCCGGCGCCGCCGCTGGCACCATCGCCCTGTGCCCGACACGAACGCCCAGCCGGCCCAGACCATCTCCTATCCCGCGCCCTCCTACGACCAGCCGTCCGATACCTCGCCGCCGCCCGCCTCGTCTCCGCGGCACCGACGCGACGGGTCCGAGCCGCTGGATCCCCACGTCATCGTCCTGTTCGGCGCCACCGGCGACCTCGCCCGGCGCAAACTGCTGCCGGGCCTGTCCCACCTCGCTGCTTCGTCACTGGCACCGGACTTCCGCGTGATCGGCAGCTCGCTGGACGACCTCGACGACGACAGCTTCCGCGCGTTCGCCGCCGATGCGGTGCGGGAGTTCGCTTTGCACAAGCTCGGTCCCGACCAGTGGGAGGCCTTCGCCAGCCGGCTGTCCTTCGTCCCGCAGCACGCCGGCCCGCAGGCCCTGGCCGCCGCCGTCGCCGACGCCGAGACGGCGCTCGGACCGACGGCCCGCCGGCTGCACTACCTCAGCGTCCCGCCGCGCGCCGCACTCGCGGTGATCGCGATGCTGCGCGACGCCCACCTCGTCGACCGCGCACGCGTGGTGATGGAGAAGCCGTTCGGTGAGGATCTGGCCAGCGCCATCGCGCTGAACGACCAGGTGCACGAGACGTTCCGTGAGTCACAGATCTTCCGCATCGACCACTTCCTCGGGAAGGAAGCCGCGCAGAACATCCTGGCGTTCCGCTTCGCCAACGGCCTGTTCGAGCCGATCTGGAACCGGAACTTCATCGACCACGTGCAGATCGACATACCCGAGACGCTCGGACTCGACCGGCGAGCCGCGTTCTACGAGGCGACCGGCGCCTACAAGGACATGGTCGTCACTCATCTGCTGCAGGTCCTGGCATTCGTCGCCATGGAGCCGCCGACGGCGCTGGAGCCGCGGGCCATCAGCGAAGAGAAGAACAAGGTGTTCCGCTCGATGCTGCCGATCGACCCCGCCCGGGTCGTACGCGGGCAGTACACCGGATACCGCGACGAGGAGGGGGTCGCACGCGACTCCGACACCGAGACCTTCATCGCGTTGCGCTGCGGCATCGACAACTGGCGATGGGCCGGCGTTCCGTTCTACCTGCGCACCGGCAAGCGCATGGCCGAGGGCATGCGGATCATCTCGATCGCCTTCAAGGAGGCGCCCCGCACGATGTTCCCGCAGAACTCCGGCGTCGGGGCGGCCGGGCCGGACCACCTGACCTTCGACCTGGCGGACTCGTCGAAGGTCTCCTTGTCGTTCTATGGCAAACGGCCCGGGCCGGGGATGAAACTCGACAAACTCTCGATGCAGTTCTCGTCGCACGAGACCGAGCACGCCGACGACTTCCTCGAGGCGTACGAACGGCTGATCCTCGATGCCATGCGCGGTGACCACACGCTGTTCACCACCGCGGAGGGCATCGAGAGCCTCTGGGAGCGGTCAGCCCCGCTGCTGGAGTATCCGCCGCCGGTGAAGCCCTACGCCCCGGGAACCTGGGGGCCGAACGCGATCCATCAGCTCGTCGCGCCCCACGCCTGGCGACTGCCGTTCGAGCGAGGCTGGCGCGAGAGCCGGTAGCACCGCGGCCGTCAGCCCCGCGATGCCGGCAGGTCGTCACTTCGCCGTGCCACCGCAAAGGTCCACAAGCCCGTCCCGTTGTCAGCCCTAGCGGTGGCACGGCGGGCTGTGGACGGCCGTCACCGTAACCAACCGAGGTTGGCGATGATCCGGCGGTGCCAACACCGCCGCTGACCGCCCCTCGTCCGCATTCGGCCCCCTGTTCGCGCCCTGCCCTGCTGCCAAACAGCCGTCCGCGGCTCACCGCGCCGCCAAGCCTCAGTTCCCGTCCGACGCGGTCCACCGCGCCCAAGTCACTCGGCAACCACCGAAACTCACCGCCCTGCAACAAGCCTGGGCTCGATGCGGGCTGCGGACCATCGTGAGCGGCGACTGGCGCGGCCAGCAGATCTCGCCGGGCCTGGCAAATGAAGCTCCCGCGCCCGACAAGGCCTCCTCCGCCGCGCGGCGAGGGCGGGCCGGCACCGCGGCGACCGCCGCAATCCTGCGGGACCGCTTCGGTCCCGAGCCGTTCACGACCGCCGAAGCGTTGGCCACGGTATCCCGCGGTCGATGGCGGGCAGCCGTGGCCGCCGGGAGGGTCGACCGGGTGCGGCGCGGCCACTGGATTGTTTCGAAGGTTCCCGCCGTGCCACCGCACGGGCTGCTACTAGCCGATTCCGACGAACCGTTGCGGTGGCATGGCGGACAGCAGACTGTCACGGTACGGAGGGTCGCCCTGGAGGTAGCCCGATTCGCGGCGGACGGTGTCCCGGCGACCGCCGCCCTCGAGACAGCGGCGCACCTGCACGGGATTCCCACCGTGGGCCACGACCACGCTGGCGCCAATCGCGTCACGTTGTTCGTGCCCCGACATGCCGACGTACGGCGTGGTGCGCGGTCCGACCTGCTGGTGCGGGCCACGAATCTCCCGCGGCGACAGCGCGATACCCGCCTGGGTGTGCCGACGACGTCGTTGTTGCGCACCGCCGTCGATCTCGCTCGCGGCCAGCCCCTGCCCTCGGCACTGGTACCGCTGGATGCTGCACTACGGCAATGGATCCTGCGGCTTTCCGACAGCCAGAGGGGGAGCGCCAATTCGGCGCTCGAGGCCGCGTCCGTGCCGCGGGCCCGGGCCACGGACGAGCTGGCGGCCATCATTGCGACGATGGCCCGACTGCCGGGCATCCGTGCTGTACGAAGGGCCGCCGAGGACGTCGATCCGAAGGCTGAGACTCCCCTGGAATCCCTGTCGCGCGGCAGGTTTCTCGCGGCTGGCTTGCCACGCCCTGTGGCGCAGCTCGCCGTCCACGGCGACGACGGCCGCACCTACCGCTCAGATCTCGGCTGGCCGCAATACCGGGTGCTCGGCGAGGCGGACGGCGCGCTCAAGTACGTCGATCGAGCAGATCTGTTGCGCGAGAAGGAACGCGAGGACTCCCTGCGCCGCGCCGGCTGGATCGTCGTTCGCTGGACATGGGACGAGATTTTGCGTCGCCCTGAGGTCGTCGTCCGCCGCATCCTCGCGGCGTTGAACAGCTACCTGACGGCACAGCCCTTGCGGAGCCACCGCAAGGGCTGACAAGCCGGTCTCGTTGTGAGCCCTTGCGGTGGCACGGCGGACATGGGACGAGCTGGCGACGTGCCGGGACAGCCGGCGAGCACAGGTAACCAGGCTCCATCGGGACCGTCCCTCATCACCCGACGGCGCTACGGGATGGTGATCTCGTCGCGGGAGGCGCGGGCGGCGATGTCGGTGCGGTAGACCGCGCCCGGCAGGTCGAGTTTCGCCACTGCGTCGTAGGCCCGCTGCCGCGCCGTCGCGAGATCGGGCCCGATGGCGGTGACCGACAGCACACGGCCGCCGCTGGACACCACCGATCCATCAGGCCCGGCGGCCGTACCAGCGTGCAACACCGTCACCCCGTCGACGGCGGCGGCCGCGTCCAACCCCGTGATCGGGTCGCCGGTCCGCGGCGTCCCGGGGTACCCGGCAGCGGCCACCACGACCGTGACGGCGGCCGCGTCGCGCCACAGCAACGGCTCCACCTGGTCCAGCCGACCGGTCGCGGCGGCGTACAGCAGGCCGCTCAGCGGCGTGCGCAGCAACGCGAGCACGGCCTGGGTCTCCGGGTCGCCGAACCGGACGTTGAACTCCACCACCCGCAGCCCACGGGACGTCAGGGCGAGGCCGGCGTACAGCAGGCCCGCGAACGGCGTCCCCCGCCGCCGTAGTTCGTCGACGGTCGGCTGCAGCACGCGGTCGGTGACCGTCGCCACCAGATCTTGGGGCGCCCAAGGCAACGGCGCGTAGGCACCCATCCCCCCGGTGTTCGGTCCGCTGTCGCCGTCGCCGACCCGCTTGAAGTCCTGGGCCGGCACCAGCGGGACGACCGTCGTCCCGTCGCAGATCGCGAACAGCGACACCTCGGGCCCGTCGAGGTACTCCTCCACCACCACCGTGCCGCCGCCGTCGACGCAGGCGACGCCGTGCGCCAGCGCTGCCGCGCGGTCGGTGGTCACCACGACGCCCTTCCCGGCAGCGAGGCCGTCGTCCTTGACGACGTACGGCGGCCCGAAGGCGTCCAGCGCCACGGCGATCTCGGCCGGATCCGTGCACACGTGCGCCATCGCCGTCGGCACCCCCGCGGCCGCCATCACCTGCTTGGCGAAGGCCTTGCTGCCTTCCAGCGCCGCCGCCGGAGCGCTGGGTCCGAAACACGCGATGCCCTGCGCGCGTACGGCATCGGCCGCCCCCGCGACCAGCGGCACCTCAGGCCCGATGACGACGAGGTCGGCCCCCTCCGCCGCTGCGAGGTCGGCGACGGCCGTGGCCGAGGTGACGTCGAGCGGGCGGGTCGGCACCTGCGCGGCGATCCCGGCGTTGCCCGGGGCCACGACGATCTGCGGGCCCTCGTCATCGGCCAGCAGGGCATGGACCAGAGCATGTTCGCGGCCACCGGACCCGACGACGAGGACCTTCACGGCCGGTGAGCCTAGGGGACGCGCTCAGCCGGTGTAGTAGCCGTCGAGCAACCCGAGGACCTCGTCCAGCACGCCGAGGCCCTCCCGCACCTGGTCGTCGGTCACGATGCACGGCGGTACGACGTGCATCCGGTTGCCGTTGGTGAACGGCAAGACCCCCCGCTGCAGGCAACCGGCGACGAGTTCGGCCATCGCCGGCGAGGTCCCGCCGTACGGCGCCAACGGCTCGCGGGTCGCGCGATCGGTGACCAGTTCGATCCCCCAGAACACGCCGAGCCCTCGGACCTCACCGATCACCGGGTGCCGTTCGGCAAGGGCCCGAAGACCGGGACCGAGGACGTCGGTGCCGATCCGGGCGGCGTTGCCGACCATCCCTTCGTCGCGCATCGCGTCGATGGTCGCCACGGCGGCCGCGCAGGCCAGCGGATGCCCGGAGTACGTCAGGCCACCGGGAAACACCCTGTCCCGGAACGTGTCGTAGATCTCGTCGGACACGATGACGCCGCCCAGCGGCACGTAGCCGGAGTTGACCCCCTTGGCGAACACGATCAGATCGGGGTCGATGCCGGCGTGCTCGTAGGCGAACCACGCGCCGGTGCGGCCGAAACCGGCCATCACCTCGTCGGCGATGTACACGATGCCGTGCTCGGCGCACAGGGCCTTGACCCCGGCGAGGTAGCCCGGCGGTGGGACCAGGATGCCGCCGGTCCCGACGACGCTCTCCAGGATCACCGCGGCGATCGTGTCCGGTCCCTCCAGGGCGATCACTCCGGCGAGGTGCTCCAGGGCGCGCTGCCCCTCCTGCTCGACCGAGGTGGACCAGAACGGGGTGCGGTAGGGGTAAGGGCCGAAGAAGTGGACGTGGCCGACGGCGTACTCGTTCTGCCAGCGGCGCGGATCGCCCGTCGCCGCGATCGCCGCACCGGTGTTGCCGTGGTAGCTGCGGTAGCTGCTGAGAATCTTGCGCCGACCGGTATGCAGGCGAGCCATCCGGATCGCGTTCTCGACCGCGTCCGCCCCACCGTTGGTGAAGAACACGTGATCGTGCCCGGGCGGAGCCAGGGCACTGATCCGCGCTGCCGCCTCACCGCGGGCAGTGGTCGCATGCTGCGGCGCCACAGTCGCCAGCAGACCGGCCTGCCGCTGGATCGCCGCGACGACCTTGGGGTGCTGATGACCGACGTTGGTATTGACCAGCTGACTGGACAGGTCGAGGTAGCGCTTACCGTCGAAATCCCAGACGTAGCACCCCTGCGACCGGGCGATCTGGAACGGATTGAGCCCGCCCTGCGCCGACCACGAGTGCATGACGTGCGCTCGGTCCAGATCGTGAACCCGCGCACCCTCAGGATCCGGTGTCACCGTCGGCCCGGGGTCATGACGCTTCGCCAGCAGGGCGCATCACAGGTCATCGCTCATCACAGGCCATGGGTAGCCGAGTAGGGATGCCCGACCTTACGGCGTCGTGGGCCCCACATATCCCGGCGGGGTCCGCCCGGGCGGGAAGAGATCGTGGTAGTACTCCCCGCGCGGAAACTCCAGATTCAGCAGTTCCAGGTACCCGAACGGCGTCTTGTGGAACGCAGCCGGCGGCGGGGTGGTCGGGCCGGCGTCCTGCAACCATGCCCAACCGCAGTCGTTCACCTCGCGCGAGCGGGTCACCAGGTCGTCGACCCAGTAGCCGATGTGGTGGAACCGCGGAGTGTCGCCGCCCTCCAGGATCGTGCCGGGAATGCCCTCGAAGAGCTCGATCGACGGCGCTCCCTTCGAGTGCACGTAGGTCGTCGTGTGCTCGTGCTCGACACCGTGCTGATCCTTCAACCGGATCGGCGCCACCCGGACCTCGCGCCACTGCAGGCCCAGGACAGTGCTGAACTCCTCCATCCACACCGCGACATCCGGTACGACGAAGGCCGTGTGGTGCGGGGCCATGACGCGTGGTTCTGTCGACACTGACATTCTCCGTTGGCACTCGGTCCATCAGGCAGGTCTGTCCGCCCGCATCCTGCTACACGACGACAACTGTTCCGCATCCTGCTACACGATCAGGATTGGTTCCGCATCCTGCTACACGATCAGGATTGGTTCCGCATCCTGCTACACGACCAGGATCGGTTCCGCATCCTGCTACACGACCAGGATCGGTTCCGCATCCTGCTACACGATGATGCTGACCGTGCCGTGCGGACGCAGATCCTCCAAGTCGAGCGTCGACCGGCGTACGACGTAGCGCAGGTCCCCATCGACCAGCCGCAGCCGGTGGTCGTAACGGCCCACGTACACATCGGCCTGTCGATTACGGAAGCGGTACACCGCGAATGACGCGGTGAGCTCGATCTCGTCCCCGGAACGGCCGAGAATCACGACATTCGTGATGAGCCGGCGAGTTCGGGCGTATGGAAACTCCCGGAACGCTCGGCGACTCTTCAGCCGGGTCACCCGCGCGCGCAGTCGTTCCATGGTGTCGTCGATGTAGACCTGGTCGACGGTCGGATCACCGTCGGGCAGGTCGGCGCTGGGCATGACGTAGACCGCGTCCTCGCAGAACAACTCGAGCCACGAGTCCAGTTGCCAGCTGTCCAGCAACGCTGCTTCTCGGTAGAGGAAGTCCTCCAGCTGCGCCCGGGTAACCGCCGCCACTGACGCGGTCACCGGCAGCTGGTCGCTAGGCGCCGACATGGTGCCCCACCGGACGATCGGCCAGCGGCAGGTCGCTGCCGGTCATGAGGTTGGTCCAGTGGCGCCAGTACGCCCGGATCCCGGCTTCGTCCACGATCTTGGGATCACGCCGCATGCCTCGGGAGATGTCGTTCCATTCCACCTCACCGATCGAGTAGCCCTGCTGGCACGCCTCGAGCGCCTCCGCGTCGTCCGGCGTCGCGAAGCCGCCGGGGCCCAGGAAACTGATGAAATTGTCCAGCCGGCGAGCCAGTGCCGCGCCGCTCTCCTCGCGGGGAGCCAGCTGCCAGTAACGCACCTCGTGGGTATCCACGCCGACCGGCTCGACAGTCCGAGCAAAGATCGAGTGCGAGTCGGCGAGGGTGAAGTTCGGGAAGACGATGAGATTGCGGGTGTAGTCGCATACCCGGCTCCCCCGCTCCTCGCCGAGCCGGGCGATGACCTCGGCCCGCAACCGCTCGATGTCGGGCTTGGCCTCCTCGCCGAAGAACGGATTCCAGTGCGCGATCGGCTTGGGGAAACCGGGCGGCATCTCGAACGCGGCATGCCCGTGGGGATAGATGTGCGTCCGAGATTCGTCGCCGTACCACCCGGTCGGGCGCCGGCTGCCGAACTCCTTCATGTAACTGAAGTAGGTCGTGTGCAGCGGCTCACCGTGATAGCCGTCGAGCGTATTCTCGACGTTGAGTTTCCAGTTCGATTTGACCGTGTAGTGCGTGTGGCCGCGGATGACGCGGAGGCCGTCGCGGCTCTGGTCCACCGTCAGGTCGATCATCTCCGTGGCGTCGCCGAGGTAGTCCGCCAACGACGGCGCCTCGAGCGAGTAGTTCACGAAGTAGAAGTCCCGGTACGAGTCGAACTGCGCCGGTTGCCGCAGTGCCAGGCTCTCGACATCCAGATCAGGGGAGTACCCGTCCCGGTCCGGCATGCTGTTGAGTTCGCCGGTGGTCGTGAATACCCATGCGTGGTAGAAGCACTGGAATGCCTTGGCGTTGCCTTCGTCCTCCCGGCACAACGTCGCTCCGCGATGGGTACACGAATTGAAGAAAGCGCGCACCTTCCCGTCGCGACCGCGGACAAAGATCAGCGGGCGGCCGCCGACGGTGCGACGACGGAAGTCTCCGGGCGCCTCGACCTCGGAGCCGTGGCCGACGTAGAGCCAGGAACCATTGAAGATCCGGCGCTGCTCCTCGAAGAACACCTCTTCAGAGCGCAGGGTGTCACGATGGACCCGGCAGGTCCCGCGGTCCCTGTCCTCCATGATGAACCGACTGGAATCGGTGAATCTCCTGGCCTCAGGCACAGCTACTCCCTGTCCGGCGCCCGCGATCGGCCGGCGCCCGTCCTTGGCCCCCTGGTTAGTACAGTTTACATACTATCTGCTACGGTGCGCGCCATGTCAACGACGGAGGCGCTGCGGATCGGATTCGTCGGTCTGGGCGACATGGGCAAGGGCATGGCGGCCAATCTGGTCCGCAACGGTTTCGACGTGGCCGTCCGCGACCTGCGGCCCGAAGCCGTCGATGAGCTCGTCGCCCTGGGTGCCGACGCGGCAGCCAGCAACGCCGACGTCAGTCGCGATCGCGACGTCGTGGTCGTCGTTGTCGTCAACGACCAGCAGGTCCGTGATGTCTGCGTCGGCACCCCGGAGACACCGGGAGTCATTGCGGGATTGACTCCCGGCGCCGTCGTCGTGGTGGCCAGCACGGTGTCGTTGGCCGCGCACCGGGCGGTCAGCGAGCACGCCGCCACCCACGGCGTGCAGTACGTGGATGCAGCGATGACCGGCGGCAGCGTCGGCGCCCGGGACGGAACGCTGACGTTCTTCGTCGGCGGGCCGGTGGCCGCGACCGACCGCATCACGCCGGTCCTCGAAGCGATGGGAAACCACGTCTTCCGATGCGGGGAACTCGGCGCCGGAGCCGCGGTCAAGATCGTCAACAACCTGCTGAGCATCTCTCACATTCTCGCTGCGCGCGAAGCGATCCGGCTCGCCGCTGCGGCGGGGGTCTCCGAGAGCGACCTGCTGTCCATGATCAATACCGGCGACCTCGGCTCCAGCTGGGCAACCCGCAGCTGGGAGCGGCTTCGCTGGCAGGAGCGCAACCACACCGCCGGTCCGGCGGGCATGGTCGCGATGACGGGGAAGGACCTGCGCCTGGCCCGCGACCTCGCGGCCGATCTCGGCGTCGACGCGCCACTGGTCCAGGCGCTCGTCGACGACGTCCTGCCCGGCCTCGGCGACGAAGGGCTGACCAGCTGACGGGCGCCGCCGGACAACCCTGCTAGCCGAAAGCGGCCAGCCGCCGGCGCAGACCCGAACGAACCCGGGGCCAGTCCTCCGCGACGACCGAGAACAGCGCGGTGTCCCGGACGGTGCCGTCGCTGCGGCGCTGGTAGCGGCGCAGCACACCTTCCGGAGTCGCCCCGAGCCGCTCGATCGCCCGCAACGACCGGACGTTGCGGACGTCGGTCTTCAGCTGGACCCGGCCCATGCGCAGTTCCTCGAACGCCACGGTCAGCAGCAGCAGCTTCGTCTCGGGATTGACCGGACCACCCCAGACTGCCGGAGCGTAGGCCGTCGCCCCGATCTCCAGTCGCGCATCGTGGACGGAGATCTCCAGGTACGACGAGGTCCCCACGACCGTCCCAGGCGACAGTCCGGCATACGGCCGGCGCAGCCGCACCGTCCATGGATGCCGGCCGGCGGCCGGGGCTGCGTTCACCACGGCGACCCAGCCATCGGCATCGACGGGGCGTCCGAAGGTGTGCCGCCATACCTCGTCATGATCCGTGGCGGCGAATAGTTCGGCGCTGTCGGCGGCCACGGCCGGTGTCAGCTCGACCCACGTCCCACGCCAGGGTCCGCCAGGCGGGGGCCAGCCGGCGTCGGGCCATACCGCGTCGTGCGGACGACTGTCCCGATAGCGCTCGTCGAGCATGCTGGGAGAGTTCCGATACCTTGCGGCGCAGGTGATCCGGTCAGCCGACGAGGTCGCGCAGGACGATAGTCGCGTCGCGGTCGGGCCCTACCCCGACCGCGCTGATCGGTGCGCCGGACACGTCCTGCAGGAACTGCACGTACGACCGGGCCTGCGGCGGCAGATCCGCCAGTTCCTTTGCCCCGGAAATGTCCTCGTGCCAGCCGGGCAGCTCCTCGTACACCGGGACCGCGTGATGAAAACCGGTCTGGGTCAGCGGAAGCTCGTCGGTGCGCTCGCCGTCGACGTCGTAGCCGACGCATACCGGGATCCGGTCGAGACCGGTGAGGACGTCGAGTTTGGTGAGGAAGAAATCCGTCAACCCGTTGACCCGGGCGGCGTAGCGGGCGATCGGTGCGTCGAACCAGCCGCAGCGCCGCGGGCGGCCCGTGGTGACGCCGAATTCGCCACCGACACTGCGCAGCCGCTCGCCGTCGGCATCGAACAGTTCAGTGGGAAACGGCCCGGAGCCGACGCGGGTCGTGTACGCCTTGAGGATCCCGATCACCCGGGTGATCTTCGTCGGGCCAATTCCCGAACCTGTGCTCGCTCCGCCGGCCGTGGGATTGCTGGACGTCACGAACGGATAGCTGCCGTGGTCGACGTCCAGCAGCGTGCCCTGACCGCCTTCGAGCAGGACCAGCTGCCCGTCGTCGAGGGCACGATTGAGCAGCAGCGCGGTATCGGCGACGAACGGGCGGAGGCCCTCGGCGTATCCCAGCAGTTCGTCCACCGCCTCCTCGACGGCGATGGCCCGCCGATTGAAGACCTTGACCAGGACCTGGTTCTTCGACTCCAGCGCGGCTGCGACCTTCTGCCGCAGGATCGACTCGTCGAACAGGTCCTGCACCCGGACGCCGACCCGCGCGACCTTGTCGGCGTACGCCGGCCCGATGCCCCGGCCGGTCGTGCCGATCCTCGCCTTGCCCAGGAACCGCTCGGTCGTCTTGTCCAGCGTCACGTGGTACGGCGCGATCAGGTGCGCGCTGGCCGACACGACCAGCCGCGACGTGTCCACTCCCCGCTGCTGCAGTTCGGTGAGTTCTTCGAACAGGACAGCGGGGTCCACCACGACGCCGTTGCCGATCACCGGGACGCAGCCGGGCGTCAGAATGCCGCTGGGCAACAGGTGCAGGGCGAACTTCTGGTCACCCACGACGACGGTGTGCCCGGCGTTGTTGCCGCCCTGGTATCGCACGACGTAGTCGACCCGGCTGCCGAGCAGATCGGTGGCCTTGCCCTTGCCCTCGTCACCCCATTGGGCGCCGAGGATGACGATCGCGGGCATGGTGATCCCCTCGGCACGCGGCGGCAGGGCGCTCCCGGCGAGCGCGGCAGCAGGAGGTTACCGGAGGCGGCGACGCGCCGCCGAAAACCCGGGTTGCTCAGCCGCCCAGTGCGGTGACCGCCGTCGGGCTGGAGTCGCGCAAGAACGTGGCACACCGGTCCTGTTCGGCGGTTTCTCCGATAGCGCCGGCCGCCCTGCCCAGGGCGTGCAACGACCGCAGGAAGCCGCGATTGCCCTCGTGCTCCCACGGTATCGGGCCGTGTCCCTTCCATCCGTTGCGCCGCAACAGGTCCAGGCCTCGGTGGTACCCGGTGCGGGCGAAGGCGTACGACGTCACCACGTGCCCGTCCGCCCACGCCGCATCCGCCAGGACCGCCCAGACCAGCGACGACGCCGGGTGACGGCGAGCCACGTCGTCCGGCGACGCTCCGTCAGCCAGCAGGCCGCGGACGTCGGCGTCGTCGGGCAGGAAGGTGGGCGGCGGGCCGCCGAGCAGGTCGGCGTCCAGGGTCATCGCGGCATCCTCGTCATCGGCCCATCCTGCCGGGCGACCGGTCGACTGCCGGCGGCGGGACGGCGCGGGCACGATGTCGACTGCCGGCAGCGGGACGGCGGCCGCCCGTCACGGCGACGACGGCCCGGTCGGCCGTGACGGGGGCGCGAGCAGCAGCTCGGCCAGCGCAGTACCGAGCCAGTCGGCCACCGCGTCGAGGTCCCAGCCCGGCTGCTGCAGCAGTCGCTCGACCAGTTCCGGCGCGGCTACGGCCCAGAGCACCTGGCCGGCGCGCGGCACGGGCAGGTCCGCACGCAACACGCCGGCGCCGTCGAGTTCGGCGGCGATCCCGGTCATGGCCGCGAGCCGACCGGATTCGGCACGGGCCTGCAGCGTCGCCACGTCGGCGTCGGCGGCCGCCGCCTCCCGCATCGCCGCCCATAACGGCGCAACCCGTTGCGAGGCAATGACGAAGGTCCGAGCGAACACGGCCAGCAGTGCAGTGCCGTCGCCGGTGCGGTGCAGTTCGGCGAGCGCCGCGCGCGGTTCGTCGCGATCGGCCACCGGCACCTCGGCATGATCGCCGGCGATGGCGACGTCGACCGCGCGCTTCAGCAGCGCGGACTTGGTCCCGAATGCGGCATGGACGGTGGCGACCGACACCCCGGCCCGCGCCGCGACCGCGGCCATCGTCGTGCCGGCGTAGCCCTGCTCGGCGAAGCACTCAACGGCGGCGTCGACGACGCGGGCCCGAGCGGCGGCCGCGGCGGCCTGCCGGCCGGACGAGTCGTACGACCGCGCCTTGACGTGTCCCGCAGATTCGTTCACACTCACCTCTAATGAATAGAGCCACACTCTATCAAATACTGGGCTCCGGCCCGGGGAGGAGCGGACCATGTATGCACAGTGCGTCACGATGCCCGGAGTCACCGCGGAGCAGTCGGCCACCGTCGATGCGGCAGTCCTGGCGTTGACCGGAGGACACCTGCCGGACGGCTGCCGCGCCCACGTCGCCGGTCCGTGCGAGGGCGGCTGGCGGTTCATCGAGGTCTGGGAGTCCGAGGAGCACCTGCGGCGGTTCGAGAGCACCGTCCTCGGCCAGGCGATGCAGCAGGTGCAGGCCCAGCTGGCGGCGCTGCCCGGCACGCTGACGCGGTCGCCGTTCGACGTGCTCGCGGTGGCCGGAGCCAGCGCCGTCCCCGCCGTCGCCCCAGCCTGACGGGTCGACCGCCGGCGCGGCTGGTCAACCGCTGGGGGCCAGCCGCGCCAGCAACCGCAGCGCATCGCGCGGGGCATGGGCGTCGATGTCGTTGTCGAAGTACACGTGGGCGTCCCGGCCGGCGGCGAGGTCCGCGGCCACCCGGGTCGCCCAGCCGTCGAGCTCCGCGTCGGTGTAGCCGGAGGCATACAACTGCCGGGGACCGTGCAACCGGTAGTACGACAGCGGGCCGGCCGCGAAATGCGGCGGTGGCGCAGGGAACCGCGACGAGTCGGCGTGGACCAGCGTGACCCCGCGCTCGGCAAAGGCGTCCAGCCGGCTGCCGGTGAACCAGTCGGGGTGCCGCAACTCGACGGCGATCGGCGGCCCCGGTACCGATCCGACGTAGTCGAGGAACCCCGTCATCCGCTGCCAGCCCAGGTCGGTCGGGCCGAAACTCGCCGGCAACTGGACGAGGACCACCGCCAGCCGGTCCCCGAGTGCACCGACACTGCCCAGCAGCCGCGACCAGCTGTCGGGCAGCTCACCGCCCAGCCGCTTCACGTGGGTGAGGTAGCGCGACGCCTTGACTGCGAAGCCGAACCCGGCCGGCGTCGCCCGGACCCAGCCGGCGACCGCGTCGGCAGCGGGCAGCCGGTAGAAGGAACTGTCGACCTCGACCGCCGTGAGCCGTTGCGACAGATAGGCAAGCCACGATCGCTGTGGTACGTCGACGGGATAGAAGGGGCCCCGCCAGGACCGGTACGCCCAGCCCGACGTACCGAGGAAAAGCCGGCCCGCGGTCAGCTCAGCTTCGTCCCGGACGACCGAAGGTCTTCGCACGCCTGCGTGACCCGGGCGGCCATCGACGCCTCGGCCAGCTTGCCCCACGTCCGCGGGTCGTACGCCTTCTTGTTGCCGACCTCGCCGTCGATCTTCAGGACACCGTCGTAGTTCTTCATGACGTGATCGACCACCGGACGGGTGAACGCGTACTGGGTATCGGTGTCGACGTTCATCTTCACCACGCCGTAGTCGAGCGCCTCGCGGATCTCGCTGAGCAGCGAACCGGAGCCGCCGTGGAACACCAGATCGAACGGCTTGTCCTTGCCGTACTTGGCCCCCACCGCATCCTGGATGTCCTTGAGGATCGACGGCGTCAGTTTCACGTTGCCCGGCTTGTAGACGCCGTGCACGTTGCCGAACGTCGCGGCCACCATGTACCGGCCGCGCTCGCCCAGGCCGAGCGCAGCGGCGGTCGCCAGACCGTCCTCCGGAGTGGAGTACAGCTTCGCGTCGTGGGTCGCCTCGACCCCGTCCTCCTCGCCGCCGACGACGCCGATCTCCAGCTCCATCACGATCCGCGCGCGATCGCACTTCTCCAGCAGCTCCTCGGCGATCGCGAGGTTGCGGTCCAGTTCGATGGCCGAGCCGTCCCACATATGCGAGCCGAACAGCGGCTCGCGGCCGTCGGCCACCCGCTGCAGCGAGATGTCCAACAGCGGGCGCATGAAGCCGTCGAGCTTGTCCACCGGACAGTGGTCGGTGTGCAGGGCGATGTTGACCGGGTACTTGGCGGCCGCTACGTGCGCGAACTCCGCCAGTGCCGTCGCCCCGAGCACCATGTCCTTGACCAGCTGGCCCGACGCGTATTCCGCGCCGCCCCAACTCACCTGGATGATGCCGTCGCTGTCGGCTTCGGCGAAGCCGCGCATCGCCGCGAGAACGGTCTGCGACGACGTGCAGTTGATCGCCGGATAGGCGAAGGCGCCCGCCTTCGCCCGGTCCAGCATCTGGGCGTATACCTCAGGGGACGCGATGGGCACGGCGCTCAACTCCTCGATCCGGCGGCCGGGCCATCCTGGCAGAAGACGTGACGGCGTACCCAGGCATGCATCGCGATCGCAGCAGCAGCGCCGGCGTTGATCGACCGGGTCGAGCCGAACTGCGCGATAGACACGGTCGCCGCAGCACCGGCGCGGGCGGCCTCGGAGAGTCCCGGGCCTTCCTGGCCGAACAGCAGCACGCAGGCCGGCGGCAGCGCGTAGGTCTCGAGCGGTACGGCGCCGGGAAGGTTGTCGACGCCGACCACGGGCAACCCGTGGGCACTCGCCCAGCCGAGCAACTCCTCGACGGTCCGGTGGTGCCGGATGTGCTGGTACCGGTCGGTCACCATCGCGCCGCGGCGGTTCCACCGGCGCCGCCCGACGATGTGGACCTCGGCGGCCAGGAAGGCGTTCGCCGTACGCACCACCGAGCCGATGTTGAGGTCGTGGGCGAAGTTCTCCACCGCGACGTGGAACGGGTGCCGCCGGCTGTCCAGGTCCGCCACGATCGCCTCGACCCGCCAGTACCGGTACCGGTCGGCCACGTTGCGGTGGTCACCTTCGGCCAGCAGCTGCGGGTCGAGCCGGTCGTCGTCCGGCCACGGCTGCGGATGCGGTCCGAGGCCGGGTCCGCCCGGGTCAGCCGGCGGCACGTGACCGTCGTCGAGGCCGGTCACCACCCGCGGAGGCCCTTCACCACGAGTCGGGACCCTAACGACCACTAGCCTGCCGTGATGCGCTTCGCCGATCAGCTCGCCCTGCTGCCCGACTGGCTCGACCCCATCGAGATCGTCTCGCGCTACGGCAGCGCCGCGTTCTGGATCGCCGTACTGATCATCTTGGCCGAGTGCGGGATCTTCATCGGCTTCTTCCTGCCGGGCGATTCGCTGCTGTTCGTCGTCGGCCTGCTCATCGCACAAGGCGCCATCGACATCAACATCTGGGTCGCCGCGGCAATCCTGTCCGCCGCGGCTGTCGCCGGGAACCTCGTCGGGTACGGCGTCGGGGCCTGGCTCGGCCCGCACCTGTTCGACCGGCCGGACTCGAGGCTGTTCAAACGCAAGCATCTGGACCGGGCGCACGCCTTCTTCGAGCGGTACGGGGCGCCGGCGATCATCCTGGCCCGCTTCGTGCCGATCGTGCGGACGTTCATCACGGCAGTCGCCGGCATCGCCCGCATGAACTTCAAGGCCTACGCGCTGTACTCGGCGATCGGCGGTGTGATCTGGGCGGCCGGGTTCACGATCCTCGGCTACTACCTCGGCAACGTCGCGTTCATCAAGAACAACATCGAGGTGCTGACGATCCTGATCGTCCTGGTGTCGGTCATCCCGATCGCCATCGAGATGATCCGGCACCGCCACGACGCGCCACTGCTACCCGAGGACGCCCCGCTACCGGCTGACGACGCCTTGCTCGCCGGACCGGACGGAACCGCGGCGGACGCGCCGGGCACCGGCGCTCGCGACGACACCCCGACACCGGGGCAGGTCGGCTGAGGGCTACAGCCCGAGGTCGGCGAGCGAATACGCGGCGCGGTAACCGAGACCGGCCGCCGAGACGGCGTCGGCGGCACCCCGCTCGACGATGACGGCGACGCCGACCACCTCGGCGCCCGCTTCCTGCAAGGCCGTCACGGCGGTGAGCACCGAGCCGCCGGTCGTCGAGGTGTCCTCGACGGCGAGGACTCGCCGGCCGGCAACGTCCGGCCCCTCGATCCGGCGCTGCAGCCCGTGCTGCTTGGCCTCTTTGCGGACGACGAAGGCGTCGAGGCGGCGGCCCCGAGCTGCCGCTGCATGCAACATCGCCGTGGCGACCGGATCTGCGCCCAAGGTCAGCCCGCCGACCGCGTCGTACTGCAGGTCCGCGGTCAGCCCGAGCATGACGGCGCCGACCAGCGGGGCAGCCGCGCTGTCGAGGGTGACGCGGCGCAGGTCGACGTAGTAGTCGGCCTCCCGCCCGGACGACAGCACGACCCGGCCGCGCACCACGGCCTTGTCGAGGATGTGGGAGCGCAGCGCAGCGCGATCGGTGTCGTACGACGATGACGCGGTCGCGGTAGCCATGGCGGCGGAGCCTAGCGAGTCGCCACAGCCGGTCCGTGTCGCGACCGGGCGCCGTTCGTCCCGTGCGTCAGGCTGGCGCCATGACCGTCGGCACCGTGGTGTTGTGCCCGGCGGCACCCGGCGAGCCCGCGGTCGACTGGGACGACATCGCCGAGTCGCTGGTGGACCACGGCGTCCGGGTGGTCCGGCCCAATGTGCCTGCCCTGCACGACGAGCCGGGCGGCGAGGCACTGCGTACCGCGCACTGGGTCGCCCACTGCGCAGTCTCGTTGTCCGCGTCGAGTTCGGCGGCCGGATCCGGACTGCGCGAACCACTGCTGCTGGTCACCGTGGGCGGCGCCGGCCCGATGCTGCCGGCGCTGGGCTTCGCGCAGCGGGCCGCACGCCGCACCGTCGGCGGTTACGTCCTGGTGGACGCGGCGCTGCCGCAGCACGGCAGCGCGCCGGACTGGCCGGACGCGCCGGTGACGGTGCTGCTCACCGCCGCGGCGAGCGACGCTGCTCGATCAGCGGCGCTGCAGGCGAGGCTGCGCGGCTGGGATACCCGCCCGACGCCCGACCTGGCGACCGAGCTTGCGACTATCGCGTTGCAGCCGTAGGTCTTTCCCGCTACCCGCGTTGTCGGCTTGCGGCGGCGTCGCGTTCGCCACGACCGGGGCCGCATCAGCCCCGGCGGCCCGGCCAGCGGCGGGACACCACCCGGAGCACGGCGTACGGCAGCCGCGGCACGACGAGCGAGGCCAGCCGGTACGGCGCCCCGGCCACACTGACCGCCCGGCCGCGACCGGCGTCACGCAGGGCCGTGCTCACCACCTCCTCGGCCGACAGCCAGACCCACTCCGGCAAGCCGGACGTGTCGATGTCGGCGCGGTCGTGGAACGCGGTGTGCACGAAGCCAGGGCACACCGCGACGACGCGCACGCCGGTGCCGTCCAGCCGCATCGCCAGTCCGGTGCTGAACGAGGTGACCCAGGCCTTGGCCGCGGCGTACGTCGAACCGGGGACCCAGGCGCCCACGCTGCTGACGTTGAGCACGACGCCGCGGCCACGCGCGAGCATCCCCGGCAGTGCCGTATGGGTCAGCCGCAGGACAGCGGTGACCAGGACGTCGAGCAGCCGTTGCTCGTCGTCGACGTTGGTCGTGACGAACGACCGACCCAGCGAGAAGCCCGCGTTGTTGACCAGCACCGTGATCGGGCGCCGCTCGTCGGCCAGCCGTTCCTCGACCGCGGCCAGTTCCTCCTCGTCGGCCAGGTCGACGGCGAGGACCTCGCAGGCCACCCCGTGCTCGGTGCTGAGCACGCTGGCCACCTCGTCGAGCCGGTCGGCGTCGCGCGCGACCAGGACGAGGTCGTGACCGCGGGCGGCCAGCTGCACGGCGAACTGGTAGCCCAGGCCCGAGGTCGCGCCGGTGACCAGAGCGGTACTCATGGCCGGAACCGTACGGGGCACCGGCTGGCCGCGCCGTACCCTTGCCGCTCATGGTCGGCCGGTCGCCCGAACTCGTCGCACGGATGCTGCCGCACGCCACCAGCGTCTTCGGGCAGATGTCGGCCCTCGCCGCGCGAACCGGAGCCATCAACCTCGGCCAGGGATACCCCGACACCGACGGTCCCGACGAGCTGAAAGCCATTGCCTGCCAGGCGATCAGCGACGGCCGCGGCAACCAGTACCCGCCGGCGCACGGGCTGCCGCAGCTCCGGGACGCCATCGCGGCCCACCAGCAGCGGTGGTACGGGCTGTCGGTCGACCCCGCCGACGGTGTCGTCGTCGGAACCGGCGCGTCGGAGATCCTCGCGGCCGCGCTGCTCGCGCTGCTGGAACCCGGCGACGAGGTGCTCGTCTTCGAGCCGTGGTTCGACATCTACGCGGCGGGCATCGCGCTGGCCGGCGGCGTACGGGTGTCCGTCCCGCTGGTCGCGCCGGCGTTCCGGCCCGATCTGGCTGCGTTGCGGGCGGCCGTGACCGCGCGCACCCGGCTCATCCTGCTGAACTCGCCCCACAACCCGACGGGGGTGGTGTTCACCGCGGCCGAGTTGACGGAGATCGCCCGGATCGCCGTCGACCACGACCTGCTCGTCGTCAGCGACGAGGCCTACGAACACCTGTGGTTCGACGAGCACCGCCATATCCCGATCGCGACGTTGCCCGGCATGGCCGAGCGGACGCTGACGGTCGGCAGCGGCGGCAAGTCGTTCTCGTTCACCGGATGGAAGGTCGGTTGGGGCAGCGGCCCGGCCGACCTGGTCGGCGCCGTACGGGTCGTACGCCAGCACCTGTCGTATGTCAGCGGCGGCCCGTTCCAGTGGGCCATGGCCGCGGGGCTGGAACTGCCGGACAGCTATTTCGAGAATCTGCGCGCCTCGTTGCAGTCCCGCCGAGACCTGTTCTGCGACGGGCTGACCGGGCTGGGGCTGCCCGTCGAACAACCGCAGGGGACGTATTTCGTGACGACCGACGTCCGGCCGCTCGGGTACGACGACGGCGTGGCCTTCTGCGACGAGCTGCCCGAGCGCGCCGGCGTGGCGGCCATCCCGGTGCGAGTGCTCTGCGACGATCCCGAGGTCGCCGCGACCACGGTGCGCTGGACGTTCTGCAAACGGCCGGAGGTGCTCACGACCGCGCTGGACCGGCTCCGCGCCGCCTTCGGCTGACGCTGGCACACCCGCGCGGTGCCACCGCAACGGCGGCCAACGGCACCCGGTTGCCGGCCCTTGCGGTGGCTTCGCGGTGACGTTCAGGCCGCGCGGGTCACGGTGAGGCCGGCGCTGGTGCCGTCGGGGCCCGGATCGGGCGACCGTCGGGACGTCGCCTGCGCCGCACTGGCGGGCGTCTTGGCGTTGGTCACGACACTACTGTTTTCGGTATGGTTGTGACATGGCTGCCCACGTGAAGTACCGAACGATCGTGCGCGAGATCGCGCTCGATCACCATGGCTACGTCACGACGAAGGCGGCCGCCGAGGCCGGGGTCCCAGCGGTGGAACTGCCCAAGCTTGCCGCCCGGGGCGGTCTGGACAACGTCTCGTACGGGCTGTACCGGATGCCCGACATTCCGCCGACGGCATATGACCAGTTCGCGGAGGCGCTTCTGCGAGCGGGCGAGGGGGCTTACCTTCATGGGGAGTCGGTGCTCGCTCTTCTCGGCCTGGCCGACGTCAACCCTCGACGGATCAAGGTGGCCGTCCGTCGACGCGCCCGCCCCAAGCTGCCGCCGTTCGTCGAACTGACCCGCGTCAAAGACGAGGCCCGAACCACGCTCTACGAGGGCCTGGCGGCGCAATCAGTGGCCGACTCCATCCTTGAGTGCCGCGGCCGCATTGAGACCGAGCGTCTGCTGGACGCCGCCAAACAGGCTCGTAGCAGCGGACTGCTGACCACGACGGAATGGCAGCACGTACGAAAGGAACTTCGGTCGTGAGCTACATCGACGCGCCGACGAATGTGCGCTCGCTGGAGCAGCGTATCCGCAACCTCGCGGGTAGCGACGGCGTTGCCCTGCGGCGTCGAGTCGGAATGGCTCTTGTTGTGGTCAGCCAGATGGTGCCCGAGGGCGCGATCAAGGGCGGCAGCGCCATGGCCCTGCGCTACGGGCGCGAGACCCGCTTCACCCGTGATCTCGACGCTGCGCGAGTTCAGCCACTCGCCAGATATCGCAGCGACTTCGAGGACTCACTGGCGGCAGGGTGGGCGGGGTTCACCGGGCGGCTGGTGGAGAAGGCTGCACCGCGCCCAACCGCCGTGCCGACGGCCTACCTCATGCAACCATTCGAGGTGAAGCTGGACTATCTGGGCAGGCCGTGGTGCACGGTGAAGTTCGAGCTCGGCTACAACGAGATTGGTGATGCCGACGAACCCGAGTATCAGCTTGCTTCCGACTTGGTCGGACTCTTCACCGAGGTTGGCCTCGAGATACCGAGACCGGTACCGGTCCTGCGGGCCGACCATCAAATCGCGCAGAAACTTCATGCTGTCTCAAGCGAGCGAAGTGAACGTGCGCGAGACCTGGTTGACCTTCAACTCCTCGATCGAGGCGACGATCTCGACCTGACGCAGGTCGACGCGATCTGTGTCCGACTCTTTGCCTACCGACGTCAGCAGACATGGCCGCCCACAGTCGTCGTCGGCAACCAGTGGGACACGCTCTATGCACAGGCGGCCGACGGCCTCGACGTCCTCCCAACGGTCGACGCTGCCGTTGAGTGGGTCAACGAGTTTGTCCGACGTATTGCGGCGGCGGCTTCGCGGTGAGGTTCAGGCCGCGCGGGTCACGGTGAGGCCGGCGCTGGTGCCGTCGGGGCCCGGATCGGCGACATCGACCACGACGGTGTCGCCGTCGAGCACCTCGGCGGCCAGGATCGCCCGCGCCAACGGGTCGCCCACCGCCGACTGGACCAGTCGACGCAGCGGCCGGGCGCCGTACACCGGGTCGAACCCCTGCAGTGCCAGCCAGTCCTTGGCCGGCTGCGACACCTGCAGCGTCAGCCGACGGTCGGCCAAACGGGCGGCCATGAGGTCCAGCTGCAGGTCGACGATGCGCGTGAGTTCGGCGGATCCCAGCGGATGGAACAGCACGACCTCGTCGAGCCGGTTGAGGAACTCCGGCTTGAACGACGACCGGACCGTCGCCATCACCGCCTCCCGCTTCTCGTGTTCGCCGAGCAAGGGATCGGCCAGGTACGCCGAACCGAGGTTCGACGTCAGGACCAGGATCGTGTTGCGGAAGTCCACGGTACGACCCTGGCCGTCGGTGAGCCGCCCGTCGTCGAGCACCTGCAGCAGGATGTCGAACACCTCGGGGTGCGCCTTCTCGACCTCGTCGAGCAGTACGACGGTGTAGGGCCGGCGGCGTACCGCCTCGGTGAGCTGACCGCCCTCCTCGTAGCCGACATACCCGGGCGGGGCACCGACGAGCCGGGCGACCGCGTGCTTCTCGCCGTACTCGCTCATGTCGATGCGGACCATCGCCCGATCGTCGTCGAACAGGAACTGCGCCAACGCCTTGGCCAGTTCCGTCTTGCCGACGCCGGTCGGCCCGAGGAACAGGAACGACCCGGTCGGCCGATCCGGGTCGGCCACGCCGGCGCGGGCCCGGCGGACCGCGTCGGAGACGGCGCGGACGGCCTCGGCCTGCCCGACGACGCGCTCGCCCAGTGCCGCATCCATCCGCAACAACTTCGCGGTCTCGCCCTCCAGCAGCCTGCCGGCGGGGATCCCGGTCCAGGCGGCCACGACCTCGGCGACGTCGTCCGGACCGACCTCGTCGGAGACCATCGCCGCGCGAGCGTTGGTCTGCGACGACAGCGCCGCGAGCTCTCGTTCCAGCTCGGGGATCTCGGCGTACAGAATCCGGGACGCCTGCTCGAAGTCGCCATCCCGTTGCGCCCGTTCGGCAATCACGCGCAGCTCGTCGAGCCGGATCTTCACCTCGCCGACCCGATCCAGGCCTTCGCGTTCGGACTCCCAGCGCGCCCGCAACGCGGCGAGTTCCTCCCGGCGGTCGGCGAGGTCGGCGCGCAACCGCTCGAGCCGGGCCACCGACGCCGGATCGCTCTCCCGCCCCAGCGCGAGTTCCTCCATCATCAGGCGGTCGACGGTGCGCTGCAGTTCGTCGAGCTCGACCGGGGACGAGTCGATCTCCATCCGCAACCGGGACGCCGCCTCGTCCACGAGGTCGATCGCCTTGTCCGGCAGGAACCGTGCGGTGATGTAGCGGTCGGACAGCTGCGCGGCGGCGACCAGCGCGGCATCGGCGATGACGACCTTGTGGTGGGCCTCGTACTTCTCCTTCAGGCCACGCAGGATCGCCACGGTGTCCTCCACGGTCGGCTCGCCGACCAGGACCTGCTGGAAACGCCGTTCCAGCGCCGGGTCCTTCTCGATGCGCTCGCGGTACTCGTCCAGCGTGGTCGCCCCGACCATCCGCAACTCACCGCGGGCCAGCATTGGTTTGAGCATGTTGCCGGCATCCATGGCCGAATCGCCGGACGAACCGGCACCGACGACGGTGTGCAACTCGTCGATGAACGTCACGACCTGACCGTCGCTGCCCTTGATCTCCTCGAGGACCGCCTTGAGCCGCTCCTCGAACTCACCGCGGTACTTCGCCCCGGCGAGCATCGCGGCAAGATCCAGGGCGATCAGCCGCTTGCCGCGCAACGACAACGGGACATCGCCGGCGACGATGCGCTGCGCGAGGCCTTCGACCACCGCGGTCTTGCCGACGCCCGGCTCACCGATGAGCACGGGGTTGTTCTTCGTCCGCCGGGACAGCACCTGCACGACGCGCCGGATCTCGGCGTCGCGCCCGATCACCGGGTCGATGCGGCCTTCCCGGGCCCGGGCGGTGAGGTCCACGCCGTACTTCGCCAGCGCTTCGAACGTCCCCTCCGGCTCGGGGCTGGTCACCCGGGCCGAGCCGCGGACCTTGTCCAACGCGGCCAGCAGCGCCGTCGGCGTGGCGCCACGCGGCGTCAGCAGCTGCGCAGGAACCCCGTCGCGGGCCAGGCCGATGAGCAGATGCTCGGTCGACACGTAGTCGTCGCCCCGCTCGGTGGCCAGGTCCTGCGCGGCCTGCAGCGCCCGGAATGCGGTCTGCGCCAGTTGGGGTTGCGCGACCGCGGCACCGTGCGCACTGGGCAGCCGACCCAGCTCGGTACTGACCGCGGCCGCCAGGTCCGCAGCGTCGACTCCGACGTCGTCCAGCAGGGCCGCGGCGATGCCGTCCCGTTGCTCGACCAGCCCCGCGAGCAGATGGATCGGCTCGACGTGCGGATTGCCGGCCGTGGTCGCCAGCCGGACCGCGGCCGCCAGCGCCTCCTGGCTTCGAGTGGTGTAGTTCAGGTCCACGAGATTCCCTCCCGAGGTTCGCCGAGGTCATCGGCGTACGAACGAAACTGCCGGCGGGATCGGGCCGGCGACACGGTGGCCTCAGCCGCGGGTCACCGGACGCCAGACCACCAAGGCGGTCGAGCGTCGGTCGCGGGTGAGGTCGTCGAGGCGGTCACGCAACGCCACGACCTCCTGTTCCAGCACCAGGATCCGCTGGATGCCGGCCAGGTTGATCCCCTCGTTCGCCAACCGCTGCACCTCCCGGAGCCGAGCGATGTCGCGCATGGAGTAGAGCCGATTGCGGCCCAGGCTGCGGTCCGGTGACACCAGACCGAGCCGGTCGTACTGTCGCAACGTCTGCGGGTGCAGCCCGGCCAGTTGCGCGGCGATCGAGATCACGTAGACCGGCGCGTCCTCGTCGGGTCCGAAACTCGACCGAGGGTTCTCAGGGGAACTCATCACGCCTCCGCTGCCACGGCGGCGGCCAGCAGTTCGGCCCGCGGGTCATGGTCGGCGGTCGCCTCGGCGTACGCCGTGAGTGCCTCTCGCGCCGCACCGGTGAGGTTCTGCGGTACGGCGATCTCGACGGTCACCAGCAGGTCCGCGCGGGTGCCGTCCTTGCGGGGCGCGCCCTTGCCGCGGACCCGCAGGACCCGGCCGTTGGCCGTCCCCGGCGACAGTCGCAGCGTTACCGGGGAACCACCCAGGACCGGCACGGCCACCTTGGCACCGAGCGCCGCTTCGGTGAACGTCACGGGCACGGTGACGGTCAGGTTGTCCCCGTCGCGGCCGAACACCGGATGCGGCCGGACGTGAACGGCCACCACCAGGTCGCCCGCCGGGCCACCTCGCTCACCGGGAACTCCCTTGCCCTTCAGGCGAATCCGTTGCCCGTCACGCACCCCGGCGGGGATCCGGGCCGACACCGTCCGGGTGCTGCGGCCTCGGCCGGAGCCGTGGCAGGTCGGACAGGGATCGTCCACGACCAGCCCGCGGCCCCGGCACTGCTGGCACGGCTCGGAGAACGCGAACCCGCCGGCATTGCGCGACGTCAGGCCGGTGCCGCTGCAGCTGGGGCAGACACGCGGTGCGCTGCCGTCCCGCGCACCGGTGCCCGCGCAGGTCGGGCACGGTCCCTCACTGGCCAAGCCGAGCTGGACGGTGGCTCCCTCGATGGCCTCGGTGAACCCGAGCGTCACCTCGCTCTCGATGTCGGCACCCCGACGCGGCGCGCGGCCACCTGCCGCGCCACGGCCGCGGTTGAAGATGCCGCCGAGTACGTCGCCCAGCCCGCCGGATCCGCCGCCTCCCATGCGGGAGAACAGGTCGTCCATGGTGCCGCCGTAGTTCCCGCCCCCGAAACCACCACCGGGACCACCGAGCCCGCCGTTGCCGAACAAGGCCCGGGCCTCGTCGTACTCCTTGCGTTTGGTGCTGTCGGACAGCACGTCGTAGGCCTCCGACACCTCCTTGAACCGCTCCTCGGCCTGCGCATCGCCCGGCTTGGCGTCCGGATGCAGTTCCCGAGCGAGCTTGCGGTAGGCCTTCTTCACCTGGGCGGCAGTGGCATCCTTGGGGACGCCCAGGGTCTGGTAGAAGTCCTTCTCGACCCAGTCACGGTTCATCGACGCCCCTCCTCCCGGTGATCGACGGTTCCGACGGCACGCAGGTCAATCGGTGTCGGCGACGCCGACGCGGGCCGGTCGGACGACCCGCCCACCCAACCGGTAGCCGGCCTGGTACACCGCGATCAAGGTCGGACCGGCGGCGTCCTCGCGGGTTTCGTGGGTCAGCGCCTCGTGCAACGTCGGGTCGAATGCCTCGCCGACCGCACCGAAGGTCTCCAGGCCCAGCCGAGCCGTGGCCGCCTCCACCGCCTCGCCGACAGCCTTGAACGCCCCTTCGAGTTCGCCGTGCTCGCGCGCCCGGCCGATGTCGTCGAGCACGGGAAGCAGGGCGACGAGCACGGACGCCACGGCCTGGTCGCGGACCGCTTCGCGGTCACGCTCGACCCGCTTGCGGTAGTTGGCGTACTCGGCCTGGACCCGTTGCACGTCCGCGGTGAGTTCGGCTACTGCCGCAGCCACATCCTCGGCCTGCGGGTCCTGCCCCGCACCACCCGGCCCCGCCCCGGTCGACCCCGGGCCGCCCGGCGGGACCTCGCCCGCCGGGCTGTCCGGCGCCGCGTTCTCCCGCAGCCGCAAGGTGTCCGGGTCGATCCGGCGACGGTCGGTGAAGGTCACGCCCTCCCGACGGTCCGGGTCACGCTCGGCTTCGCGGTCGTCGCCCACCATCACTTCTGCTCGTCCTCGTCGATGATCTCCGCGTCGACGACGTCGTCGTCAGCGGAACCGGTGCTGCCCGCCGCCTCGCCGGCGGCCGGCCCGGCCTGGGCGTACATCGCCGCACCCAATGCCTGACTGGCCTGGGCGACCTTGTCCGTCGCCGTCCGGATCGCCGCGATGTCGGAGCCGGCCAGCGCGGTCTTGAGTTCGCCGAGCGGGCCCTCGACGTTGGCCTTCGCGTCCGCGGGGACCTTGTCGGCGTTGTCGGACAGGAACTTCTCGGTCTGGTACACCAACGACTCCGCGGTGTTGCGCACCTCGGACTCCTCGCGGCGCTGCCGGTCCTCCTCGGCGTGCGCCTCCGCGTCGCGCATCATCCGGTCGATCTCGTCCTTCGACAGCGCCGAGCCGCCGCTGATCGTCATCGACTGCTCCTTGCCGGTGGCCATGTCCTTGGCCGCGACGTGGACGATGCCGTTGGCGTCGATGTCGAAGGTCACCTCGACCTGCGGGATGCCCCGCGGCGCCGGCGGCAGACCGGTCAGTTCAAACGTCGCCAGGCGCTTGTTGTACGCCGCCATCTCCCGCTCGCCCTGGTACACCTGGATGAGCACCGACGGCTGGTTGTCCTCAGCCGTGGTGAAGATCTCCGACCGCTTCGTCGGGATCGTCGTATTGCGTTCGATGAGTTTGGTCATCACGCCGCCCTTGGTCTCGATCCCCAACGACAGCGGAGTCACGTCCAGCAGCAGGACGTCCTTGACCTCACCCTTGAGCACGCCGGCCTGCAGCGCGGCACCCACGGCGACGACCTCGTCGGGGTTGACCCCCTTGTTGGGCTCCTTGCCGCCGGTCAGTTGCCGGACCAGGTCGGTGACCGCCGGCATGCGGGTCGAGCCGCCGACGAGGACCACGTGGTCGATGTCGCTGACCGCGATCCCGGCGTCGGAGATAACGTTCTTGAACGGCGCCTTCGTCCGGTCCAGCAAGTCCGATGTCATCTGCTGGAACTGCGCGCGGGTGAGGGTCTCGTCGATGAACAGCGGGTTCTTGTCCGCGTCGACGGTGATGTACGGCAGGTTGATCGAGGTCTGCATCGAACTGGACAGCTCGATCTTGGCCTTCTCCGCGGCCTCACGGAGCCGCTGCATCGCCATCTTGTCCTTAGTCAGGTCGATGCCGTTGCCGTTCTTGAACCCGGTGACCAGCCAGTCCACGATCTTCTGGTCCCAGTCGTCACCGCCGAGGTGGTTGTCGCCACTGGTCGCCTTGACCTCGACCACGCCGTCGCCGATCTCCAGCAGCGAGACGTCGAAGGTCCCGCCACCGAGGTCGAAGACCAGGATCGTCTGCTCGGCGTCGCCCTTGTCCAGGCCGTACGCCAGGGCCGCCGCGGTGGGCTCGTTGATGATCCGCAGCACGTTCAGCCCGGCGATCTCGCCGGCCTCCTTGGTGGCTTGCCGCTGCCCGTCGTTGAAGTACGCCGGAACGGTGATCACCGCATCCGTGACGCCCTCGCCGAGGTACGCCTCCGCATCCCGCTTCAGCTTGGACAGCACCCGGGCGCTGATCTCCTGCGAGGTGTACGCCTTGCCGTCGATGTCGACGGTCCAGTTGGTCCCGATGTGCCGCTTCACGGACCGGATGGTGCGGTCGACGTTGGTGACCGCCTGCCGCTTCGCGACCTCGCCGACGAGCACCTCGCCGTTCTTGGCGAAGGCGACCACGCTGGGGGTCGTGCGCGCTCCTTCGGCGTTGGCAATGACGGTGGGTTCGCCACCTTCGAGGACGGCCACGACGGAGTTCGTCGTACCGAGGTCGATGCCGACTGCACGGGCCATGGGATGTACCTCCGGTAGGGCGGTGATGCGTGGCCTCAAGAGTGCGCCCGGCTCTGACTATGTGTCAAGTCGTACCGGAGGAAAGTTGAGCCGCTCGGACTCAAGTCAGTCCTCGACGTGGCTGGGCGGGCCGCCCACCGACCGCACCGCTCCCCCTGGGGCGCCCGCAGCCACGGGCCAGTACCGTGCCGTCTGGGCCGGCCGACCTTCCGGGGACCACGCAGACCGGCCGGTTCAGGAGGAGCGGGTGGACTCGATGGTCGTACGCGCCGTCGTCGGAGTGCTCATCACGGTGGTGGCATTCGCGCTGGCGGGCCGGCGCGCGTGGTTCCTGTTCTCCCTGGTGCGCTCCGGCCAACCCGCCGTGGGCCGCACCGATCAGGTGCCGGCGCGCGTGGAAACCCAGTTCACCGAGGTGCTCGGGCAACGGAAACTCCTGGCCTGGACCGTGCCCGGGGTCGCCCACGCCTTCGCGTTCTGGGGCTTCCTCGTGCTGGTCCTCACGATCATCGAGGCGTACGGCGCGCTGTTCGACGCGGACTTCCATATCCCGTGGATCGGCACGTGGCCGGTCGTCGGCTTCCTCGAGGACCTGTTCGCCGTGCTCGTGCTGGTCGGGCTGGCGATCTTCACCGTCATCCGGTTGCGGACCAAGCCCGCCGAACGCGGTCGCGCCTCCCGGTTCTTCGGGTCGCACACCGGGGCTGCCTGGTTCGTCCTGTTCATGATCTTCAATGTGATCTGGACGCTGCTGCTGTACCGCGGCGCCCAGATCAACACCGGGGTGTTCCCGTTCGAATCCGGCGCCTTCGCCTCCGAAGCGGTCGCCCGCGTACTGGAACCGTTGGGCGAGCACACCAACGAGGTCATCGAAACCGTCGCCCTGTGGCTGAACATCGCGGTCATCGTCGGCTTCCTGGTGTTCGTGCTCAACAGCAAGCACCTGCACATCTTCGTCGCCCCGATCAACGTGCTGACCTCCCGGCGGCCGGACGCGCTCGGCCCGCTGCTGCCGATGTACTCCGGCACCGAGAAGATCGACTTCGAGGACCCGGCCGACGATGCGATCTTCGGTCGCGGCCGCATCGAGGACTTCACCTGGAAGGGCCTGCTCGACCTGGCCACCTGCACCGAATGCGGTCGGTGCCAGTCGCAGTGTCCGGCGTGGAACACCGAGAAGCCGTTGAGCCCCAAGCTCATGATCATGGACCTGCGCGACCACCTGTTCGCGAAGGCGCCGTACACGCTGGCCGTCGCCGGTTCGCCGCCGGCCATCGGTGAGGTCGACGAGGCCGCGCTGGGGACGGTGTCCGAGGCGGTCCGCGCCGAGGTCGAGCGGCCCTTCATCGGCTCCCGGGACGGCGACCCGCACCAGGCGACCGACGGGTACGACGCCAGCGGACACCGCACCCCCGGCGGTGCGGTGATCGACGAAGACGCCCTGTGGTCGTGCACGACCTGCGGGGCGTGTGTGCAGCAGTGCCCGGTGGACATCGAACACGTCGACCATTTCGTCGACATGCGCCGCCACCAGGTGATGATCCAGACCGAGTTCCCGTCAGAACTGAACGGCCTGTTCAAGAACCTCGAGAACAAGGGCAACCCGTGGGGGATGAACGCCTCGACCCGCAACTCGTGGATCACCGAGGTCGACTTCCCGGTCCGCGTCTTCGGCGCGGATGGTGAGGACACGATCCCCGACGACGTCGAGTACCTGTTCTGGGTCGGCTGCGCCGGCGCGTTCGAGGACCGGCAGAAGCGGACCACCAAGCACGTCGCGGAGTTGCTGCACACCGCCGGGGTCAACTTCATGGTGCTCGGCGACGGCGAGACCTGCACCGGCGATCCGGCGCGCCGGGCCGGCAACGAGTTCCTCTTCCAGATGCAGGCGATGCAGAACGTCGAGGTCCTCAACGAGATCAAGGCGCGCCGGATCGTCGTGACCTGCCCGCACTGCCTCAACACGCTGTCGCGCGAGTACCCCCAGCTCGGCGGGAACTACGAGGTGGTCCACCACTCCCAGCTGCTGGCCACGCTGCTGGCCGACAAGCGCCTCACCCCGGTGACGCCGATCTCCGAGAAGGTCACCTACCACGACCCGTGCTATCTCGGCCGGCACAACAAGGTCTACGTGCCGCCGCGGGAGCTGGTGGCGTCGGTGCCCGGCGTCACCCTGCTGGAGATGGACCGGCACGCCGAGAAGTCCTTCTGCTGCGGCGCCGGCGGGGCCCGGATGTGGATGGAGGAGACGCTCGGCACGCGGATCAACCTCAACCGGGGCGACGAGGCCGTGGCGACCGGCGCCAGCAAGATCGCCGTGGCGTGCCCGTTCTGCTCGGTCATGCTCAACGACGCGGTGACCGTGCGCCAGCAGGAAGGCGGCGCCACCGGCGTCGAGGTCGTCGACGTTGCGAGCCTGCTGCTGTCCAGCGTGCGACCGCGCTCCTGACCCCGGCTCGCCCGACGCGGCGGGGCAAGATGGCCCGGTGCGGCGCAGTGGCGACGGTTTCGTACACCTGCCTGACGGCCGGGTGTTCTGGGGGCGCTTCGGCGCGGCGGGACTGCTGCTGGGACACGACGACGGGACCGGACTGCAGCTGCTGCTGGCTCGCCGGTCGCACCAGGTGCACCGCGGCGGGGGGACCTGGGCCATGCCAGGCGGCGCGATCGACCTGGGTGAGGACGCACTGAGCGCCGCCCGCCGGGAGTTCACCGAGGAGATCGGGCCGTTGCCCGAACGGCTCCAGCTGCTCGCCATCCACGAGGAGGTCGTAGTCCCGGGCGTGTGGTCGTACCACTCCTGCCTGGCGCTGGTCGACGAGCGACGGGCGTACGGCGACGACCTGACCTGGGAGAACGACGCGGTCGCCTGGGTCGGCCTCGACGAACTGGCAACCCTGCCGCTGTTCGGGCCCTTCGCTGCCACCTTGCCGTTGCTGCTGCCGCGGTACGGCGTCGCGCCGTGATGACCGAACCTCGCGGCGGGCCGCTGGCCGGCTCCGGCGACCGCGCTGTGGCCGGACGACCGGCGCTGCCCGGCCGCGGCACACTGCAGGCCGAGGTCGCGATCGTGCTGGCGCTGTCGATAGCGGCGACCGCGGTGCGCGCCGCCCTGTCGATCGTCGATTCGCTGACGCGCGGCGAACCACTGTCGAGCCAGACCGCCGCGATCATCGTGTCCCGTACCCCGGACCGCCCCTGGCTGGATCTGGCCTACCACCTGGTCGGCATCACCTTGGCGCTGGCGCCGGTCGCCCTGGTGATCCACCTGCTGCTGCGCACTGGTGAAGGACCCCGCGGCATCGGCCTCGACCTGAGCGAGCCGCGGCGGGACGCCGTCCGCGGTGCCGTGCTGGCCGCGGTCGTCGGCGGCACCGGGCTGGTGCTGTACCTGGTCGCGTACAACGCCGGCCTGTCGGTACGGATCGCGGCTGTCGCGGTGACCGACGCCTGGTGGACCGTGCCGGTGCTCGTCCTGTCGGCGGCCGAGAACGCGCTGCTCGAAGAGGTCGTGGTGCTGGGCTACCTGCTCCACCGGCTCGACCAACTCGGTGTGCGGCCAGCGGTGGCGATCGGCGCGAGTGCTCTGCTGCGCGGCTCGTACCACCTCTACCAAGGGCTCGGCGGCTTCGTCGGCAACCTCGCCATGGGCGTGCTGTTCGGCGTGCTCTACCGTCGCTGGGGCCGGACGGGACCGTTCATCGTGGCGCACACGCTGATCGACACGGTCGCGTTCGTCGGGTATTTCTTCCTGCGCGGCAAGATCTCCTGGCTGCCCTGACGAGCCGCCCGCCTGCCACCGCCATCGCGACCCTGCGATCCACCACGACAAGGAGGCCCGGTGCACACCGAGGACCTGACCCTGCCCACGCCCGACGGCCCGATGCCCGCGTACGTCGCGGTCCCCGACGCTCGGCCCACCCGCGGCGTCGTGGTGCTGCAGGAGGCATTCGGGGTCAACGAGCACATCCGCGACGTGACGCGCCGGCTGGCCGACGCCGGCTACCACGCCGTCGCGCCGGCGCTGTTCCACCGCAGCGGCGCACCCGAACTCGGCTACGGCGACCCCACCCTGATCCGCCCGCACATGGCGGCAGTGACGCTGGCCGGCGTCCGGACCGACGTCGGCGCGAGCCTGCAGTACCTCGCCGACGCCGGCTACGAGTTGCAGCGCACCGCGGTCGTGGGTTTCTGCATGGGCGGTTCGGCGGCCCTGATCGCGGCGGTGGACGAGAAACTCGGCGCGGCTGTCACCTTCTACGGCGGCGGCATCGCCTCCGGCCGCTTCGGCTCCGACCCGCTGCCGGAGTTGGCATCCCGGCTGCAGACGCCATGGCTCGGGCTGTACGCCGACGAGGACCCCATGATTCCGATCGAGGAGATCGAGCAATTGCGGGAGGGTGCCGCGGGCGCCCCGGTCAGCACCGAACTCGTGCGGTACGCCGGAGTCGGCCACGGCTTCAACTGCGACGTGCGGTCGTCGTACAACGCGGCAGCGGCCACGGACGCCTGGGGGCGCACGCTCGCCTGGCTCGACACCAACCTCGGCTGACGGCGGCCGGCCAGGCCGCGATGCCCGACGAGCGGGGCGAGGCCGCCGTGCCCGGCGAGCGGGGCGAGGCCGCCGTGCCCGACGAGCGGGGCGAGGCCGCCGTGGCCGACGAGCGAGGCCTGGCCGGACTGCACCGCGGCGGCCGGATCGTCGGGGTCGACGTCGCCCGGGGCGTCGCGCTGCTGGGCATGCTCGCCGTTCACCTGCTCCCCGCGGTGGACGGCGGGCAGGTCTCGCTCGGCCACGCGGTGGCCGCGGGCCGATCCGCGGCGCTGTTCGCCCTGCTGGCCGGTGTCACCATCGCGTTGACCAGCGGCGGCCCGGTGCCACCGCGCGGGCTCGTGCTGGGCGGCCACGCCGCAGCGCTCGCCGCGCGCGCGGCCATGATCGCGCTGCTCGGCCTGGCCCTCGGATCCCTCGGGTCCGGGCTCGCAGTGATCTTGACCTACTACGGGCTGCTGTTCGCCGTCGCGATCCCGCTGCTGAGGCTGCCGGCCCGGGCCCTCGCCACGATGGCGGCGCTGGCGGTCGTGGTGGCGCCGGTGCTCAGCCAGCTGCTGCGCACGGTGACCCCGGAGCCGTCGCTGGTCGTCCCGTCGTTCGCCGCCGTGTGGGCGGACCCGCTCGGGCAGCTACGGGACGTCGGCCTGACCGGCTACTACCCCGTGCTCAGCTGGTCGGCGTACCTGCTGGCCGGGATGGCGGTCGGCCGGTTGGCGCTGCGGCGGTGGCAGGTCGGCCTCGGACTGCTGGTGGGCGGCGCGGTTCTCGCCGGAGTCGCCCACACGGCGTCCTGGCTGCTGCTCGACGTGGCCGGTGGCGCGGCGGTGGTCGATCCGGCCGGGCAGCTGGCGACCACGGCCCGGTACGGCACGACGCCGACCGACTCGTGGTGGTGGCTCGCGGTCGACGTACCGCACTCCGGCACGCCGCTGGACCTGGCCGCGACCATCGGGTCCTCGTTGTTCGTGCTCGGGCTGGCTCTGCTCGCGGTACGACTGCTGCCGCGGCTGCTGTTCCCGCTGGCCGCTGTGGGGGCCATGCCGCTCACGTTGTACTGCGTGCACGTGGTGGTGCTCGCCGTACCGGACGTGCCCCGCAGCTCACCCGCGGCCCTGCTCACCCAGGCGGTCGTGGCCCTGCTGGCCGCGACGGCTTGGCGGGTGTTCGTCGGCCGCGGCCCGCTGGAGACGCTGGTGGGCACCGTGGCCCAGGCCGCCCGGGTCGCCGCGCTCAGTTCGGCGCGGCCGCCCCCGCCGCCGTCGGCGCCCGCCGGCTGACGACGAGTGGGTCAACCGACCGCGAGCTGGCCGGCACCTGCTACCCGACCGCCTGGCGGGAGGTGTGCGCTGCTGCCGGGGTCGTCACCGGCGACGTCACTGCCGGAGTCGTCACCGGCAATGTCACTGCCGAGGTGGGCGCGGGTCCGGCCGCCCCGCCGCTGCGGCCGCGGCGGGCGAACACCCAGTTGCGCAGCACGAGGAACCGGCCGACCGTGCAGGCCGCATTGGCGACGACGAGGACCACCAGCTGCAGCGCGGTCGACGCCGACGGATCGGCGAGGGCGAGCAGCCAGAGGCTGCCGGTGGTGATCGCCAGTGCCCCGCCGAACAGGACCAACCCGGCGGCGTGATGGGCGACGCGGCCCTCCCGCCCGGCCACGCCGAACGTCACCCGCCGGTTCGCTCCGGTGTTGAACACCGCGGACACCGCCAGCGCGACGCCGTTGGCCCACACGGCCGGCAGTAGTGGCGCCAGCCCCGCGAACAGCACGAGGTACACCACCGTCGAGGCCACGCCCACCGCGGCGAAGCGCAACACCTGGCCGGCGCGCGATGGCGCCGGTGGCGGCCGCAACGCCGCCGCCGCGGACACCACACCCGACGTACGCCACAACCGCAGCACGCCGGCCAGGTCCGCCGCCACGGTCCGGGCCACCTCGACGCGGCTGTCCGGATCGTCGTGCCAGTCGACGGGCACCTCGTGGACTCGCATCCCGTGACGCTCGGCCAGGACCAGCAGTTCGGTGTCGAAGAACCAGCCGTCGTCGCGCACCAGCGGCAACAGGACCCGCGCTGCCCTGGCGCTGCACGCCTTGAAGCCGCATTGGGCGTCCGACGTCGCCAGTCCCAGCGTGGTGCGCAGGATGAGGTTGTAGCCGCGCGACAACACTTCGCGCAGCGGGCCCCGATCGACGCGGGACCCGGCGGCGAGCCGGCTGCCCACCGCCACATCGCTGTGCCCGGATACCAATCCGGCGACCAGCGGCAGGAACGCGGCGAGGTCGGTGGACAGGTCGACGTCCATGTAGGCCAGCACATCGGCGTCGCTGGCCGACCAGACCGAACGCAGCGCCCGGCCGCGGCCACGTTCGGCCAACCTGACGTACCGCACCTCGGGATACCGCGCCGCCAGCGCGGCTGCGACCAGGGCCGTGGCATCAGTGGACCCGTTGTCCGCCACCACGATCCGGAACCGGTACGGCAGTTGCCGGGCCAGATACGTCTGCAGTCGCTCGACGCACGGCGCCAGCGCGATCTCTTCGTTCAGGACGGGGATCGTGACCTCGACGAGGGGGCCGGCGGTCGTGGATGGCGCGGTCATGGACAGCACCGTGACCGGCGCTGTTATGAGCCGGCCCAGACCGACGCCGGAATGCGCTATGAGCCGCAATTCCCTGCCGGCGGCCGTCCCTACGACGACTTGTCGTCGCCGTGATCGAGTTGCGCCAGGAAACGTTCCAGCTCTGCGCCGATCTCCTCGCCCGAGGGCAGGTCGCGCTGCGCGAGGCCGGGGCCCTGGGCGCCGAGGGAGGCGTCGTACTGCTGCTCCAGCGCAGTCACCACGGCCTGCACCTCGGCCGACTCCCGCACCTGGGTCTCGATCTCGCGGACCCGTTCCGCGCCCGCCTCGGCCAGTTCGCCGGCCGGCAGCGACAGACCGGTCGCCGAGCCGACACCGGCCAGCAGGGCCGCCGCCGCGTCGGGGTACTCCATCCCGGCGGTGTAGTGCGGGACGTGCGCGACGAACCCGACGGCGTCGTGGCCGGACTCACCGAGCCGCAACTCCAG
Source organism: Actinomycetota bacterium (assembly GCA_004297305.1). Classification (NCBI taxonomy): domain Bacteria; kingdom Bacillati; phylum Actinomycetota; species Actinomycetota bacterium. Next base: position 393,425 of record SCTR01000006.1, read on the forward strand.
CAACGCCGCGACGCTGCCGGGGACCCGCAGCATGCCCTGCCAGGGGTTCTGCTGCGTCACCAGTTCCGGCCGGGTGCCGTGCATGGTCAACGTGATGGGACGGGTGTGCGGCACCGTCATCGGGACGCCGCCGACGCCGACGGTGAGCCGGACCCCCAGCCGGTCGACCAGCCCGATGACGTCGCGGACGAAGCCGCTCCAGCGCAAGTCCGGTTCCGGGCCGGACAGCAACAGGAACCTCTCCCCGGCGGCGTCCTGCAGCTCGTGCAGCGTCAGCTCGGGGGCGTCGTACTCCTCGTAGTGGTCGCGGGAGAAGACCAGCGAGGAACGCCGGGAGCGGTAGTCGAACAACTCGTCGAGGTCGAAACGGACGAGTTCCCGTCCGGGCAGCGAGCGCTTCAGGTGGGCGGCGACCAGTTCCCCGGACGACCCGGCGTCGAGGAAGCCCTGAAACGCGTGCAGCAGGACCGGACCGTCCCCGTCCGCGGCCCCCTCGGGCACGGGGCCCGTCTCGTCGTACAGCGGGCGGTACTCAGCCATCGTCGACCTCCGGTTCGGGTCCTTGCGGCGTCTCGACGGCGTCGCGGCTGCGGCTCGTCCGGCCACGGCGCCCGTACGGCGACCTCAACGCCGCGACCGACGTCCATCATCCCCCCGGCGCAGCGGCCCTGGGCGAAACGGAGCGGAGCGCTCCGCTCCGTGATACAGTCCGGAACGCCGGTTCCGCTTCTGTCGCTGGAGATCGTTGATGAAGGGCTTGACCGATCCGTCGGTACGACTCGTCCTCCTCGTCGTCGTCCTCAGTGCCCTCGGCTACTCGCTGCTGCAGTCGCTGGTCATGCCCGTGCTGCCGACCCTGCAGGCCGAGCTCGGCACCACCACGACCGGCGTGTCGTGGCTGATGACGGCGTACCTGCTTGCTGCCGCGGTCGCGACCCCGGTGCTGGGCAAGCTCGGCGACATCCACGGCAAGAAGGGCTACCTGCTGGTCAGCCTCGGCGCGCTGTGTGCCGGCTCGGTCGTCGCGGCGCTCGCGCCCAACCTCACGATCATGATCATCGGACGCGGCATCCAGGGCCTGGGCGGCGCGGTGTTCCCCCTCTGCTACGGGATCATGCGCGACGAGTTCCCGCCGCAACGGGTGGCCGGCAGCATCGGGATCGTGTCGGCGCTGCTGGGCGTCGGCAGCGGGGTCGGGCTGCTCGTGGCGGGTCCGGTCGTCAGCACGCTGGGGTACCACTGGCTGTTCTGGCTGCCCGCGCTCGTCATCGCGGTCGTGATCGTTATCGCGGCACGCGTCGTGCCGACCGGCCCTCGGCACGGCTACGGACGGGTCAGCTGGGCCAGCGCCGTGCTGCTGTCGGCCTGGCTGGTGACCCTCCTGCTGGGCATCAGCCAGGGCCCGACCCTCGGCTGGACGTCCCCGGCGACGGTGAGCCTGTTCGCTGCCACGGCGGTGTTCTTCCTCGGCTGGATCCGCACCGAGCTGCGGTCGGCCCATCCGCTGGTGAGCATCACGATGATGCGGTTGCCGATCGTGGCGCGGACCAACCTCACCGCCCTGGTGTTCGGCGCCGGGATGATGGCCCCGAACATCCTGCTGCTGCAGTACGTCCAGCTCCCGGTCAGCAGCGGCGGCTACGGCGCGGGGATCCTCGGCGCCGGGCTGTTCATCCTGCCCAGCGCCGTCGGGATGCTGATCGCCGGTGCGCTGGCCGGCCCCCTCGCGAGCCGGTTCGGCTCCCGCAACCTCCTGGTCACCGCCGGGATCCTCAGCGTCGTCGGCGAACTGCTCGTGCTGGTGTGGCTGCGTGAGCCGGCGGCGCTGTCGCTGTCCTCGGCGATCGTCGGTGCTGGGACCGGCCTGGCGTTCGGCAGCCTGTCCAACCTCGTGATCGCGGCCGTCCCCCGGGATCAGACCAGTGTGGCCGCGGGCATGAACACCAACATCCGGGTGATCGGCAGCGCTGTCGGCACCTCCGTCATCGCCGCGATCCTCACCGCTGGGACGGTCGGTGCCGCCGGCCTGCCGCCGGTGTCCGCGTTCGTCGTCGGTGCGGCCGTGATCACGCTGCTGTTCGTCGCCGCCACGGTCGCGGCGGCCACCATCCCGGACCCGCGTCGGCACGTCACGACGAACCACGCCATCGACACCGTCCGGGAACCGTCGATGGCAGGATCATGACGTGACCTCCGGCCGGCCACTGCGACGTGACGCTGCGGCCAACCGCGAACGCCTGCTGGCGACCGCGCAGGAGGTATTCGAACAACACGGCATCGACGCCGGCGTCGACCTGATCGCGGCGACCGCGGGGGTCGGGGTCGGCACGCTGTACCGCCACTTCCCGACGAAGTCGGCGCTGTACGACGCGGTATCGCTGCAGATGGTCGAGGCGGTGGTCGCGGTGGTCGAGCAGACGCAGGAGGTGGAACCCGGCCGGCAACTGGAGCACTACGTCCGTGCGGTCGCGGAGTTGCAGCCCAGCTACGGCCGCCTGGTATCACGGCTGTGGACCACCGAACTGGCCCTGGAGCTTCGGCAGCGGGTCGGCGCCGCAGTCCACGAGTTCGTCGTGGCGGGCCAGCGCGCCGGGACGGTCCGGCCTGACCTGGTCGACGAGGACATCCCGTTGGTCATCTGGTCCCTGGCGGGCGTCCGTGCCTACGCGCCCGGGATCGGCAAGGCCTGGCGCCGGATGCTCGACCTCGCGTGTGACGGGCTACGGCCCGCCGGGGCCACGCCCCTGTCAGCGCCTCCGCTGGACGCCGACGAACTGGAATCCCTGGCCGAACGCCGGCCGAAGCTGCCAGCGGCCAAGGACTGACCTCCGCAGGGGCGGACAGATCGGTCGCGGTCAGCTGATCACGTAACGGACCGGCACCCAGGACTGACTGTCCAGCGGCGGGCGGATATACCCGCGCTCCTGCAGCGGTGGCAGTTCGACCTCGCCGCGCGGGACGTCTTCGTACCGGACCTGCGTGAGCAGGTGACTGATGAGGTTGAGCCGTGCGGCGCGCTTGTCGTCGGCGTCCACGATGTTCCAGGGGGCTTCCCGGATGTCGGTGAAGGCAATCATCTGATCCTTGGCCTCGGCGTAGTCGACGAAATGCGCCCGGGCCTGCAGATCCATCGGGCTGAGTTTCCACCGCTTGGCCGGATCCTCGATCCGGGCGAGGAATCGGCGTTCCTGTTCGGCGTCGGACAACGACAGCCAGTACTTCACCAGGACGATGCCGGACCGGACCAGGGCCCGCTCGAACTGCGGGCAGGTCCGCATGAACTCGTCGTACTCGGCGTCGGTACAGAAGCCCATGACCTTCTCCACGCCGGCGCGGTTGTACCAGCTGCGGTCGAACAGGACGATCTCGCCGGCTGCCGGCAGGTGGGCGACGTACCGCTGGAAGTACCACTGCGTACGTTCCCGGTCGGTCGGCGTGCCGAGCGCGACGACCCGGCAGGACCGCGGATTGAGTTTCTCGGCGATCCGTTTGATCGTGCCGCCCTTGCCCGCGGTATCCCGTCCCTCGAACACCACCACCAGCTTCAGCCCGCGGTAGACCACCCAGTCCTGCAGTCGCACCAACTCGCGCTGCAGCCGTTCCAGTTCGCCGTCGTACTCCTTCTTGGCGAGGTGGATCTGTTCGATGCCAGCCTTGTCGCTCATCTGGTCCTCCGCCTGACGTCCGCTGGAATTCAGGCGCGGTGCTCGGTCCACTGGCGGCCGTCCCAATACCGCTGCCCGCCAGGCCGTTGCGCATCCGGATACCACCCCGGCGGCGGACCTGCGCTCGGCGCAGCGGGACCAGGCTGCCCGGGGATGGGCTGCCCCGGGGTCGGCTGTCCCGGAACGGCTTGTCCCGGGATCGGCTGTCCCGGAAGGGCTTGCCCTGGACCCGCCTGCGCCAGCGGAGTTGCCGGTCGGCGCGAGGAGGAACGGCGTACGGCGCCGACGATCAGCAACACGACAGCGGCAATGCCGATGAGGACCGCGAGACCGACGAGGAGCCCGAAAACGGCAGTGGAGAGGAAGTTGCCGAAGGTCGGGGCGACCACCGCGACGGCGCCGGCGGTCTGCACGGACACGCTGTAGGCGCCGGACGTCGGCGCGACGAAGGTCGCGGTGGCCAGGTAGGTGTACCCGTCGGTGGTGAACGAGTCGCCGCCCGAACCGGGGTCGCGGACGGGCACGGTCGATCCGTTCGGCGCACGGACCGAGACCTCGGCGGGCGAGATGGAGTCGTAGCGGGCACCGAGCCGGGAGAACACGGCGTACGTCTTCCCGGCGTCCAGCGAGACCGTGACCTGGGCGGGGGTCTGGAACGGATCGCCGAAGGCGTTCAGGAGCCGTTTCGCGGTGGCCACGACGCCCACCACACCGATCACCCCGATCACGATCGACACCGCGAGCAGGACAGCTCCGGTGATGAGCGCGGTCTTGCCCTTGCGCGGCTGCGGGGCACCGGGCGTCGCCGGTGAGGTCTGATAGGCCATCTCGGGTCCTCCTGAGGCGACGGTGCGGCTGGTCGACGTGAGGCCGGACGAGGCCACCGTTGGGCGGATGACGTCGGACGACGTGCGGCTGGCGGACTGCACCGCGCGTCGCGGGCCCGACCCTAGAACGGTCGGGACCCGGATGCTCGGACAAGCGGCCGCTCGCACCGGCGACTGCGCGGACAGACGATCGCGCGGGCAGACGATCGCGCGACCCCGGACGGCGTCGTCAGACCAACTGGGGTGCCGGCCGGGCCGGATCGTGCAGGTAGCAGGCGACGTGGTGCGGTACGGGGTCGGTCGTGCCGCCGTCCGGTGACAGCCGGGACTCGATCTCGAACGCCGGCGGCATCGCCGTCGAGCACACCGGCATCACGTACGGACACCGGGCCCGGTACGGACATCCGGCGCGAAGATCGGTCTGCGGCGCCGGCTCGACCGGCCCCCGCGACCGCCGCGCACCCTCGCGCGGCACGACCGACGGGATGGCAGCCAGCAACGCCTGGGTGTAGGGATGAGTCGGCTGGGCGAACAGTTCCTGCGCCCCGGCCTCCTCCACGATCCGCCCGCCGTACATCACCACGATCCGCCGGGCGAACTGGCGGACGACGCCCAGGTCGTGGGAGATGAAGACGTAGGACAGGCCGAACTGCTCCTGCAGATCGACCAGCAGGCTCAGGATCTGGCCCTGGATGGACAGATCGAGACTCGCGACCGGTTCGTCGCACACGATCAACGACGGTCGGGTCGCCAGCGCTCGGGCGATGGCGATCCGCTGCAGTTGACCGCCGGAGAACGACCGTGGGTAGCGGTCGGCGAACGCTGCGGGCAGCCCGACGTGGTCGAGCAACTCGGTCACCCGGGCCGCGGTCTGCCTGCGGCTGAGGTTCTCGTGGATCGTCAGCGGCTCGGCGAGGGACTGGCCGACGGTCATGACCGGATCCAGCGATGAGTACGGGTCCTGGAACACCATCTGCATGTGCTTGCGGGCCGACCGCAACTGGCGGCCGTTGAGGGCTCGCAGATCCGTTCCCTCGAAACTGATCTCGCCCTCGTCGGGCTCGATGAGCCGGATGAGCAGCCGTCCCAGCGTGGACTTGCCGGCGCCGGACTCCCCGACGATGGCCACGGTCTCGGCATGGCCGACCCGGATGCTGGCGTCCTGCACGGCCGGGACCCCCTCGTCACGCGACGAGCGCCGCCCAGACGAGCTGAAGGTCTTGCGAAGTCCGCTGGCCTGAAGCAGGTACCGGGATTCCGTCGCCGAGGGCGCGGCCGGATCCAGTGCAGGCGGACTCATCGAGGACTCCCGGATCTGAAGGGTGCGGGTGGGGCGTATCGGGACGGCAGGCGCCGGATCTCACACCGCCGCAGCGGAGCCGGGCGCGGCGGACACCCCGGCCAACTCGAGCTCGGCTGACCGGACGCACCGAGCCTGTCCGCCAGGATCGGTGGGCCGCAAGGGGATCGGCTCGACCGTGCATCGATCGGGCTCGCAGTAGTCACACCGCGGGTTGAACCGACAGCCGTGCGGCCAGGCGGTCGGTGCCGGCACGGTGCCACGGATGAATCCGAATCGGCCCGTACCGGCGCCGGCCATGCCCGGTATCGAGCCGAGCAGCCCAGCGGTGTACGGATGCTGGGGAGTCCGGAACACCTGGTGGGTATTGCCGATCTCGACGATCTCTCCGGCGTACATCACCGCAACCCGGTCGCACAGTTCCGAGACGACACCGAGGTCGTGGGTGATGAAGACCACCGACAGCCCCAGGTCCGCGCGCAACCGGTCCAGCAGCGCCAGGACGTTGCTCTGCACGGTGACGTCGAGCGCGGTCGTCGGTTCGTCGGCGAACAACAGCGCGGGCTCGCACACCAGGGCCATAGCCAGCATCACCCGCTGGCACATCCCGCCGCTGAGCATGTGCGGGTAGGCATCGATTCGCTCGGCGGCCCGGGGAATCTCGACGAGGTCGAGCATCTCCTTGGCGCGCGCCCGGGCAGCCGACCTGCTCAGTCCGAGGTGTTGCCGCGCCGGTTCGGCGATCTGGTCGCCGATGGTGAACGCCGGGTTCAGGCATCGCAACGCGTCCTGGAAGATCATCGCCAGCTGCCTGCCCCGCAGCGTCCTGAGTTCTTCGCCGGGCAACTGCAACAGGTCACGGCCGCGGAACTTGGCGCTGCCGGCGGCGACCCTGCCATTGGCCGGCAGCAGTCCCATGATCCCCAGGCTGGTCGTGGTCTTGCCCGAGCCGGATTCACCGACCAGGCCGAGCGCCTCACCACGGCCGACCTGGAAGCTCACGTTCTGGACGACCCGCGCGAGGCCCGCGGAAGTACGGAACTCGATGGACAGGCCCGAGACCTCCAGCAACGGGGCGTCCGGCTGGCCGGCAGGCCCCGCAGTTCCGTCGGCCGACAGCGTCCCGCCGGGCAACTCGGTCCCCCCCGGTGCCGCACTCCCGCCGGGCGTTCCTTCCACGCTCACCTAGATCCCTCCACCGGTGCGCAGCGAGTCCTGCATCTCGTCGCCGAGGGAGGCAACCAGGTAGATGACGATGCCGAGCAGGATGGACGGCGGGAAGATCGGCCACGCCGCCTGGCCGATACTGGTGAACGCGCTGGAGATCATGGTCCCCAGACTCGACGCGGGCGGTTGGGTCCCCAGGCCGAGGAAGCTGAGCCCCGCTTCGACCACGACGGCGAAGCCGAAGCCGAACGTCGCCTGGACCAGCAACGGCGGCATGCTGTTGGGAAGCGCGTGCCGGACCAGCATGCGCGGAGTCGAACACCCGGCGGCGCGGGCCGCCTCCATGTAGCTGCGTTCTCGCACACTCTGCGTCGTCGCGCGCGCGATCCGGAAGAAACGCGGCGACAGCAACAGGCCCACCGCGACCATGGCCTGCACCAGCCCCGGACCCAGGATGGCGATCACCGACAGCGCGAAGATGACTCCGGGGATGGACAGCAGGACGTCGGCGACGGTGTTGGCCACCGAGGCGAACCATCCCTTCCGCCAGCCGGCGAGCATCCCCGTCGGTACGCCGAGGACCACCGCGACACTGACGGCGACCGCGCCGGCGGCCAGGCTCAGCCGCAGCCCGTAGAGCAGCAGCGTCAGGATGTCCCGCCCGAAACGATCGGTACCGAGCAGGTGTTCGGCACTGGGTCCCTGCAGGCGGGCGAAGAGGTTCTGCTCGTTCTCGCCGTACGGCGCGATCCAGGGTGCCAGCAGAGCGAGGACGATCAGGACCACCAGCAGCAGGGCCAGGACCTTGCTGCGGCGCGAACGGAACAGCGCACGGAGGATGACGAAGCGTCGCGGCGCGCGTTGCCGGCTCTCGGCCGGCGACGTCGAGCCGCTCCCGCCCGCAGGCGCTGCCGGTTCGGCTGCGTAGGTAGCCATCGGTCTCACGCCCCTGCCGGCCGGCGAAGCCTGGGATCGAAGTACAGATACGACAGATCGACGATGAAATTGACCAACAGGACGACGAGCGCCGTCAGCAGGACGATCGCCTGGATCACCGGGAAGTCACTGCGAACAACGGCGTTGTACGCCAGATGCCCGAGACCGGGCAGGTTGAAGATCGACTCCACGATCACCGAGCCGCCGACGATCACCCCGAACTGCAGGCCGACCACCGTGATCACCGCGACGCCGGCGTTCTTCATCGCGTGCTTGCCGACGATCTTGCGCAGTTTCAGGCCTTTCGCCCGAGCCGTCCGGATATAGCTCTCCTGCAGTTCTCCCACGATCGCCGCTCGCACCTGGCGGGCGACCTCGGCCATGAGGTGGAACCCGAGCGCCAGGGCGGGTAGCAACAGGTGCGAGAGCCAGGGAACGAAACCGTCACTGAGCGGGACGAACCCCAGTGCCGGCAGCCAGCCGAGCCGCACCGCGAAGACGAGGACGAGGATCGGGCCCAGCACGAACGCCGGGACGGCCAGCGCGACCGTCGAGAATCCGGTCACGAACCGGTCGATCACGCTGCCCTGCCAGATCGCGGCGACCGCGCCAGCCGGAACTCCCACGAGGATGACGAGGAACATCGTCACCACCGCCAGCGAGAGCGTCACCGGCACCGCGTGCGCCACGATGCTGACGACCGACTCGCCCCGGAAGAGCGATACCGAACTTCCCAGATCGCCGTGCAAGAGCCCCTGCAGGTAGCCGACGTACCGGCTGGCGAAGGACTGGTCGAGTCCCATCGCCGTCCGGATCGCGTTCAACTGCTCGGCAGTGGCGTCCTCGCCCCCGGCGCGCTGGGCCGGGTCACCCGGCACCAGCGCGACCAGGACGAAGGCGACGAACGTCACCAACAGGGCGACGAACGCGATCCGGATGATCCGCCAGAGGATGTACTGCAGGAGAGGGTGCCGTCGCCGCCGGGTGACCTGAGCGGTCTCGACGGCCTCCTGCTCCTGTTCGGTGACAGCAGACGTCAGTGTCATCGGCTAGCCGAGATTGCCATCAACTGCCGACCTTGATCTGCAGATGGCTGGGGTCGGCGCCAGAGGTTTGGACGTTGGTGTAGCTCATGGAGGTGAGTCCGACGAGATTCTTGCTGCCGACGTAAGTGTGTTCAGGGGCACACACCGGAACCCAGACCGGCTTGTCCAGCAGGTACGTGGTCACCTTCCCGAACTCGGTGTCGCGAGCTGCACTGCCCAGGGGTTGGACACGGGCGGTGTTCACCAGGGCGAGCAGTTCGGGGTAGTTCTTGGTGCCCGGGTTCGCCGCGCCGAAGGCGAAGCCGTCCAGATACGCCGTCGGGTCCGGCGCGGTGGCCGTGGTCCCGATCAGGAAGGCGTGATATCCGCCCTCGGAGAAGGTACGGCGACCGAGGTTGGCCTCGATTTTGGTCTGGACGACGTTGAAACCGAGCGCGGTGAGCTGCGCCTGAAGGATGTCGGTGATCGTGGCATGCGGTTCGAGGTTGATCGACAGCAGCTTGATCGTCGCTCCGTTGGCCCCGGCTGTCGAGATCAGCCGCTTGGCCTCGGTCACGTTGTAGTTGATCGAGTCCTTGGTGTGCCCGGAGATTCCTTCAGGGAAGGGCTGCTGCAGCGGCTGGCAGTGACCGTTCAGGCCGGCGTTGACGGCATTCCGGTCGATACCGATGCTGATGGCCCGGCGTACGTCAGGGTTGTCCAGCGGCGCCAGCTTGTCGTTGAGCAGGAGCGCCAGCGGACTGATCGACTGAACCGTGGAGACCTGCAATCCGGAGTTCTTGGCCTGGTCGGCGGTGACCGCCGACAACGACGTCTGGTCGACCGCATTGGTCTGCAGCGCACTGAGCCTGGCCTGCTCGGACAGGATCAGCTGATTGCGAGCCTTGGCCGGGAACTGCTGCGAGGTGTCCCAGTATCCGGGATTGCGGGTGAAGTCGTAGGTCAACGCCGTGTCCGCACTGGTCAACGTGTACGGGCCGGTCCCGACCGGGGTCTTGGCCAGCTTCGCCGAATCGGCGAACGCGGCCGGGCTGATCATGAAGCCGGCGGTCGACGTGAGGGTGTAGATGAACGCCGGCTCCGCTTTGGTCAGCTTCAGGATCACCGTGGAATCGCCGGACGCCTCGATGCTGCTGAGCTTGGACAGCGCCGTCGCGGTGACCGTGCCGGTCTTCTGCGCCCGCTGGAGGTTGGCCACGACCGCGGCCGCGTTGAACGGCGTCCCGTCGGTGAACTTCACTCCGGTACGCAAGGTCAACGTCAACGTGGTCCCAGCCGCGTCGAACTTGTACTCCGTGGCGAGCATCGGTTGCACGGCATTCTTCACGTCCACCTGGAGCAACCGGTCATACACCATCGTGTGGAACTGGAAGTCGCCGTTGAATCCGGCGTCGTTCGGCGGATCGAAGTTCGCTGCGGCGTTATTCGAGTGGGCGATCCGCAGCGTGGCGTTCGTGTCGATCTGCACCGGTCCACTGGACTGGCTCGACCCGCTTCCCCCACCGCTGCAGGCACTCAGGACTATGGCGGACGCAGCAACGACACCGATCCACAACGGCTGACGCTTTGGCACAAGTCCTCCTGAGTACGCCCAGACAGTCAACGGCGCTTGATCCTCACAGCGGCCAAGAAGTCGTGTCAAGAGCACTTGATCACCGACTGGCCATCGCGACGGACGCGATGCTGAGAGGTTGTCGATTCGTTACCTATTTGCCTTTCGCCGGCAGCTGGTATGTGTGGCCTACTGCAGCGATCGTACGAATTCGTCACTTATGACGGCGACGGCATGAGCTGTTTCGGACATGACGTCGTCAGCCGTTACGGGCACGACGACAAATAGCCGGCAAACACTCAATGGACCCTCGGTCTGGCCCATGTCACGGCGGACCGAGGCGACTGAATGCCGGGTGAAGGTCGGCCGCTGGGGCAGCCGACTGTGGTGCGCTTGGGGTGCTCTGTCGGGATCTGGCTCCTGAGGCCGATCCTCAGGATCAGCAAAAGCTAGCCGCCCGCCGTCCCCGTGTCGATGGTCGAAGCCAAGATCTTTTCCGCCGCAGGTGCGCTTCGGAAGTCACCACCGCGCTTGCCTTGATTCGTACAAGTGTGCGAATGTCGGCACCATGGCCAGCTCCCCGGTGGCGGCTCCCGTCGAGCCTCCGGCACTCGCGACGCTCGCGACACGCCTCGGGGTCACCCGCGGCGATCCGCGAGGCGCCGCGTTGCTGCCGGTGCAGCCGCAATTAGCGGGGCTGCTGCCGGCCGGCGGACTGCGGCGCGGATCGATCGTGCGGGTGGAACGCTCCCTCGGGCTGGTGTTTGCGCTGCTCGACCGCGCATCGCAGACCGGTTCCTGGGTCGTGGCCGTGGGGATGGCGGACCTGGGAGTACTCGCCGCGATCGAGCAGGGAGTCGATCCAGCGCGGTTCGCGCTCGTCCCTTCACCGGGACCGCAGTGGCCGCTGGTCGTGGCCGCTCTGCTCGACGCCGCCGACATCGTCGTACTACGGCCGCCCGGGACCGTCAGCGCCGCAGACACGCGACGGCTGACCTCCCGAGTCCGGGACCGGGGCGCCGTCCTGCTCGTCCTCGGACCGTGGGCGGGTGCCGAGGTCGTGCTGCGCAGCGGTGAGTTCCATTGGTATGGCGTGGGTTCCGGCTACGGCCGACTGCGCGGTGCCCGGCTCGATGTCACGTCGACCGGCCGAGGGGCGGCGAGCCGCCCGCGGCACGCCGTGGTGCAGTTCGGCGACATCCCGGACCCGCCGGACCCTCGCGCCGAGGCAACGGCGGCGTAGTCGTGGGCCGCCATGCCACGGCAACGGCGGCGTAGCCATGGGCCGTCCGGACCCGGCACGCACCGTCGTCGTCGTCTGCCCCGACTGGCCGATCACCGCCGCCGGTATCAGCCCGGACACCCCCGCGGCGGTCCTACAGGCCAACCGGGTCGTCGCGGTGTCCGTGGCCGCCCGGGCTGACGGCGTACGCCACGGACACCGCCGCCGTGAGGCCCAGGCCCGCTGCCCGGAACTCCTCCTCCTTGCTCACGACCCGGACCGGGACGCGCGAGCGTTCGAGCCGGTCGTGACCGCGGTGGAGGAACTCGCTCCCGGCGTCGCCGTCGTCGGCCCGGGGATCCTCGCGGTCCGGGCCCAAGGCCCCGCCCGCTACTTCGGCGGCGAGGACCAGGTCGTCGAGCTCCTCGGCGCCGCGGTCGAGACCCAGCTCACCGGGACCACACCCGGGACCCGGGTCGGCGTGGCCGACGGGCTGTTCACCGCCCTGGTCGCCAGCACGGACTACCGCGTCGTCCCTCCGGGTGGCAGCGCGACCTTCCTCGCCCCGTACGACATCGCGACGTTGCGAGTCGCCGGCACCGCCGGCGCCGGTCCCGAACGGGACGACTTCGTCGCGGTGCTGCGGCGGCTGGGACTGCGGACCCTCGGCGCGTTCGCCGCACTGTCGGCAGCCGACGTCGCCTCCCGATTCGATACCGGTGCCGTCGTCGCCCATCGACTGGCCCGGGGACTCGATCCCTATCCCATCGTCGGCCGCGCGATCCCGATCGATCTGGCGGTCGGCGCGGAGTTCGACCCGCCCGCCGACCAGGTCGAGCCCGCCGCCTTCGCCGCCCGTGCCGTCGCCGGGCAACTGCAGGACAGGCTCGCCGCGCACGGCCTGGCGTGCACGCGCCTCCTGATCGAAATCGTCACGACCGCCGCAGAACACCACGCCCGGCACTGGCGTGGCGACGGCGCGCTCACCGCGACCGCGATCGCCGACCGGATCCGCTGGCAGCTCGACGGCTGGCTCAGCGGACGGGCCTCGGCCCGGCCGACCGGTGGGATCGCGCGGCTCCGCCTTATCGCCGAGGAAGTCGTGCAGTACAGCGGGTTCCAGCTTTCACTGTGGGGTGCCGAACGTGCCGAGGACGATGCCCGCGTCCATCGGGCACTGGCCCGCGTCCAGGGCATGGTCGGGGCGGAGGCGGTCGTAATCGCGGTGCCCGGTGGCGGTCGCGGACCGGCCGAGCGGATACGCCTGGTGGCCTGGCAGGACGAGCCGGCGCCGGCCTATCCGGCAGCCCCACCCTGGCCCGGGCGGCTACCCGGTCCGCATCCCACGACGCTGCCCGCCGTCGCCGAGCCGGTCGAGGTCCAGGACGCAGCGGGAAAACCGGTGACGGTGAGTTCCCGACAACAGCTCAGCGCTGCCCCGGCGATCGTCCGGCGCGGCGGGATCGACCGTGCGGTGCTCGCCTGGGCCGGGCCCTGGACGCTGGACGAACGCTGGTGGGACCCGGCGGCGGCCCGGCGAGTGGCCAGGCTGCAGGTCGTCCTCGGGCGCAGCGCTGCCGCCACCGATCCCGTTCCGACCGAGTCCGTTTCGGTTGATTCCGTTTCGGTTGATTCCGTGTCGGCCGATGCTGTTCCGACTGAGTCTGTTTCGGCCGATGCGTGCCACGGCGCGGCGGGATACGGCGCTGCGGGACATGGCGTCGAGGGCGCCGCGCTGCTGCTGGCGCGCGAATCCGGCCGATGGGTGATCGAGGGGTCGTACGACTGATGGGCTTCAACAATCCGGGAGTCTCGTGGGGGGAATTCGAACGGGTGTTGTCGGGACGACCTGCGCCCGGCGACGGCAACGATGCACCGGCGTGGACCCGGCACCGGCAGCCCTACGTCCCACCGTCGTTGCCGACCCGGCCGGCTGATCGCGTCCGGTACGCCGAACTGCACGTCCATTCCAATTTCAGTTTCCTCGACGGCGCGAGCCATCCGCACGAACTCGCCGAGGAAGCGGCACGGCTCGGCCTCGACGTGGTGGCCCTGACCGACCATGACGGGCTGTACGGCGTCGTCCAGTTCGCCGAGGCAGCCAAGACACTCGGAGTCGCGACCGCTTACGGCGCCGAGCTCAGTCTCGACCTGCCGGCGCCGCAGAACGGTGTCGCCGATCCGGTGGGCCGGCATCTGCTGGTCCTCGCGCGCGGGGCGCCCGGATACCACCGGCTCTCCCGGGCCATCAGCGACGGACATGCCCGAGGGGGACAGAAGGGACGCCCGACGTACGACCTGGATGAGCTGGGGGCGGCTGCCGGCGGCAGCTGGCTGATCCTCACCGGTTGCCGCAAAGGCGCTGTGCCGCAGGCACTAGTGACCGAGGGACGAGCGGCCGCGCGCCGCGAACTCGACCGCCTCGTCGGGCTCTTCGGGCGCGACAACGTCGCGGTGGAACTGAACCGCACCGGCGATCCGCTCGACGACGAACGCTGCGACGCCCTCGCGGCGCTGGCACACGACGCCCGGCTGCCCCTGGTGGCCAGCGGCAACGTCCACTACGCCACTCCGTCCCGAGCCAGACTCGCCGCGGCGTTGGCGGCTGTCCGGGCCCGGCGCAGTCTCGACGAACTCGACGGCTGGCTCCCGGGGGCGCCGGCGGCACACCTGCGCTCCGGGGAGGACATGGCCGCCCGTTTCGCCCGCTATCCGCAGGCAGTGCCCACGGCACTGCGGCTCGGGCTGGAGTGCGCCTTCGATCTCGCCCTCATCGCGCCGGGGCTGCCGCCGTTCCCGGTGCCGGCCGGGCACTCCGAGGCGACGTACCTGCGTGAACTGGTCGCGGCGGGCGAACAGGAGCGCTACGCAGCCAAGGATCCGGCGTTGCGTGCCCGGGCCCGTGCCCGGCTGGCCAAGGAACTCGACATGATCGAGGGACTGGGCTTCTGCGGGTACTTCCTCATCGTGTGGGAGATCGCACAGTTCTGCCACCGCAACGGCATCCTGGCCCAGGGCCGAGGTTCGGCGGTCACTTCCGCGGTCTGTTACACGTTGGGTATCACCACCGTCGACGCGGTCGACCACGATCTGCTCTTCGAGAGGTTCCTCTCCCCGGAGCGCGAAGAGGGCTATCCCGACATCGATCTCGACATCTCCTCGGCCCGGCGGGAGGAGGTGATCCAGTTCGTCTACGACCGCTACGGCCGGCAGTGCGCCGCCCAGGTGGCCAACGTCATCACCTACCGTCCACGCTCCGCGGTCCGGGACATGGCACGTGCGCTCGGGCATTCGCCGGGACAGCAGGACGCCTGGTCCAAGCAGATCGAACGCTGGGGATCGTTGTCCGATGCCTCGGACAACGACATCCCGCCCGCGGTGATGGAACTGGCAGAACAGGTCCGGAACTTCCCCCGGCATCTGGGTATCCATTCCGGCGGAATGGTGATCTGCGGTAGGCCGGTGGTCGAGGTCTGCCCGGTCGAATGGGGCCGCATGCCGGGCCGCAGCGTGCTGCAGTGGGACAAGGACGACTGCGCTGCGGTCGGCCTGGTCAAGTTCGATCTACTCGGCCTCGGCATGCTCACCGCGCTCCAGCACACTCGTGACCTCGTCGCCGACTACCACGGCGTCGCGGTGGAGCTGCATTCACTGCCGCACCATGATCCTCGGGTCTACGACATGCTCTGCCAGGGCGACTCGGTCGGTGTCTTCCAGGTGGAGAGCCGGGCCCAGATGGCCACCCTGCCCCGATTGCGGCCACGGACCTTCTACGATCTGGTCGTCGAGATCGCGCTCATCCGCCCGGGTCCCATCCAGGGTGGTTCGGTGCATCCCTACCTCCGGCGCCGCAGCGAAAAAGAGGCTCCCGACCCGCCTCATCCGTTGCTGCAGAAGACTTTGGAACGTACCCTCGGCGTACCGCTCTTCCAGGAACAACTGATGCAGATGGCCGTCGACCTCGCCGGCTTCTCCCCCGCGGAGGCAGACGGTCTGCGCCGTGCCATGAGTTCGAAACGTTCGGTCGAGCGGATGCGCAGCTTCGAGCAGCGGCTGTACGACGGGATGGCCGCCCGGGGTGTCACCGGTGAGGTGGCGCGCAGTCTGTTCGAGAAACTCATCGCCTTCGCCAGTTACGGCTTCCCGGAAAGTCATGCGATCAGCTTCGCCCAGCTCGTCTACTCCAGCTCGTGGTTCAAGCTGTACTACCCCGCGGCATTCTGCGCCGGCCTGCTGCGTTCCCAGCCGATGGGTTTCTACTCCCCGCAGTCGCTGGTCGCCGACGCCCGGCGACATCAGGTCACGGTACGCGGACCCGACGTCAACGCCTCGGGACCGACCGCCGGTCTGGAACCGGAAGAACTGACTGGGGAACGGGGCAATCGCGAACACGACAGTCGCGAGTCGGGCAATCGTGAACAACCCGGCCGCGAGCCGGGCGTGCCGGTACCGGCCGTGCGCCTCGGGTTGGACGCCGTACGCCACATCGGGAGCGATCTCGCCACGCAGCTCGCGGCCGAACGGGCGCGCGGGGGGCCGTACGCCGACCTCGCCGACCTCACCCACCGCGTCCCGCTCACCGTCGGGCAGGCCGAGGCGCTGGCGACCGCGGGGGCGTTCGACTGCTTCGGGCTGACCCGGCGCGAGGCGCTGTGGTCCGCCGGCGCGCTGGCCGGGACCCGGCCGTCGAACCTGCCCGGCACCGCCACCGGCGCGACCGCGCCGGTCCTCCCCGGGATGACCGAGGTCGAACAGACCATCGCGGATCTGTGGGCGACCGGCATCACCCCGGCGGGTCACCCGACCGAACTGCTGCGGTCACGGCTGACCGCGCTCGGCATCGCCTCGGCGCAGGGGCTGCGGCGGGCCGAAGCGGGTCGGCGGATCTGGGTGGGCGGCGTGGTGACCCACCGGCAGCGGCCGGCGACGGCCAGCGGCATCACCTTCGTCAACCTCGAGGACGAGACCGGGATGGCCAACATCATCTGCTCGCCGGGTGTCTGGGCCCGGTACCGCCGGGTGGCCCGTTCGGCCGCGGCGATGCTCGTCCGCGGCCGGGTGGAGCGCGGTCCCGCGGACGAAGGCGGAGTGACCAACCTGATCGCCGACCGCATCGAAGCGCTGCCGATGCCAGGGCCTGCCGGCCTCACCCGCTCCCGCGACTTCCGTTGATCGCCGACGGCCATCCGGCCGTGCCGTTCGGCGTACGGTTCGGACCGCGGCCCGCGGCCAGCGGCGGGGGCATCGAGGTGAACGAGATGGCGGTGGCGATGGCGGCCCGGCGGTTCCCGATGACCACGACCCTCTACGTCGTCATCGCCGTACTCCTGGGCCTGCTCGCCGGGGTGATCCTGCTCGTGGTCGACCTGCGTACCGCGATCCTCGGCGGCTGGACCACCACCTCGGTCGCCTTCCTCATCCTGACCTGGGCGACGCTGCTGCCCATGGGGCCGGCGGAGACGGCCGGGCACGCCCAGAACGAGGACCCGAGCCGGATCGTGCGCGACCTGGTCCTCATCACCGTCGCCATCGTCAGCATGATCACCGTCGCCTTGTTCATCGTGGCGCCGGAACCGAAGACCCCGCGCGTGCTGCTCGGCATCGCCAGCATCGCCGCGGCCTGGGCGGTGGTGCACACCGTCTTCACGCTGCGGTACGCCCGGCTGTACTTCTCCGAACCGATCGGCGGGATCGACTTCCCGGGCGATGAGGAACCGACGTTTCGCGATTTCGCCTACCTGTCGTTCACCGTCGGGATGACGTTCCAGGTCTCCGATACCGGGGTGTCGACCCGAACGCTGCGAGCCACGGTGCTGCGCCACGCGATGGTGTCGTTCCTCTTCGGCACGGTGATCATCGCCGTGACGATCAACCTGCTGGCCAGCCTGCGCTCCTGACGCTCAGCCGACCCATACCGCCTTGAGGTTGCAGAACTCGCGGATACCGTGGGCGGACAGTTCCCGGCCGTAGCCGGAACGCTTCGTGCCGCCGAAGGGCAGCTGCGGGTACGACGTCACCATGCCGTTGAGGAAGACCGCACCGGCGTCGAGTTCCGCCACGAACCGTTCCTGCTGCGCGGCATCGGTGGTCCAGGCGTTGGCGCCCAGGCCGAAGGACGTCGCATTCGCCAGGTCGACGGCCTCCGTCGCGGACGCGACGCGGTACAACGCCGCGACCGGGCCGAAGACCTCCTCGGCGTACATCGCCATCTGCGGTGTCACACCGGCGATCACCGTCGGCGGGTAGTACCAGCCGGGACCGGCGGGGACCACGCCGCCGCACAGCACCTCCGCCCCGCGCTCGCGTGCATCCGACACGAGACGTTCGACGTCCTGGCGACCGGTGGCCGTCGCCAGCGGCCCGACGTCGGTGGCCGGATCGGCCGGATCCCCGACGACCAGCGCCTGCATCCCGGCGACGAAGGCCGCGGTGAACTCGTCGTACACCTCGGCGTGGACGATGAACCGTTTCGCCGCGATACACGACTGGCCGTTGTTCTGGCAGCGCGCGGTGACCGCGACCGCGGCAGCCTTGGCCACGTCGGCTGACGGCATCACGAGGAAGGCGTCGGAACCGCCGAGTTCCAGCACGGTCTTCTTGACCTCGTCACCACACACCGCGGCGACGGCCCGGCCAGCCGATTCCGAACCGGTCACCGTGGCGGCTCGCACCCGCGGGTCGCGCAGTATCCGGTCCACCGCGCCGGAACCGACCAGCAGCGCGGTGAACGTCCCCGGCGGAAAGCCCGCGCGCCGGAAGAGGTCCTGCAGATACAGCGAGCACTGCGGCACGTTCGACGCATGCTTGAGCAAACCCACGTTGCCGGCCATCACGGCCGGGGCGGCGAAGCGAATCACCTGCCAGAGCGGGAAGTTCCACGGCATAACGGCGAGGACGACGCCCAGTGGCGCATAGCGGCCGAACGCCCGGGACGCCCCCACCTGTGCGCCGTCCACCGGCTCGTCGGCGAGGAAGGCTTCGGCGTGCTCGGCGTAGAACCGCATCGCCTGCGCGCACTTGGTCGCCTCGGCTCGGGCGGCCGTCACGGTCTTGCCCATCTCGAGGCTCATCAGTTCGGCGATGTCGCTGTTGTCGGCGTCGAGCAGATCGGCGGCGCGGGCCATCAGCGCGGCCCGGTCGGCGAAGGCCGTCGTACGCCACGACACGAACGCCGAGTGCGCGGCGGCGATCGCGGCGTCGATCTCGGTCGCCGACAGTGGATCGAACCGCCGCAGCGTCTCGCCCGTCGCCGGGTTCACCGTCGCGATCGCCATGAGTCCTCCCACTGTCGGCCGCCACCATCATCACCGGACAGCCGCGCCACAGCAGGGCGGCGACGGACGGACCGCCACGGCAGGGCGGGCCATCGGGGCGGATAGGCCGGGCCGAGCGGGGCGGGCGCGCCTACTGCGGCGGGACGGCCGGCCGGGCCGAGCGGGGCCGGGCGGATAGGCCGGGGCGAGCGGGGCCGGCGGACAGGCCGGGCCGAGCGGGGCCGGGCGGACAGGCCGGGGCGGACCGGGCCACGGAGGCGGCACTACGATCGCCGGGCGTCGCCGTCGAGTCCGGCCGTGACGCTGTCTGAGCGTGCCGCGCGACGTGACCGGCGATCTGCCGACGACGCGACCGCCCGACCACGAGGAGAGCGGATGGACCAGCTGCGGTTGGACGGCCAGGTTGCGGTGATAACCGGGGGCGCCCGGGGTCTGGGCAGGGCGTATGCGGTCCATCTCGCCAGTCGCGGCGCCGCCGTCGTCGTCAACGACCTCGGCACGGACCTGCAGGGCGAAGGCGCCACGTCCGGCCCGGCAGAGGAAGCCGCCGAACAGATCCGCAGCGAGGGCGGCAGGGCCGTCGCCAACGGCGACGACATCTCCGACCCCGCCGGCGCGCAGCGGCTGGTGGACCAGGCCATCGCCGAGTTCGGCCGGCTCGACATCGTGGTGAACAACGCCGGTATCGGCAACGAGCCACCGCTCGGCGAGATCCAGTTGAAGGATTTCGAACGGATCCTGCGCGTGCACGCCGGCGGGCACTTCAACGTCACCAACTCGGCCTGGCCGCATCTGGCGGAACAGAAGTACGGCCGGATCGTGATGACCACATCGGTGTCGCTGTTCGGCGCCGAGATCATCGCCTACCCCGCCGCCAAGGGTGCGATCCTCGGGATGACCAGGTCGTTCAGCCTGCTGGGTGCACCTCACGGCATCAAGGTCAACGCGATCAACCCCGGCGCGTTCACCCGCATGGCAGAAGCCGCCTTCCCGGTGGGGCACCCGAGGCGTGCAGCACAGGAAGCCTTCAGCGTCGAACTCGTCGCCCCGCTGGTCGGCTGGCTGTCACACGAGTCCTGCAGCGTCACCGGTGAAGCGTTCGACTGCCGCGGCGGCATCGTCGCCCGAATGTTCCTGGGTCTCAACGACGGTGTCCGCGACCCGCAGCTATCGATGGAATCGATCGACCGCAACATCGACCGGATCATGGACGTCACAAAGTTCCACATTCCGACGGACAATCTCGACGCCAAGGACTGGGTCGTCCAGGCGCCCGAGATCTCCTGACCGTCCAGTACCTCGGCGGGACGTCCCGGACCTGAGCCCCGCCACCGGACGTCCCGGACCTGAGCGCCGCCACCGGACGTCCCGGACCTGAGCCCCGCCTACCGCCGGACCCGGCCTCCGCCTACCGCCGGACCCGGCCTCTGCCTACCGCCGGACTTTCAGCGGCCGGCGGAGAGGTACCACGCCATGACGTCCCGATGTTGCGCGCCTTGTCGTCGTTAACGTGGCCACTATCGGCTGAGTTGGCGCCCACAAGGCGCGCAACGCTGTCCAACGGAGCGGCGCCGGGCCACGGGGACTACCTACCGAGGACGTACCAGCCGCTGACGTCCCGGCCACCCGTCCCGGTATTGCGCGCCTTGTCGTCGTTAACGTGGCCACTATCGGGTGACTTAGCACCCACAAGGCGCGCAACGCCGGCATGGACGTCGCCGGCAGGGATGTAGCTGTGCGCCCGAAGGGACTCGAACCCCTAACCTTCTGATCCGTAGAGGCATTTCGGGGGTTCGCTGCGGGCCGCGGGGGTGCGTTTCCGCAGGTCAGGGCGTTGCACGGAAGTCCATGAACAACGGCGAACGGACCGCACAGCTGACGCCATAGCTGACAAACGATCTTGGAACGTGGCCGACTCCTACCGAGCTGATCGGCTCGAGCGGGAGCGGGAGCATCATGCGGAGTCCTGAGTATGGTCGCGGAGAGCGAGGCGCTGAAGGTCGTACCAACTACCGGCCTGCTCAACAGCCAACGTCGCGAGCCACGTCCACGTGATCAACGAGTTCGACGTCGAGTAGAAGATCGTTCGGACTCCGCCGTACCCCCTTCCGCCAGCCATGCGTGTGGCGGCCTTGACCGCGGCTGGTGGGTGACGCCGACCCAGTTCGCTATGGCAGCAGGCTCGGCGCGGGTTGGGCGAGACGTGACTGCATCCACGGGTAAGGATCGACGAGGGCGGTCTTGGCGTCCTTCCGCGCCGCGACGACGGGGCCGAGTGCACCGCCGGCCACGTAATGACGTGCTCGGGTCTCCCCGATGGCAGCGAGTAGGTCGAGCTCGACCAGCGCCTTGAGGTCGCGGCTCGCCGTACGCTCCTCGACCTCGGCACGCTTGAGGTAGGTGGCCCGGCGGATGCGGTAGCCCAGGGCCGCCTCATAGAGGGCGAGCCCGGTCCGCTCGGGTAGGCCGTGAGCGGCGATCACCTCGTCGATCGCCGACCACATGTCGACCGCCTGACGGATGCGCCCGCGCAGGGTCTGAGCCTGCATGTGATGCGCGCGGAGGTTGAACGACACCCAGAGGCCGGCGTCGCGTTCGGGGTGCCACGCCCCGGCGCCAGTGTGAGCGAGCACTCGGTAGTAGTCGGGGGTGTTGGCGCCTAGCCATTCCTCGATGCTGGAGAAGGTCGGTTCGGCCAGGCCGCGACGGGCGAGGACGAGTGTCTGGAGCGCGCGGGCGAGGCGTCCGTTGCCGTCGCGGAACGGATGGATCATCACCAGGTTGAGGTGGGCCATCGCAGCCTGGACGAGCGCGTCGTCGCGGTCGTCGGCGAGGCTAGCGACGAGTTCGTCGACGAGTCCCGCCACGGTGCTGGCGTCGGGAGCGGCGTAGACCTGAGCGTCGGCTGCCTCGTCGTGGACGAAGATCGGCCCGGTGCGGTAGCTGCCCGGTGACTTGGTCAGGTCATGGCTCAGCAGCATGAAGTGCATGCCGCGAATCGCCGAGGCGTCGATAACGAAGTGCTCGTCGGCGGACATGGCCAGCACGTACCCCAGGGCCTGCCGGTAGCCGCGGATCTCGGCGAATGTCTGCTCGTCAGCGCTCAGCGGCTCCTCGCCGTCGACTGCCGCTGCGGCGTCGTCGACTTCGACGACGTACCCCTCGATGCTGTTGGACCCGCGGATCGCCGCCGCGAGGGCATGGCGTCGGAGCCCGCCGGTCCAGCGCTTGGGTGCGCGGAGGAAGTCGGCGAGTTCGGACCGGGTGGCGTGGATCTCGTCCAGCACCAGCCGGTCCTCGAGGGTGAGCTCGGAGGTCTGGAAGATCATGGGATGTCCTGATGTCTCAATTCTTAAGACACGGTACGCGTGTGCCGAGAATGTCGCAAGATTGAAGACATCGGGACAGGCTCACGAGCACTGGGAATGACGTCGGGGTTCGCCGCCGGGCGATCTACCTGTCCGCGGGCGGTCTGGCTGACCTCGGGCCAGCTCCGCCGCGGACGCCTCAGGTCGGGTCGGCCAGCGCAGCGAAGATGCCGTCGGTCTCGGCCGCGTCGAACGCCGACGCGTTGAAGCTGCCGCCGATCCATTCGAGCAACTCGTCGTGGCGGTCGTGCTGAGGGTCGCCGATAGCGTCGAGGAAGTCGCCGTAGCCCCACGGCCCGCCGACGTCCTCCGGCGGGCAGGCCCGGCGGCCGTCGAGGCAGACTGGGCGCTGCTTCCCCAGGGCGGGCACGACGTCCTCGACGACGACCTGATGCCGCCAGCCGTCGCCGAAGTCGTACTCGAAGGTGAACCGGTCGCCAGCGCCGACGAGGTCGCCGAGCCGGACGGTCGAGGGGTCGATCGCGTCATCGGGCCAGTCGTCGTCGTTGTCCATGTAGGTGGCGGAGCCGATGCGGAACAAGGCCAGGTGGTAGCCGGCCCACCCCATCGCCGTGAGCAGCGCCTCCTGCACCTGCGCGAGCGTGTAGTCGCTCGGCACGAGGACGCGCCGCCAGACCGGCGGCTTCACGTCCTTCAGGGTGATCTTGAGCTGGTGCGCCGTTGCCACCCGAACATCCTGGCGCAGTCGGGCGTCATCCGACTGCCACGTTCGGCGACGTATCGCAGATACCAGTGTGTGCCGAGATCCTGGAGGCCCGAGAAGGCGCTCGTGACAGTGACAGTCACGAGGCCGGTTCGTCGATCGCCAGCGTGGTGATGCGCTCGACGAATTCGACGAGGCTGGCGTAGGGGATGCGTCGCGATCGACCGAGGCGGACGGATCGGAGCTCGCCGTCGCGCATGAGGGCGTACACGGTTGTGCGACCGAGGCCGAGGACTCGGGCGGCCTGCTCCGGAGTGAGCAGGATCGGCGGCACGATG
Organism: Actinomycetota bacterium; assembly: GCA_004297305.1. Taxonomy (NCBI): domain Bacteria; kingdom Bacillati; phylum Actinomycetota; species Actinomycetota bacterium. The sequence goes on from SCTR01000006.1 coordinate 416,784, forward strand.
TCGGGTGATGGGCTGGGGTTCGCGGGCGTCCGCGCGGTGGCTGTCATGTACACAGATGCGCGATGTGAGCCCACGAGCGCTCACCGGCGTCTGCGGCGACGACGGATCCGCACAAGACTCGGGATGGCGTGTATGTGCAAGCAGGAACTGCAGCGAACGCACTGTCACCTGCGCTGACGCGCACGGCCGCTAGTGACGGACGCGGTGACGGACCCCGTGACGGTGCTGACGGACCCCGTGACGGTGGTGGCGGCTCCCGCGCAGGCGTCGTGACGGTGTCCATGACCGTGCTGACGGACTCCGTCACCGAAGTGACGGACTCAATGACCGTGACAGTCGCTGCAACGCGGCTGGCAGTTGCGGTGACGACGCAAGTGACGGACTCCGTGACGGAGTCCCTGAGGAAGGTGTCGGGCGTCGAAGGGATGTCTGATGCTGTCAATCGGTTTGGTCGCGTCCGCGAGTGCGGCGGCCACGTACTTCCTCGGGAACGCTGTCGGGTGCCAGGCGGACTACTACCTCCATCCGGACGGGCACTCGGGCCGTTGGATCGGCAGCGGCGCCGCAGCGCTGGGGTTGAGGGGCGGTCTGGCCGCCGCGGGTGAGTGGGCGTTCCGGCTCCTGCTCGACGGCCGTGACCCTCACGGCGAGCGACTGGTCGAGCCGGTGCTCCGAGCCGATCCGCGGTCGCTGCTGCCAGCGACTCCGTTGGTGAAAGCCGTTCGCTCCGCGGCGGCCGCTCTCGGCGTGCCCGTGCCGTTCCTTCTCGATGACCGGCGGCTCGCGGACCGCTTCACGGCTCTCGCCAGGCACGTGGGCGGTCGACGGGGCGTCAGGGTTGACCTGGCGGGGCGCCTGGCCGAGCCCACGGGTCGGGACCTGCACAGCATCTACGCGCGACCGGGCAGCACCAGGTCGGGCCTCGTCGACCGGGCGCTCCGGCACCTGGGCAAGCGCGTCGACACCCGCCGCGCCGGGTATGACCTCACCTTCTCGGCGCCAAAGTCCGTGTCGCTCCTTGCCGCATTCGGCGGACGCACCGTCACAGGTGCGGTGGTCGCCGCCCACGCTGCTGCAGTCGAGGAGGCTGTGGGGTGGCTCGAGCGCACGACGGCCACAGCGGCCCGCGGCCACCACGGCGACGGCCGGCGCGCCGACAGGGTGGAGACGTCAGGATTCGTCGCTGCCGCGTTCGAGCACGGCACGAGCCGCGCCGGCGACCCACAGGTGCACACCCATGTAGTCGTCGTCAATGTCCTTCGCGGCGTGGACGGCCGCTGGTCCGCGGTCGACAGCCGTGCCCTGTTCCGTCACGGCAAGACCGCCGGCTACCTCTACCAGGCAACGCTGCGCGCCCAACTCACCGAGCGGCTCGGCGTCGAATGGGAGCCGGTCCGCCGGGGAGTCGCGGAGATCCTCGGGGTTCCGAGCGTCGTACGTCGCGCCTTCGCGAAGCGGTCCGAGCAGGTCCGCACCGCGCTCCGCGCGGCGGGGGCGACAGGCTCGAAGGCCGCTCAGGCGGCGTGCCTCGACACCCGTCCCGACAAGGAGCGAGTCCCGTCCGAGGAGCTCGAGCTCCGCTGGGCTGCCGAGCTCCGGGAACTGGGCTTCATGCCGCACGAGATGGTCGACGCGTGCGTCGGCCGCGCCGGGGAGCCGCCCGATTTCGACGACCTTGTCCCCCGGCTGGTGGGGGCCGACGGTCTGACGCGCCATGACACGTCCTTCGACCTCGACGACGTACTGCAGGCGATCTCGGCCGGGCTCCCGTCCGGCGCAGACATCGCGATGATCGAGCGCCTGGCCGCAGACGTGGTCTCCCACCCGGAAGTGGTGGCGCTCGAATCCCCCGTCGAGGCCTCGACCTGGTCTCCTCGATGGACCACGACCGACCTGCTGCTCACCGAGCAGCGAGCCGTGGCCACCGCCGACCTGTTGCGCAGCCGGATTGATCCCGCAGCGCCGCCGCAGGTCGTCGACGGCGCGGTCCTGGCCCACACCCTGGGACCGGACCAGTTCGAGATGGTCCGCAGATTGACGTCGGGCCACGGCCGCCTGCACGTGGTGGTCGGGCCAGCCGGCTCCGGGAAGACGGCAGCGCTGGCGGCGGCATACGAGGTCTGGTCGCGGGAAGGCCGCCAGGTGGTCGGGGCTGCCCTGTCAGCGATGGCCGCTCGCCAGCTCGGGCAGGGGTCAGGCATCCCCAGCGGCACGATCGCGCAGGCCCTCAACGGCATCGACCGCGCCTACACGGTGCCCCGCGACTTCCGGCTCTCTCGTGGGAGCGTGCTCGTGATCGACGAGGCGGGCATGGTCGGCACCCGGGACCTCGATCGGCTGCTCAGTCACGTCGCAGATGTGGGAGCGACCGTCGTGCTCGTGGGGGACCCCGCCCAGCTGCCGGAGATCGAGGCTGGCGGCCTGTTCGCCGAACTGGCTTCGCGCGGCGCAATCGAGCTGGGAACCAACCGTCGCCAGGAAGCAGCTTGGGAGCGAGAGGCGCTTGCCCAGCTGCGTGACGGCGATCCCGGGCGCGCGCTGGACGCGTACGTCGCCCACGGTCGCGTTCACATCGACGCCGACCGGGACTCCCTGCACGCACGGGTGGTCGCCGACTACCTCGAGGCACGACGCAGCGGCGCCGACGTCGCGATACTCGCCGCGACGAGGGCCCAGGTTCGGTCGCTGAACGATCAGGCGCGTCAGGAGTTGGCAGCCGTCGGAGAGCTGGCGGGCCCAGAGCTCGTCATCGCGGCCGAGTATGGCGACCTCTCCCTGCGCGCGGGCGACCGGGTGATCGTCACGGCCAACGACTACTCGCGCAGCCTGCTCAACGGCACCCAGGCGACGGTCACAGCCGTCGACCTTGAGCACGCCGCCGCAACGATCGTGACAGCCGACGGTGGCGTGCACTCGTTCGACCACGAGCAACTGCGCCAGGGCCGACTCGACCACGCCTACGCCCTCACCTGCCACAAGGCACAGGGGCAGACGCTCGATCGCACGCTCGTCCTCGGCTCGGCAGCGCTGGGGCGCGAGACGGCGTACGCCGCTCTCTCCCGGGGGCGCGAGGAGAACCACCTCTACCTCGCACCGCAATCGTCGGCCACCGACCCCGGACCTGAGTGGCTGCTCGACGCCGTCATGGCGACGACGGACAGGCAATTCCGCCGCTCCGCACGGCACCTGCTCGCCACGTGCCAGTCGCCCGAGCCGGCCAAACGGCATGACCGAACCCGGGCGAGGTCGCCCGAGCCTGACCACGGTCTCAGCCGCTGACTTCGGCGCGTCGTCCACAGGCCAAAGGGTGCGGCACTCGACGGGTGGGTGCCGGCGCCCGGAGGCTGATCCGTTCGATCAAGGAGGTAGGGATGGGCAAGCGAGGCCACGGTGAAGGCACCGTCTACCGGAACCGGGGCAAGTGGGCCGGCGCTCTTACGGTCGGCTTCAACGCGGCCGGCGAGCAGCAGCGTCGGTACGTCTCCGGTGCGACCCGCAGAGACGTGCTGGACAAGCTCGACGAGCTACGTCGCCAGCGCGACGCCGGTCACCTGATCACCAGCACCCGCGGCATGACGGTGGAGGAGTACTTCGCGGACTGGGCGGTCGGGACGATTGCGCACCAGGTGGCGATCGGCGACCTGCGCGAGTCGACGGCAGACAACTACCTCGACATCGCGGACCGGCTGATCGTGCCCTACCTCGGTCGGCACAGGCTCGAGGAGTTGAAGCCCGTGCACCTACGCGAGTGGCTCGCCACCCTGCGCGGCACCACGAACAGCCGAGGCAGGCCGTTCGCGTCGCGCACCGTGCAGCTCGCGCACGCCATTCTTCGGCGGGCGTTGAACGACGCGCTGCGCGACGAGCTCGTGACGCGGAACGTCGCCCTCCTGGTGAAGTCGGGCCGCGTCACCTCGCCCACGATCGCGCCGCTCCGCCCCGAGGAGCTCAAGGCACTGCTCGCCGAAGCGCCCAACGACCGACTGCACGCGCTGTGGCTGCTGCTCGTCTCGCTCGGCCTACGGCGCGGAGAAGCGCTGGGCCTGCATTGGGACGACATCGATTTCGAGGCACGGACCCTGTCGGTCCGTCGATCGCTCCAGCGTCGCCGCACCCAGGAGCGCACCCCGAGCGGACGCCGGCGGGGGCACCTGGTCGAGGTCGAGACCAAGACGGCTGCGAGCGTGCGCAAGGTCGCGCTTCCGGACGTCCTCGTCGAGGTGCTCCTTCGTCACCGGGAGCAGCAGTCGGTGGAACGCGCGTCGGCGGACGTCTGGGTCGAGCCGCAGCTGGTGTTCACCACGCACCTCGGCACGTGGCTCGACCCACAGAACGTGTACGGCTTCTGGCACGACCTTTGCGACCGCGCCGGCGTCCGCAGGTGTCGTCCCCACGACCTGCGCCACACCGCAGCATCCGTCCTCCTCATGCAGGGCGCGGACATGCGCACCGTCATGGAAGTGCTCGGCCATTCGCGAATGGCTACGACGTCCGACCTCTACACCCACGTCCTCGACGAAGTGAAGGTCGACGCGGCGCACCGGATGGACGCATTCATCCGCGGACTGGCTGGAGAGCGGCGAACGGATGGTGGAGGGAGCAGGCCAGCCGGCCAGCGCTGGAGCCTTTGACGCCGCGGTGCAAGGCAGGGGAAGGCTCTCGTCCGCTTAGGTAGAAGGCGACCCTGCCGCCGTCGAGTGTCCGGGCAGGGTGAGGCTAAAGCTGGCGCCGGCACCTGCCCCGTGTGATCGTGCGTCGAGCGTTCCGCCGTGCGCCTCCGCGAGGGCACGAGCGATCGTGAGTCCGAGGCCAGTGCCGCCGGTGCCCGTGGTGCGGGAGGCGTCCGCGCGGTAGAACCGGTCGAAGATGAGCGGCAGGTGCTCGGCGCCGATGCCGGCGCCGTTGTCGGTCACCTCGACGATGACGTCGGCGCTCGCGCGGCCGAAGGAGACCACCACCTCGCCGCCGGCGGGCGTGTGGTGCAGCGCGTTGTCGAGCAGGTTCCCCAGGATCTGGGAGAGCCGGACTGCGTCCGCGTCGATGACGATGGGCCCGGCCTCGGTGCGCGGGGTGAGCGTGACGCCGGCCGCCGCGTAGGCGGGGGCGAAGGCGAGGCAGGACTCTGCGACCACGTCGGCCACATCGACGGGCGTCCGGTGCAGGGTGAGCGCGTGCTCCTGGACGAGGGTCAGGTCACGGAGGTCCTCCGCGAGGCGCTGCAGCCGCCCGATCTGCGCCTGGATCGTCGCCACGCTCTCCTGCCGGGGGACGACGTCGTCGGCGAGGGCCTCGGTGTAGAGCTCCAGCGTCGCCAACGGGGTGCGCATCTCGTGGGCGAGGTCTGCCAGCAGCTGGCTGCGAGCTCGTTCGGTGTCCGCGAGCCGGTCGCCCATCCGCTGGAGGCTAGATCCCAGGCGCGCCACCTCGTCGCTGAACGGGTCGGTGCGGAGCCCGACGGCGTACCTGCCGGCGGTGATCGTGTCGGCCGCGGTCGCCAGCTCCTCGATCGGTCTGGCGAGGCGACGCCCCAGCGGGCGGGACAGGACTGCGGCCGCCAGCACGGCTACCGCGAGGGCTGCCACGAGCGCGAGCGCCCCCGCGGTGCGGAAGGCCTCTTCCGCGTGGCCTTGCACGACGGGGTCGGTCTCGCCGGTGGCGGCCAGATGGTCTGCGAACACGCGGGGTGCGACAAGCGCGACAGCCAGCACCAGGGTGACCACGCTGACGAGTGCGACCTGCATCTGGGCGGCCAGGACCCGGCGGCCGAGCCTGGGCAGGCGTCGCCGGCCTGTCATCCCGTGCCCCGTCGGTAGCCGACTCCCCGCACGGTGAGAATGAAACGACGCTGCCGAGGGGTGTCCCCCAGCTTGGCGCGCAGCCGGGCGACGTGGGCATCGACGACCTGTGCATCCCCGAACCACTCGCCGCCGCGGACGGCCTCGATGATCTCCTCGCGGGTCACGACCCCCCCGTCAGCACGCAGCAGCAGCTCGAGGATGCCGTACTCGGTGCGCGTCAGGTCGACGGCCTCGCCGCCGAGGCTGACGCTGCGGGCGTGGGTACTCATCACCAGGTCTCCGAGGGTGAGATCCTCGCGCTGGACGGCGGAGGCGGGGATGTGGATCCGTGGCCGGCGAAGCATGGCGTGGCAGCGGGCGACCAGCTCGGTGGAGGAGAACGGCTTGACGAGGTAGTCGTCCGCTCCGGCCGAGAGCGCGGCGACCTTGTCCTGATCGCCGTCTCTCGCAGTGAGCATCAGGATGTAGGCGTCAGTGAACGTGCGAAGCTCCTGGCAGACCGTGATGCCGTCCGCGCCCGGGAGCATGACGTCGAGCACGACGAGGATGGGCATGTCCTGGCGCGCTGTGGTGACAGCCGAGGGCCCGTCGTGGGCCACCGAGACGTCGAACCCCTCACGCTCCAGGTAGCTGCCCACGATGCGCGCCAGAGGACGTTCGTCGTCCACCACGAGCACTCGGCCCAGACCCACGCGGCCTCCTTCGGTCCGTCACAGCATCCCGCAGGCGGCCGCCGTCGGCACCGCCGGTCAGCCGATGGCGGTCGGGGACGCCGACGAGCGCGGCCGGGAGGGGTAGCCGGTGTCGAAGTGCATGTAGTCGGGCACCTTGATGTTCTGCCACACCCAGCCCCGGTCCTCGAACAGCTGGACCGGCAGGCTGCCCTTGCGGATGATCCCAGGCCCGGACGTCGCCTCCGCGTAGGTGGCGCGGGGCATCCAGCACTCGCACCGCGGGTCCTTCCACGGGTTCTGCACGGGGTTGATGTCGATGGCTCGGCCGCTGGCGTGCGGAGAGTCGGAGACCGGTGCGTTGATCTGGCCGGGCTTGCGGCAGTTGTAAGCCGACGTGTTGTTCGCCCGCAGGCTGCGCACGACATCGCCGCCGTACCGCTCGACCGGCTCCATGCGCTCGATCGGGAAGCGGGCGTCGAACAACGCTGTGAAGATCTCCGCGAGGTCCCCGATGCTGTCGCGGTGAGCGACCAGCGAGCCGCGGCGTTGTTCGCCGTCGAAGTCCACGTACCCGATCTGCAGGCGCCGCAGGTCAGCCCGGCCCACCGGGCAGCCAGGACGCCACGTTCCGGTCGAGACCATCCGACGCCACTGCTCGTCGGAGATCGGACTGACCACCGGGCGAGCGTCAGGTGCCGCCGGCTGGGTTGGGGTCGGGCTCGGAGTCGGAGGCAGGCTGGGTGTGGGGACCCCGGCAGTCGGCGCGGGCGAGGTGCCTGGCGCCGAGGCGCCGGGCAGCGGCTGGGTCGACTGCCCGGACGCCGGCTCGTACCACAACAGACCGGCCAGCACGCCGCCCACAGCCGCCACGATCAGTGCCAGCACGACCAGCGTCGTCCTGCCCCGCGAGCGCGTCACCTCGGACTTCCGCTGAGTTCGCGCTCCATCCGCACCAGGGGGCGCCCGTCCAAGGCCTTGCGGGACCCGTCGGTGGTGGACCAGCCTCGCCGGTCGTAGAAGCGACGCGCGGTGGCGTTGTCCTCCTCGGTGACCAGGTGCAGGCGCTGCGTGCCGCTACGGCGGGCCTCCCCTACGAAGGCGTCCAGCAGCGCCGCGCCCCCGCCGCGCTGGCGGTACCGGCTCTCCACGCAGATGTAGATGAGCTCGCCCTCACCGGACTCGCCGCCTGCCGCCCGCCTGGCCTTCAGTGAACGCAGCGCCCGACCGGCGTAGCTGCGTGCCCTGACTCGGACGAAGTCCCCCCAGAGCCGCGGCCGCGCCAGGAGGGCGGCAGCTCCCCGGCTGGCGAGGTCGGCGGACAGCACGAGCGGCCCCGTGCCGTAGACCGCGTCGTCCGTCGTCCCGAGCAGGTACCCGACGAGGCAGTCGTCAGCGTCGTGCGCGACCAGCGAGACCGACGCCGGACGCAGCATGTGCGCGCGCATCCAGCGTCGCATGAAGCCTTCACCCAGCCGCGCGTAGAAGCCCGCGGGGAACGCCTGCAGGTGCCAACCGACAACTGCCGGGACGTCGTCGACCGTCATCGCACGGATCCGATGCCCGACAGCGGGGACGGTCCCCTGCTTGGCATCGACAGGGCGCTGCTCGAGTGCGGTCACAGGCGGATCCGTGTGGTTGGACTGGTTACCTGCCCATCGTCACCTCGGCAAGGTCGGCCACCCGCTGCGCTGTATGACGATCACATGACGCCACGCGAGCAGCACCCGAGCCGTTGCGCCCTCTCGGCGACGAGATTGGGCCGGAGCGATTCGGATCGGTGTGCTGAGGCAGCACGCCGTCATCGGGGGCCGGACCGGCACGTTGAGCATCCGGCCAGGGTGGCGCGGGTCATGCTGGTCTCGTGGACGTGACGTTGCTGGTCATCGAGGGCTGCCCTCATGCGGACGCCGCGGCTGCGAACCTGACTGCGGCCCTCGCCCAGGCCGGGGTCGGCGAGGCTGTCGTGGCCCAGGTGGTGATCGCTTCTGCCCGCGATGCGTCGACGTGGGAGTTCCGCGGGTCGCCGACGGTGCTGCTCGACGGTCGTGATCCGTTCGCGGGTGATGCGCCCAGGTCCTTCGAGGTCAGCTGCCGGATGTACCTCACCCAGGAGGGCCTGGCCGGCGTTCCCAGCGTGCAGCAACTCGTCGAAGCCCTTCGGGGACACACCAGCTGAAAGGTCACCCCCAGGACCTTCATCGCTTCTTCACCATCCGAGGGCATACCCTAGGGGGGTATCATGGTTCAGTAGTCATGGAGCTGGACGAGGAGGCTGTCATGACCGGATCGGTGTCCGTGGTGCTGAACGTCGGTGGCCTGCACTGGGCCACGTCGCAGGACGTCGTAGAGCGCGCCCTCGCGCGCCGGCCCGGAGTCGTCGACGTTGCGGCGAATGCGGTGTCGCAGACGGCGCTGGTGACCTACGACCCGTCGGTGACGTCGATGACGCAACTGGTTGGCTGGGTGCGCGACTGCGGCTACCACTGCTCGGGCCGTTCGGTCCCCGACCACGTCTGCGACCCGATGGCCGAGCCCGCGCCGGCCGGCACGACCGCCGCCCACCTCGAGCACACCGGGCACGCGGTGCACGTCGCCGAGGCTGAGCACACCGGGCACGGCGCCCCCGAAGTGGCGCAGCACGCGGCTGCGACGGCGGACCACGTCGGGCACGCGGGCCATGACGCCGCGGCCGCGCCGACGTCGAGCCCGCACGACGCGATGGGTCACGGCGGGCACGCGGGCATGTCGATGGCAGACATGGTCGCGGACATGCGCCGCCGGTTCCTGTTGGCACTGGTGCTGTCGATCCCGATCCTGTTGTGGTCCCCGATCGGGCGGGACGTCCTCGGGTTCGACGTGCCGGCACCGTTCGGGCTGCGCGACGACGTGGTCAGCCTGCTGCTGAGCATCCCGGTCGTGTTCTGGGCCGGGTGGATCTTCTTCGACGGAGCGGTCCGTGCGCTGCGGCAACGGACGCTGGACATGATGGTGCTGGTCGCGGTCGCGATCGGCGCCGGCTGGCTATACAGCCTCGCGATCACCCTGACCGGCGGCGGCGAGGTGTTCTACGAGGCGGCCGCCGTCCTGACGACGTTCGTGCTCCTCGGTCACTGGTTCGAGATGCGGGCCCGCGGCGGCGCGAACGACGCAATCCGCACCCTGCTCGAGCTCGCACCGCCGAAGGCGCTCGTGCAGCGCGGCTACGACTGGGTCGAGGTCGACACAGCCGACGTCGTCGTCGGGGACCTGCTGCTGGTGCGCCCGGGTGCGAAGATCCCGGTCGACGGCGTCGTGCAGGACGGCGTCTCGGAGATCGACGAGTCGATGGTCACCGGCGAGTCCGTCCCCGTGGCCGTCACGGCCGGGTCGCCGGTGATCGGTGCGTCGGTGAACACCACCGGGTCGCTGCGCGTTCGGGCGACCAAGGTGGGCCGCGACACTGCCCTGGCCCAGATCGTCGCGATGGTCCAGGAGGCCCAGAACTCCAAGGCACCCGGCCAGCGCCTCGCCGACCGGGCCGCGTTCTGGCTCGTCCTGGTCGCCCTCGTTGGCGGGCTGGCAACGTTCCTGGCGTGGATGGCGCTGGGTCGCCCGGCGAGCGAGGCGCTGCTGTTCGCGATCACCGTCGTCGTCGTCACCTGCCCGGACGCCCTCGGCCTGGCGACCCCGACAGCCGTCATGGTCGGCACCGGCCTCGGCGCCGGACGCGGCGTCCTGTTCAAGACCGCCTGCGCGCTGGAGACGTCCGCCGCGATCGACACCGTCGTGATGGACAAGACCGGCACCCTGACCCGCGGCGAGCCGTCAGTCACCGACCTCGTCGTCGCCGACGGCAACGACCCCGCTCGCGTGTTGGCGCTCGCCGCCGCCGTCGAGCGGGAGTCCGAGCACCCGCTGGCCGCCGCGATCGCCCGCCACGCCCTTGAGCAGGGAGCGGCGTCGCTGACCGCTACAGGGTTCGCGAACGTGCCCGGCCGGGGCGCCCACGCGCAGGTCGAGGGCGCCACTGTCGCCGTCGGGTCGCCGGGGTTGCTGCGCGGGCTGGGCCTGGCCGTCCCCGACGAGCTGGTCGCGGACCGCGACCGGCTGGCCGCGCTGGGACGCACCGCCGTCTTGATCGGCGTAGGTGACACCGCTGTGGCCGTCGTCGCACTCGCGGACCGCCCGCGCGACACAGCAGCCGCCGCCGTCACCGCGCTGCACGAGCTGGGCGTCGAGGTCGTCATGCTCACCGGTGACAACGAGGCGACCGCCCGGGCGATTGCCGCCGAGCTCGGAATCGACGCGGTCATCGCCGGGGTCTTGCCCGACGGGAAGGCCGCCCGCATCCAGGCTCTGCAGCAGGCAGGCAAGCGCGTGGCGATGGTCGGCGACGGCGTCAACGACGCCCCCGCACTGGCCCTGGCCGATCTCGGCATCGCGATCGGTGCCGGCACCGATGTCGCCATCGAGACCGCCGACGTCGTCCTCATGCGCTCCGACCCGCTCGACGTCGCAGTCGCGCTGCGCGTCGGTCGGGGCACGGTGCGCAAGATGCGGCAGAACCTGGCCTGGGCGGTCGGCTACAACGCGATCGCGCTGCCGATCGCGGCTGGGGTGTTCGAGCCGGCGTTCGGGCTGATGCTGCGCCCCGAGATCGCCGCTCTCACCATGTCCGGGTCCTCGGCGATCGTCGCGATCAACGCGGTGATGCTCAAGCGGCTGCGGCTTCCTTCACCGAACCTTCGCCAGACCGCCACCGCCCCGCCGGTGGACCGCGTCGACGCTGACCATGCCGGGCACGGACCGTCCGCGACCGGCACGCAGGGGCGACCGTCATGACGCGCAACCACGCCCACCACCTCGCCCACGCGTCGAGGCTGGCCACGTTGTGGGTGCGACTGGCGCTCATCGGCGCGCTCGCACCTCAGGCGATCATGCTGCCGGTGCCGGTGCATGAGCCTCGTTCCCGGCGACCTCTCCCGGGTCGCGGTCTCGAAACGGTGGACATCGCCGTTTCTGTCAATGGCCGCCGATGCCGGTCAGGCGCGGGCTGAACGTCGAACCGCCGTCGGTCGACTCCACCACGGTCCCGCCGACCAGCACCGCGATCCGGTCGCCGTCGGCGGCTGCTGCAGCGGGCTGAGCGCCGGTGCTGCCGCGCTGGCTCCAGGTGGTCCCGCCGTCGGTCGAGACGTGCACGGTGCCGTCCGGTGCGATCCCGTACAACCCGTCCGGGGTCCAGGCGAGGAAGGCGAGCAGTGGTGCGCCTGCGACCGGCTGCCAGCTGGCACCGGTGTCGCGGGAGGCCATCGGGCCGGTCTGCGTGGTGGCCAGCGCCTGGGTCGGGTCGCCCGGGTCGAGGGCGACGTCGTAGACGCCGGGGTTGTCCAGGCGGGTGAAGGTCGCGCCGGCGTCGGTGGCTCGAAGCAGGGCGTTGTCGTGGGCGGAGACGCCCAGGATGGTGGAGCCTGTCGCGGTGAGCCGGTGGAAGTCGACCTCTCCGAGCAGGCTCAGAGTGGTCCACGTCGTGCCGTCGTCGGATGCTCTGAGGCCGAGGTCGCTGGGTAGGTCCTCCCCGGCACCGGGGTGCCCGGAGGCGAGCCAGCGGGTGCCGTCGTTGGTGAGGCCCATGACGTCGAACGGGGTCTCGCTGAGCAGCTGGGGTGGTTGCCCGGGTTCCTGCCGGTAGAGGCCTTCATGTGTGCCGAGCAGGAGAGCAGGTCCGTCGTAGGCGAGGTTGTGCACGTGCGACCAGGCGTCGCCGGCGACCTTGACCACAGATGCGACAGGTGACGGGGACCCCGGGCCCGTTGCCGACGACGATGTACTCGGCGCGGGCGAGGTGGGGGACGTAGCTCCCGTGGTGCTGCTGGCTGCGCAGCCGGTCAGGGCGAGGGCGGCGGCGACTCCGGCCGCCGTCAGGGCTGGCCGCCTCATCCGGTGAGCAAGGCCCGCATGGTGGTGATCTCGGCGGCCTGCCCGGCGACGACGGCTTCGGCGAGCGCCTTCACGTCGGCGTCGGCGGTCGTGGTCAGGACCTGGTTGGCCATGGCGAGGGCGCCCTGGTGGTGGGCGATCATCATGCCCAGCCACATCCGGTCGAAGTCCTCGCCAGTGGCGTCGGTCAGGTTCGCCATGTCCTGCTCGCTCATCATCCCGGCCATGCTCATCCCGCCCATGTCGGACGAGCCGTGGTCCATCGAGCCGTCCGAGGCCATGCCGGCCATCTGGGTCGGTGCTCCCCAGCGACCCAGCCAGTCGGTCATCTGCGCGATCTCGGGGTCCTGCGCGGTCTTGATCTGCTCGGCCAGGGCCCGGACCTCGTCGCCGGTGGGCTTGGCCAGGGCGATGTCGGCCATCTCCACGGCCTGCTCATGGTGGGGGATCATCAACTGGGCGAACGCTACGTCGGCGTCGCGACCGTCGAGGCTGGCGATCGCGGATACCGCGTTCGTCGGGGCGGTGCTGTGGTCGCCTGTGCCGCAGGCGGCGAGGGTCAGGGCAAGGGCCAGGCCGGTGGCGGCCAGGGCGAGGGGGCGTCGGGCGCTCATCGCGTTCGGTGTCTCCTTGCGGTGTCCGCCGGGGCCTGCTGCCCCGACGAGGGCGGGTGTTCGCCGGGCTGGCCGGCGGGTCGGGTGGGTCAGGTCGTGTACTCGAGGCGGGTCATCATCCCGGCCTCCATGTGGAACCCGTTGTGGCAGTGCAGCATCCAGCGGCCGGGGTTGTCGGCAAACACGCTCACCTCGACGGCCCCCATCGAGGGGACCAGGACGGTGTCCTTGCGCGCGCCGGTGCCGCCGGCGTCGCCGAGCTGGAACGTGTGCCCGTGCAGGTGGATCGGGTGCGGCATCATCGAGTGGTTCATGATCCGCAGCCGACTGGTCTGCCCTCCGGTCACCGACAGCGGGTTGGTCTCGTCGTAGGTGCGGCCGTTGATCGTCCACACGTACGGCGCCATCGACCCGCCGAGCACGACGTCCTGGCTGCCAGCCGAGTCGGCGGCGGGCAGCGCGGCGCCGGGTGCGGCGGTGAGCGCGCCGACGGTCAGCGGGTAGCTGTCGAGCTCGCGCGGCCGGTACGTGACGGCCGGGACCGTCCCGGAGCCGGCGCGCACGAGAGCTCGGGCGAGCCCGGTCTTGCCGACCGGCTGTGCGACGAGCGGGAACACTCCGTCGGCGAGGGTGAGGGTGGCGTCGTACCGCTCGCCCATCCCGAGCCGGATCACCGACGCGGGCACCGGGTTCACCGGGTAGCCGTCGGTGTGGGTGACCGACATCGTGTGCCCGTCGAGGGCGACGTCGAAGATCGTGTCGGACGCCGCGTTGATGATGCGGAGTCGCACGCGTTGGCCGGGAGTGCCGGTCAGGACGTCGGGGTCCTGGGGCGCGTGCCCGTTGACGAGGTAGAGCGGGTAGTCGACGTCGCCGCCGTCCATCCCACTCATTCCGCCCATGCCCATCCCCATGTGGCCCATGCCGTTGCCGTCGCGTCCGGCCTCGACGAGGTCCGCGAGGAGCTGCTCGGGGGTCTTGCCGACCCCGTCGGTCCAGTCGTCGAGGGTCACGACCCACTCGAGGTCGTAGCGCCCGGGCTCATCGGGGGCGTCGATGATGAACGGCGCGTACAGGCCCCGGTCGAGCTGCATGCCGTGGTGCGGGTGGAACCAGTGCGTGCCGGCGTCGGGGACGACGAAGTCGTACTCGAACATCGCCCCGGCCGCGATCGCCGGGGTCGTCAGGCCGGGGACGCCGTCCATGTCGTTGCGCAGCGCGAGCCCGTGCCAGTGGACGCTGGTCTCCTCCGGCAGCCCGTTGCTGACCTCGACCTGGACCCGGTCGCCGGCGGTCGCGCGCAGCATCGGACCGGGGACGGTGTCGCCGTACGCCCACGTCGTCACCACCCGGCCAGCGAGATCAACCTGGACGGGCTGCGCGGTCAGACGCAGCCGTCGGGTCTGCCCGGTGGTCGGGCGCGCCGACTCCGCCTTGGCGACGAGCCCGGCGAGGGCGGAGGCGTTCGGGGCCGGGGCCCCGGCCCCGGAGCAGGCAGCGAGCGTCGCGACCGCACCGGCACCCGCGGCGCCGAGCAGCAGCGCGCGTCGGGTGAGCGTGGGCACAGCGACTCCAACCGTCGGGGGCGCCACGATGCGCGGCGCTATGAACAAGGTTCACCGGCAGCGGTCGAGGACCCGTTCAGGACCGATGAAGGAACAATGAAGATCGGGGCATTCACCGTTCCTTGACCCCCGTGCGCTGCGTTCCTCCATCTGCGGGACCGACACTCGTCGTGACTCGCACGGAAGGAGCACGGACATGATGAACTGGAGCACCGGCTGGAACGGTGGCGGCTGGGCCGCGATGAGCCTGATGACGCTGTTCTGGGCCGCGCTGATCGGCCTCGCCATCTGGGCCGCAGTTCGCCTGATGGCGCCCCGCGGCAGTGGGACGCACCCGGTCGCGACACCCCGGGCCACGCTCGATGCGCGACTGGCGTCGGGCGCGATCGACGCGGAGGAGTACGCGCGGCTGCGCCGGCTGCTCGAGGGCAGCGCCCCGGGCACCGTCGTCGGCGACACCCCAACGCGTTCGTGACCGCAGGTAGCGTGGCGGGGCGCACCGCCCGAGGAGGACCCCCATGGGGGAGCAGCTGACCGTCCTGGTCGTCGACGACGAGGTCGCGCTGGCGACCGTCGTCGCCGGCTACCTCGAGCATGAAGGGTTCACCGCGCTGCAGGCCCACGACGGCCCGACCGCCGTCGCTCTCGCCCAGAAGCACCGACCGGACCTGATCGTCCTGGACGTGATGCTGCCCGGCTTCGACGGCGTCGAGGCGTGCCGACGCATCCGAGGGTTCACCGACGCGTACATCATCATGCTCACTGCTCGCGACGAGGAGATCGACAAGATCGTCGGGCTGTCCGTCGGGGCGGACGACTACCTGGTCAAGCCGTTCTCCCCCCGCGAGCTCATCGCGCGGGTAAGGGCGATGCTGCGCCGACCCCGCGCCGTCCCCGTCAACCCGGCGGTGACCGTGCTGGGCGACCTGACGATCGACGCGGAGGCCCGCAAGGTCACCGTCGCCGGGACCCCGATCGACCTGACCCGAACCGAGTTCGACCTGCTCGCCGCGATGGCAGACCGGCCGCGCGCTGCGTTCTCCCGCCGCCAGCTCATCACCGAGGTGTGGGGTGCGGACTGGTACGGCGACGAGCACCTCGTCGACGTCCACATCGGGCACCTGCGCCGCAAGCTCGGCGACGACGCCACCGAGCCCCGCTACGTGCGCACCGTCCGCGGCGTCGGCTACGGCCTGGGCGACGGATGACCCGGCGGCTGCCGCGCCTGGCGACGCGGCTCATGACGGCACAGGCACTGGTCATCGCCGTGGGTGCGCTCACCCTGCTCGCAGCGACCGCGCTCATCGCACCGGGCCTGTTCCACGACCACCTCGCCATGACCGGGGAGGACTCCCCAGCCGTCGTCGATCACGCCGAGCAGGCGTTCGCCTCCGCGACCGCCGTGTCCATC
This sequence comes from Actinomycetota bacterium, assembly GCA_004297305.1. Taxonomy (NCBI): domain Bacteria; kingdom Bacillati; phylum Actinomycetota; species Actinomycetota bacterium. The sequence continues at coordinate 432,765 of SCTR01000006.1, forward strand.
ACCCTGGCGACGCTCGCGTCGCTGCTGGCCGCGGGACTGGTGTCGTGGGTGATCGTGCGCCGGGTGTCCCGCCCCGTCGAGGACCTCGCAACCGCGGCCGCCGCGGTCGCCGCAGGCACGTACGCGATCGACGTGCCTGACGCGTCGTTCGCGACCGAGCTCGACGACCTCTCCACCGCGTTCTCGCACATGGCTTCCCGCCTGTCCGACACCGAGATCAGCCGCAGCCGCCTGCTTGCCGACCTCGCGCACGAGGTCCGCACCCCATTGGCAACCCTCGAGGCCTACATCGACGGTCTCGAGGACGGCGTCGTGGAAACCGGACCGGACGCCTACGCGACCATGCGCGACCAGGTGTCCCGGCTGCGGCGCCTCTCGATCGACCTGCGCGAAGCCGCCGCGGCCGGTGAGCACGCGCTGCACCTGGTCCTCGCCGACGTCGACGTTGCCGAAGTCGCCCAAGCCGCGGTCGCCGCGGCGGAACCCCGCTACCAGGCCAAGGGCGTCACCCTCACCTACAGCGGGCCAGACTCCGGGCTCGACGTGGACGCGGACCGCGGGCGCATCGCTCAGGTGCTGGCGAACCTGCTGGACAACGCCCTGCGCCACACACCGCCAGGGGAGAGCGTCGAGGTGGCCACCGCCATCTCTGGCAGCGGGCCCGGCAGGGCGGTCACGGTGCAGGTATCCGACACCGGGGAGGGCATCCCCACCGACCAGCTCGCGCTCGTGTTCGACCGGTTCCACCGTGTCGACACCTCTCGCTCGAGCAGCGACGGGTCCGGTAGCGGACTGGGACTGACGATCGCCCGAGCCATCGCCGTGGACCACGGCGGCCGCCTCGACGCCGCCAGCGCCGGACCCGGACGCGGCGCCACGTTCACCCTCACTCTGCCCACGACTTCCGGCCGCTGACCCGAACCGCAATCCGCGACGGGGATCCGATCTTCTCGCTCGCTCGGCGCAGAGTTACGCGCTGGCGGTGCAGAGGGATAGCATCGTTCTATGACGATGAAAGCGCCCTCAGTCGCTGTTTCGAACCAGTCCGCGCATGCGGCGGATCCCTGGGTGGCCGAGACGGGGTCGCTGGTTGCCGCGGCGAGCTTGTTCCGTGGTCTGGGCGATGTGTCGCGCCTCGCGATCCTGGGCCACCTGATGCTCGGTGAGCACAAGGTCGTGGAGCTGACGGATCATCTGGGGTTGGCGCAGTCGACGGTGTCGGCGCACCTGCGCTGTCTGTTGGACTGCGGGATGGTGCAGGTGCGGGCCGAGGGCCGTGCGTCTGTGTACTCCCTCACGGTTGAACCAGAGGTCCTCGGCGTGCTGACGGCGGCCGAGCGGCTGTTGGCCGCGACCGGCGACGCAGTGGTGCTGTGCCCGCGCTACGGGAAGGGCACTGCCCGATGAGTTCGGCGACGGACGTCACCCTCCCGGCACTCACACCGGAGCGGCGCACGGCGCTGGGCCGCCGTGCCCAGCTCCTGGCGGCAGCGTCAGTCGTCTACAACGCCGGTGAAGCCGTGGTCGCGATCGGGGCCGGGGTGGTCGTGTCGTCGGTCGCACTGGTCGGTTTCGGGCTCGACTCCATCGTGGAGATGTCCTCGGGGCTGATCATCCTGTGGCAGTTCCGGCGCCGGATGCCCGAGACACGCGAGCGCCAGGCTCTGCGGTTGATCGCCGTCTCGTTCTTCGCTCTGGCCGGCTACGTGACGTTCGAGTCGCTGAGGTCCCTCGCCGGCGGTGAGGCCGCTGCGCACTCGACGGTCGGCATCGTGCTCGCGGCGGTGTCCTTGATCGTGATGCCGTTCCTGTCCTGGGCGCAGCGTCGCACCGGCCGCCAACTCGGGTCGACGACCGTCGTCGCGGACTCCAAGCAGACCCTGCTCTGCACCTACCTGTCCGCCGTCCTCCTTCTCGGGTTGCTGCTGAACTCCGCACTGAGCTGGTGGTGGGCTGACCCGCTTGTCGGTTTGGTCGTGGCAGGACTCGCGATGAAGGAAGGCCGGGACGCGTGGCGCGGCGACGCCTGCGCCTGCGGTCCCCTGCCCGGTGTCACTGATGCCGAGACCTGCGACTGCGACGACGACGGATGCCAGTCATGAGCGGCCACGACCACAGCCACGGCCCGTCGATCAGCGCCGGTGGCATGCACCGCAAGCGGCTGCTGATCGTCCTGGGCATCACCTCGACCGTGTTGGTCGCCGAACTCATCGGCGCCCATGTCACCGGCAGCCTCGCGCTGCTCGCGGACGCCGGTCACATGTTCACCGACGTCGCCGGCATCCTGCTCGCGGTCCTGGCCGTCACGTTCGCGTCGCGGCCCCCGACGCCGGAGCGGACCTTCGGCTACTACCGGCTCGAGATCCTGGCCGCGGTCGTCAACGCCGTGCTGCTCTTCGGCGTCGCTGTCTACATCTTGTGGGAGGCGTGGCAGCGGTGGAACGCCCCGCCGGAGGTCGAGGGCGGGCTGATGCTCGCCTTCGCCGCCGTAGGACTGGTAGCCAACATCATCGGGCTGCTCGTCCTGCGCGACGGGGCGAAGGAGAGCCTGAACCTCAAGGGCGCCTACCTCGAGGTCCTCGGCGACATGCTCGGATCGGTCGCCGTCATCATTGCCGCCGTGGTCATTGCGACCACCGGGTGGCTGCGTGCCGATGTCGTCGCGTCGGTGGCTGTCGCGCTCATGATCCTGCCGCGCACCTGGACGCTGCTGCGCGAGGCCGTCGACGTCCTCCTGCAGGCGACGCCGAAGAACGTCGACATGGCCGCCGTCCGCGAGCACATCCTGGGCATCCCCGGTGTCAGCGGCGCCCACGACCTGCATGCCTGGACGCTCACCTCGGGCCTGCCCGTCCTGTCGGTTCACGTGGTCGTCGCCGACGACGTGCTCGCCGATGGTGGCGCCGCGCGCATCCTCGACGCCCTCGCCGACTGCTTGGACGAGCACTTCGACGTCGAGCACTGCACCTTCCAGCTCGAACCCGCCGGTCACGCCGACCACGAGTTCCGGACCCACGCCTGACGCGGAACCGACACACGGCCATGAGAGATCCGCTGCCCACAAACGAAACTCTGAAGTGACTCCAGCGGGCCGGACGCATTCAGACTTGGTTGTAGCCAGGGAACGAGGACGCTATGCCGGCGTTGAGCAAGTACCTGGAGGAGTTCGAGCGGCAGGCTGCGTCGCTTGTCGTTGATGGTGAACACGAGTAGCGCCTCCCGTCGGGCCCTGCCCACCAGCCCTCGGCACGCCGTAGCGAGCGCACATTGCAGTCGCTCGCATCCGGCCAGCCTGCGCACGTGTCGCAGTCTCCCGCCACCCGCTGACATGGCTCGGAGCGGCGACGTTGGCGCGCCCATAGCTGACGGCATAGCTGACATGGCTCAAAGTTGATCTTGGAGGCTTCCCGAAGCGTGCCGAGCGCAGACTGCTCGGTTGCGCGAGCCCGCCGTTTTGGCGGGCTCGTGTCGCGGCGCAGCGAGCCGCTGACCTGCGGAAACAACGAGGCCGGCCTGCACCCGTCGGTGCGGCCGGCCTAGTCGTGCTGCTGTCTCAAACAACGCGCGCCCGAGAGGACTCGAACCTCTAACCTTCTGATCCGTAGTCAGATGCTCTATCCGTTGAGCTACGGGCGCGTGGCACCTGCGAAGGGCCGGCGGGGAGCATATCGCAGCAGGCCGGAGGCCCTGCCGTCCGATGCACGTCGCAGACGGGCGGTCCCGGGCGGCCGGCCGAAGCCCCTCGGGCCACCAGCTCCCCGCCCTGCAGCTGGCGACCGCTCCAAGCGCCTCCGCCGCGAAGGTGCGGGGCGCGGCTACGACGCGGTACGGCGGCAGCCGTGGCGGCCCGGGTACCGGATCGGCCGGACCGCAGACGGGCATGGCGGAGGCGGCGGGATTTGAACCCGCGAGGAGCTTTGAGACCCCAACCCGCTTAGCAGGCGGGCGCCATAGACCGGACTAGGCGACGCCTCCGTGCGTCTTTGCGGCCGGTCGATCGACCGAGCCGCCGTCGGCGGGCACAGGGTACCGGAGCCCGCAGCCACTCCTCCCCACGCCGATCGTCGTCGACGGCCGTCGCCGCCCGGGCGCGGTTACGCTCACCGCCATGAGCGCCTGCGCCACGACCGCAGGATCCGCTCAGTCTCCCGACGTCCGAACGACACCGAGTCCCGGCGTCCGTACGACGCCGAATCCCGACGTCCGAACGGCACGGCCGCCGACCACCGGCCGGCTGGGGATCCGCGCGGTACGGGCCAGCGTGGTCGGCGCGCTGGTGGTCGGCCTGGCCGCAATCGCCCACGGCACCGCGGGCGGCGCACTGCCGGGCCCGGTCGGACTGATGCTGCTGGCCGGCATCGCCGCGGGACTCGCCGTACCGCTGTTGGGCCGGCCCGGCTCGGTGCCGCGCCTGGTGGGTCTGGTCGTCGGCGGCCAGACCTTGCTGCATGCCGTCTTCACCGCCACGGGCGGTCACGGCGAGGCGATCGTCCACGTCCACGCACCGGGGGCGGCGACCGGCGTCGCCGCGGTACCGGGCACTCTCGCCGACAGTTTCGACCTCGCCGGGCTGGCCGGAGCGCTCCCGGAACGCCGGCCGTTCGCCGACGCGGTAGCCCATCTGGCAGCCGACCTCACCCCGGCCGCGCTCCCCATGCTCGCCGCGCACCTGCTGGCCGCGGCGGCAGTCGGCCTCTGGCTTGCCCTCGGCGAACGCCGTACCGCTGCCGTCCTCCGGCTGCTGGCGACGCGGCTGCGGGTCCTGCCCGACTTCCGGCTCTGCGCTGCCGGTGAAACGAGCCGGTCTGCGGTACCGACGTCCGGCCCGCGTCCGCTCGCGCCGTGGGCCGGCCTCACGAATGTGCGGCGGCGGGGACCTCCGGCAGCGACGGCAACGTCGTACCCGTAGCCCTGCTGTTGAGGAGAAGTCCATCGTGATGCAACGCACGTCCCTGCCAACCCATGCGCCCACCTCCGGTACGCCGGCCCCGTCTCGGTCGACAGCCACCCCGTCCCGACCGGCCACCTCTCGACGGGCGACCACCCCGTCTCGGTCGACAGCCACCCCGTCCCGACCGGCCACCTCTCGACGGGCGACCACCCCGTCGCGACCGACAGCCGCCGCGTTCCAGCCCCCGACCCCACCGCGCCGGCGGGCAGCCCGGCGTACTGCCGCCCTTGCCCTCGGCGGCCTCGCGGCCGGGGTCCTCGTCCTGGCCGGCTGCTCCAGCGCTCCGACGGATCTCGCCAGCGCGCCCCCGGCGTCCTCCTTGCCCCCCAACGGAAGTCCGAGCGTCACCACCCCGAGCGCCAGCACCCCGAGCGGCTCGCCTTCCCGTGGTTCGACCGGATCGTCATCGAGCCGGCCATCGTCGAGCAGCCCGGCGCCCAGCACGTCGTCGACCGGCGCGTTCGGCCTGGACCTGTCCGTGACCGTCGCGAACGGGAAGGTGAACCCGGCACCGAAGCGGTACGACGTCCCGCTCGGCTCGACCGTACGGCTCACCGTGAACAGCGACGTCGTGGACGAGGTGCATCTGCACGGCTACGACGTGGAGGAAACGGTCCGGCCGGGGAATCCGGCCGTCATCACGTTCAAAGCCGACCAGCCTGGGCTGTTCGAGGTCGAGACGCACGAGTCGAAGCGAACCCTGTTCCAGCTGCAGGTCTCCTAGCCGCCGGCTCGCCTCGTCCGGCCGCCAGACCGCTGGCCCGAATGAGCGACAGGACCGGTCCGCCTGGCCTCGATCGAGGCCAGGCGGACCCGGTTACGACGGACGACGAGCCAGCAGGGGACGTTGGCCGCCGCCGCGACGAGGCCGACGACGAGGGCCGCGGACCGGCTCCGCCGTAGCTCGGCAGTGACCAACGGCACGGCTACCGCGGCGCACAGGACGTGGACCAGTTCGGCGCGCCTGGCCTCCACGGCGTATGCCGTCAGGGCCGCCGGCGAGCTGCCCGCAAGCCGCGTCTTCGACCGGCCACCGAACCAGGTGCCGGCGTCCGGCACGGTCCTGCCGAGCCAGGCCACCGGCAGGCGGCGGTAGTTCTGCGGTGTGTCCCAACGAGTCAGTCGCAGCACGGTGTGGTCGTGATCGACCATCGCCCGCGGCCACCGCGGGGCGGTGGCACCCACCACGACGCTCCAGCCGACCATCAGGGCCAGGTCGGTGGCCAACCGTGTCGCCACTGTCCGCACGTCGATCACCTCCACCCGCTGCAGCGGCAGCGCACCGTAGCGGGAGGATCGGGCCGAGGCACAGCAGTGCCGCCGCGGCCCGCGGGGCCGCCGGACAGAGAGGACCCGCCATGTCCAGTCGTACGTACGGCGTCACCGAGGTCGTCGGCACGTCCCCGAACGGTGTCGACGACGCGATCCGCAACGCTGTCAGCAGGGCCGCGAAGACGGTTCGGCACCTCGACTGGTTCACCGTGCAGGAGATCCGCGGCTACATCCGTGACGGCGGCGTCGATCACACCCAGGTCACCTTGAAACTGGGTTTCCGGCTCGAAGACGCCTAGCCGGCGTTACCGCCGGAGTTTCGGCGAACACCGGATCCTTCGGGACCGCTGAGGTTCTAGCAGTCCGGCTCAGTCGATCGGCCACCGCTCGTCGGCCTCGGGCCGGCCGAACAGGAAGCCCTGGCCCTGGTCCCAGCCGAGCAGGTGCAGCATCGAGGCTTGCTCCTCGGTCTCCACGCCCTCGGCCACCCCGACCAGACCGAGTCCGCGGGCCAGCCCCGCCAGGCCCTCCGCCAACCGGTTCGCCGGACTGTCCCCGTCGGTGAGGTCGGCGACGAAACTGCGGTCCAGTTTGATGCCGCGGACCGGCAGGTCCCGCAGCTGAGCGATCGACGAGAACCCGGTGCCGAAGTCGTCGATGAGCAGCCGGACGCCGTGGCTGGTCAGCATCTCCAGATCCGCACGAGCCGCTGGGGCGAGGTTGAGCACGGCGCTCTCGGTGACCTCGAGGACCAGCCGCTGCGGCGCGAGATCGTGGCGGGCCAGCGCGTTGGTGATCTTCGCTGCACAGTCCGGCCGGGACAGTTGCACGGCCGACACGTTCATCGTGACGTAGCCGGGCCAGTTCCGCCGGTGGGCCAGGAATCGGCAGACCTGCTCTAGCACGACTGTGCCGATCGGGACGACCAGGCCGCTGTCCTCAGCGACCGGCAGGAAGTCGGCCGGGGACAGCAGCCCGCGGTCTGGATGGTGCCAGCGCACCAGTGCTTCGTACGCGCGCACCTGCCGGGACTGCAGGTGCACGATCGGCTGGAAGTGCACGACCAGCTCGTCGCGGTCCAGCGCCCCCCGCAACTCGTCCTCGACGGTCAGCCGCGCGACGGCCTCGGCACGCATCTGGTCGTCGAAGACCTCCCACCTCGCCCGGCCGTTTCCCTTGGCGCGGTACAACGCGATGTCCGCGTCGCGCAACAGGTCTTCGGCGTCGCTACTGCAATCGCTGACCGCCACGCCGATGCTCGTGGTCGGCACGATGCGACGGCCCCGGACAACGACCTCCCGGGAAACCGCGTCGGTGACCTGGCTGGCGACCAGCTGCGCGTCGGCCGCAGCTCGCAACCCGCGCAGCACCACGACGAACTCGTCGCCGCCGATCCGGCCGACCGTGTCACCGTTGCGTACCGAGCCGCGGATGCGTTCGGCGACAGCGACAAGCACCTGGTCGCCGGCGGCGTGCCCGAGGGAATCGTTGACCACCTTGAAGTTGTCCAGGTCGCAGTACAGGACCCCGACCGTACCGCCGGAGACCCGGGCTTCGGCGACGGCCCGCTGCAGGTCGTCCTGCACTCGGGCGCGGTTGGCGAGACCAGTCAGGACATCGTGAAAGGCGCGGAACGCCAACGCTTCACGCGCGTGCTTGGTCGCGGTGATGTCCTCGGCCTGCCAGACGTAGAACATCGGGCGGTCGTCGGTGTCCCGCATCAGCGACAACGATCGGCGGATCCACAGCACAGCGCCGTCGGCGCGCATCAGGCGCTGCTCTCCGGTGTGGTGCATCTCGTCGCCGGCCAGCAGCTGGCCCATCGCCCAGCGATCTGCCTCGACGTCGTCGGCGTGCACGACGTCGCAGGTACGCCGCTCCTGCAGCCAGCTCTCCTGCCGGTCCAGCAGCACGCACAACGCGGGATTGGCCGACCGGAAGCGACCGTCGAGGTCCAGTACGGCGATCGCGTTGGGGGCGCCGTCCAAGGTCCGGCGGAACCGCTCCTCGGACGCCTCGAGCTGCTGGCGCGCGGTGACCTCGTCCTGCACGTCGCGCAGCGTGAGCAGCAGGTCGGCCTCCTGCTCAGGCCGGGCCAAGGCGGTCGCCCCCAACGACATCCACCGCATGTCACCGGTCGCGCTGAGCACCCGGATCTCGGTGCGGCCCAGCCCCACCTCGTGGGCACGATCGCGGGCGACGCTCAGCCGGACCCGGTCGTCACCGTGCACCAGGTCGTCCACGACCCGGCCCAGCAGGTCGACCGGATGCCATCCCAGCACCGCGATGACCGACGGGGAGATCCAGCCGATACCGCCGCGGGAGTCGGTCTGCACGAGCACATCACTGGCGTGCTCGACCAGCATGCGGAACCGCTCCTCGGAGGCTTCCAGCAACTGCCGGGCAGCGCGGCGGTCGGTGATGTCCTCGATCTGGCTGATGAAACTCACCGGCGTGCCGTGCTCGTCGCGCAGCAGCGCGACGTGCAGGTGCACCCAGACCACGGCACCGCCGCGGCGGAGGTACCGCTTCTCAAGGCTGTAGCGCGGGATCGTCCCGGCGACCAACTGGTGCACCAGCGCGACGTCGGCGGCCAGGTCGTCGGGGTGGGTGATGTCCTGGAACGTCAGGCCGAGCAGGTCCTGTTCGGGATATCGGGTGAGTTCACACAGCGCCCGATTGACCCGGGTGAATCGGCCGTCGAGGGCGACGATCGCCATGCCGATCGGCGCGCTGTCGAGCGCGACCTCGAAGACCCGAGTCGCCAGATCGATCGGAACCACGTCGGTGGTGAGGGCGCCCACTTCACCTCCCGGGGAACGTCGAGGGCCCCGACTCGTGCCCGGTGTCCCCCGGTCGTGCCGCACGGCGGGATTCGTCGGCACGCCCCCAACCCTGGCCCCGTCCGCAGCCGACGGCCGCGCGACGGCATCGTCCGGTCACCCGAACGGAGCAACCGCCCTCACGGCACCGCCGGCAGCGCCCGGTCCAGCAGTCGCAGCACGAGCCCCAACACGACGAACAGGACCGTGACGGCCAGACAGTTCACCGCGACCTGGCCGTAGCCGTGGGCGGTCACATCGATGAACGGGTACGGGTACCACTGCAGCTGCGCGCCGCGGATCAGCGTGTAGGCCAGCCACAGCAACGGATAGATCAGTGCCCACGGAATCGTCAGCCAGCTGATCCGCGGGCGCGGTCCCACCAGCAGCCAGCCGACCACGACCAGCGTCGGTGTCACGTAGTGCAGCCCGATGTTCGTCCAGTAGAAGCTGCCCTGCGGGTGGGAGTCGCCGCGCAACACCGTGACGTACACCAGCCCGGTCACAGCGATGCACAGCAACGAATCGAGCCGGATCACCCGCCAGATCCGACCGTCACGGGCCGGGTCGGCGACCAGCACCACACAGCAGACGACGACGATGATGTTGCTCTGCACCGTGAAGTACGAGAAGTAGTCCTGCAGGGGCCGGCCAGCGCCGTACAGCCGGGCGGTCTGCACCCCGTCAACGACCAGCGACACCGCACTGATCAGCCCGGTGACCGCGAAGATCACTCGCGCCAGCAGCCGCACCCCCGCCGAACTCGGCTGCGTCGGTCCGGGGACGCCGAGCGCGTCGCGCCCGGTGGTGGCTGGTCCGGTCATCCGCTCAGGGTAGGCGGGAGGTGCCGGGCCGGAGCACGGTGACGGTGCGTCAACCGATGTCACCCGATCGCCGGGTCAAGAACCTGCTGCCGGATCACGACACCAGAAGGGATGTCGCCCAACGGAAACCCCTCGCGACGCCGCCGGCTGTGGGCCGCGGTGCCGATCGCGCTGGCCGTGGCCGCGCTCGCCGCACCCATGGCGACCGCGTCATGGGGTCCGGCGTACGACGACGGTTCCGCCGTCGGGGCGAGCACCGCCGCCGGGATCCGGCCGGTGGCCGGCTCGATCCCGGGCACCCCAACGGACGGCGGCACGGCGAACGGCGGCACGGCGAACGGCGGCACGGCACCGGAGCCCGTCCCGACACCAACCGCGACCACGGCAGGACCGACCGCACCGAACTCGACCGCACCAGCCGCGACGCCGGCCGCGACGGCACCGGCCGCACCCAGCGCTGCCGGGTCGGCCAGCCCGGCACCGTCGCGCGCCACCACGGCGGCCGCCACTCGAACGCCGGCCACGCCGTCGGTCACCCGAAAGGCGAAGTCCGGCACGGTGACCGCCGCGACCACCGTGCCGCAGCCGGAGGTCCGGACCCGCGTCATCTCGTCGTACGTCGTCGCGCCCGGCTCGCAGGCGGCCATCGACGCCTGCCGGCTGGTGCTGTGGTGGAAGCGGCCGCTGTGGCTGGCCGGCCACGACTACTGCGGCTTCTCCTGGCTCGCCGCCGTCCCTGTCGGGCAACGGGTCCAGGTGACGAGCGGTCCGGCGAAGGGCACGTACGTCGTCACCGCACACCGCACCCTGAACCGTCGGTCCGGCGCGCTGCCGCACTTCGCCGCCGACCTGGTCCTGCAGACCTGCATCACCGGCGGCACCGGGTTCAGCCTGCTGAACCGCGTGAGCTGAGCCACCGGCGCGGCCGGACTGCCAGGATCGCCGCGTGCGCCTTCGGACTCCCCGGCTCCCATCACCGCACGTCGCGGACCCCGGCCGGACCGTGTTGCGCCGGGCGCTGCGGGTCGCCGTCGTCCTGACCGCGGCGTTCCTGCTGCTGCGCTACGGAGTGGGCTCGACCGCCGCGACGACGTTCGGTGCGTTCTCCGCGTTCGCCCTGCTGGTGTTCGCCGACTTCGGTGGCCCGCTGCGGCGGCGATTCCTCGCGTACGCGGTCGCCTCGGTGGTCGGTCTGGGCGTGGTCGCCTTCGGCCAGGTGGTCTCCGGGTCGCTCCCGGTCGCCGTGATCGCCGCGTTCGGAGTCGGCTTCGTGGTCTCGTACTCGGCGATGCTGCGCGGGTACGTCGCTGCGGCCGGCCCGGCGCTGCAACTGGGCTTCGTCATCCCCGTCACGCTGCAGCAACCGATCGCCGAGCTGCCGCAGTTCCTGCTGGGATGGGCGGTCGGATCGGCGATGGCCACCGTCGGTGCGGTCGTGCTGTGGCCGGTGAACCGACGCAGCCAACTACGCCGGCAGGCCGCCCGCGCGTGCCGGTCCCTCGCGACGGTGGTCCGCGCCCGGTGGGCCGCCGCGCCCGCGGGAACCGCGGACCGTGACGTGGTCGAGGAGGGTCTGACCGAGCTCGACGCGGCGGTCGCCGGGGTCGACCAGCAGTACGCCGGCAAGCCGTTCCGGCCAGCCGGTGCCACGGTCCACGAACGGGCCCTCATGCAGCTGGTCGACGAGCTGCATCGGCTGAAGACGTTCCTGCACTGGGCATTGCGCGGTCGCGCCGACACGCCTGCGGCCGCCGACCCGCCGTCGACCGCCGCCGACGCGGAGTTGGCCACCGACACCGCGGCCCTGCTGGAGCGCGCCGCGGCCTCGTTGGACGGCCGGCCGGAGCTGCCGGACGTCGCCGGACTGGCAGCCGCGCGAAGCCGCCACCGGGATCGCACCGAAGCCTGGGTCGCCGGTGCGATGGGGCCGCAGACGACGACGGCCCCGGGCGCGGTCGTCGACCGGCTCGCCGCGGCCTACCCGCTGCGGGTGACCTCGATGCTCAGCACCCTGGTCGCCGACCGGGTCGCGGTGTCGCTGGGGGGACGCCCGATGCTGGACGGCGCCGATTCACTGCCCGTCCCCGGCGCGGCGGAGATCCTGCGAGCGCAGCTGAGCCTCCGGTCGCCCTGGTTGCGCAACGCGCTACGAGCCGGCCTGGGTCTGGCCCTGGCGATGGCCGTCGCTCTGCTGAGCGGTGTGCAGCACGGCTTCTGGGTCGTCCTGGGCACCTTGTCGGTGTTGCGTTTCGACGTGCTGGGCACCGGACGGACTGCGGTGCAGGCGATCAGCGGAACGGCACTGGGATTCGGGCTCGGCACCCTCGGCATCCTGCTGGTCGGCGATCACGACGTCGCGTTGCTGATCGCGCTTCCGGTGACGGCCTTCGCCGCGGCGTACGCACCGGCCGCGATCTCGTTCACCATCGGGCAGGCCGGCTTCACGCTGTTCGTCATCGTGCTGTTCGGCCTCATGGACTATCCGCCGCAGCTGAACACCGGCGTGGTGCGCTTCGTCGACATCGTGCTGGGGGCCGCGGTCAGCCTGGTCGTCGGCATGTTGCTGTGGCCGCGCGGCGTGGCCGGTCAACTGCGCGCGTCGATGGCCCGCGGGCTCCGGGCGAGCGACAGCTACCTTCGGGCGGCCTTCGACGGCCTGCTCGGCCGGCAGCCGTCCCCGGACGACGACGTACGGCGGACCGCGACTGCCGCTGTCGCCCAGGCGACCGAGACGTTCGACCTGGCTCTCATGCAGCGGGGCCCGGGGCTGCAGCACGCCGACGACTGGGCCCGGATGGCCACGACGGCGAGCCACGTCGTCACCGCCGCCGACCTCATCACGGCCACCCGGCAACTGGGGTGGGCACCGGCCGGCGTCCCCGGAGCCGCGGCCGCGCTGGCTGCCGGTGCCGACGACGTCGACGGGTTGCTGCAGGAGGCGGCGGCGGTACTGGCCGGCGCCGCCCCGCCGGACCCCGTCGACGCGCCGGACCGGACGGCGCTACCGAACCGAGCCGCGCCGCCGGACCAGGGGGCGGTACCGGATGGCGCCTCGCGCACCATCCGCAGCGCCGTCGTCGCCGCGCTGCGCGACGACACCGGTGCCGGTACCGGCGACGAGCGGCGGCGAGCCCGAGCCGTGGTGGGCGCGATCTGGGCCCGCGACTGGCTGGCCCACCTGGCGTGGCTGGGCGAGCACTGCGTGGCGCGTGCCCGGCTGCTTGCTACCGAGGACGTGGGGGAGGATCGGCGTCCGACACCACCCGTGCCACAGCCGGCACCACCAGCAGGTAGGTCACCAGGTGCATGAGCGCCAGCCACAACCGGGTCGCGGCACTGACGTACGCCGGCTGCAACAGCGGTGAGGCCAGCGACACCCCGAAGACCACCGTGCCGACGACCAGCACGATGGTGCCGCCGCGGCGCTGGCCCAGCGCCAGGGCGCCGAGTGCCGCACCGAGCAGTGCGGCAGCCAGCGTCACGACCACGATGGTCACGGCGGTTACCGCACCCGGCCCGAACCCGCCCGGCGTCGCCACCTCGTAGTCGATGCCGATGAGCAGGCCGACGCCGTACAGCGCCAGGCAGAGCAGCGCCGCTGTCAGGCCGCTGACGACTCCCGCCCGCAGCACGTCTCGGAACCGGGCGACGGCGCTGGCCGGGGGCGGTACCGGGGTCGCCGAGGCACGCGAGCTCACGACGGCATTGTGGCCTGCCGGCGTAGTCCGCCGGCGGCTTGCGGTTGTTACCGACGAGTAGCATCATGGTGTTACCCGCTGGTAACTAGGCGGCCGGTTCGGTGGGAGGGCGAGATGGGGCACTACCGCAGCAACCTGCGCGACCTGCAGTTCAACCTCTTCGAGGTCTTCGGAGCGGGAGACCGGATGGGCCGCGGCCCGTTTGCGGAGATGGACGTGCAGACCGCCCGCACGATTCTTCGTGAGATCGAACGGCTCGCCAGCGGACCGCTGGCTGACTCCTTCGCCGAAGGCGACCGGACCCCGCCGGTGTTCGACCCCGCCACGCACACGGTGACGATGCCGCCCGGCTTCAAGGCGTCCTTCAAGGCCCTGATGGATGCGGAGTGGTGGCGCCTGGACCTGCCGGACGAACTCGGTGGGACCGGCGCTCCGCCCTCGTTGCGCTGGGCGGCGGCCGAACTGTTCCTCGGCGCCAACCCCGCCGCGTTCATGTACATGGCCGGCCCGGGCTTCGCCTCGATCCTCTACCAACTCGGCAACGCCGATCAGCGCCGTCTCGCCGAACTCATGGTCGAACACCGGTGGAGCGCCACCATGGTGCTCACCGAGCCGGACGCCGGATCCGACGTGGGCGCGGGCCGGACCCGTGCCGTCGAACAGCCGGACGGGTCGTGGCACATCGAGGGTGTGAAGCGATTCATCACCTCGGCCGAACACGACCTGGCCGACAACATCATCCATCTGGTCCTGGCCCGCCCGGTCGGCGCCGGGCCCGGCACAAAGGGACTGTCGCTGTTCGTCGTCCCGAAGTTCACCGTCGATCTGCAGACCGGCGAACTGGGCGAACGCAACGGCGTCTACGTCACCAACGTCGAGCACAAGATGGGCCTGAAGGCCTCGACCACCTGCGAGGTCACCTTCGGCGAGAACGCACCGGCGGTCGGCTGGCTGGTGGGTGACGTTCACGACGGGATCGCGCAGATGTTCAAGGTGATCGAGTACGCCCGGATGATGGTGGGCACCAAGGCGATCGCGACGCTATCGACCGGTTATCTGACGGCCGTGGACTACGCGCGGACCCGGGTGCAGGGCGCGGATCTGACCCGGCTGGCGGACAAGGATGCGCCGCGGGTGCCGATCATCCGGCATCCCGACGTACGCCGGCTGCTGATGCAGCAGAAGGCCTATGCCGAGGGGATGCGGGCCCTGGTGGCGTATGCCGCGCAGTGGCAGGACCGCATCGCGCTCGGTGAGGAAACGGCGACCGCGGAGCGGATGAACGACCTGCTCCTGCCCCTGGTCAAGGGCGTCGGTTCGGAACGGTCGTACGAGATGCTCGCCCTGTCGTTGCAGACGCTGGGCGGCTCGGGCTACCTGCAGGACTACCCGATCGAGCAGTACCTGCGCGACGCCAAGATCGACACCCTGTACGAGGGCACGACGGCGATCCAAGGGCAGGACTTCTTCTTCCGGAAGATGTTGCGGGACAACTTCCAGGCGGTGTTCCACCTTGCCGGTGAGATAGCGCTGACCGTCAAGGGGCCCGGTGGCGACGACCCCTTCGCCGCCGAGCGGCAGCTCTTGGGCCACGCGCTGGAGGACGTCCAGGGAATCATCTCGGTGATGGGCCAGTGGGCACTGGCCGCCCAGGCCGACCAGCCCACGGAGGTCTACAAGGTCGGCCTCAACACCACTCGGCTGCTGCTGGCCGCCGGCGACCTGGTCATCGGCTGGCTGCTGCTGCGACAGGCCGAGGTCGCCGAGCACGCGCTCGCCCGTGGTGACGTGTCCGATGGCGACCGGGCGTTCTATCGGGGCAAGCTCGCGACCGCACAGTGGTTCGCCCACAACAGGTTGCCGCTGCTCACCGCCGAGCGGCACATCGCGGCCGCGACGGATCTGGCGCTCATGGAGGTACCGGACGAGGCCCTGTAGCCCAGATCCCATGGCCGAGAACCATTGTCGCCGACAGCCTGGCGGCCATCGGCGGCAGGAAAACAGGACGGCGTCAGCCGAGGCCCCTCCACCCCGGCTGACGCCGTCGTCTGTCTGTGTGCCACGACGTCGCCGCCCTGACACTGGGTCGTTGCCGACCCGGGCCGTCGCGGCCCGTGAACGATGGTCAGCGCCCCCTCAGACGCACGAGCGACCACCGTCGAGGTCGACCGACCCCCTCAGCGCCTCGCGGCGACAGTCGACCGACGTCAGCACCGTACCGACGGTGCAACGCCGCCGGCAGTCGCCGGTTCGGTCCCTGTCCGAAGCGGATGGACCTGTCGCCATCAGCCGAACGGCGGAGGTCAGCCGCCGCTAACCCGCGAACTGGCGGCCCGGCCGGCCCGCGGTTGGACCCGGCGCCTGCTCGGGGTCGTCAGACCTCGTCGGCGTCGGACAGGTGCGGCTCGGACCACGCGAAGTCGTCCCACCGCGGCCGCGGTGTGGTCAGTGCCGAACTCGCAGCAACCGAGATGGTCGCCGACATCGTCGATACTACCTGTGCCACAGTCATTTTCTTGCTCGCTGGCATATCAGTACCCCTCACCCGCGCCCCACTTCGGATACGTCGCACCCCCCAGCGCAACGTCGCCGCGGACCCCCCTGGCCCGAGCCGAGACTAGGCCGACGATTGCGCTGTGCGCAGCCTGCACAGCACAAATTGCGCCGATCGGAGGACAGCGTCACCCACGGTGACGTGCGCCAGGCGGCCGGGCGGTCGATCGGCTGCCGACCTAGGATCGCCGCGCCATCGAACGACGCGGATTCGTCCCGAGGAAAGGACGCCATGCTCGACGCCCGGGCAGCTGGCCGCGCCGCCCTGGCCGGCGTGGCCGTCGCCGGCCTCGGTTTCGGTGTCGGTTCGGGAGCCCAGCCGGCAGAGCGACTCGGCACCGTCTCCGCGGCGTCGACATCAGCTTCGGCGGCAATGGTTCTCACGGCAGCAGCGCCGCCAGCCTCGATACCGACGACCGCCGTGTCGACCAGCTGGCTGCCGGCGCAGCGGCGTGGACCGACCAACCCCAGCCGGCTGCGCCACCTCGGCACGGCGACCCAGGTCATCGTCGTCAGCGCGCCCCGGTGGCGTTCGGCGCACGGCACGCTGCGGGCGTACGAACTGACCGCGGACGGCCACTGGCAGTTGGCGTTCGCGCCGGTCCGCGGCGCGCTCGGCCGGCACGGGCTGGTCTGGGCGGCGTCGCGCCGGCAGGGCAGCGGCATGACGCCAGCGGGAACCTTCGGTGTCACACAGGCTTTCGGACGGGTCGCCGACCCGGGGACGGCCCTGCCGTACACGGCGGTCGACGGCGACGACGCGTGGCCGTACGACCCACGGGATCCGGCGACGTACAACGTCCTGCAGACCACCCCGCCGGCCGGCCGGTGGCGCGCCGGCTACGTGGAACGGCTGCGGTCGTACGGCCGGCAGTACGACTACGCCGCGGTACTGGACTTCAACCTGCCTCGGCCGCCGTACCTGAAGTCCGGCTCCCTGTGGCGCGCGGCGGTGCCGGCCGACACCCGGGCCGGCGGGGGGATCTTCTTGCACGCCAACAAGAAGGTGCGTGGCGTCGTGCAGCCGACCGCGGGCTGTATCTCGGTGCCGCGGGCCACGATGCGAGCCCTGCTGCGCTGGCTGGACCCGGCCGCCTCCCCCGTCGTGGTGGTGGCGCCGACCGCGGCTCTCCCGCGCGCCTGAGGCGCTGTCGGGGCGACTCCGCCCCTCGTTAGCCGAGCTGTCGCCACCGCCCGTTGCCTGGGCGGCGGCCGATCACAGCCGTCGGTCGGCCAGCACCGGGAACGCCGAACGCCAGGCGGTCACCCGGTCGGGATCGAGGTCCACGAGCAGCACCTCCTGGTCGGTGCCGGCCTCCGCGACGACCTCACCCTGCGGATCGACGACGACGCTGTGGCCGCCCATCGGTACCCCCGCGTGTGTCCCGACCGCGTTGCACGCCACCACGAACGCCTGGTCCTCGATCGCCCGGGCCCGGGTCAGCACCCGCCAGTGCTCGATCCGCCGCGCCGGCCAGCCACTGGGTACGAGGAACGCCGTGGCACCCGCGGCGGTCAGCTGGCGGTACAACTCGGGGAACCGCAGGTCGTAGCAGGTCGACAACCCGGTGAGTCCCAACGGAGTCGGCGCCACCACGAGGTCGGTTCCGTGGGTCATCACCGTCGCCTCACCACCGTCGAAGCCGAACAGGTGCAGCTTGCGGTACGTCGCAGCGAGGCTCCCGTCGGGGCCGATCAGGACCGAGGTGTTGTAGTACGCGCCGGTGTCGGTGACCTCGGCGATGGAACCGGCGTGCAGCCAGCTGCCCGCTGCCCGGGCCGTCTCGCGCAACCGCGTGACGAGGTCGCCGGACACCGGTTCGGCATGCGCCCGTGCAGCCGGGATATCGAACGCGCCGACGTGCCACAACTCCGGGAGCACCACCACGTCGGCCTGTCGGGCAGTGTCGGCGACCAGGTCGAGGACCCGGTCCACCCGCGCAGCGACCGGCTCGCCCGCCGACACGTCCAGTTGCAGAACCGCGACCCGCACGCTGACCGGCACCGCGCCGTCGGCACGCACCGTGCCGTCGGGCGCGACACCGTCGGCAGCCTCACCAGAGCGAGTGGTGTCGGCAGGAGCGTCGGGCACGGCGACGACCCTACGGCTGCACCGGTGTCGGGCTCGCGCCGTCGGCTCCGGCATCCGGAGCCA
Organism: Actinomycetota bacterium; assembly: GCA_004297305.1. Classification (NCBI taxonomy): domain Bacteria; kingdom Bacillati; phylum Actinomycetota; species Actinomycetota bacterium. Next base: position 451,040 of record SCTR01000006.1, read on the forward strand.
CCGCGCGGGCCCGGGCCCACATCGCGGCGTAGCTGCCGCCGGCGGCGAGCAGCTCGGCGTGGCTCCCCCGCTCGAGCACCCGCCCGGCGGCCAGCAGGACGATCTCGTCAACCTCGGGCAGCCCGGCGAGGTCGTGGGTGATCAGCAGGACGGCGCGGTCGGCCGTCAGGGCCCGTACGTCTGCCAGCAGCGCGGCGCCGGTGGCCTGGTCGAGGTGCTCCGACGGCTCGTCGAGAACCAGGACGGGGTGCCCGGCCAGCAGCAGCCGTGCCATCGCCAGCCGTTGCCGCTGCCCGCCGGACAGCGCCGCACCGTGCTCGCCGACCGGGGTGTCCAGTCCGGCGGGAAGGTCGTCCACCCACTCCAACAACCGGGCGGCGCCGAGCGCGGCACGCAGCTCGCCCGGGGAAGCCGCCGGCCGGCCGATCGCGACGTTGCGGCCCACGGTCGTGTCGAACACATGCGCGTCCTGCGACAGCAGGCCGACCCGGCGGCGTACCTCCGTTCCGGTCAGCCGTGCCAACTCGACGCCGGCCAGCGTGATCGACCCGTCGTACGGCGCGAACCGCAGCAAGGCCGCTCCGACCGTGGACTTCCCGGCCCCCGACGGCCCGACGAGCGCCACGGTCCGGCCGGGCCGCAGGTCCAGATCGATCCCGTCCACGACCCAGGGCCCGTCGGGCGCCCATCGCACCCGTAGCCCGCGTACGGCGACGATCGGCGCGGCATCAGTAGGCAGGGTCGCTGCCGGGACGGGGTCGGGGACGGGTACCGGGGTGTCGACGACGGCGAACACGCGCGCGGCCGCCGCGCGCACCCGGATCAGCGCGACCGCGGCTGCCGGCAGCGCGGCCACGGCTTCGTACGCCGCCAGCGGCAGCAGCACCACGATCGCCAGATCCACCCCGGGCAGCGAGCCGTCCCGGACCGCGGGCACGGCGACCAGCAGCGATCCGATGATCGCTGCCCCCTGCACCGCGATGCCGAGCCCGGCACCGACGCCGGCGGTACGAGCCTGCCGGCGGGCCAGGGTCGTCAGTTGCGCGTCGCTGGCCAGCACGGACTCGACCGCGGACCGGTGCGCCCCCGTGGCGACCAGGTCCGCGGCGCCGTCGAGCAACGCGACGACCCGCTCGGACAGCTCACCGCTGGCCGGCGCGAGCCGACGCGCGGACCGGGCGCCCAGGACTGTGCTCAGCCAGGGCACGAGCACGGCACCGGCGAGCAGGGCCAGCGCGAGCACCCCGGCGGCCGACGGCAGCAGCCACCCGACGTACACCACCGAGCCGACGCCGACGAGCAGCGCCGCAGCGCCTGGCAGCAGCACCCGCACCGGCAGGTCGACGGTCGCCTCGACGTCGGTGACGATGCGGGCGAGCAGGTCGCCCCGGCGTACGTCGTACACCCCGGCCGGCGCCAGCCGCGCCAGCCGGTCGTACACCGCGACGCGCAACTCGGTGAGGGCAGCGAAGGCGGCCGAGTGCCCGGCCAGGCGTTCGGCGTACCGGAACAGCCCCCGGCCGACACCGAAGAACCGCACCGCGGCGATTGACAGACCCAGCGCGGCCAGCGGCGGGTGCAGCGCGGCAGCGGAGATCAGCCAGGCGCTGGCGGCCAGCAGCCCGACCGAACTGCCGAGGGCCAGCGCGCCGAGCAGCGCCGCGAGCAGCAGCGTGCCGCCGACCGGGCGCAGCCCGGCCAGCAGCCGCAACACCGGCCGCCTGGTCACGCCTGCGCCAACGCGGCCGTCGGGAGGTCGACGGTGACCACGTGGTCGGCGAGCGCGACCAGCGCCGGCCGGTGCGCGACCAGCAGGATCGTGGTCCCGGTCGCCCGCAGCGCCGCCAGCGACTCCGCGACGTCGTCCTCGGCCGACCCGTCCAGCGACGCGGTGGGCTCGTCGAGCAGGACCAGATCGGCGTTGCGGCACAGGGCGCGGGCCACCGCGACGCGGCGGCGCTGTCCGACCGACAGGCCCGCGCCGCCTTCGCCCACGACGGTGTCCGCGCCGCCGGGCAGCAACGCATCGCCGGGCCGCAGCCCCGCCGCGCGCAGGGCGTCCTGCACCTGTGCCCGCGACGTCCCGGGACGACCGAGCGCGACGTTGTCCGCCACGGTCCCCGGGACGAGGTGCGGCGACTGCGGTACCCAGGCCAGCCGGGCCCGCCACGCTTCGGGATCCAGGTCGGCGACCTCGGTCCGGCTGCCGTCGCGGTCGATCAGCACGACTCGGCCGGCCTGCGGGACGACGAAGCCGAGCACGACCGACAGGACGGTGGACTTGCCGCTGCCGCTGGGACCGACCAGCGCGGTAACGCGCCCCGGGGCCACCTCGAGGTCCAGTCCGGTGACTGCCGCCGCGGCGCGTCCCGGGTAGCTGACGGTCACCGCCTCCAGCCGCAGCGTCACCCGGCGCAGGTCCGGTACGTCCGTCCGCCCGCCGACCGCCGGCAGCGGGGTCTCCAGCACCGCGAACACCCGTTCGGCTGCTGTGACGCCGTCCGCGGCCGCGTGGAAATGCACGCCCACCAGGCGAAGCGGCAGGTAGACCTCGGGCGCCAGCAGCAGGACGAGCAGGGCCGTGTGGAGATCCAGCTCACCGGCCAGCAGCCGTAGACCCACGCTGACGGCGACCACGGCGACCGACACCGTGGCCACGAGTTCCAGGGCCAGGCCGGACAGGAACGACACCCGCAGCACACCCATCGTGGTGCGCCGGTAGCGATCGCCGACCTCGCGGAGGGTCTGCGCCTGGGCAGCGGCGCGACCGAACACCTTGAGCGTGGGCAGCCCGGCGACGACGTAGAGGAAGTGACCGGACAGCAGCTGCAGGCTGTGCCACTGCCGGTCGGACCGTGCCTGCGTCCAGATCCCGATGACGATCATCAGGACGGGGATGAGCGGGACGGTGACCGCGATGATCAGGGCCGCCGGCAGGTCGTGGCCGGCGATGGTCAGCCCGACGGCCAGCGGAACGACGGCCGCCAGGGCGAGCTGGGGCAGGTAGCGGGCGAAGTAGGCGTCCAGGGCGTCGATCCCCCGGGTGGCCAGTGTGGCGAGGTCGGCCGAACGGGAGCCGGCCAGGTACGACGGACCGAGCGCGACGGTGTGTTCGACCAGCGCCCGCCGCAGTTCGCTCTTGGCCCGGGCGGCCGAACCGTGCGCGATGGCTTCGGCGCCGTACGCCGCGAGGGCCCGGGTGGCCAGGACGACCGCCAGCGCGATGATGCCCGGCCACAGTTCGGCCAGCGCAGCGCCGCCCAGGAATGCCCGGGTCAGCAGGTCGGCGAGCAGCACCGCCTGGGCGATGACGAGACCGGCAGTGAGGACTCCGAGGACGACGGAGGCGGCGAGGAACGCACGGGTCGCGCGCGCCCACCGCAACAGCCGGGGGTCCAGGGGTCGCATCGGGGCACATCCTCCCGCGCCTGGATTACTGCGGCGCCCGCCCCCGACCGCCGGGGCGGCCGCGCCGATGCGCTACTGCTCGCCGGCAGGACCGTTCGCCGTGACGAACTGCCGGGCCACCGCGACGACGCGGTCGTTGGCCTCCGGCTCGGCCACGGTGATCCGGACGCCCTCCCCCGCGTACGGCCGGATCGTCACGCCCGCCTCCTCGCAGGCGCGCGCGAACTCGGCGGCCCGGTCGGCCAGTCGCAGCCAGACGAAGTTCGCCTGCGTCGCCTCCAGGTGCAGCCCGGCGGCGCGCAGGCCGGCGACGAAACGGTCCCGCTCGGCCACGACCGAGGCCACCCGCCCGGCCAGTTCCTCGTGAGCGGCCAGCGAGGCGATCGCGGCCTCCTCGGCGATGACGGAAACGCCGAAAGGCGTCGACGTCAGCCGTGCCGCGGCGGCGACCTCCGGATGGGCCACGAGGTAGCCGACCCGCAACCCGGCCAGACCGTAGGCCTTGGAAAAGGTGCGCAGCACCGCCACATTCGGCCGGTCGCGGTACAGCCGGATGCCGTCGGGCACCTGCGGGTCGCGAACGAACTCGACGTACGCCTCGTCCATGACGACCAGGACATCCGGCGGGACGGCGTCGAGAAACTCCGCGAGTTCGGCGGCGTGGACCACCTGGCCGGTCGGGTTGTTGGGATTGCAGACGAACACCAGCCTCGTCCGCGGCCCGATCGCGGCGGCCATCCCCGGTAGGTCGTGCCGCTCGTCGGCCAGCAGCGGGACCGCCACGCTGGCCGCCCCGGCGACCTGGACGCAGATCGGGTAGGCCTCGAAGGACCGCCACGCGTAGAGGACCTCGTCACCGGGCCCGGCCAGGGCGCTGACCAGGTGGGAGCACAGCGCCACCGAGCCGGTGCCGACCGCGACGTGGTCGGCCGGCACGTCGTGGTGGGCGGCGATGGCCGCCACGAGCCGGGTCGACGCCGGATCGGGATAGCGGTTGGCCTGCGCGGCTGCCCGCGCTATCGCGTCGACGACACTCGGCAACGGCGGGTAGGGGTTCTCGTTCGACGACGCCTTGTACACCGTCAGGTCGGTGCGGACCCGGGGCCGCTGCCCGGCGTTGTACGTCGGGATCCCGGCCAGTGCAGCACGGGCCCGTGGCCCGGGGGCCAGCGGCGCCGCGGAATCGCTGCGCGCTGCCGGATCGTCCGCACCGGCCACAGTCACCGGCGCAGCCTAATGGCGCTCAAGTCCGACCGGCGCCGGCCGATACCTGCCCTACGAGGCGGGCGACCGATCGGTCCTGGAGGCCGGACGGCCGCCCGCTTCCATCGTCCCGGATCGCCCAATCCCCGGCGGGACCTAGGTCCCTGGCCGACGTCGGCCGCCGGCGGCAGCCTTCCCGCAGGGAGGCGACATGGACACCGAACGGCTGGCGGGACGCACGGCACTGGTCACCGGCGCGGCCAGCGGCATCGGCGCAGCGACGGCACGGCGACTCGCCGCCGAGGGGGCGCAGGTGGTCGTGTCCGACGTGAACAACGCTGCCGGCGAGGCTGTTGCCGCGGAACTCGACCACGATCGGCTGTCGGCGGCGTACGTCGCCCTCGACGTGCGCGACGAGACCCAGTGGCGCCACGCGATCGCGGCGACGGTGCGGTTGTACGGCGGCCTGGACATCCTGGTGAACAACGCCGGCGCGGGCGATCTCGCCACCATCGAGGACACCACAGTCGCGGACTGGGACAACACGATCGCCGTCGACCAGACCAGCGTCTTCCTCGGCATGCGTGAGGCGGCCGCCGAGCTGAAGCGGTCCGGCCACGCCTCGGTGGTCAACGTGAGTTCGATCTTCGCCGCCGGCGGTGGCTTCGGGACGTCGCCGGCCTACCACGCGGCCAAAGGTGCGATCCGGGTCCTGACGAAGAACGCCGCGCTGCACTGGGCTACCGCCGGAATCCGGGTCAATTCGGTCCACCCCGGTTTCATCGACACGCCGTTGCTGGACCAGGCCCGTGGCACGCCCGTCGAGGAGGCGATGATCTCGATGACTCCGATGGGCCGGTTGGGGAAACCGGCCGAGGTCGCCGCGGTGATCGCCTTCCTGGCCGGCGATGACGCCGCGTTCGTGACCGGCGCTGAGTTCTACGTCGACGGCGGATTCACCGCCGTCTGACGGTCCGGCCGCCGGTCACCCCTTCGGCGCGAATCACGTCGGTCATGCCGGTGCCGGACCGCCGATCTTTGCCTGGCCGGCGATAAGTTTCTCCGCCCACCGGCGCGCCCGCTCGAGTTCGGCGTCCCCGATCGGTTCGGCGCTGCCAGGCACCCAGAAGGTCTGCGGCGGACACACCCGGGTCACGCCCAGCCGCCGCAGCCGCCGATCGATCCGTCGCGCGGCTGATCCCGGCATACCGTGCACTCGGACCCGGGTATCGAACGCCGCACCCGGTGTGCCAACAGGGATCTGGAGTACGTCGAGCCATTCACGGACGCCCCGGTCCTGCGGTGAGACCCGCGTCGGCGCCTGCCCTGCCGCCGAGCGACGTGTGCTCGGCCGGCTCAGCCCGAACGCGTGGGTCGGTGCACCGACCACCAGGAGTCCGGTCTCGCCCAGCGAGTCCGGAGCCGCGGTGACGTCGACCAGGTCGACCTCGTACCGTCGCGCCAGAGCTGCAGCGACGACCTGCGCCACCCGTTCGGTGCTGCCGAACATCGACTCGTAGACGACCACTGCGGTATTCATGCCACCCTCCGTTCGCTGGGTCATCGCGTCCGGCTCGCCGCGGGTATGGCCGCTCGGAGGGTCGCCGCGCTTGCTAGATGAGGTCCTCGGCCACCCTGGGCCGCACGATCGCCGTGGTCACCGGCGCACGATGGGCGAGCGACGTACTCACCGAACCCAGCAGCATGCCGCGGAAGGCGCCCTTGCCATGCGAACCGACCACCAGCAAGGACGCCCCCTTCGCCCGGTTCGCCAAGGCCGCAGCAGCGTCGTCCTCGACCACATCGATCACGGTGCTGACCGCGGGATGCCTTCGGCGACAATCGCTCACGAGCGCGGCGGTGTCCTGCTCCACGGCCGTGTGGTAGTCACGGCGCTGGGTGGGCGTCACGCCGAGTACCGCGTTCGGCGGGATCGCGTTGAGGGCCACCAGCTCGACCCCGTGCGCCTCGGCGTAGTCGTACCCGAACTCGGCGGCGAGGCGAGCCGCTTCGCTGCCGTCGATCCCGACGACGACCGGCCCATCCACGACCGGCCCGCCGGTGCCGCCCACCGGCGGCCGGACGACAACGACGGGACAGGGCGCGTGAGCGGTCACATGCGTTGTCACCGAACCGAAGACGAGGCGGTCCAGCCGCGTCCGTTCCGACGACCCGATCACCAGCAACGCCGCCCCGCGGCCGCAGTCGAGCAAGGTCCGAGCCGCCGGGCCCTGGACGAGTTCGGCGGTGACCTGGACCGCCGGAAACGCCGCGGTGGCGGATGCGACCGCGGCGTCCAGGTGCTCGCGGGCGGAATCCCGGGATTCGTCGACGAACTCCGACACCGAATACAGCATCATGCTGCTGTCGCTGCCGGGCACCACATGCCACACGGCGACCAGCCGCAGCGGCACACCGCGACGCACCGCTTCACCGGCTGCCCAGACGGCGGCCTCGGTGGCCTCGGCCGAGCCGTCGATGCCGACCACGATCGGCCTGCCACTCGCAGTGCTGGGCATCGGGTCCTCCTTCCGGCTTCGCAGCAGCGTCTCCCGCCCGGCCATGCCGGCAACAGTGACCTTGGTCCCTGGCAGTGCTGGTGGACGACGAGCACGCTGACGCGGGAAACCTAGAAGGAGAGTCGCGTGTTCGATACGGCGATGTCCTACCTCGGGCCGCTAAGACGAGCGGCGGCTCGCGGACACCTGGCGCCCTCGGTGCACAACACCCAGCCCTGGCGGTTCGTGATCGCCGAGGACCATCTGGACGTCGTCGCCGACTGGGACCGCCAGCTTCACGTGCTGGACCCAGCCGGCCGGCAACTGATCCTCAGTTGCGGCTGCGCGGTGTTCAACGCCCGCGTTGCGCTGGCTGCCGAGGGATTCGTGGTTGCCGTGGCTGCCTTCCCCGAGCCACGGCTACCCGACCTGGTCGCCCGCATCGCGATTGCCGGCCTCGCGCAGGATCCGGATCCGATCGCCTCACTGGATCCGGTCGTGGAAGTCAGGCGAACCAATCGCCGACAGTTCGAGTCGGACCACGTCCCGCCGAGCGTGGTCGACCAGCTGGTGGCGGCCGCGCGGGCGGAGGGCGCCGAGCTGCTGGACGTCGTGGTGCCCGAACAGCGCGATTCGATCGCCCGATGGAGTCGAGCTGCCGACCTGCAACAGATCAGCGATCCGGCGTACCGCGCCGAGTTGCGCGCCTGGACCACCGACGACCCCACCCGGCGGGACGGCGTCGCAGCCTGGACCGTGCCCCATGTCGACGCCGGCACCGATAGCGAACTGCCGCTACGCGATTTCGACAGCAGCGGCCACGGCGGCCTCCCGGTGTCGACCGGGTCGGCGGCGGACGAGACGCTGCTGTTGCTGTGCACCAACGGCGACAACCCGTGGCCGTGGCTGCGAGCCGGGCAGGCGCTCGAGCGGGTCCTGCTCGAAGCCACCCGGCAGGGCTACGTCGCCAGCCCGGTCACGCAGGTCATCGAGGTTCGCCGTACCCGGGCGATGATCGTCGCCGAACTCGGCCTGCAGGTCGCTCCGCAGATCCTGCTGCGGGTCGGCCGCGCCTGGCCGACACCGGCCAGTCGCCGGCGGCGGCTCGCCGACGTCCTCACCGATCTGGGCTGAGATGGTCTGCCGGCCCGAGCACGCCGCTACGGTGTTGCGGTGTCCACCGCCGATTCCGGCGCGACGCCGGAACGACCGCCGCCGACCCCTGGCGCAGCTGCGCTTCCCGCCCTCGGCCTCGACGAGTTGCTCGACCGCCTCGTCTCAGCGGCGCACGCGGTCGGCACCGCCCAGGAGCGGCTGCGCGGACTGCTGCACGCCAATCAGCTGGTCGCCGCCGACCTCGAGCTTCCCACTCTGCTGCGGCACGTGGTCGAGGCGGCCTGTGAACTCGTCCACGCACGTTTCGGTGCGATCGGCGTCCTGCGGCCGGACCGCACCGGCCTGGAGCAGTTCATCTACGTCGGTGTCGACGAGGACACCGCGTCGATGATCGGTCGGCTTCCCGAGGGCAAGGGACTGCTCGGTGCCCTCATCGACGACCCCACGCCCATCCGGCTGCAGACCATGCACGAGGACCCCAGGTCTGTCGGGTTCCCGCCGCACCATCCGCCGATGCGAGGCTTCCTCGGTGTACCGATCCGGTTGGGCGACGAGGTCTTCGGCAATCTCTACCTGACCGAGCGCATCGACGGGGACTTCACCGCCGAAGACCAGGAACTCGTCCTGGCGCTGGCCGCCAGCGCCGCACGGGCCATTGAGAACGCCCGGCTGTACGACGAGGCCCGGCAACGCCAGGCGTGGCTCGCGGCCGCCACGGAGATCACCCGGCAACTGCTGGCCGAGGAAGCCGGCGATCCGCTGGCCACCATCGCGTCCCGGCTGCAGGAACTCGGCGACGCGGACGCGGTGGCGGTGGCGCTGCCGACGCCGGACCCGACGCAGTTTCGGATCGAGGCGTCCGTCGGTGCGATGACGAACGATCTGACAGCCGACGGGAACCCCGCCCTGACAGACCTGATGCAGGCGGCCCACCGCACCGGGAACGCATTGCGCGCCAATGCCGATATCGGCGACCCGACCGCCGGCAGCGGCCCGGGGCAAGGCGTCCTGCTCGGTCCCACTCTGGTGATTCCGTTCGCCGGACGCTATGGACCGCGGGGCATCCTGCTGGTCGCGCGCCGCGGCGGCCGCCGACCGTTCACGGCAGCCGAGCAGGCGATGGCGACGACCTTCGCCAACCAGGCCGCCATCGCGTTGGAACTGGCCGACAGCCGCGCCGACCAGCAGCGCATGACGTTGCTGGAGGACCGGGACCGCATCGCCCGCGATCTGCACGACCACGTGATCCAGCGGCTGTTCGCCGTGGGACTCACGGTGCAGCGCGCAGCCGCCGCCGTGGAGGACACGGCCAGCGCGCAGCGGCTGAGTCGGGTCGTGGACGATCTCGACGACACCATCCGGCAGATCCGCACGACGATCTTCGACCTGCGCGGTCCGCTCGTCGCCGAGCCGCTCGGCCTTCGCGACCGGGTACGGGAGATCGCCGACGCCGCCAGCCGCACCCTGGGCTACCCGGTCGGGCTCTCGTTCTCCGGCCCCGTCGACACCGTCGACGACGGCGCCTGTGACGACGTCCTGGCGGTCGTCCGCGAAGGGCTGAGCAACGTCATGCGCCACGCCCGCGCGTCACGGGTGGATGTCCACGTCGAACTGGCCGGACAGGACCTGACCGTCGAGGTCCTCGATGACGGCGTGGGCCTACCCGGTGAGGTGTACCGCAGCGGACTGCACAACCTGGATCGGCGAGCACGACGGCGAGGCGGCGCGCTGCTCACCCCGCACCACGACGGGACTCATCTGCGGTGGACGATTCCGTGGCAGTAGCGACCGGTGGCGCGAGTTCTCATCCTTCCGCGGTCGTGCGGGTGTTCCTGCTCGACGACCACGAACTGGTACGACGCGGTGTCGCTGACCTGCTCTCCGACGATCCCGGCCTGCTGGTCGTCGGCGAGGCGGCGACCGCCGCCGAAGCCTTGGCGCGCATTCCCGCGTGCCGACCGCAGGTCGCCGTACTCGACGCCCGCCTCCCCGACGGCAGCGGTATCGAAGTCTGTCGCGACATCCGGTCACGGATGCCGGAGGTCCGTTGCCTGATCCTCACGTCGTACGACGACGACGATGCCCTGCTCGCCGCGGTCGTGGCGGGCGCATCGGCCTATGTGCTGAAGGAAGTCCGCGGCAACTTCCTCATCGACACGATCCGGACCATCGCCGCCGGCGGCTCGTTGATCAGTGCCGCCGAGGTCCAGCGGGCGCGGGAGCGACTACGGGCGGCCGAGCGGGGCGACCCCCGGCTGGCGGGACTGACCGACCGCGAGCGAGAGGTGCTGTCACTCATCGCCGACGGCCTCACGAACCGGCAGATCGGCGACCGGCTGCAGCTGGCGGAGAAGACGGTGAAGAACTACGCCTCCAACCTCTTTGCCAAGCTCGGCCTGCAACGGCGTACCCAGGCGGCGGTCTACGGCGCCGGCGTCCGGCCGCCCGGCAGCGGCAGCGGCAGCGGGCCATCCGGACAACCAGGCATCGGGACGTGAGGAAGGTGGATCGTGACACGCCAACTCGACGAACGGGAATGCTGGAGTGCACTACGCCACGCCAGTGTCGGCCGGGTCGCGATCGTCGTCGACGGCAAGCCGGAGATCTTCCCGGTCAACCACGTGGTCGACGCCGCGACGGTGGTGTTCCGTACCGCGGCTGGCACCAAACTGCGGGCCGCAGCGGAACGCCAACCAGCGGCCTTCGAGGTCGACGGGTGGGAGGAGCACGAGGCCTACAGCGTCGTGGTCCACGGCCGGCTGAGCCAGATCACCCACCCGGAACAGCTGATCGAAACCCTCGGTCTGTCGCTGGCTCCCTGGGAAAGTTCGCCCAAGGGCAGTTTCGTCCGACTGGAACCGGACCGGATATCCGGCCGCCGGTTCGTCCGGGTCGGCCCGGGGCATTGGGCGCCCGACCCGTTCGACAAGTGGTGAGCCGTCCCGTCGGGACCTAGGGCCCTGGTGCGCTGCTCGGCGCCGGCCGAGGATGGCCACAGGCCCAGCCGCGGAGGACACGATGGACACCACACAGGAGCGGGACCAACGCCTACGTCGCACCGTGGAGCGCTCCCTGGCGACCACCTGTGGCGACGACGCCGTACGAATCGCCGTCGCGGTGACCGACGAGGCGATCACGCTGGCAGGCGAGGCCCTGACGTTCGCCGACAAACATCGCGCCGTCAGCGCCGCGTTGACAGCGCCCGGAGTGTCGACGGTCGTCGACACGGTGACGGTCGCCAACGGCTACGGTCCACTGCAGGACACCGAGATCGCGCGGCGCGTCGCCGCCGCGCTGGCCGAGGTGACCGGTGCCGGCGCAGTGCGGGCGATCGTCCGGGACCGCTGCGTGACGCTGTGCGGCAGCGCCGACGGCAGCGCCAGTCGCCGGCAGGCACACGAGGCGATCGTCGGACTCGGCATCGCCCACCAGGTCTTCGACTGCCTCGACTCGACCAGTCCACCGGACACCATCGCCGCCGCGGTACGGCAGGCGCTGCGGCATCACGACCAGTTGCGCGCCACCACGATCGAGGCCGGAGTCGATCAGCTGGGGGTGGTCACGCTGCACGGCAGGGTGTTGACCGAGGAGCAACGGCGGCTGGCCACCGACGCCGCATGGGCCGTCGACGGTGTCGTCGGTGTCCAGGACGAACTCGAGCTCGCGCTGTAGCACCGCCGGCCGGAGCGGGATAGCTGCCCGGTTAGCCGCGCCGGGCTCGGTCGACGACGGCCCGCAACCCGAGTTCGTATCCGACAGTGCCGCAACCGATGACCAGCCCGGTGACCACCGGGGCCGTCACCGATACGTGGCGGAATTCCTCCCGGGCGTGTACCTGCGAGATGTGCACTTCCACGACCGGGCACCGCACGGCGGCAAGGGCGTCGCGCAGGGCATAGCTGTAGTGCGCCAATGCGCCGGGGTTGATGACGATCCCGTCGCTGTGTCGCGCCGCCTGCACCAGATCGACCAGTTCCCCCTCGTGGTTGGTCTGAGCGAAGCTCAGTTCGACACGCAGCTGCTCAGCGAGCAACCGGAGCCGCTGTAGGACGTCGTCGAGTCGCTCGGCGCCGTAGATCTCCGGCTCCCGCTCCCCGAGCAGGTTGAGATTGGGCCCGTTCAGGACATGGACCTGCAGCGGCGCGACGTCGGTCATGGCCGGCGACGCTATCGCGTGGGAAGCAGGGCGCGGGCGCCTGCAGCCAGCCCGGTACCGGCGTCGAGCTGAACGCCGGTGAGCGCGGCGGCCTGCGGCTGGGCAAGGAACCACACCAGTTCGGTGACGTCGTACACCCCGCCCTCCTGCGCGGCGACCAGACCGGACCCAGCCGCCACAGAACAGACCCGAACCGCGCGAGGAGCGAGTTCGGCCGCCCAGGACCGGCACAGCGCCACGTTCGCCGCGTATACCGCTGCCCCGAGCGCGTCGCCCGCCTGCTGCAGCACCAGGACGACCGAGCCGAAGGTCTCCTCCAGATACGGCACCGCCGCCTGGGTCAGAAACGTCGGTCCGCAGATACCGGCGGCCACGACGGAGTTCACGGTCGCCGGCTCGAGGGTTTCCAGCGCACCGGCGGGCGCGGCCACGACGTGAACCAGGCAGTCCAGCCGGCCCATCGCGTCGAGGGTGCCGTCGACCACCCGCCGGCACCCGGCCGCGTCGGCTGGATCCCCGGCCAGCGCCAGCTCGAAGCCACCGGTGATGAAGCCGTCGCCCTCCTCGTCCAGCACCGCAGCGATCTTGACCGGGTCGGGATCGGTGAGAGCGACCCGCCAACCGCCGGCGGCGAACCGCCGCGCGACATCGGCTCCGGGGGCGTGCGCCGCGCCGCTGACCAGCACGACGGGCAGCCCGCCGTACGGCGGCGGACCCGGATCCTTCACCGCCGAACGCAGCCGCTCCGCCATCCGCGCGCCCACGAGCTCTCCCACCGCGCCAGCATGGCCTCGCCGAGCGGGGTGATGCGCGCTGGAGGCACCCGACAGGTCGACGCGGTACGCCCTGGTACTGCCCGGGTTTGCGCTGCCCGCCGGCCCTGCTCCGCAGCGCTTCCTTCGACGTCTGCCTTCGCCGCTTCTTCCAGGACCTGGGTACCCTTGCTTCGTACCTGTGTTCGATTACGATCGGAGCCATGGCCGGCCTGCAGGCGAACCTGTTCGCCCAAGGGGAGATCGCCGTCGACGTCACGGCGGAGGCGATTCGTACCGACCTCGGTCCACGGGCCTGGGTCGAGCTGGTCCCCGGGTGGCTCGGTGGCGCCGACGGGCTGTTCGTCGCACTGGCGACGACCGTGGACTGGCAGCAGCGGCGCCGGGTCATGTGGGACCGCGAGGTGGACGAGCCGCGATTGACCCGGTGGTACGCCGACGGCAGCGACTGCGATCCCGCGCTGTTGTTGGTACGGCGCGAACTGGAGCGGCGCTACCGCGTGCCGTTCGGCGCGATCGGCCTGAACTACTACCGGGACGGCCGCGACAGCGTCGCCTGGCACGGCGATCGGGAACTGCGGGACCTCGACGACACCATCGTCGCCATCGTGACCCTCGGAGCGGCCCGCACCTTCGCCATGCGGCCCCGCGACGGCGGCCGCGGGAGGGCCTGGCACCCGGCCTCCGGCGACCTGCTGGTCATGGGCGGCGACACCCAGGCGACCTGGGACCACGCCATCCCGAAGGTCGCCACCGCCGGTCCACGGATCAGCATCTCGGTGCGGTGGGCCCGTTCACCGGCGCGGACGTCCTAGCCCTGGGCCATGTCCATGAAACGGGAGTAGTGGCCCTGGAAGGCGACCACCACCGTCCCGGTCGGACCGTTGCGGTGCTTGGCCACGATGAGATCCGCCTCACCCGCGCGTGGTGACTCCCGCTCGTAGTAGTCCTCGCGGTGGACCAGCACGACCACGTCGGCATCCTGCTCCAGCCCACCGGATTCCCGGAGATCGGCCAGCTGCGGCCGCTTGTCCGTGCGCTGCTCGGCGCCACGGTTGAGCTGGCTGATCGCCACCACCGGAACCTCGAGTTCCTTGGCCAGCAACTTCATCGACCGCGAGAACTCGGCGACCTCCTGCTGCCGGCTCTCGACCCGCTTGCCGCTGGTCATCAGCTGCAGGTAGTCCACGACGACCAGCCGTAGGTCGTGCCGTTGCTTGAGCCGACGGCACTTCGCCCGGATCTCCATCATCGTCATGTTGGGACTGTCGTCGATGAATAGCGGCGCGTCGCTGACCGCGCCCATCTTCGTCGCGAGCTTGCGCCATTCCGCGTCGCCCATCGTGCCGGCGCGCATATGGTTCAGCGGCACCTGGGCCTCGGCCGACAGCAGCCGCATCACGATCTCGTTGCGGCTCATCTCCAGCGAGAACAGCACGCTGGTCAGGCCGTGCTTGATGCTGGCCGAGCGGGCGAAGTCCAGTCCCAGCGTCGACTTCCCCATCGCCGGACGGGCCGCGAGGATGATGAACTGCCCGGGATGCAGGCCGTGCATGAGTTCGTCCAGATCGAGGAAACCCGTTGGTACGCCGACCATCTCGCCGCCCCGGTGGGCGATCGCCTCGATCTCGTTGAGCGTGCCGTCCATGATGTCGCGTAGCGGCAGGTAGTCCTCGCTGGTCCGCCGCTCGGTGACCTCGTACACCTCGGCCTGCGCCCGGTCGACGACGTCGTCGACCTCGCCTTCCCCGGCGTATCCCATCTGAACGATGCGCGTGCCGGCGTCGACGAGCCGGCGCAGGATCGCCCGCTCCCGCACGATCCGCGCGTAGTACCCCCCGTTGGCGGCGGTCGGCACACCGGCGACGAGCGTGTGCAGGTACGCCGCGCCGCCGACCCGGCCGATCTCGCCAGCCCGTGTCAGCTCGGCCGCCACGGTGACCGCGTCGGCCGGCTCGCCGCGCGAGTACAGGTCGATGACGGTGCCGTAGACCGTCTGGTGCGCCGGCCGGTAGAAGTCGTCCTCCCGCACGACTTCGACGACATCGGCTATGGCGTCCTTGCTCAACAGCATGGCCCCGAGCACCGACTGCTCCGCGGCGATGTCCTGCGGGGGCGTGCGATCCGGCGTCTGCGGCGGAAGCGGCAGCTCGGACACGCTCACGGCTCAGCCACCTCCACCCCGCCCTGTCGAGACCGACCGGGCGCCCGCCCCGGTCACCCCCCGCACCCCTGCGTGCTCGCCCATGGTGACGGCGCGGACTGACAGCGTCGAATCCTCCTGTGGACGACCTTGCGGATCGATTGGGGATACCGCGGCGAGTCGTTATGCACCGACTGTGGAGGGCTTGGGGAAAGCAGCGCCCAAAACGGCCGCCGCGGTGGGCTGACCTGCGACGACGTCGTCCCGATGCTGTGTGCGACAAGAAGTCTGGCTCGGGGCTTCCAGGTGACCACCGGATGAACGGCGGAGCGAGCCGCACAGCGCTGGGCGCAGCGGTCAGCCCGTTGCCGCCAGCAGCCCGGCCACGTCGAGTACGGCGCCGCGAGAGGTGTTGGCCGACACCAGCAACACGGTGGCGTCGCGGCTGCGGACGACTTCGGTCCACTCCCGGTCCCCGGCGTCGGCCAGCGGATCGGTCCGCCGCGAGACGAACGCGGCGGCCGTGTCACGCAGCACGCGGACCAGCGGTTCCCGTCCGGTGCTGCAGTCCCGCAGCAGACCGGTGTAGGCCGCCCGGAAGGCGTCCGCGGCTGCGGCGTCGGCGAAGCTCAGCAGCAGCCCGACGCCCTGCGCCTGCCGCGCGGCCTGCCGGTAGCTGACCTCCAGGGCGTGCTGCGGTGCCGGCAGCCGCCTGGTCCGGCATCCCAGCGGCTGCAGACCGGTCACCACCTCGGCCGGCTCGCGCGCCAGCGCGGGTGTTCCGTTGCCGCCGTAGCCCTCTTCCGCGCCTCCGGGGTCGACTCGGTACGCCCAGCCCGGGCCGAGCGCGGCCGGCGATGGCAACGACGCCTGGGTCAGCGAACCGGCGGTACTCGGCGCCGGTGTCGGTCCCGGCGGTTCGGCTGCCGATTCCGACTGCGGCGGCGGTACCGGGGCGGACGGCGACTGCGGCGGCGGCGCGGCAGTACTGCCGGCTACTGCGGTCGCCGCCGGCTCGAGCGACGGCGGCGTACCGGCCGGGGCGCCGCTGCAGGCGCTGACGAGGGCGACCGCCGCGATCAGGGGTGCCGCTGGTCGCCGCCGCATCTCAGCCCCCGTTCGACGAGAAGTGCTGGTAATCCGGGTGGGACCAGCGGGCTCCCCACAGCCACCCGACCCGCGCCATCGCGGTGGTCACGACCCCGCCCTTGAGGATCATTCCCTGCCGGTACGGCGATCGTACGAGGTAGCCCTTGCTGCCGGCCGGATAGATCCGCGAGCTGGTGACGTACGGGTTCTGCGCGGTGTTGATGTCGACGGCGTTGCCGAAGGAATGCTGCGAGAGCCGGTACGGATTGCCGGTGACCTTGCGGCAGTTGAAGGCCGATGTCGCCCCCGCCTCCATCGCCTTCACATCCTTGCCCTTGAACGCATCGGCGGGGACGACGCGCTGCAACGGGAAGCGGTCGGCCAGCAGGCGGCCGAAGACGTACTTGAGGTCCTTGACCGCCGACGCCCGGACGACGAGGTCACCGCGGGTCAAGCGGCCGCTGAAGTCCCAGTACGTCAACGTCATCCGCCGCAGCTTGCCCGGCGTCACCGGGCAGCCGCGCCGGTAGGTGTAGCGGACGTCCTTCGCCTTCAGCCGGCCGGAGACCGCCAGCGCGAGGGTCACGTCGACGTGCTGACTGATCCCTGCGACGGTCTCGACCTTGCCGTCGCCCCATCGCGCCGACACCTGCAGCGGGACGTCGCCGCCCAGCGTCGGCTTCCACGCCACCGCGAAGCTTCCGTCCGCGGCAGCATCGGCACCGCCCACGGCGATCCACTCACCGTTGCCGACGTCCTGCGCGGCAAGGGTGACGCGAACCGGGCCGGGACCGGCGGCAGCCGGCGACACCGAGCCGGTGACGGTGGTCGTCGCCAGGGAGTGCGCCGCCGGTGGCGGGCTCACCGTCAACGTGCGGCGGGCCACCACAGACACCGTGACCTGGGCCGGGTCGCTCTGCCTCGTGCCGTCGCCGGCGCGGTAGTAGAAGGTGTCCGTGCCGGTGAAGCCCCGGTCCGGGGTGTACCGCACCGCCTGGCCGCCGTCGACGATCTCCACCCGCCCATGCGCGACGTCGCGGTCCGCGGATACGGCGATGACCCGCAACGGTCCGCCGGCATCGGCGGGTGCGTCGTTGGCGAGCACCGCGACAGTGACCGCAGCGTCCGGTGCGGTCTCGGCCGCGTCGGGGGTGGCCACGGGTTGCGGCGCGGCACCGGCCGGCGCGGTGAACGCCAGGGCGAGCGCGGCAGCGACTCCGACGACCGTTGAGCCCCGGCCGGCGGTACGACGCCTCACGCAACCTCCTGCTAGTCGTGCCCCCGCCTTGCCCGTGCACCCGCCCTTGCCATGACACTCGCCGTACGATCCCCCGCCGCGCCGTGACCCCGGTCAGGTCGTCAGGTCAACGGCCGATCCTGCTCATACCCAGCACAGCTGACCAAGAACCCCGACGCCTCACCGGACACGCCGGCAGCCGTGCGGTCTCGCGAGGTACTACGCCGAACGAGTGACGGGAGCTGCTGGGCCGGCTCATCCTCGTGCTGCCGAACCGCTGCCGGAGCACGACGCTCCCGGAGAACGGCGCGGGTCAACCGCTTCGCCGGCCCGGAGAGCGGCGCGAGCCGTCGCCTCGGACCAGGCAGCGACACGCGCCGGCGATCAGCCTGACCGGGGCCGGTGAGTCAGACGGTGGGACGGTGCGGGCGACGGGTCAGACGTCGGGGACGGTGCGAGAGATGTTGCGCACCGAGCGCGCCCAGCGGTCCACCTGGGCAGCACCGACGCGGGCCGGCAACTCGACGGTGATCGCGATGCCGCGGTGACTGCTGTTGAACCAGCCGGTCAACGTGCCGGTGCACTCCCCGGCACAGTCGAACGAGCGGACCGGGAGCCGCGTCAGTCGTGACAACCGGTCGACCACGGCGCGGTTCTTGGCACGGTACGAGTCGATCCCGTTGCCGGCCTGGTGGTAGATCAGCACGAGATCCGGATCGATCTGGTCGAGGAACGCGTACGTCGCCTGAGTCTCCGGCTCCGACATGGCCGCGGGGCCGGGCCAGTAGCGAGCCGCTCGGGCGACCGGCGACCACCGGTCGGAGCCGTTCCGGTTGAGGTCCACCCCGTGGGCGTTGCCGCGGGTGCGGGCCTTGAAGCCGTCCGGATTAGCGGTCGGGATGACCCACACGAACGTGCCCGCCCGGGCGCCGAGCGCCGCGAGCCGCTTGGCGACCGGGACCCCCGCGGTTTCACTGCCGTGCAGCTGGCCGATGACGACGACCACCCGGCTCGCGGCCGGATCGCCGTAGCCGTACGCCATGATCCGCCGGCCCTGCACCGAGGTGCCGACCTGCCGAACCTGGGCCGCACCGGCGAAGGCCGTACCGCGCTTGGTCACGACCAGGCCGGCCGTCGCCGGGGCGGCAGCTGTCGTCACCACAGAGGTAGTCACCACAGAGGTCGCCGCCACAGTGGTGGTCACCCCGGTGGTGGTCGGAGTGCCAGTGGCGGCCACAGCTGTGCTGGTCGTGACCGCGGCCCCCGCGGTTGGCAGGGCCAGGGTCAGCAGACCACCGAGCAGCGCTGTGGCCAGCGCCGCCCGACTCGGCAGGGCTCCACGCGGCGTGGCTCGACTCGACATGGCGCCGGTCAGGCGCCCACGACCTCGAGGGCGATAGTGGCCTGCACGTCCGGGTGCAGTCGGACGCCGACCCGGTGCGAGCCGACGGACTTGATCGGCGTACCGATCTCCACCCGGCGCTTGTCCAACGCCGGGCCACCGGCCTGCGCCACCGCGCCGACGACGTCGGCCACGGTCACCGAGCCGAACAGCCGGCCCTGCGCGCCCGCGCGGACCGGCAGCTTGACCGACAGGCCCTCCAGGGCGGCCTTGATCTCTTCGGCGTGGCCGAGATCGCGGATCTCCCGGACGGCACGCGCCCGCTTGATCTGCGCGATCTGCTTCTCCGCGCCCTTCGTCCAGGTCGTGGCGAAGCCACGCGGCACGAGGTAGTTGCGGCCGTAGCCGTTCTTCACCTCGACCACATCGCCCGGAGCGCCGAGGCCGGCGACCTCCTGCGTGAGGATGAGCTTCATGATCGGCCCCTTCGTCAGCGCGCGGTCGAGGTGTACGGCAGCAGCGCCATCTCACGGGCGTTCTTGACCGCCACGGCGATGTCGCGCTGATGCTGGGTGCAGTTCCCGGTCACCCGGCGCGCCCGGATCTTGCCGCGATCGGAAATGAACTTCCGCAGCAGCCCGGTGTCCTTGTAGTCGACCTGGACCGGGTTCTTGTCCTTGCAGAACGCGCAGACCTTCTTCTTGGGCTTGCGGATCGGGGGCTTGGCCATCGTGGTGCTCCGTGGGTCGGATGCCCGGCGCGATGCCGGGATGGTCGGGTGGATAGGGGATCTAGAACGGGGGCTCGTCGTACGCCGGTGCTCCGCCGGCTGGGGTGGACCAGGGGTCGTCGGCCGCCGCGGACGAGCCGCCACCGGACGCGGCCGGCCCGCTGTCGCCGAAGCCGCCACCGGAACGGGCCACGCGGTTCACCTTGGCGGTGGCATTGCGCAACGCCGGACCGACATCGTCGACCTCGAGTTCCATGACGGTGCGCTTCTCGCCCTCCCGGGTCTCGTACGACCGCTGCTTGAGCCGGCCGGTCACGATGACCCGGGTGCCTTTGGTCAGCGACTCCGCAACGTTCTCGGCGTACTGCCGCCACACGTTGCACCGCATGAAGACGGTGTCGCCGTCCTTCCACTCGTTGGTCTGACGGTCCATCAGACGGGTGGTGGACGCGACGGTGAAGTTGGCGACGGCCGCCCCACTCGGGGTGAACCGCAGCTCCGGATCGGCGGTCAGGTTGCCGACCATCGTCACGACGATGTCGCCCTGGGCCATGGCTGCTCCTTGTCGGACAGGTCCTAGTGGCGGTCCGTGCGCATGACCTTGGTGCGCAGCACGGCCTCGTTGAGGGAGAGCTGGCGGTCGAGCTCGAGCACGGAGGCGGGCTCGGCTGACAGGTCGAACAGGGCGTAGATGCCCTCGGTCTTCTTGTTGATCTCGTAGGCGAGCCGGCGACGGCCCCAGATGTCGACCTTCTCGACGGTCCCACCGTCGGCGCGGACGACGTTGAGGAACGTCTCCAGGCTCGGGGCGACGGTGCGCTCCTCGAGATCGGGGTCGAGGATCACCATGACCTCGTAACGACGCATGTGGACACCCACCTCCTCTGGACTAGGCGGCCACGGACGGTCCGTGGCAGGAGGGCTGCTGCATCGTGCGGCCGTGCAGACCGCGGCACCCCAGGGGCGCGCGGGTCGAGCAAGAGTGCGGGTCGAGCAGAAACAGGTCGGACGATCCCGGCGCCCGACGGACTATGTCCCGGTCGGCGGGCCCGCACAGGCTACCGGGCATCGGCGGCACGCCGAAATCGCCGATCCACACCCCGGTACGGCTCCGCCGCCCGGCGGCGCGGCGACCCCGGTCAGCACCGAACCCGGCAACGCCCCGCACGCCCTTGCCGGGGCCAGCGCACCGACGCCCGGGGCAGCAGCGCGAGCCGTAGGCTCACCGCTCGTGCGCGTCGCCACCTGGAACATCAACTCCGTGGCCGTCCGGGCCGACCGCCTGGTGGGCTGGCTCGAGACGACCGCGCCCGACGTGCTGTGCCTGCAGGAACTGAAGGTGCCGACCGCGGACATGCCCGTCGACCTCCTGGCGGCGCACGGCTACGAGGTCGCCGCGCACGGCAGCGGCCGGTGGAACGGCGTGGCGATCCTGTCCCGCGTCGGCCTGCGCGACGTCGTGGTCGATCTGCCCGGCCAACCGGCGTACGACGACGTGGTCGAGCCACGCGCCATAGCGGCGACCTGCGGCGGGATCCGGCTGTGGAGCGTGTACGTCCCCAACGGCCGGGAGCCAGGGCACGACCACTACGCCTACAAGCTCGCCTGGCTCGCCGCGCTGCGCGACGCCGTGGTCGCCGACCTCGCCGCGGCCGGTGAGGCGCCGTACGCAGTCCTCGGCGACTTCAACGTCGCCCCCACCGACGACGACCTGTGGGATCCGGCCGCGTTCGTGGGCGCCACGCACGTCACCGGCCCGGAACGCGCCGCGGTCGCGGCGCTGGTGGACGCCGGACTCACCGACATTCCCCCGCGGCCGCTGAAGTACGACAAGGCCTTCACGTTCTGGGACTACCGGCAGCTGAACTTCCCCAAGAACATCGGGATGCGGATCGACCTGGTGCTGGGCAATGCCGCGTTCACAAGCGCGGTGACCGACGCCTACGTCGACCGGGAGGCCCGCAAGGGGAAGTCCCCCTCCGACCACGCCCCGGTGGTCGTGGATCTCGCCCTGCCGGCCTGACCGTGTCGTTGACCGTACGCGCGATAACCGCTGCCGCGCACCGGGAATGGATCGCCACCCGGCCCCACGTCTCCTTCCTGCAGACCCCCGCGTGGGGTGAGGTGAAGTCGGGCTGGCAGGCGGAGTCCCTCGGCTGGTTCGCCGGCTCCCGGCTGGTCGGAGCCGGCCTGGCGCTGTACCGGCAGGTGCCGCGACTGCCCCGGTCGCTGGCCTACCTGCCCGGCGGACCCGATCTCGACTGGACCGGCGAACGGCTGCCCGGGACCGACCTGGACCAGTGGCTGCAACCGCTGTTGCGCCATGCCCGCGATCGCGGCGCCTTCACCGTGAAACTCGGTCCGGAGGTCGTGACGCGACGGTGGAGCGCGAGCACCGTCAAGTCCGCAATCGCCACGGGCATGGCGAGCGGCCTCACGCAACTGCCGGCCGACGAGGAGGACGCCGCGGGCCGGGCCGTACTCGACCGGCTCGTCGCCCTCGGCTGGACCCGGGGCGCCGGTTCCGGTGCCGGGTTCGGCGACGTACAGCCCCGCCACGTGTTCTGCGTCCCGCTGGCCGGCCGCACCCTGGACGACGTGTTCGCCGGGTTCAACCAGCAGTGGCGGCGCAACATCCGGCTGGCGACGAAGGCCGGCGTCACGGTGACGACCGGTTCGTACGACGACCTGCCGGCGTTCCACGAGGTGTACGTCGAAACTGCCGAACGGGACGGTTTCACCGCCCGCGGCCTGGCGTACTTCCAGCACATGTGGCGACAACTTCGCGCCGAGGACCCGAACCGCCTCACGCTGTATCTGGCCCACCGCGGTGACGAACTGCTCGCCGCCACCACGATGACCCGCGTCGGCGACCGCGCCTGGTACTCCTACGGCGCATCGACGACCGCCGGCCGAGACGCGCGGCCGTCCAACGCGATCCAGTGGGCGATGCTCCGCGACGCGCACGCCGCCGGCTGCAGCGTGTACGACCTGCGCGGCATCTCCGACACCCTCGATCCCACCGACCACCTGTTCGGTCTGGTGCAGTTCAAACTGGGCACCGGCGGCTACGTCCAGGAGTACGCCGGCGAGTGGGACTATCCGGTACGCCCGCTGTGGCACAAGGCGTTCCGGTCGTACCTGGCCAGGAGGCAGGCGTGACGCTGGCCCTGCACGTCGCTACCGAGCAGTGGCGCGCCCACGCCGCGGCCGTCGTCGCCGGGGTGGCCGCGACCGGGCCGGACGCCGCCGCTGTTGCCGTAGTGAAGGGAAACGGCTACGGCTTCGGCCAACTGCTGCTGGCGTCGCGGGCCCGGCAGCTGGCGCCGGGGCCGATCGCGGTCGGCACCGTGGCGGAGGCCGCCGAACTGCTGGCGGCCGAACCGGACATCGACGTCGTCATTCTGGAACCGGTTGACCACCAGGACATCACCGCGTTGCCGGCCGACCGCACCGTCTGCACCGTGGCGTCGGTGACCGGGCTGCTGGCAGCGGCCGAACGCGGCGGTCGCATTGTCGTGGAAGGGCTCACCTCGACTCACCGCTTCGGCATGGACGAAGCGGAACTGGCCGAAGGACTCGCGCGGCGGCCGGTGGCGGCCGCGCTCGCCGCGGGCCGGCTCACGATCGACGGTCTCGCCCTGCACCTGCCGATAGCTCAGCCGACCGGTCCGCGGCGGCCAACCGCGACGACCCGGCGCGAACTGGACCCCGACAGCTGGCAGGCCGCCACACCGCGGGCCAGGGAAGCCATGGCCTGGGGTTGGTGGTGGACCCAGGTGCTCGACCGCCTCGGGCTGCCCGAACCGGCGCGCCGGCGCGCCAACGTGGTCTGGCTGTCACACCTGGCCGACTCCGAACTGGCTGCGGTCGGCCAGGCACTGCCGGCCGCGGCCCTGCGGGCTCGGCTGGGCACCCGATTGTGGCTGCAGGACAAGGAATCACTGCGGGTGTCGGCCACCGTCGCCGCCGTACACCCGGTGGACAGCGTCGAGACCGTCGGCTATCGGCAGCGCCCGGGGCCGCGCGGCGCCACGCTCGTCGTGGTGAGCGGGGGTACCCGGCACGGCGTCGGCCTGGCCGCCCCGGCGGCGGCGCGATCGTGGCGGCAGCGAGCGACGGCTGCCGGTTCCGGCGCGTTGCAGGCCACCGGCCGAGCCATGTCGCCGTTCCGGTGGCAGGGACGGCGATTGTGGTACGCCGAACCGCCGCACCTGTCGGTATCGCTGCTGTGGGTACCACGCGGCGTGGTGGTGCCGGCCGTCGGCGACGAGCTGGACTGCACCGTCCGGTTCACCACCACCACGTTCGACGCCGTCGTCTGGGAATAGCGCCCGGCCGGGACGCGGCGGCGGCAAGGCCACCGGTGCTGGACCTGACGCCGTGGCCGGGAAGGCCGCCGGGGCTGAACGTCACGCCGCGGCCGAAACGGGCCGCAGTTCCACCGCCCGCTCGATCGGCAGACGACCGCGACCTGCGGCATGAGCACCAGTCGGCGGGTCGTACCCTGAGACACCCCCTACCGCAGCCCAAACCTGAGGAGCCGGCCATGCCCGAGGCATTCATCGTCGACGTCGCCCGTACTGCGTCGGGCAAGGGCAAGCCGGGGGGTGCGTTGTCCTCCGTCCACCCGGTCAACCTGCTCGCAGACGTGCTGTCCGCGCTGGTCGAGCGCAACGGCCTGGACCCGGCGGTGGTGGACGACGTGATCACCGGCTGCGTGTCGCAGGCCGGTGAGCAGGCCTTCAACACCGGTCGGTCGGCCGTCCTCGCCGCCGGTTTCCCGGAGTCGGTGCCCGCGACCACCGTCGACCGGCAGTGCGGATCGAGCCAGCAGGCCGCGCACTTCGCCGCGCAAGGCATCCTCGCGGGCGCCTACGACGTGGCCATCGCCTGCGGCATCGAGTCGATGAGCCGGGTTCCCATGTTCACCCCGGCGATGGGCCGCGACCCGTTCGGGTCGCGGGTGGCCGCCCGTTACCCCGAAGGCCTGATCCAGCAGGGGATCGCGGCCGAGCTCATCACCGCGAAGTGGGGCTTCAGCCGCGACGACCTGGACGCGTTCTCCGCCACCTCGCACCAGCGGGCGGCCGCCACGGCAGCCGCCGGCGGTTTCGACCGGGAGATCGTGCCGGTGACGATCACCGGCGAGGACGGCGCGACCCGGGTGCACACCGTCGACGAGACCGTCCGCGCGTCGACGACCGCCGAGGTCCTGGCGGGCCTGAAGCCGGCGTTCTACGACGAGCAGATGAGCGCGCGGTTCCCGCAGATCGAGTGGTCGATCACCCCGGGCAACTCCTCGCCGCTGACCGACGGCGCCTCGGCCGCTCTGATCATGAGCGGTGAGGCCGTCCAGCGACTCGGCCTGACCCCACGGGCCCGGTTCCACTCGTTCGCCGTGGTGGGCGACGACCCGATCATGATGCTCACCGGACCGATCCCGGCCACCGCCAAGGTGCTCGCCCGTGCCGGGCTGACCATCGACGACATCGACGCGTACGAGATTAACGAGGCGTTCGCCCCGGTCCCGCTGGCCTGGGCCCGGTCGGTCGGTGCCGACCTCGACCGGCTCAACCCCCGCGGCGGCGCGATCGCCCTCGGCCACGCGCTCGGCGCGTCGGGTACCCGGTTGCTGGCCACGCTGGTGAACCACCTGGAGCAGACCGGCGGCCGCTACGGCCTGCAGTCGATGTGTGAGGCCGGTGGCCTGGCGAACGCCACGATCATCGAGCGGGTCTGACCCGGTCCTGACGACACGACCGTCCCGAGCCCAAGGCGGCTCGGGACGGTCGTGGTCGGCTGCGGTGTCGGTGTCGTTCCCCTGGTATTGCTGATCCGAGGACGTTTACGCAGGTCAGACGCGCTTTGGGCTCCTCGAGATCCCCATGGTCCGCACCATGGTTTGCAGGCTCCGATGGCTGCCCGCCAGCCGTCGACGTGCCGAGCGTGGCGAATGCAGCAGGATCCTCTAATCCGATCGGGCGTTTGCAGCCCCCGTATGGGGGAGGGGTTTCAATCGCAGCGGTGTACTTAAACCAAGGCCTTCAAAGTCGGCTGAGATTGAAAGAGATTTGACGGTAGTCCTACATTCGTGGACTTAGAAGCGCTGCGGACAAGCCCGGTCGGCGGTCGGTTCCATCAGTGGGCACGACGACCGACTGCAGGAGTACAACTCAGAGATCCCCGTCGCAGGCGCGGCGTAGACTGGTCGCGTGTCCGTGAGCGAGTCTGAGGCGTACGAGGCGGGCATGTCGCTGTCCGCTGACGCGCGTCGGCGGCTGGCACTTCGGTTGCTCGAGTCAGTGAACCCTGACGAAGCCTTCGACCAAGCAGCGGAGGCATGGCTGCGCACAGAAGCGGCCGCGGCGTACGACGCCCTGAAGGCTGACCCGTCCCGAGCGGTTCCAGCTGAGGATGTTCGGGCTCGCATCGAGGCCAAGTGGGCCGCCCGTTCATGACGGGCCGGATCAACCTCACTCCCGAAGCCGAACGACAGCTCAACGAGATCGACGACTGGATCGCCAAGACTGCGACAGCCGACATCGCCCGACGCTTCGTCTCGGCGATCCTGGATCACATCGACGGAATCCTCCTCTTCCCGCTCGCCGGCAGAAGTCGTGAGGACATACGCCCAGGGATGCGGACGACCACCTACCGGAAGCGGACCCTCGTCGTCTACGGGGTCGACGACTCGTCGGGGGAGGTCGTGGTCAACGTCCTTGCGGTCTTTCATGGTGGCCAAGACTGGGAGGCCGCACTCAAGTCAGGGCAAGGCGTCTCGGACGCGGATGCATGAGCCATCCCCGGCGACGCCCTTCTGAAACGACCCGGGCCGCCTTCGCCTCAGGTGACGTTTCGGTGTGCGACGTCGGGCTGGACCGGCTCGGCCTGGCTGGGCCGTAACACAGCTCGGTCCTGCGCTCCGTCCAGACAGCCACCACCCGGGTCGTCGGCGTGCTCGGGAACACCGTCGGACCGGATCGGATCGTAGGCCGGCCGCAGGATGTCGCGGACCACGAGCGCGGCGAACCAGAGCGTCGCGATGACGTGCAGCCAGATCGCGGCGGCGTACCAGCCGGGCAGTAGCCCCTTGGCATCCTTTTCCAGCCCGACCAGGTACCACCAGATCGCGACCACGTAGCAGACCTCGGCCGCCTGCCAGATCAGGAAGTCCCGCCACCGCGGACGCGCGAGCACCGCCAGTGGCAGCAGCCACAGGACGTACTGCGGCGAATAGACCTTGTTGGTCAGGACGAAGGCCGCCACGATCAGGAACGCCGCCTGCGCCAGCCTCGGCCGCCGCGGCGCGAAGATGATCAACGCCGCGATCCCGGCCGCCGCCAGCAGCAAGCTGATCGCGACGTAGCTGTTCAGCGAGGTCGCCGAGACGCCGTGCCCGGCCGTCGTCAGGGCGAGCCAGACCGAGCCGAAGTCCTCGCCGCGCTCGCGGCTGAACGTATAGAAGTACGACCAGGAGTACGGGTTGGCCAGCGCCAGCGGGAGGTTGACCACCGACCAGGCGACGGCCGCACCGAGCACGAACCGGCCGAACTGCGGCATTCGGGCCGCGCGCCAGCACAGCAGGAGCAGGACGCCCAGCAGCACCACCGGATAGAGCTTGGCCGCCACGGCAAGTCCGAGTGCGACGCCGGCCCAGCCCTCACGCTGCCGGGACCACAGCAGCAGGCTCACCGACGTGAGGGCGAGCGCGAGCAGGTCCCAGTTGATCGTGGCGACGAAAAGCATGCACGGCGCGACCGCCACCATCGCGGCGTCCCACGGCCGCCGAACCACCGTCTTGGCCGTCGCGGCGACGGTGACGAGGAAGCACGCGGCCAGCATCACGACGTTGACCTGGTAGAAGGCGCTCCACGAGCCGACCCTGCCCAGCGCCCGGGTGAGCAGCGCCGCGACGTACATGAACCCGCCGGTCAGGACCGGGTACTCCAGCGGTTGCTGGCCGGCCAGCGGATCCTGCAGGTACGGGATGATCCCGTCGGCCAGCCCGCGCAGCGGGTACAGCACCGGAATGTCGCTGTAGCACAGGTGCTCGTAGCGGTCCGGCGACGCCCAGGAGTTGGCCACGCAGGGCGCCTTGAGCAGGGCACCGGCCAGATACGTCAGGCCGCCCAGCACGAGCAACACCCGGACCGGGGTCCACCAGGTCGCCCCGAACCGGGCCCGGCGGCCGATCGGTCCGCCGAATCCCTCGGTCGCCGCCTGCAGTTGCGGGTCGGCCCGGGTGGGCAGGACCGGGTCGGACCTCACGCGGTCATGGTGCCGCACACCCGGCTACGGTGCGGAGCCGGACGCGCTGGGACGTGGGGCAGTCGGGGATCCCGACGGGCTCGGCGGCGGTGTCGACGCCGGTGTCGAGGTCGGCGTGGCCGTGGGCGACGGCGGCGTGCTGCTGACCGACGGCGTCGGGGTCGGGGTGACCGACACCGACGGGGTGGACGTCGGAGAAGTGCTGACGCTGGGGCTCGGGGCGGTGGCCGACGGGCTGGGCCGGACCAGATCCGGTGGGGTGGTGAACTCCTCGACGTCGCTGCCCTGCAGCGCGGCGGACATGAAGGCGGTCCAGATGCGGGCCGGGAACGACCCGCCGGTCACGCTGGACAGACCGCCGGTGCCCGACAGCGTTTGCGGATTGCCCGCCTTGTCGTCCTTCACCATCATCACCGCGCCCGCCAGTTGCGGGGTGTAGCCCACGAACCAGGCCGACTTGTTGCCGTCCGTGGTGCCGGTCTTGCCGGCCGCCGGACGATCCAGTTGCGCGGCGGCGAAGCCGGTCCCGTCGGTGACGACCTTCGACAGGGCGTACGTCACGGTGTCGGCCACGTCCGCGCTGAAGGCCTGCACCGGACGCGGATCGGCCTGGACCAGCAGCCCGCCGTTGGCCTCCCGGACCTCGCGCAACACCGTCGTTGCCACGGCACGGCCGTGCGCGGCGAACGTGGCGTACGCCGACGCGAGGTCGATGGTGTGCGGCGAGGCGGTTCCCAGCACGAATGTAAGGTTGTCGGCCATACCGGCGGTGTCAGCAGGGATGCCGGCGCGGGTGGCCGCCGCCATCACCTTGCCGACACCGACCTGGTTGGTGAGGTCGACGTACGCGGTGTTGATCGAGTCCTCGGTCGCCCGCAGCAGCGACACCGTGCCGTACGACGTGTTCCCGTAGTTGCGCAGCGTGTATCCGGCGATCGTGCGCGGACTGGCACCGTTCCAGGTCGACGACAGCGGCACCCCGGTCTCGGTCGCCGCGGCCAGGGCGAACGGTTTGAACGTCGACCCGGCCTGCGCGATGGCCTGCGTGGCGTTGTTGAGCGGATCGGTCAGGTAGTCCGGGCCGCCGTACATCGCCACGACCGCACCGGTCCCAGGGGTCACCGCGGCCAGGCCGATCCGGAGCCGGTCGGTGCCGGTGGTCGGACCCTGCGCCTTGATCGCGGCGACCGCCGCGCGCTGGGCCTTGCGGTCGAACGTCGTGACGATGCGCAGCCCGCCACCGTCGATGTCGTCCTCGGTGAAACCCTGCCCCAGCAACTGGTCGCGGACCGCCGCCAGCAGGTAGCCGTCGGTGCCGGAGAAGCGATCGGCCGACTGGCGCTTGGTGAACCGGGGAAACACCGTCGCGTCGCGTTGCGCCTGCGAGATCCAGCCCTTGCTCACCATGCCATCCAGGACGTACGCCCAGCGGCCCTGCAGTTTCGCGAGGTTGTTCTCCGGCGAATAACCGCCCGGGGAACGAATGATCGCCGCCAGCGCCGCGGACTGGGCGAGGTCCAGCGAGGCGGCGGAGGTCCCGAAGTAGGCCTGCGCCGCAGTCTCGATGCCGTAGGCGCCGCGACCGAGATAGATCGTGTTGAGGTAGTCCGAGAGGATGTCGTCCTTCGACGAACTGGTTTCCAGTTTCACTGACAGCAGCAGTTCTCGCGCCTTGCGGGAGAAGGTGCGGTCCTGGGTGAGGAACGCGTTCTTCGCGTACTGCTGGGTGATGGTCGATCCGCCCTGGGTGGATCCGCCGGTCAGGTTGTTCCAGGCAGCACGGACGATACCGGCCGGCGAGAAGCCGCCGTGGTCGTAGAAGTCACGGTCCTCGGCGGCGAGTACGGCGTGCTGGGCGGTCACGCTCACCTGGTCCAGCGGCACGCTGATCCGGTTGGCGTCGCCGAGCCGGCCGAGTTCCGTCGTCCCGTCCGACCAGTACACGATCGTGGTCTGCGCCGTGGCGACCTCGTTCGGCTCCGGGATGGT
This sequence comes from Actinomycetota bacterium, assembly GCA_004297305.1. Taxonomy (NCBI): domain Bacteria; kingdom Bacillati; phylum Actinomycetota; species Actinomycetota bacterium. The sequence continues at coordinate 480,995 of SCTR01000006.1, forward strand.
GGTCAGCGCGACCGCGAGCAGGAAGCCGCCGACGACAGCGACCACGGTGGCACCGGCCAGCGCCAGCAGTTGCCGCCACGAGGGCAGCCAGTGACGGACGCCGGTGCGATTCCGGCGCGGATAGTCGATCCTCACAACAGTCGATCCTCACAGCGACGTCCCCGTGGGCTGGCCAGCCGGTCGAGCGATGCGGCCTGTCAGTCCGGCAGGTCCCGCGGTCGCGCCGGAGGGCGGCGCGGTACTCCGTCTCCCAGGACGTAGGACATCGTGAGGTGGTTCCACCGGCAGGCCTGGCAGACCTCGACGACGTACACCCGGAACTCGCCGAACCGCTGCGCCATCGCGTCCAGCTGCGGTCGCTGGACGACGCGGCCGGCGTACGGCCCGAGCTGGTCGCCGTACACGTAGCTCACGTGGGTCAAGTCACTGCGCCGGCAGACCGGGCAGGACCGCGTCGACGGCTCCCCGTGGTGGCGGGCAGCGCGCAGCAGGTAGGGGTCCGGGTCGCAGAAGTCCGAGCGCAACGCCCCGCCGGAGAACAGTTCCGTCAGTGCGGCACGCCGGGCCAGCGCGTAGTCGATGACGGCGCGCGGTGCCGTCGGGTCGGCAACCGGCTCGGCGGGCTTGAGCTCGGCGTCCGGGTGCCGCGAGGCACGCGTCCCTGACTCCCCGCGAACCCGGGAGCCGCGGGGAGCGCTCGACCGAGGCGCTGCCACCGGACGAGGGTACGCATCCAGCACCGGCCTCGCTCGGCGTGAGAGAGCTCCTGCCCCCCGGCTGACGCCGTTCGTGAGCCGGCTCACAGCCGGCGTCCGGAGCGTCGTTTGCCGTGCGTTCACCGCGTGTCCTATCGTCGCGATGTATCGGTTCGATACATCGCGAGGAGGACCCATGGCGCGGCGCGGGGAGGTCCTCGAGTTCGCGATCCTGGGTCTCCTGCAGGAGTCGCCGCTGCACGGCTACGAGCTGCGCAAGCGGGTCAACGTCGTGCTGGGACCGCTGCGCGCGATCTCGTACGGCTCGCTGTATCCGGCGCTGAAGGCGCTGACCGCGCGCGGTCTCATCGCCGAGGACACCGAAACCGGCGAGGGCGCGCCAGCGCTGTCGGGCAAGCGGGCCCGCATCGTGTACCTGCTGACCGCCGACGGCAAGGAACACCTGAGCGAGCTGCTGGACGACTCCGGGCCGCAAGCCTGGGAGGACGAGCACTTCGACGTCCATCTGGCGTTCTTCTCCCGCACCGCGGCGGACGTCCGGCTGCGGATCCTGCAGGGCCGTCGTACCCGGCTGGAGGAGCGCCTGGTGCCGTTGCGGCAGGCCCTCGGCCGCGGCCGCGAACGGCTGGACACCTACACGTTGCAGCTGCAACAGCACGGCCTGGAGGGGGTCGAGCGCGAGGTGCGCTGGCTCACCGAACTGATCGAGCACGAGCGGCGCGACGCCGAACGCCGCTGACCGACGCGGCAGCGGCTCGAGCCGCTGCCGCCCCACTGATGATCCCGACCCGCCTGTATGCACAACGCACCGCCGACCGGCACGGCCGCGGCAGAGAGTAGGACCACGATGGGTTCCGTACGCGTCGCGATCGTGGGCGTGGGCAACTGCGCCGCGTCCCTGGTCCAGGGAGTCGAGTACTACAAGGACGCCTCCGCCCACGAGCGGGTGCCGGGGCTCATGCACGTGCAGTTCGGCGACTACCACGTGCGCGACGTGCAGTTCGTCGCGGCGTTCGACGTCGACGCCAAGAAGGTCGGCCAGGACCTCGCGCACGCGATCGGGGCGAGCGAGAACAACACGATCCGGATCTGCGACGTGCCGCCGACCGGCGTGACGGTCGCCCGCGGCCACACCCTCGACGGGCTGGGCCTGTACTACCGGGAGACCATCGAGGAGAGCACCGAGCCGCCGGTCGACGTGGTCGCGGCGCTGCGGGAGGCGCAGGCCGACGTCCTGGTCTGCTACCTGCCCGTCGGGTCCGAGGACGCCGCCCGGTTCTACGCGCAGTGCGCCCTGGACGCCGGGGTCGCCTTCGTCAACGCGCTGCCCGTCTTCATCGCCGGTACTCCGGAGTGGGCGCAGAAGTTCACCGACGCCCGGCTGCCGATCGTCGGCGACGACATCAAGTCGCAGGTGGGCGCCACGATCACCCACCGCGTGCTCGCCCGCCTGTTCGAGGAGCGCGGCGTGGTCCTGGAGCGCACGATGCAGCTCAACGTCGGCGGCAACATGGACTTCAAGAACATGCTCGAGCGCGACCGGCTGGAGTCGAAGAAGATCTCCAAGACGCAGGCGGTCACGTCGCAGGTCGACCGCGACCTGGGCAAGCGCAACGTGCACATCGGACCCAGCGACTACGTCGCGTGGCTCGACGACCGCAAGTGGGCCTACGTCCGGCTGGAGGGCCGGGCGTTCGGCGACGTCCCGCTGAACCTCGAATACAAGCTCGAGGTGTGGGACTCGCCGAACTCCGCCGGCGTCATCATCGACGCGGTCCGGGCCGCCAAGATCGGCCTGGACCGTGGCATCGGCGGCCCCCTGCTGTCCGCTTCGTCGTACTTCATGAAGTCCCCGCCCGAGCAGTACAGCGACGAGGCGGCCCGGCAGGCCGTCGAGGCGTTCATCGCCGGAACGGTCGAGCGCTGAGCGAGCGGAGCGAGTGAAGCCTCGACCGTGGCTGAGCGAGCGGAGCGAGTGAAGCCTCGACCGTGACCCATGACCGGAACGGTCGAGCGCTGAGCGAGCGGAGCGAGTGAAGCCTCGACCGTGACCCATGACCGGAACGGTCGAGCGCGCAGCTAGCGGAGGTAGGCCCGAGCGCAGCGCGGGCATGCCGCCCCTGCCCCACCGCTACGGTTCGGCCGTGGCGATCGCGACCCCGCTGCGACAGGTGCTGTCCGGTCGCGACTTCCGGGCGCTGCTGTCGGTCCGGCTGCTCGGGCAGTTCTGCGACGGCGGGGTGCAGGCAGCGCTCGGCACGTTCGTGCTGTTCTCGCCGGAACGGCAGGCCACCGCCGCCCAGGTCGCCGTGGCGTTCGCCGTCCTGCTGTTGCCGTACAGCCTGATCGGTCCGTTCGCCGGGCTCGCGCTGGACCGGTGGCGGCGGCGGCAGGTGCTGTTGCGGGCCAACCTGGTGCGGGCCGCGCTGGTCCTCGTGCTGGCGTTGCAGGTCGGTGCCGCCCACGACGGACTCGACCTGGCCGTGGTCGTCCTGGTGACCCTCGGCGTCGGCCGGTTCGTGCTCGCCGGGCTGTCGGCGTCGTTGCCGCACGTCGTACGACCGGACCTGCTCGTGACCGCCAATGCCCTCTCCCCGACCGCCGGCACGATGGCCGTCGCCGCGGGCGCCCTGCTCGGGGTCGGCGTCCGGGCCGCCGCGGGTGGCGGCGACCGGGGTTCGCTGGTGCTGCTCGTGCTGACCGCCGTGGGGTACGCCGTGACGGGGCTGCTGGCGACCCGGCTCGCCGCCGACCAGCTCGGTCCGGCGCTGCCGCGCGCCGAGAGCGCCGGACGCAGCGGCGTCCGGGACGTGGTCGCCGAACTCGTCGACGGAGTCGGACGGCTACGAGTGCGGCCGGCGGCCGCCCGCGCCATCGGTGTCGTCGTGGCCCACCGGGTCGCCTTCGGCGCGGTGACGGTGGCGGCGCTCCTGCTGGTCCGCGGAGCGTTGGACCCGGGACAGGATGCCGACGCGGCCCTGTCGGACTTCGCCCTGGTCGCGGCGGGCGCCGCCGCCGGTGCGCTGCTGGGCGCCGTCGCGACCCCGCGAGCCAGCCGCCGGATCGGCCCGGTGGCCTGGTCGGCGGCGACGCTGCTGGTGGCCGGCGCGGTCGGGACGCCGTGCCTGGTCGCGGCGATGGTCCTGCCGAGTCTGCCCGCCCTCATCTGCGGCGGGGCCGCGCTGGGTTTCGCCGGTCAGTCGGTGAAGATCTGCGCCGACACCGCGGTGCAGCGCGAGATCGCCGACGACCACCTCGGCCGGGTGTTCGCCTTGTACGACATCGCCGTCAACGTCGGGCTGGTCGGCGGGATCACGCTCGTCGCGGTCGTGGCGCCGCCGGACGGCGTGGCGCCGGGGGTGGCGATCGCGGTGGGAGCACTGCTGCTGGCCACCGCCGCCTGGTACGCCGTGACGTCGCGGCGTCGCGCGACCAGCCGGACGCGGTGAGCCGGACCGTCGGCCGCAGTGCCGCCGCCTCAATACAGCCGCCAGGCCTCAATGCCGGCCGCCCCTGGACCCTCAGGATGCCGCTGTGCCTCAGTGCCGCCGCCGCCTCGATGCAGCCGCGGGCCACCACTGCCGCCGGGCCCTCAGCCCTGCCGCTGTGCCCACCACTGCCGCAGGGCGTCGGCCGCCGCCTCCTCGCCGAGCGGCCCCTGGTCCAGCCGTAGTTCGAGCAGGAACCGGTACGCCTCACCCACCTCGCGGCCGGGCGGGATGCCGAGCACGGCCATGATCGCGTTGCCGTCGAGATCCGGCCGGATCGCGGCGAGTTCCTCGGCCTCCCCGAGCGTCTCGATCCGCGCTTCGAGTTCGTCGTACGCCCGCTGCAGCGCCAACGCCTTCCGGCGGTTGCGAGTGGTGCAGTCCGCCCGGGTGAGCTGGTGGAGCCGGCCGAGCAGCGGACCGGCGTCGCGGACGTAGCGGCGTACGGCCGAATCCGTCCACGCTCCGGTGCCGTAGCCGTGGAAGCGCAGGTGCAGCTCGACCAGCGTCGACACCGCCTCGACGATGTCGTTGGGGTACCGCAGCGCCTGCAGCCGCTTGGTGGTCATGCGCGCCCCCACCACCTCGTGGTGGTGGAACGACACCCGGCCGTCGCCGGAGAACCGCCGGGTGCGTGGCTTGCCGATGTCGTGCAACAGGGCGGCCAGCCGCAGCACGAGGTCCGGCCCGGCGGTCTCCAGGTCCATGGCCTGTTCCAGGACGATGAGCGTGTGCTCGTAGACGTCCTTGTGGCGGTGGTGCTCGTCGATCTCCAGCCGCAGCCCGGCCAGCTCGGGGAGCACCTGCGCGGACAACCCGGTGTCGACCAGCAGGCCGAGGCCACGGCGCGGCTCGGCCGACAGCAGCAGCCGGGAGAACTCGTCCCGCACGCGCTCCGCCGACACGATGGCCAGCCGGTCCGCCATCGCCGTGATCGCGGTGACGGCTGCCGGGTCCAGGTCGAAGCCCAACTGGGCGGTGAACCGGGCCGCGCGCAGCATCCGCAACGGGTCGTCGCCGAAGGAGTCCTCCGGCGCGCCCGGTGTCCGCAGCACCCCCGCTGCCAGGTCGGCCAGCCCGCCGTGCAGGTCGACGAAGGCGAGATCGGGCAGCGTGACGGCCAGCGCGTTGACGGTGAAGTCGCGACGGGCCAGGTCCCCGGCGAGGGTGTCGCCGTACGCGACGGACGGTTTGCGCGAGTCCGGGTCGTACCGCTCGGTGCGGTACGTCGTGATCTCCAGCCGCCGGTCGCCTCGTCGTACGCCGACCGTCCCGAACCGGATCCCGGCTTCCCAGGTGGTGTCGGCCCAGTCGGCCAGCAATTCCAGCACCCGCTCCGGCGGAGCGTCGGTCGCGAGGTCCAGATCCGCCGAGGCGAGGTCGGCTCGGCCCAGCAGGGCGTCGCGGACCGATCCGCCGACCAGCGCCAGCTCGTGACCGGCGGCCGCGAACCGCTTCCCGAGGTCCGTCAGCAACGGCAGGACCGGGACCAGACCCGCCGCCGCCCGGCGCTGGGCAGCGGCAGCCGCCGAGGATGCGGACGGGGTGAGGGGGGGCTGAGCAGGCACGACAGGTCAGCGTATCGGCGCCCGAGGTTGGGGCCGGGCCGCGGTTATCCTCGCGGCATGCCCGATTCGTCCCGGTCCGCGCGCCGGCCGGCGCGGGGCAGGCGACTGATCCGGGTCGAGGAGACGTCGGCCGGCGGCCTCGTCGTCGACCGCAGCGGCGGGACGCCACGGGCGGCGCTCATCGCCCGGCACGACCGGCGCGGCCGGCTGGTCTGGTCGCTGCCGAAGGGCCACCTCGAGGCCGGCGAGACCGCCGAGGACGCCGCGGTCCGGGAGGTCGAGGAGGAGACCGGGATCCGCGGCCGGGTGTTGGCCCCGCTGGGAACCATCGACTTCTGGTTCGTCGTCGAAGACCGACGGGTGCACAAGACCGTGCACCACTACCTGCTCGAGGCCGCCGGCGGCGAGCTGTCCGATGCCGACGTCGAGGTGGTCGAAGTGGCGTGGGTCCCGCTCGACGAGCTGGCCGGCCGACTGGGGTACGACGACGAGCGCGAACTGGTGTCCCGCGCGCCCGGGCTGCTGGCCGACGCCGGATGAACCGGCCGGGCCCCACCGCGGTCGGGGTGGCCGACGGCGCGCTCCGGCTCCGGAGCGTTCCGGGAGCCCGGCGCCGGGCCGGCCGCGCCGTGGTATTCGTCGTCCTGCTGCTGGCCGCCCTCGCCGGTACGGCGATCGCCGATCCCCGGCTGCTGCCGGCGGCGGACGCCGCGCCGGTCCCTCTCGCCGCGGCGCCGGCCGCAGACACCCGGGCGGCCGATACGCCGGCGGACGACCCGGTCCAGGTCGTCGTCGACCAGCTCGACCCGATCGTGCCCGGGCCCGACCGGCCGCTGACGGTCGCGGGCCGGCTGGTGAACACGACCGACAGCCGGGTCACCGAGCTGGCCGTCGTCCTGCGGGTGTCCACCGACCCGCTGCAGGGCCGCAGCGACATCGCCGATGTGGTGGGCGGCAACGACTCCCACGACGGCCAGATCATCGGCAGGGCGACCGCGACGGCGGCCAAGACCTTGGCCCGCGGCGCCCAGACGGACTTCCGGGTCACCGTGCCGCTGGACGACCTCGACCTGCCCCGGGCCGGGGTCTACACGGTCACCGTCAGCGTCGTGGGCCGGCGCGACGGCGCCACCGACGTGCAGGGCACGACCCGGACGTTCCTGCCCTGGTTCCCGCAGCCGTCGCAGGTCAAGCCGACCCGGCTGGTGTGGCTGTGGCCGCTGGCGACCGCGCCGGATCGCGACGCCGAGGGGGTGCTGCGATCCGATCGCACCGCGACCGACCTGGACGCCGGCGGTCGGCTGCGCACCCTGCTCGACCTCGGCCGGAGCCATCCGCGAGCGGTCAGCTGGGCGGTGGATCCCGAACTGACCGAGACCGCCGCAGCGATGTCGGCCGGCTACCGCGTCGAGCAACCCGACGGACCCGAGCCCGGGGACGCGGCGGCGGCCGCCGGCAGCTGGCTGACGGACCTGCAGTCGGCGGTAGCCCCGCCGACGACGGCGCTGGTCGCGCTGCCGTACGCCGACCCCGACGCGACGGCGCTGCGCGGCGGCGGCCTGGAGCGCGACGTGGTCCGCGCGGTCACCCTCGCCCCGACACTGGCGGCCAGCACCTTGCAGCGCCCGGTGAGCGGCGGCGTGTTCTGGGCGCCCGGTGGTGACGTCGACGCCGCGACGCTGGACACCCTCGCCGCCGCGGGGGTCACCACGGTCGTGCTGTCGGACAAGGCGATGCCGCCGGCGGCGTCGGCGGCGTACACGCCGTCCGGATCGGCCAGCCTGGCCACCCAGTCCGGCACGGTCCGCGCCGTCCTGGCGGACTCCGGGCTGAGCGCCGCGCTGGCCATGCCGACCAGGACCCGCGGCCAGGAACTGCTGGCGCGGCAACGATTCCTCGCCGAGACCGCGATGATCACCGCCGAACTGCCCGGCACCCAGCGCACCGTCGTGGTGGCGCCGCCGCTGCGCTGGGCACCGAACGCGACGGTGGTCGGCGAGCTGCTGGACGCCGTCCAGGCAGCGCCCTGGGTGACCCCGGCAACGCTGAGCGACCTCACCGCCGCGGCGCCCAGCGACGTGCGGCGCAAGCGTGCCGATCCGCCGCCGCGCTCGGCCGCGCTGGGAGCGACGTACGTCAACACCATCGCCGCCCAGGAGGCACGGCTGGGGGCCTTCGGCGAGGTGGTGACCGATCCGGTCGGCCTCACCGATCCGTACGCCGCCGCGCTGCTGCGGACCGGGTCGGCGGCCTGGCGGGAGGAACCGCGCAACGGCCAGGCCCTGCTGCGCACGGTGTCCGACCAGCTGGCCGAACAGGTGGGCCGGGTCCGGGTGATCTCCAAGGGCCCGTACACGTTGTCCAGCGAGACCGGCGTCGTCCCGGTCACCATCGCCAACGACCTGGACCAGCCGGTCACCGTCGGGGTGACGATGACCGGTCAACCCGCGGCGCGGCTGTCGATCTCACCGGTGGAGCCGGTGACGATCGCGCCGGGCCGCGCCAGCACGCTCGAGGTCACCACGCACGTCGTGGGCAGCGGACCGGTCCCGGTCTCGGTCCGGCTGACCACCGCCGCCGGGGTCGCCTACTCCGAACCGGTCGAGATCGAGGTGCGGTCCACCGCGTACGCGCAGGCCGCGCGGTGGGTCGTGGGAGCCGCGGTGGCCGCGCTCGCGGTCCTCGTCGCGGTCAATCTGGTCCGCCGGGTCCGGGCCGGCCGCCGGACCGCAGCGGCGCCGCCCGCATGACGAACCTGTTGCGCTCCAGCGCCGTCATGGCGGCGGGCACCGTCGCGTCGCGGCTCACCGGCGTCGGGCGCAGCATCGTCATCGTCGCCGCCCTCGGCTTCTTCCCGGTCGCCGACGCGTTCGCGCTGGGCAACACGCTGCCGAACATCATCTACATCCTCGTGATCGGCGGGGCCCTCAACGCCGTCTTCGTGCCACAGCTGGTGCGCCACATGGCATCCGACGCCGACGACGGTGCCGGCTACGCCGACCGGCTGCTGACCGTCGTCGGGGTGGCGCTGTTAGCGCTGTCGGCCGCCGCGGTGCTGTTCGCGCCGTGGATAGTGGACCTCTACACCCCCAACGACTACGACGCGTCACAACTGGACCTGGCAACGGCGTTCGCCCGGTACTGCCTGCCGCAGATCTTCTTCTACGGCCTGTTCACGATGCTGTCGCAGGTCCTCAACGCCCGTGAACGATTCGCGATGCCGATGTTCGCTCCGATCGTGAACAACGCCGTCGCCATCGCCACGTTCGGGATCTTCCTGGTCGTGGTGGGGCCGGTCAGCAGCACCGACCAGGACCTGACCAGCGGCCAGGCAGCGCTGCTGGGCATCGGGACGACCCTGGGCGTCGCGGCCCAGGCCGCCGTCCTGGTCCCGGTGCTGTGGCGCGCGGGCTACCACTACCGTCCCCGATTCGACTGGCGCGGTGTGGGTTTGGGCAAGGCGGGCCGGCTCGCGGCCTGGACGGTCGGGCTGGTGCTGGTGAACCAGGCGGCGTACGTCGTGGTGACCCGGCTGGCTACCCAGGCAAACGTCGACGCCGCTGCGGCAGCGAACACCCCCGGCGGGCTGGCGACGTACCAGACCGCGCACCTGATCTTCATCCTGCCGCACAGCGTGATCACGGTGTCGGTGGTGACCGCGCTGCTGCCGGCGTTGTCGCGCAAGGCGCATGAGCGGCTGTACGCCGCGGTCTCGGTCGACCTCGGCTACGCGATGCGCCTGGTCGCCGCGTTCATCGTGCCGCTGGCCGCGGTCCTGGTCGTGACCGGACCGTGGGTGGCAGAACTGCTGTTCGGGTACGGCGCCGCGTCCGGGCCGCAGGCTGAGTTGCTCGGCACCGTGGTGTCGGTGTTCATGCTCGGGCTGATCCCGTTCACGTTGTTCTACGTCCTGCTGCGGGGTTTCTACGCCCTGGAGGACACCCGCACGCCGTTCTGGCTGACCGTGGTGCTCAACGCGGTCAACCTGGCGTTGGCCGTGCCGCTGTTCGCCGCGGTCGCCACCGGCCCGGCCAAGATCGAGTCGCTGGCGCTGGCCTACGTGCTGGCCTACTGGGTCGCACTCGTCGTCACGTGGGCGGTTCTCGCGCGCCGGCTCGGCGGCCTGCACACCGCCGCCACGGTCGCCGCCGTGGCACGGATGGCACTGGCTGCCGGCGTCGCCCTGGCGGTGATGGCCGGCACGCAGTGGGGGCTGCGGCACGCCGCTTGGTCGGGCAAGGTCGCGCTGCTCGTCGACCTCGTCGTGGTGGCAGCGGTCGGGGCCGCCAGCTACCTGGTAGCCGCGCGGGTGCTACGGATCACCGAGGTGGGTGCGGTGCTGCACATCGTCACCCGCCGGTTGCCCGGCCGCGCCCGCGGCTGACCAGTCGGGGTCCGCGGCTCAACCGGAGTACCGGACCCGCCGATGTGATCGGCATGGCCCCGCCGCAGCACGCGCGAGTGCCGCGGTCGGGGCACGACCGCGGCGAGATCGTGCTGGGCTGGCTGACGCGGGTGGTCGTCGTCCTCGGGCTGCTCGGCGTACTGGCCATCGACCTCGGCTCGATCGGCTGGAACCGGATGGCCGTCGCCGATGCCGCCTCGCAGGTCGCGCGGGCCGGTGCGCAGGCCATCGCCGGAAGCGCCCGGGTCGTGCCGACGGCGGTCTGGCGCCGCGCCTGGGACGCGGCCAGCGCGGAGGCGGTCCGGGTCGGGGTGGTCCTGGCGCCGGATCAGCTGACCGTCTCCGCCGACGCGAGCGTCACCGCGCACGTGACCGACACCGCCCCCACGATCGTGCTGGGCCGGCTGCCCTGGCTTCGCGATCTGCCGCAGGCCGAGGCGACCGCCACCGCACGGGACTCCGCGTGACCGATCCGTTCGGCCGCGCCCAGGAACCCCGACACAGTGCAGCGTCCCCTGGACGACGGCCCGGGGCGGCGATGCGGCGTACTGCTGCCCGCGCCACCCTCGGCCTGGCGCTGGCCGCTGCCGTCCTGGGGACGATTCCGCTCGCCCGGCCCGCTGCCGCGGATCCGGCCGGACCGACCGGCTCGGCCGACCTCGCCGCGGCGCGCGCGCAGGCCCGGGCGCTGCAGGCGGCCGTCGACCAGTTGCGGGACCGCCAGGAACTCGCGGTCGAGGAGTACGTCGAGGCCACCACGGCCCTGTCCGCCGCGGCGGACACGGAATTCGCTGGCGCACAACAGGTCGACGCGCTGACAGCCACGGTGGCCGCCGCCCGGTCCCGCACCGCCCGGACCGCACGCCAGCTGTACATGGCCGGTGGCGCACCGGCGTTGTACGCCACCGTCCTCGGCGGCGACTCGTTGGCCGACGTGGCATCCCGCGCCGCCGCGGTCCGCAGCGTGGTCGCCGGGACCGGCGGCGACATCGGTGCCGCGCAGGACGCCCTCGCCGCCGCGCAGCAGCTGCAGCAGCAGCGGTCGATGTCCACCGAGCAGCAGGCGGCGTACGCCGAACAGGCCCACGACGCCGCCGACCGCGCCGCGGTCCTGGCCGGCCAGGTCGACGCGCTGCTCCGCTCGGCCACCGCGGACATGCTGCGGCTGATGGCGGCCGAACAGGCGGAGGCGCAGGCTGCCGCCAGCCTGCCGACCGCGGGGCCAGTGGCGGCGCCGGCCGACGAGGTCGCCGCGATGGACCGGTCGATCGCCGAGGCGGCGGCCGCACCGGCGACGCCGTACGCCGCCGCAGCGCTGACCGAGGCGAAGCGGTGGCTCGGGACGCCGTACTCCGCCGGCGGCGGCGGAGTGAACGGCCCGTCGACCGGCTGGTGCTCGAGCTCGGCACCCGACGACGGCCGGACCGACAGCGGCGCCTGCGCCGCGGACACCACCGTGGGATTCGACTGCTCCAGCTTCATGCTGCGGGTCTTCAGCGTCGCCGGCTACTCCCTGCCACGGGTGTCGCGTCAGCAGTACTGGGCCGGCCAACGGATCCCGTTGGCGCAGATCGCCCCCGGCGATCTGCTGTTCTGGGCGTACGACCGGTCGAACCCGGCGACGATCCACCACGTCGCGCTCTACCTCGGGCACGGCCTGATGGTGCATTCGCCGCACACCGGGGACCGGGTGCGGGTCGCGGCGGTGTACACGTCCGGACTCATCGGCGCGATGCGGCCCGGCCGGGCCGCCTGACGGCCCACCCGTCGAGCCTGCGTCGCGTGGCTCTGCCACCCGGTTCGGCCGGCCGGCAGCGGCGTACGGCTCGGGCGTCGGTACCGAAGTGCAACGCGCCGACGGCTGTGCGCGTGTGCGCGCCGGCCGTGGCGCGGCTTAGCCTCGACCTGTGTCCGTCCCGCCTTCCCCGCCGCGGTCGGTCGACCGCTACCTGCTGGCCGACCTCGTGGCCGCCGGTCAGGGCTCGACGCTGTGGCGCGCGACGGACCCCGCGCTGGACCGCCCGGTCGGCATCCGGCTGATCCCGCTGCGGGACCCGCGGTCGGCGGATCTGAAGCGGGCGGCGTGCGCGGCGGCGACGGTCGCGGACAACCGGATCGTGCAGGTCCTCGACGTCCTGGAGACCGGCGACGACCTCGCCGTGGTCACCGAGTGGATCCCCGGCCGGCCGTGGCTGGACACCCTGCCGGACCAGCCGGACCCGATGGATGTCGCGCGCACCACCCTGGAAGTGGCTCGTGCGCTGCAGGCCGCGCACGCCGCGGGCGTCGCGCACGGGCGGTTGCGGCCGTCGTGCGTGCTCATCAGCGACAGCGGCGACGTACGGCTGCGGGGGCTGGGCGTGGACGCGGTGCTGTGGGGGGTGTCGCCGGTCGCCGACCCGCTGCGGGCGGACCTGCACGGGGTCGGCGCGCTGCTGTACGCCGGGCTGACCCGCCGCTGGCCCGGCGACCCCATCGACGTGCTGCCCCCGGCGCCGGTCCTCGGCCACCGGGTACTGCCGCCGTCGCGGGTCACCGCCGACCTGCCCGAGATGCTGGACGAGGTCACCGTACGGTCGCTGCTGCCCGACCAGAGCTGGCACGGCAAGACGCCGTACGCCGACATGCCGTCGCTGTCGGCCGGCCTGGCCCGGGCAGCCGAACGGGTCCACCGCCCCGCGGTCACCCGGAACCCCGCCACCGCGGTCCGCCGGTCGGCCGGTGTCCTGGTCGGCATCGTCGTCGCGGTCGGTATGGGTCTGCTCGGGTGGTCGATGGCGACCGCGAACGGGGCGTCGGCGCCGCCGGACGCGGCGCGCAAGGTCGACCCGGTGAGTGTGTTCGGGGAGGATCCGCGACCGTCGGCCACCGCGTCGACCGCCCCGCCGGCCGGCGGCGGCGAGACGTCACTGGCCGTCCTCACGGCAACGTCGTACGACCCGTACGGCAACCGCGCCACCCGGCCGCGACTGGCCCGCGACGCGATCGACAGCACCGCCGGCGTACCCGCCGCGGCCCAGACCGCCTGGCGCACAGCGATCTATCCGCAGCCCGCGCTGAGCGGCAAGCGCGGCGTCGGCCTGCTGCTGGACCTCGGTTCGCCGCGACCGGTGTCGAGCATCGTGGTGGGCCTGGTCGGCAACGGCAGCACGGTGCAGGTGCTGACGGCCGAGGACGACCGGATCGTCGCCAGTCCCCGCGCGCTGCCGGCGGGACTGACGCTGTTCGCCCGGGCGCGCGGTGCCGGTACCCAGGTGACGTTGCGGTCCTCCACCCCGGTCACCGCCCGCTACGTCCTGCTGTGGTTCAAGCGCCTGCCGCCGACCACCAACGGCTTCCAGGGCGGCGTGCGCACCGTCGCCCTCAGCGGCTGACCTGCCGACCGGGCGCTGGCGCGGCGAATCGCCGCACCGCACAACCCGAGGCGGCCTCCGCATCCGCGAGCGCTGCAGCACCTAGGCTGCCCGGCGATGTACCCCGACGCGGCCACCCCCGACGCCGCGCTGCTGGCCGCCCACGTGGCCGGCGACCCCGACGCCTTCGCCGAACTCGTCCGGCGGCATCGATCACGGCTGTGGGCGGTGTCGTTGCGGACCCTCGGCGATCCGGAGGAGGCGGCGGACGCGCTGCAGGACGCCCTGCTGTCGGCCTTCCGCCGCGCGGACAGCTACCGGGGCGACGCCCAGGTCACGACCTGGCTGCACCGGATCGTGGTGAACGCCTGCCTGGACCGGTTGCGCCGCCGCCGGGCCCGGCCGGCGGACCCGTTGCCGGACGACGACGGTGAGACGACCCGGCAACTGGTCGAGCCCCGCGACCAGGTGAGCGACAGCGAGTTGCAGTGGGAGATCGTGGCGGCGCTGGCGCAGTTGCCGCCCGAACAGCGCGGCGCGGTCGTCCTCATCGACGTCGAGGGGTACTCGGTGGAGGAGGCCGCGGCGATCCTGCAGTGCCCGACCGGGACGGTGAAGAGCCGCGCGTTCCGCGGCCGGGCCAAGCTCGCGACCGCGCTGGCGCACCTCCGGAACCCCGACGGGACCGCGGCCGTCACACGACCCGACCGTTCGGCGGATGTGCAGGGAGGTGACGTAGCGCTGTGACCCCCGACCGCCCCGACCGGCCGGCCGAGCCGCCGGTTCCCGACGACCCGGCTGCCGCGGTCCCCGAGGACCTCCTGCCGCTGCCCGCCCTGAGCGACGCCGACGACGCGTTCGTCCGTGACACGTTGGCCTCGTTGGGCACGCCCGAACTTCCTGCGGCCGTGGCGACCCGACTCGACGCCGCGCTGGCGGCCGCAGCCGCCGCCCGTACCGCGACGCCGGCCGGGCAGCCCGGGTCCGGGTCCGCAGGGGCAGCGTCCCCAGAGGCAGCGTCTCCAGGGGCCGAGTCCACAGACGCCGAGTCCACGGATCCAGCGTCCATAGAGGCCGAGTCCGCACGGGCAGCGCAGACCGGCGAGCGCGCCGCAGCACGGCCTGGCCGGCACGCCGGTCCGGTCACCGACCTCACTGCCCGCCGTCGCGGCCGGCTGCTGCCGATCCTGACCGCCGCCGCCGGTATCGCCGTCGTCGCCGGGGCCGGCGTCCTGCTGGCGCCGCGACTCGGCGATCCCGGCACGACCGCTGCGTCGGGCGACCCGACCGCGAGCCCGGGCGTGGACTCCGGCAGCCCCGCGGCGGTGGTCACCGGGACGTCGGGGACGGCGTACAGCCAGGAGAACGTCGTCGACCAGGTCAAGACGATGCTGGTCAGCCACCGTGTCCCGGTCTCGCCGCCCGCCCTGGCTGCGCTGCCCTCGTCGGGCAGTGCGGCGATGACGCCTGGCGGGACCCCGGCGGCCCCGTCCGCCTCCGGGACCGGCGTAGCGCCGACCGGTCCGGCCGCCAGCGGCCCCGCCCCGATGGCCACCACGACCCCGCCGCGGCCTGACCCGACCGGCCCGCCCGTGGGCACCGGAGCGCGGCTGCAACACGATCTGCCCACCGACTCCACGGCGCTGCGCGACTGTGTGACCGGCCTGACCGGCGACCCGGTGCAGCGTGCGCTGCTGGTCGACCGGGGGACGTACGGCGGCTCGGCCGCCGTCGTCGTCGTCCTGGCGATGCCGGACCCGGCCAAGGTGGACGTCTGGGTGGTCGGCCTGGCGTGCTCACGCGGCGACCAGGACGTGCGCTACTTCGTCCGGGTGGCTCGCTAGCGAGGTCCGCTCGGCAGGTCGCAGCCCACCTCATCGTGCGGTACGGCGGATCCGGCGTACGACGCGCGCCCGGGCGGCCCCGGCCGCGGAATGACCCACGACCTGGGATCGTTGTTCGCGCAGCACGCCCGCCAGCAGATCAGGAGCATCCCGTGTCAGAGGTCGGCACCGACCAGGTCCGCAGCCTGGTCATCATCGGATCCGGCCCGGCGGGCTACACCGCGGCGATCTACGCCGCCCGCGCCAACCTGCACCCACTCGTGCTCGAGGGGTCCGTGACCGCCGGCGGGGCGCTGATGAACACCACCGAGGTCGAGAACTTCCCCGGCTTCCCCGACGGCATCACCGGCCCGGTGCTGATGGAGAACCTGCGGGCGCAGGCCGAGCGTTTCGGCGCCGAACTGATCACCGACGACGCCGTACGGGTCGACCTGACCGGTCCGGTCAAGCTCGTCGTCGACGGCACCGGGCGCGAGCATCGCGCTCACGCGGTGATCCTCGCGATGGGGTCGGGCTACCGCGAACTCGGGCTGCCCAACGAGAAGCGGCTGGCCGGCCACGGGGTGTCGTGGTGTGCCACGTGTGACGGCTTCTTCTTCCGCGGCCAGCACATCGCGGTGATCGGCGGCGGCGACTCCGCCGTGGAGGAGGCCACGTTCCTCACCCGGTTCGGTGACACCGTGACGCTGGTGCACCGCCGCGACCAGCTGCGCGCCAGCAAGATCATGCAGGACCGCGCGTTCGCCAACGACAAGGTCGACGTGGCGTGGAACAGCGAGGTCGTCGACGTCCTCGGCGACGAGAAGGTCACCGGCCTCGTGCTGCGGGACACCGTCACCGGGGCGACCCGTGACCTCGCGGTGACCGGGGTCTTCGTGGCGATCGGTCACGACCCGCGATCGGAGCTGGTGCGCGGCCAGGTCGACACCGACGACGAGGGCTACGTGCTGGTCGAGGGTCGCTCGACGCGGACCAACCTCAGCGGCGTTTTCGCCTGTGGCGACCTCGTCGACCACACCTACCGCCAGGCGGTGACCGCGGCTGGCAGCGGCTGCGCGGCGGCGCTGGACGCCGAACGGTTCCTGGCGGCGCTCGACGGAGTGGCTGGCCTTGTCCCCGTCGGTGGACTCGCGCCCGTCGAGGGCGTGGGTGCGTCCGCCTGACGCCGTACCCTGGGACCGCCCGCAGGCCGTCCCAATCCGAACTCCCCGGACGATCCCGGGGTGGGACCGGCGGGGATACCCGTCGGCACGACTGAAGGAGGCCCCGGTGGGCACAGCGAAGGCCGTCACCGACGAGACGTTCGACCTCGACGTCCTCAAGAGCGACAAGCCCGTGCTCGTCGACTTCTGGGCGGAGTGGTGCGGTCCTTGCAAGATGGTCGCCCCCGTCCTGGAGGAGATCGCCGCGGAGAACGCCGACAAGCTCACGATCGTGAAGCTCAACGTCGACGAGAACCCGCAGACCGCAGCTGCGTACGGCATCACCTCGATCCCGACGATGATCGTCTACTCGGGCGGTCAGCGGGTGAAGCAGATCGTCGGGGCCAAGCCCAAGGCTGCCCTGCTCAACGACCTGTCGTCCTTCCTGTAGGCCGCGTGCCGGCCGGGTCCTGTCCCGCTGCCTGTCGAACCGCCGGGTGAGCGGGACGGTGGCCGGCACCGTCGTACGCCGGGGCCAGCGCGGGCCCGCCGTCGCCGAAGTGCGCGACCGGCTCTCGCGGCTCGGGCTGGTGGCAGCCGATCCGGCGCCGCTGCGTGATCCGGACCAGGCGCTGTTCGACGACACCGTGGACGCCGCGGTCCGCCACTTCCAGCAGCAGCGCGGCATCACCGTCGACGGGATCGTCGGTCCGCAGACGTTCCGCCGCCTCGAAGAGGCGCGCTGGCGGCTGGGCGACCGGATCCTGTCGTACGCGCCGGGGCATCTGGTCTCCGGCGACGACGTGGCCGGCCTGCAGCGGCGGCTGGCCGATCTCGGTTTCGACTGCGGCCGAGTCGACGGCGTGTTCGGGCCGCTGACGGATGCGTCGCTGCGGGAGTTCCAGCGCGGCGTCGGGGTGGACCCCGACGGGACGTGCGGCCCCGCGACGTTCAAGGCGCTGGACCGGCTGAGCCGCACCGTCGTCGGCGGTGAGCCGGATGCGCTGCGGCAGGCCGTCGCGCTGCAGGACCTGCGCACCGGGGTCCGTGACAAGGTCGTCGTGCTGGACCCCGGTCACGGCGGCGAGGACCCGGGTCACCACGGCCACGGCCTCATCGAGGCCGTGGTGGTGGACGAGATCGCCGCTCGGGTGGAGGGCCGGCTGCAGGCCATCGGTACCCAGGTGCTGCTCACGCGGGCCCGGACCGGCGAGGTCGACGCCGTCATGGACGAGGCGGCGCGCGCCCACTTCGCCAACGACACCGGCGCCGACCTGGTGCTGAGCCTGCACGTGGACGCCGCCCCGAACCCCGCCGCGCACGGCGTGGCGACCTTCTACTTCGGCGACGGCCTCGGCCGGGCGTACTCGGTGCTCGGCCGTACGGCGGCCGAACTGGTCCAGGACGAACTGGTCGGCCGGACCGACCTGCTGGACTGCCGCAGTCACGCCAAGTCGTGGGACCTGCTGCGGCTCACCCGGATGCCGGCGGTACGCCTGGAGTGCGGGTACGTGTCCCATCCCGGGGACGCCCAGCGGTTGGCCGATCCCGGCTTCGTCGACGCGGTGGCCGAGGGCGTCGCGGCCGCCGTCGTCCGCTTCTTCGCCCCCCAGTAGTCCCGGCTCACCGGTTGGCCCGGCTCCCATTCCCGCGGTCGGGGTGGTCAGGGCGGGCCGGGCGGTCAGTCCTCGGCGTCGGCACCGGTGGCAGGAGCGCTGGCGTCACGGGCCGGGCGCCGCTTCGGGGCCTGCGGCCGCAGCAGCGCCGCGACGAAGCCCGCGATCAGGCCGAGTACGGCCAGACCGGTCGCCACGAGGATCCAGCGAAGCACCCGCACACGCACCTCCGCGCCTCGATGAGGCATGGTAGTCACCCACAGGAGGTGACATCGATGGCCGGCGGCATGCCGGAGCCCGCGGGCTCCCGGCTCGACCCCTGGGTGCACGCGTACGCCGCGCGGACCCGGGGGATGACCGCGTCGGCGATCCGTGCCCTCTTCTCGGTCGCCAACCGGCCCGAGGTGGTCTCGCTGGCCGGCGGCATGCCGTACGTGCAGGCTCTCCCGCTGGATGCCCTGGCCGACATGATGTCCCGGCTGCTGCGCGAGCGGGGCCCGGTCGCGCTGCAGTACTGCGCCGGCCAGGGTGACGAGCACCTGCGCGAGCAGATCACCGAGTACGTCCGGGAGGTCGGTGTCGCCACCCATCCCGACGACGTCATCGTGACCGTGGGGTCGCAGATGGCGCTCGATCTGGTGGTCCGGGTGTTCTGCGACCCGGGCGACGTGGTGCTCGTCGAGGCGCCGTCGTACGTCGGCGCGCTGGGCGTCTTCGCCTCGTACCAGTGCGACGTCGTCCACGTCCCGATGGACGACGAGGGCCTGGAACCGGCTGCGCTGCAGGCGGCGATCGCTGCGACTGCCGCCGCCGGCAAACGGGTCAAACTGCTCTACACGATCCCGTCGTACCACAATCCCGCGGGCGTGACGCAAGGACCGCAGCGACGCCGCGACATCCTGCAGATCGCCCGTGCCGCAGGTCTTCTGGTGGTCGAGGACGATCCGTACGGCATGCTCGGATTCGACGGCGGCGTCGGGGACAGCTGGGACGGCCGGGTTCCGCGAGCGCTACGGGCCGACGACGCCGAGGGTGTGATCTATCTCGGCTCCTTCTCCAAGACGATCGCGTCGGGCCTGCGGGTGGGCTGGGCGGTTGCACCGCACGGGGTCCGCGAGAAGCTCGTGCTGGCAGCCGAGGCCGCGGTGCTGTGCCCGTCGAACTTCTCCCAACTGGCGGTGTCGGAGTTCTTGGCGACCCAGCCGTGGCGGGAACAGATCAAGGCGTATCGCGAGCTCTACCGCGAGCGCCGCGACGCGCTGCTGGAATCCCTTGCCGCGCAGATGCCGGCCGGGACGACGTGGACGGTGCCCGGCGGCGGGTTCTATTCGTGGGTCACGTTGCCCGAGGGTCTCGACGCGACGGCCATGCTGCCGCGCGCGGTGGCCAACCTCGTCGCGTACGTCCCGGGCACCGGCTTCTACGCCGACGGGCAGGGCCGGCAGTCACTGCGGTTGTCCTACTGCTACCCGGACCCGGACCGGATCCGCGAAGGCGTACGGCGGCTGGCGACGGTCGTCGAGGCCGAACTGGTCCTCGCGCACACGTTCGGCACCGGCCGGGGTCCGGCCCCGGGCCCCGGCCCGGCCTCGCCTGCTCCCGACCTCGCCTAGCCGTGGGGCATCCCTCCGGCCGGGCGAATCCGTTGCACCGCAGTTCTTCCCATCTGCGCCCAGTCCGCCTGACCACCGTGCCTCCGACGGGGCCGACACCCGGGGAGCCGGTATGACCATCCTTGTCCTGGCCGGCGGGCTGTCGCCGGAACGCGACGTGTCGATCCGGTCCGGACGGCGGGTGGCCGACGCGCTGCGCGCGGCCGGAGTCGACACCGTCGAACGTGACGTCGACGCCTCGTTGCTGGCCGAACTGGTCGCGTTCCGTCCCCGCGCCGTGATCCCCCTGCTGCACGGTGCCGCCGGCGAGGACGGCGCGCTGCGCGACGTCCTGGAGTCCCTCGACCTGGCCTACGTCGGCTCCCGGGCGCAGGCCTGCCGGCTGGCGTTCGACAAGCCGGTGGCCAAGACGCTGATCCGGCGCGCCGGCGGCCGCACCCCCGACGCGGTCGCCTTGCCGCACGCGACGTTTCGTGACCTCGGGGCGCCTGCCCTGTTGGAGGCCCTGGTACGCCGGATCGGCCTGCCGCTGGTGGTGAAGCCGACCAAGGGCGGCTCGGCCCTGGGAGCCGCGGTGGTCCGGACCGCCGCGGAACTGCCGGCGGCCATGGTCGGGGCGTTCGCGTACGGCGACGTCGCGTTGGTCGAACAGTTCATCGCCGGCACGGAACTGGCGGTGTCGGTGCTCGACAACGGCTCCGGGCCGGTCGCGCTCGCACCGGTGGAGGTCGTGCCCGACGGCGGCTTCTACGACTACGCCGCCCGCTACACCGCCGGCACCACGGAGTTCTTCGTGCCCGGTCGGTTGCCGGAAGCCGTTCTGGCACAGGCGGCCGAGGTCGCCGTGCTGGCCCACACCACGCTCGGCCTGCGGGACTGGTCGCGCAGCGACGTGGTCGTCGACGCCGCCGGTGACGTCTGGTTCCTCGAGGTGAACGTGGCACCGGGCATGACCGAGACCTCGACCTATCCGCTCGCGCTCGGCGGCTCAGGCCGCGACGTCGGCGCCGTCATGGCCGCCCTGGTCGAGCGCGCTGTCGCCCGGCTGCCCTGAGTCCATCGTCGACCGAAGGGAGCGCCGGTGACGGTCGACATCGTGCTGTTGACCCGCGATCTGCGGTTGCACGACAACCCGTCGCTGGCCGCTGCGGCGACCGATCAGGTCGTCCCGCTGTACGTGCTGGATCCGGCAGCGCAGCGCAGCGAGTTCCGCAGCCGTTTCCTGGCCGACTGCCTGCACGATCTCGACGACGCGCTGCGCAAGCGGGGCAGCCGGCTGGTGATCCGCCGCGGCGACACCGTCGACCAGGTCGGCCGGGTTGCCGAACAGGTCGGCGCGGCCACGGTGCACCTGGCGGCCGACGCGAGTTCCTTCGCCCGGCGGCGGGAACGGCGCCTGGCCGCCGAGTTGGGCGGGCAACGGCGGGAACTTCGGCTGCATCCGGGTGTCCATACCGTGGTCGAGCCGGGCGCCGTCGTGCCCTCGGGATCGGACCACTACGCGGTCTACACGCCGTACTGGCGCCGCTGGTCCGAGCAGCCGTACCGACCGCAAGCGGCGGTGCCGCACCGCCTCAGCACCCCCGAGGTGGTCTCCGAAGCCCTGCCGGAGCGTGACCCGCTCGACGGATTCGCCGGCGGGGAGACCGCGGGCCGCGCCCGGCTCACCCGATGGCTGTCGCACGGCCTGGCCGAGTACGGCGAGCAGCGCGACATCCTCGCGGCGAACGGGACGTCGCGGTTGTCGGCGTACCTGCACTTCGGCTGCCTGTCGGCGACCGAGGTGACGACCCGGGCCGCCGAGCGCGGCGCGGCGGCCGAGGACTTCCTGCGGCAGCTGGCCTGGCGCGACTTCCACTACCAGCTGCTGGCCCGGGACCCCCGGCTCGCCTGGCGCGACTACCGGCCGCGCCCGGCCGGCCTGCCCTCGCCCGGGCCAGCCGGAGGCGACGCCGTACCGGCCTGGCGGGATGGGCTGACCGGATACCCGTTGGTGGACGCCGGGATGCGGCAGCTGCTAGGCGAGGGCTGGATGCACAACCGGGCCCGGATGGTCACCGCCAGCTTCCTGACCAAGACGTTGGGCGTGCCGTGGCAGGGGGGCGCCGCGCACTTCTTCCGGTACCTCCTCGACGGCGACATCGCGAACAACGCACTGAACTGGCAGTGGGTCGCCGGTACCGGGACGGACTCGCGCCCGAACCGGCGACTGAGCGCCGTACGGCAAGGCGAACGTTTCGATGCCGACGGCGAGTACGTCCGGCGGTGGGTTCCCGAACTGTCCGACGTCCCGGCCCGGTACGTCCACCAGCCGTGGCGACTGCCGGATGCCGACCGCCCCGGCGACTACCCGCCGCCGATCGTCGAACCACCGTCGAGTCGATGACGAGATCCCTGCTCGCGCAACGGCTCACCGCGCAGTTGCTCGCCGGGCGGCCGGCACGGCGGGTGACCGACGTCGTACGGCGGCTGCTGGCGGTCCAGGCGCAGGATCCCCGCGGTATGCGACTGGCCGTCCGCGCCCGTAGTTCCGGGCTCACCGCGGCGGACGTGGACCGGGCACTGACCGAGGACCGGTCGGTGGTCGTCACGACACTGAACCGCGGCACGCTGCACCTCGTCCTCGCCGAGGACTACTGGTGGCTGCACCCGTTGACGACGCCGCAGTTGTCGGTGGGCAATCTGCGGCGGCTGGCTCAGGAACAGGTCGGTCCGGACGAGGCCGACCGCGGGGTCGAGGTCGTCGAGCAGACGCTCGCCGCCAACGGCCCGATGACGCGGGCGCAGCTCCGGGAAGCTCTTGCCGCAGCGGGGATCCGGGTGGTCGGCCAGGCGTTGCCGCACCTGCTGCTGCTGGCCACGATCCGCGGGTTGGTCGTCCGCGGTCCGCTGCTTGGCACCGAGCACGCGTTCGTGCTGGTACGCGACTGGCTGGGCCGGCCACCGGCGCCGGTCGAGCCGGAGGTGGCGCTGGCCGAGCTGGCGCGGCGCTACCTGGCCGGTCACGGGCCCGCCGACGCCGCCGACCTCGCGCGGTGGGCCGGGATCACGCTGGGAAACGCTCGCCGCGGCCTGGCCGCGGTCCGCACGACACCGTGGGAAGGCAGCGGCCTGCTCCGGCTGCCGGGGCATCCAGGCGCGGCGGAGCTGCCGCCGCCCCGGCTGCTCGGTTCCTTCGACCCGTCCCTGCTCGGCTGGGTGTCACGGGAGACGATCGTCGGTGCGCACCAAGGAATCGTGACCGACAACGGGCTCTTCCGGCCGTTCGCGATGGTGGACGGCCGGGCGGTCGCGGT
Source organism: Actinomycetota bacterium (assembly GCA_004297305.1). Classification (NCBI taxonomy): domain Bacteria; kingdom Bacillati; phylum Actinomycetota; species Actinomycetota bacterium. The sequence continues at coordinate 504,036 of SCTR01000006.1, forward strand.
CTGGTCCCTCACCGGTTCGCGGCTCGCCGTACGACCGCTGGAGCCGATCGACCCCGAGGTGAACGCGGCGCTGGACGCCGACGGTCGCGAGGTACTGCGGTTCCTCGGCCGCGACGTGGACCTACCGGCAGACTGAGGCGACGATGGCGACAGACGACACTGATCCGGCCGCCCACTGGGACAACCGGTACGCCGAACGCGACCGCATCTGGTCCGGCCGGCCGAACGCCGCGCTGGTCGCGACGATCACGGGGATTCCGCCGGGACGGGCACTGGATCTGGGCTGCGGCGAGGGCGGCGACGGCATCTGGCTGGCCGAACAGGGCTGGCGGGTCATCGGCGTCGACGTGTCCGGTACGGCGATCAGCCGGGCGGCCGCGGCCGCCGCGGCCCGCGGCATCGGCGACGACCGGATCACCTGGGTGACAACGGATCTGAGCACGTGGGATCCGCCGGAGAGCTACGACCTGGTGTCCGCCTGCTTCTTCCACTCCACCATCGACCTGCCGCGCACAGCGATCCTGCGGCGCGCGGCGGCCGCGGTGAGACCGGGCGGACTGCTGCTCGTCGTCGGCCACGCCGAGGTCCCGCCGTGGTCGCGGCACCGCGACCACGGGCACGAGACGCTGCTGGGACCTGCGGCCGAACTCGCGGCGCTCGACCTGACACCCGGGGGCTGGGAGACGGTGGTGAACGAAGTCCGCAGCCGGGAGGCGACCGCGCCCGATGGCGAGCGGGCCGTCCTGAGCGATGCGGTCACGCTCGTGCGGCGTCGCTGAGGCGCTGCCCTCGCGGTGCGTCGAAGCGTGTGTCAGCGGTGGCGGGTCAACGTCAGATGCACGACGCCCTGCGGCGCGGCCACGCTCTCCACGTCGTAGTCCACCTCGAGTCCCTCCAGATCGTCCCAGAGCCGGACGCCGCGGCCCAGGACGAGCGGAGCGATCGCGACGTGCAGGACGTCGATCAGCCTGGCGGACAGGAACTGTCGGACGGTCGTCGGGCCACCGCCGATCCGCACGTCCAGTCCGCCGGCGGCCTCGGTCGCCACCGCCAGCGCGTCCTCGGGCGTGGCGTCGAGGAAGTGGAACGTCGTACCGCCGGCCATCGGCAGCGGATCGCGTCGATGGTGGGTGAGGACGAACACCGGGGAGTGGAACGGTGGGTTCTCCCCCCACCAGCCGCGCCATTCCGGGTCCTGGTGCCAGCCCGGCGGTCCGAACTTGTGCGAGCCCATGATCTCCGCACCGATCCCCCGGAACTGGCGGGCGACGAAGGCATCGTTCACTCCCCGCGTCCCGGCGGTGGCGGCCGGATCCTGGCCGAGGACGTGGACGCCGAAGGTCGCCGTACCCACCATCCACTCCATCAGGCGGGTGCCGGCGTGCCCAAAGGGCGCGTCCCGAGCCTGGCCCTCCCCCGTGGCGAAGCCGTCCCACGAGATTCCCATGTCAGCGCGTACGACCATCGCTCCTCCAGACAGATCCGGTGACGAGCGTAGTGACGGCCACCGACCGTCAAGGCGGCCCGGCACCGTCCGGCGCGCGGCACGATGTGACGCCGGACCTCACGCCTTCGGGGTGACAGCACCCACTCACCCCCAGGAGGCTCCGATGCCCAGCGCATCCCGCTCCACCACCCCCGTCGGCATCGACCTGGACGTCGTCGAGGGCCGCTACGCCGAGCTCGGCGACTACACGGTGGCGTTCGAGACGTTCAAGCAGGACCTCGACGTCGCGCCGTACTTCCGCGGCCTGCCCGGCGACGCCTGCACCTGCTCACACGTCGGGTACGTGACGTCGGGCCAGCTCACGTTCCGGTGGCCTGACCGGGAGGAGACGTACGTCGAGGGCGATGCGTACGTCGCGCCTCCCGGGCACCGCCCGCTCATCGCGGCCGGCACGTCCCTGGTGGAGTTCAGCCGGTCCGCGGATCTGCAACCGGTGATGGCCGTCATCGGCCGCAACATCGAGGCCCTGGCGCAGGCAGGCACGTGACGGTTGCTCACTGACGGGGGTTTCGTCGGCGGCACGGCAAACAGATTCACCTGCTGCGGCCCGGACCGTAATCTCACGGAATGGCGAACGACGCGGCGGCCGTGCCGTCGTTGCTGGCCACGGCCGAGCAGGCGTGGTCCCGCGGCGACGGCCGGACCGCCCTGTCGCTGTTCGATCAGGCAGCCGTCCTCGCGTCCCGGCAGGGAGACCTCGCAAGCCACGCGGCCGCCGTGCTCGGGCTCGCACGCGGCCAGCAGTACAACGTGACGCCGGGCGTCCTGCCGATCCGGCTGCACGCGGCCTACCAAGCGGTCGATGACCCGGCGCTGCGATGCCGGCTCGCGGCGGCGCTGGCCCGCTGCTGGGCGTACGCCAACGAGTCTCGCCGGGCGCAGCCGTTCGCCGTCGAGGCGTTACAGCTGGCCGAACGGGATGAGGACCCGGCGCTCCTGGCCGACGCCTTGGATGCGGCGCTCGCGTCGCATTGGGGCCCCGACGATCTCGCCGTACGACGGGAATGGGCGGTCCGGTTGGGCGACGTCGTGGCCCACCTGAGCGATCCGGACGCACGGCTGCAGGCGCACGTCTGGTCGCTCACGGTGGCGTGGGAGGTGCTGGACCTGCCGCGGATGCACCGGTCGATGCGGGCGATCGAGCTGGTGGCCGAGGAATCGCCGCGGGCGGAGTTCTTCGCGGCCAGCCGCCGCCTGCCGCTGGAACTGCTGCGGCAGAACGTCTCGGTCGCTCCGCTTCTCGTGCAGCGGGCGGAGGTGGCAGCGGGTACGGCGGTGATCCCGGACGCGGACGCGGTGCTGCACGCGATGCGCGGCTACGCGGCACTCTTCGCCGGCGACGCCGCCGGCTGTGCCGCCGAAGCCGCTGCGTACGAGGCGTATGCGGTCCAGTTCGGTGTCGCCGGTGTCCGGGCCGAGGCCGCGGTGGTGTGGTCGGGCGCCGGCCGCCTCGACAAGGTCGCGGAGATGGTCGGCGCGTTCACGCCGCCGGTGCTGGCCGGACTGCCGCGCGACAGCGACTGGCTGCTGACCGTCCAATGCGTTCTGGAAGGCGCACTGGCCGTCGGTGACGTCGAGATCGTCCAGGCCGCAGCCGCGTTGCTGGCGCCGTACGCCGGTCGTTCGGTGGTCAACGCCGGTGCGGTCATGTGGCACGGGGTCACCGACGACGTCCTGGCGCGGGCGTATGCCGTTCTCGGAGAGGCAAAGACGTCGGCCCGCCACCAGGCGGCGGCGCTGGCGACGTACGAACGGATCGGGGCGCGTTGGTGGCGGGACCGGCTGGACGACGCACTGCGGACATCGGCTACGTCCGCCGACGGCGCCGTGTCTGACCGCGTCGTGTCGGATCGTGTCGTGGTGCACCTGTGCCAACAGCCGGGCGGGCTGTGGTTGGTCGGACGGGAGGGGGCGACGTTCGTGCTGCCGCGGCTGCGCGGGCTGGCACATCTGCATGTGTTACTGAGCAACCCGGACACCGACGTGTCGGCGCTGATGCTGACCAGCGGTGCCGTGGTGGAGCAGGACGGGCTCGATGTGCTCGACGAGAGGTCGCGACGGATCCTGGCGGCCAAGGTGGCGGAGCTCGACGCCGAACTCGCCCGGACAGAGCGACCGGCGCTGCGCGAGGAGCGGGACGCGATCGCGTCGTATCTGGCGGGTGGGACGGGGCTGGGCGGGCGCCCTCGGGCGACGGGCTCGAACGCCGAGCGGGCGCGGGTCGCGGTGCGCAAGGCGATCGTGGCCGCGTTGGCGGCCATTGCCGAGGCCGATCCCTGGCTCGGCCGCCAGCTGCGAGACCGGATCCGGACGGGTTTCGAGTGCCGCTACGAGTCCGACGTGGATCGCCCACTCGGGTGGGTGTTGTCGACGGCGAAGTAAGCCCAGCCAGACGGCCCAAGCGATGGTGATCATCGAGCGGTGCCGCTGGCACGCGGCCACGAGCCAGCCACCACCACGCTCAAGCAGCTTCAGTCCCGATGCCGACGACGCCGTACTCGACATGTCCTTGGAGAGGATGACGACGGCGAAGGCCCAGACGGCCTGCACCGCTACAAGTTGCGTCGCGACCAACTCCAAGGGTTTACCGCGTCCGGACTTCCGGGATGCGGCTGAGGCTCCGAACGTCGCAGTGAGGTCGATCAGGCAGGCAGTCGATCGGTGTCGTGGTTGCGGCGCTCCACCAGGCCCGTCGCTCAAGGTGGTCGACCGCATTGGGCTGTCGAACTGGCCCGATGGGGCCACGCGATAGCGCCCGCCGCACGTGAGGCCGTGGAGACTCAGCCCTGCTCGGCCGGAGTGGGCTGGGCAAGTCGCGCCGGGAGCCACGGGTACGGATCTCGGATCGGCGTCCGCGCTGCCTGGCGCGCCTCTTGCACGCGCGTCAGGGCGGGTCCCGGCACGTAGTGGCGACCCTTGGTCGCGCCGACCGGTCGGAGTAGCTCGAGCTCGACGAGCTGCTTCAGGTCGCGGCTGCCCGTGCGTTCCTCCACCTCGGCGCGTTTCACATACGTCGGACGGCGCACCCGGTAGCCGAGCGCCGCCTCGTAGAGCGCGAGTCCGGCCCGTTCGGGCAGTCGATGGTCAGCCGACAGTTCGTCGATCGCCGTCCACATAGCCACGGCTTGGTCGATACGGCGCTGCAGTGTCTGGGCCTGGATGTGATGGGCGCGCAAGTTGAAGCAGACCCACAGGGCTGTGTCCCGGTCGGGATGCCATGCCCCCGCGCCGGTGTGGGCCAGGACGCGGTAGTAGTCGGCCGTGTTGGCGCCGAGCCACTCCTCGATGCTGGAAAAGGTCGGATCTGCCAGCCCGCGCCGGGCCAGGACCAGGGTCTGCAATGCCCGAGCCAGTCGGCCGTTGCCGTCACGGAACGGGTGGATCATGACGAGGTTGAGATGCGCCATGGCTGCTTGGACGAGGGCGTCATTCGCGGTGCTGGTCAGTGATTCGACCAACTCGTCGACCAAGCTGGGCACCAGGGCGGCATCCGGCCCCTCGTACACCGCGTCGCCGCTCGCGTCGTCACGCACATAGATTGTCCCGGTGCGGTAGCGGCCCGGGGACTTGGACAGGTCGTGTCCCAGCAGCATGAAGTGCATGCTGCGTATCGCGGAAGCGTCGAGCGCGAAGTGCTCGTCGGGAGCCATGGCCAGGACGTAGCCGAGTGCCTGCCGGTAGCCACGGATCTCGGCAAATGTCTGATCGTCGGCACTGAGCGGCTCCTCGTCGTCGACGGCGGCGGCCGCGTCATCCACCTCCACGACGTAGCCCTCGATGCTGTTGGAACCGCGGATTGCCTGGGCCAGGGCATGGCGCCGTAGGCCTCCTGACCACCGGCGCGGTGTTCGCAGGTGCTCGGTCAGGCCGGCCCGCATCGTGTGGATTTCCTGCAGGACCCGCTGGTCCTCCGGGCTGATCGACGGCGACTCGAAGATCATCAAATGTCCCTATGTCTCTATTCTTAGGACACAGTAAGGAAGGCCGGGCGATGTCGCAAGAATAGAGACATTGGGACAAGCAGACCGCGGCCAGGCAGTTCCCGTCCCGGCCGCTTCGTGTCGATCCACGCGCGTCCCGTTCGACCTATCGGTGAGAAGGTCGGCAGGCGACCTTCCGGACCCGAGGGGTACGACATGGCCAAGTACATGCTCATCTGGCGCGCGACCGACGAGACCCTCGCCGCGCTGGGCGAGGCCGACTTCACCGAGATGATCGAGCGGGTCGGTCGGTTCAACGAGGAACTGATCCGTGCCGGCGTCCTGCTGGCCGCCGAAGGACTCGACGATCCCGCCGAAGGAGTCGTGGTGGACTTCTCCGGCGAGACCCCCGTCGTCACCGACGGACCGTACGGGGAGACCAAGGAACTGTTCCTCGGCTTCTACATCCTGCAGGTCGCGTCCCAGCAGGAAGCCATCGAGTGGGCCAAGCGCGCTCCGGTGACGCCGGGCAGCAAGACCGAGATCCGCCGCATTCCCACCATCGACGAGTTCCCACAGGACAACCACTGGGTCCAGCTCGAGCGCACCTGGCGGGAACGGACCGGACAGCTGTAGGACCGTGGCAACCACCGAGGCGCAGGGCGCCCTCGACGCGGTGTGGCGCATGGAATCCGCCCGCATCGTCGGCGCCCTCGCCCGGTACACCGGCGACGTTGCTCTCGCCGAAGACCTTGCGCAAGAGGCGGTCGCTGAGGCGTTGGTGTCCTGGTCGGTCGACGGCGTACCAGCCCAGCCGGCAGGGTGGCTGCTCACCGTCGGCCGCCGCCGCGCCATCGACGCGTTCCGGCGGCGGGCTGCCCTCGACACTCGCTACGCCGCCCTCGCCCACGACCTCGACGACCAGGTGCCCGGCGCCGACGCGCTGTTCGACCCGGACGCGATCGACGACGACGTCCTGGCGCTCATGTTCATCGCGTGCCACCCGGTGCTGCCCAAGGAGTCCCGGATCGCCCTCACCCTGCGCGTGGTCGGCGGACTGGGGACCGACGAGATCGCCTCGGCCTTCCTCGTCCCGGTGGCGACCGTGCAGGCCCGCATCACCCGGGCGAAGAAGGCGCTGACGGCCTCCGGCGTCGCGTTCGCCGTACCCGAACCGCACGAGCGCCGCGACCGTCTCGGCTCGGTCCTGCAGGTCGTGTACCTGATCTTCACCGAAGGCTCCTTCGCCACCCGCGGCGACGCCTGGATCCGCACCGACCTCGCCGGCGAAGCGGTGCGGTTGGCCCGGATCCTGACCCGGCTGGCGCCCGAACCCGAGGCGTACGGCCTGCTCGCCCTGCTGGAACTCACCGCCGCCCGGTTCCCCGCCCGCCTCGACGCTGCCGGCGAACCGGTCCTCCTCGACGACCAGGACCGCCGTCGCTGGGACTCCGCCGCGATCCGCCGCGGTCGCGCCGCCTTGGCGCATGCCGACGCCGGCCGCGGGCTGGGCCCGTACGGGCTGCAGGCCGCCATCGCGGAGTGTCACGCGGTCGCCCCGTCGGTCGCCGACACCGACTGGGCGCGCATCGTCGCGCACTACGCGGCGCTCGCCCGGCTGACCCCGTCGCCGGTGGTCGATCTCAATCACGCCGTCGCGGTCGCCATGGCTTCCGGTCCCGCCGACGGACTGGCGCTACTGGACGCCATCGCGGCCCGCGGCGACCTGGCCGGCTCCCATCACCTACCCGCGGTTCGTGGCGAACTGCTCACCCGACTCGGCCGGTACGACGACGCCCGGTCCGCGCTGGGTACGGCGCTGGACCGGTGCAGCAACACCACCGAACGGGGCGTCCTGGCACGCAAACTCCGGGAACTCGGCGAGCCCTAGCTCGCGTGGCAAACCGAATCACGCCGGCCGGGCATGTAGCCGGCCTCGTGGCCGTGCAGACGGCGGAGCCGGCCCTTGGCCGGCCTTGCTGGACGTGCGGGCGACGAGCCGGTCGGCCTAGCATCTTTGGCGATGAGTTCCGCGTACCCGCCGCGGCTGGCCACAGCCGGCGACGCCGTCGTCGTCGCCACGCTGCTGCACGACTTCAATACCGAGTTCGATACGGCGTCCCCCGGCGTCGACGTGCTCGCCGGGCGTCTCGCCGTCCTGCTCGCCGCTGAACGGACGTTCGCCATTCTCGCCGGCGAGCCGGCCATCGCCGTCGCGCTGGTCACCCTGCGCAGCAACGTCTGGTACGACGGGCCGGTCGCGCTCCTCGACGAGCTGTACGTCGTACCCGCGCTGCGCGGCAACGGAATCGGCACGGCCGTTGTCGAGCTGCTGCTGTCGACGGCCCGTGACCGCGGCGCGGAACTAGTCGAGATCAACGTCGACGACAGCGACGTGGCCGCCCAGCGGTTCTACCGCCGGCACGGCTTCCTCGACATCGAACCGGCGACCGGCGAACGCGCCCGCTATTTCTGGCAGGAACTCGAACCGAGCTAGGACCACACCCGAGGACCACAGGAATCGTCGAGCGCGCGGCGGTCGACGTGACGGCCATGCGACGCGGCTCGCGACAGCGCGGCGCGGGCCGGCTCGGAATCCCCAGGCCGGCCCGCGCTGGGCAACTCACCGCAGGTCGAAGCGGTCCAGGTTCATCACCTTGTCCCAGGCGGCCACGAAGTCCTGGGCGAACTTCTGCTGGCCGTCCGAGGCGCCGTACACCTCGCTGATCGCGCGCAACTGCGAGTGCGAGCCGAACACCAGGTCGACGGCAGTGGCCGTCCAGCGGACCTCCCCGGTACCGCGATCGCGACCCTCGTACACGTTCTCCGTCTCCGCCGACGCCTTCCACTGGGTGCCCGCGTCCAGCAGGTTGGTGAAGAAGTCGTTGGTCAGCACTCCGGGCCGGTCGGTGAAGACGCCGAGGTCGCTGTTGCCGGCATTGGCCTGCAACACCCGCAGTCCACCGACCAGCACCGTCATCTCCGGCGCGGTCAACGTCAGCAGGTTGGCGCGGTCGAGCAGCAACGTCTCCGGCGGCAGCTTCTCGCCGTCCCGCAGGTAGTTGCGGAAGCCGTCGGCCCTCGGTTCCAGCACCGCGAACGCCTCGGTATCGGTCTGCTCGGCCGACGCGTCGGTCCGACCCGGGGCGAACGGCACCGTGATGTCGTGCCCGGCGGCGCGGGCGGCCTGCTCGACGGCCGCGCAGCCGCCCAGGACGATCAGGTCGGCCAGCGAGATCCGCGTCCGGCCGGACTGCCCGTCGTTGAACTCCGCCTGGATTCCGCTCAGCGTGGCCAGCACGTCGGCCAACTCCGCCGGGTCGTTGACCGCCCAGTCCCGCTGCGGTGCCAGCCGGATCCGCGCCCCGTTGGCCCCGCCGCGCTTGTCCGTGCCGCGGAAACTGGCCGCCGACGCCCAGGCAGTCCGGATCAAGGCCGCTGCCGATACACCGGAGCCGACGAGCTTCGCCTTGAGGGCTGCGACGTCGGCGTCGCTGACCAGGTCGTGGTCGACGGCCGGCACGGGGTCCTGCCACAACTGCGGCTCGGGCACCCACGGCCCCAGGTAGCGCGATCGTGGTCCCATGTCCCGGTGCAGCAGCTTGAACCAGGCGCGGGCGAAGGCGTCGGCCAGCTGGTCGGGATTCTCGCGGAAGCGTTGTGCGATCGGGCCGTACGCCGGGTCCAGCCGCATCGCGAGGTCCGTCGTCAGCATCATCGGTGCGTGCCGCTTCGCCGGGTCATGCGCGTCCGGCACCGTGTCTTGGGCAGCCGGATCGGTCGGCGTCCACTGCTTCGCGCCCGCCGGGCTGGTCGTCAACTCCCATTCGTAGCCGTACAGGTTCTCCAGGAAGCCGTTGTCCCAGGTCGTCGGGTGGTTCGTCCAGGCGCCTTCCAGGCCGCTGGTGATGGTGTCCACGCCGCGGCCGCTGCCGTGGCTGTTGTGCCAACCGAGGCCCTGCCCCTCGACCGGGCACGCCTCCGGCTCAGGGCCGACGTACTGCGCATCGACCGCACCGTGGGCCTTGCCGAATGTGTGGCCGCCCACGATGAGCGCCAAGGTCTCCTCGTCGTCCATTGCCATGCGGCGGAACGTCTCCCGGATGTCCCGGGCAGCGGCCAGCGGGTCAGGGTTGCCGTTGGGGCCCTCCGGGTTCACGTAGATCAGACCCATCTGGACCGCGCCGAGCGGACCGGACAGCTCGCGGTCGCCGCTGTAGCGCTCGTCGCCGAGCCAGGTGTCCTCCGGACCCCAGAACACCTCGTCGGGCTCCCAGACGTCCGGCCGACCGAAACCGAACCCGAAGGTGGTGAAGCCCATCGACTCCAGCGCGCAGTTGCCGGCGAACACCAACAGATCCGCCCAGGAGATCTTGCGGCCGTACTTCTGCTTGACCGGCCACAACAGCCGCCGTGCCTTGTCCAGGTTGGCGTTGTCCGGCCAGCTGTTCAACGGCGCGAAACGCTGCGCACCGCTGCCGCCACCGCCGCGGCCGTCTTCGATGCGGTACGTCCCGGCGGCGTGCCAACTCATCCGGATGAACAACGGCCCGTAGTGGCCGTAGTCGGCCGGCCACCAGTCCTGCGAGTCGGTCATCACCGCGATCACGTCGCGTTTGAGCGCGTCGACATCGAGCGTCGCGAATTCTGCGGCGTAGTCGAAACCCGGATCCATCGGATTCGCCCGCGGTGAATGCTGGTGGAGCACTTGCAGGTTCAGCTGGTTGGGCCACCAGTCCTGGTTCGTGCGGGGTCGCGCCGGCGCCGGGCTCGGGGACGGGATTACCGGGTTTTCGCTCTCAGACACGTCGGTCCATCTCCTGTCTGGGTGGCTGGGCTGATGACTGTTCGCCTTGACCTGTCAGGACGTTCTCTGCCTGGACACACTCCGGGCACCGGCCCCAGTAGATGACCTCCGCCTCGGTGATGTCGAAGGACGAATCGCCGGCCGGCGACAGGCAGGGTGCGTACCCGGCCGCACAATCCACGTCGGCGATGACACCGCACGAGCGGCACACCACGTGGTGATGGTTGTCGCCCACCCGGGCTTCGTACCGGGCGACGAAACCCATCGGCTGGAACCGGCGGATCAGGCCCGCGCCGGCGAGCGCCCGCAGGATGTCGTAGACGGCCTGGTGCGAGATCTCGGCGAGCTCTCCGCGGACCACGGCGATGATCGACTCGGTGTCGGCGTGCGGATGGGCATGCACTGCGGCCAGCACGGCGAGCCGGGGCCGGGTCACCCGCAGGGCCGCTCCCCGCAACGCGTGCTCATGCTCCGCAGTCGCCAGCACCTTGCCCAGGGTGGCCCACACACTTGAATGAATCAAGAACTTCCGCCGAACGAGCCTTGGCAGGCTCGCGTCAGCTGGGCGAATCAGCGCGGCGAACAAGGCGGCGAGCAAGCGTGGTGAAATCGGCCATGGACGAAACCGCGGCAGAGCGTGCCGAGCTGCAACGCCTGCTGGACCGCAGCATGGCCGCTGCCGGGCCGCACCTGCGCGACATCATCACCGACGAGCGGCGGCTGACTGCCGATGAGGTCTGTGAACGTCTGCAGGGCATGGTGCTGCTGACCATGGCCACGGTGACCTCGGACGGCCGGCCGATCGGCGCCCCCATCGACGGCTACTTCCTGCACGGCCGCTTCCACGTGAGCACCGGACCGGACTCGGTCCGGCTGCGGCACCTGCAATCCCGGCCGGCAGTCACCGCCACGCACCTGCCGGGTGAACAGCTGGCGGTGACCGTCCACGGCCGCGCCGAGCTGTACGACGGGACCGACCCGGCCTGGGTGCGGCTACGGCAGGCGATGCTCGACCACTACGTGCCGACGCAGGGCCCGCAGTTCGCCGAATGGCTGGACAGCATCGCCCCGGTCGCCGCGGTGATCGTGCCGGACAAGATGTTCACGTTCGCGATGGACTAGCCGCGTCCTCGGCTGCCGCCTCACGTGGCAGCTCCGCGGCGCGCCAGCAGTACCAGGCCGCGACACTGCGGTACGGCCGGAAGGGGTCCCCCAACTCGGCCAGCGCCCGCGGGCTCGGCAGCGGAACCCGCCAGGCCACGGCGTACCCCTTCCGTACGCCGAGGTCGCCGGTCGGCCAGACGTCCAGCCGGCGCAGGTGGAAGATCAGGAACATCTGGGCGGTCCACACCCCGATACCCCGGACCGTGCTCAGCCGCGCCACGACCTCCTCGTCGCTCTCCCGCGCCAGGCCTCGCGCGTCGAGGACGACGGTTCCGTCGACGACCTTGCCGGCCAGGTCGCACAGCGACGCCAGCTTGTTCCCCGACAGACCGGCCGCCCGCAGCGTCTGCGGTGCGGTCGCGAGGATCCGTTCCGGCGTCACCTCCCCGCCGAGCGCGGCGACGACCCGGCCGTGGATCGTCCGGGCCGCCGCGCCCGCCAGTTGCTGGTGGGTGATCGAGCGGACCAGGCTCGCAAAGTGGCTCTGCCGCGGGACGGGCACCACCGGGTACCCCACCTGGCGGACCAGGTCGGCGATCACGGGGTCGCGACCCGCCAACTCCGTGGCCGCCTGACGGTGGCTGACCCGACCGGCACGGCCGGTCCCGGGGCGTGCGCGGCCGGTCCCGGAGCGCGCGGGAGGGGACACCGCCATCCCTCCCGCCGCTTCGACCGGCCGAGCCTAACCGCGTCAGGAACCCTCGCGCACCGGGAAGATCTCGTCGGCGACGAGGCCGTGCGCTTCCCGATGCACGCTGGCCGCAGCCTCGGCGTCGGGCGCCTCCACCAGGCAGAAGATCTTGCCGGCGGCCTCGTCGACCCAGTACCGCTGATAGGTCACCCCGTACCGGTCCTGCGTCTTCAGGTCGGCGACGTGCGCGTTCTCGACATCGCCGAGCTCGACCGGGCCACCCAAGCTGTGAACGTCCATGAACAGGGCCATCAGATCCTCCTACCCGCACCGCCACAACGGCTCTCGTTGTGTCACCATGAGCGTCGTCCCGTTGCCCGTCGGAGGCCATGACCGGATGACCGGCACCGTTGACCCGTTGCCCACAACCGTCCAGTCGGCGGTGGCCGACCCGTTGGGCGTGGTCCTGCAGGGCCTGCGGCTGGAGGGCGCGATCTTCCTGCGGGCCGAGTACACCGAGTCGTGGTCGTACGAGTCGGCGACCGGGGCCGTCACCGCCCAGCTCCTGCGGCCGGGCACCGACCGGGTCGTGCTGTTTCATGTCGTGGCCCGCGGGACCTGCTGGGTCGCCATCGGAGACGGCGAAAAGCATTGGGCCGCAGCCGGTGACGTCATCGTGCTGCCGTACGGCGATCAACACCGGATGGGCGGTGTCGGCGAGGCCGAGAGCGTCCCGCTGGCCACAATCCTGGTCCCGCCGCCGTGGCATCAGATGCCGGTGATCCGGCACGGTGCGGGCGGCAGCCGGACCGACGTCGTGTGCGGCTACCTGCACAGCGACGACGCACTCTTCGATCCGCGACTGCGGGCGCTCCCCCCGGTGTTCGTCGTACGACCGCCGGAAGGCCCTGCGGCAGAATGGGTCAGCGCCAACATTGCGTACGCCCTGGCCCAAGTCGACGGTGCGGCGATGGGCCCGAGCACGATGTCGGTACGGCTGCCGGAACTGCTGTTGGTCGAGGTACTCCGGTTGCATCTGGCGACCGCCCCCGCCGTCGAGCACGGGTGGCTGGCCGCGTTGCACGATCCGGTGCTGCGACCGGCGCTGGCGGCGATCCATGGCGATCCGGCGCACCGGTGGACCGTGCCGGAGCTGGCGCAGCTGGCCGCGGTCTCGCGTTCGGCGCTCGACGCGCGCTTCCGGCAGATCCTCGGCCTCTCACCGATCCGCTACCTGGCCGACTGGCGACTGCACCTGGCCCGTGACCTGTTGTCCACCACCGACCTTGGCAATGCGACTGTGGCACGCCGCGTCGGATACGAAGCTGAGGAAGCCTTCAGCCGGGCGTTCAAGCGGGCCTATGGCCGGTCGCCGACCAGCTGGCGTGCCGAGCATCGGATGCGGTAGCCGCCCGGCGAGATCGACGGGACGATCGAGAACTGCTTGTCCGCGCTGCGACGCGGGTCTAGCGTGGCCGCCGCAGGTGCGCATCAGCGAGCGGCAGGAGACGCCCATGCTCAGCAGCGGCACCGTCACCGCCAACATCCCCGCCAGCGATCTGGGCCGGGCGCGTGACTTCTACCTCAACAAACTCGGCCTCACCCCGACGACCGAACTCGAAGGCGTGATGCTCATCTACCAGACCGGCGGCGGGTCGACGTTCTCGATCTACCAGACCCAGTACGCCGGTCAGGCCGGTCACACCATCGCGCAGTGGCACGTCGACGACGTCGACGGCGAGGTCGGCAGTCTCCAAGCCAAGGGTGTGACGTTCGAACGGTACGACGACATGCCCGGGGTCACCTGGAACGGCGACGTCGCGTCCATCGACGGCATGGGCAAAGCGGCGTGGTTCAAGGACACCGAGGGCAACATCCTCTGCATCGACAGCGGCTTCCCGAGCTAGGCGGCACGGCCCAACTCGTTGAGCTGGCAAACCCGTTCCGGCACAGGCAGTTTCGGCTCGCCTGCTTCGGCAACGCGACTCCGCCGTGCGCCCGGCTCGGTGGCTCCGGCAACGGGACTCCGTCGTACGCCGCTTCGGTGCGCAGCTGACGCCTAGGCGGGGCTGATCAGGTCGAGCACCCGTCGCAGATCGGCGGCGTCGGCCACGTCGATGACGATCCGGCCGCGAGCCCGGCCGAGTTCGACCCGAACCCGGGTATCCAGCCTGTCCTGCAAGCGTTCTGCGGCCTCGCGCGCCCGCGGATCGCTCGGCCGCTCTCCCCTGGGCCGCGCCACCCGGGTTCGAGCCCGGCCGTCCGCCTCGCCGACCGAGATGATCTCCTCGACGGTACGGACCGACAGTCCCTCCGCGACGATCCGGCCCGCCAGGTGCTCCATCACCTCGGGGTCGTCGAGCCCGAGCAATGCTCGCGCGTGCCCGGCCGACAACACGCCCGCGGCGAGCCGTCGCGCCACCACCGGCGGCAGCCGAAGCAGCCGGAGGGTGTTGCTGATCTGCGGCCGCGACCGCCCGATGCGGGTGGCCAGCTCCTCCTGGGTGCAGCCGAAGTCGGTGAGCAACTGCGCGTAGGCCGCGGCCTCCTCCAGCGCGTTGAGGTCGGCGCGGTGCAGGTTCTCCAGCAGCGCGTCGCGCAGCAGCACGTCGTCGGCGGTGTCGCGCACGATTGCGGGGACGACCGGCAGGCCCAGTTGCTGGACCGCGCGCCAGCGCCGCTCCCCCGCGACCAGCTCGTACCGATCGCCGCCGACCGGCCGCACCACGATCGGCTGCAGCAGGCCGATCTCGCGGATGGAGTGCACCAGCTCGGCCATGGCCTCGGGATCGAAGACCTCACGCGGCTGCCGGGGATTCGGGTCGATCGCGGTGACCGGGAGCTCGACGTAGCGCACGCCCGGCACCTCGGCCAGCTCCGACACCTCGGCCGGCGCAACCCCGGCGTCCCGCGCCTCGGCGAAGCCCGGCACGCCAGCCGAGTCGATGGCCCGCGCAACGCCGGCGTCCGGCCCGGACTCACCGGCTTCGGCAGGGGTCGCGGCGAAGGACCGCTGGTCGGGCTGCACGCGCGACTCGACCACGACTGAGTCAGCCCCGACCGGATCCGTCGCCGTCCGGCCGGCCGCCAGGGCGTCGGCGGACGCGTCGACCGCGGCGGCCGATCCTGCGGCGCTCTCCCCGGCCGCGGCGGAACGCTCGGGCGGCCCGGCGGCGAACGGCGGGGCCCCACGCTGGGCCAGCGTGCTGTCCGACACGTCGACCACGACCGACGGCGAGGGCTCCGGAGGAGTCGCCGTACCCGGCTCGACCTCGACCTCGACCTCAGCATCGGGTGACACGGTCGTTGAGGGTGCGCTCGACGTCGGAATGAGGGCTCCCAGCCCTCTCCCTAAGCCTCGGCGTTGGGCCATGACCTTCCACCTCTCCCTGCGAACAACCTGTGGACAGCGACGTGGACGGCGTCACCGATGGATCGACCTCCGGCATCGGTCGAGACATCGAAACCGCAGGCCAGAGCCATGACACCGCGCCGACAGCCATCGTGGACACACTGCGGCCCGGCTGTGGACACCGCTGTGGACAGCACCGCGGGCACGGATCCCCCCGACGTCACGAGCCGGATCCGGTCAGTTCGCGGGCGACTTCGAGATAGGAGAGGGCACCGGACGAGCCCGGGTCGTACGTGAGCACCGTCTGCGCGTACGACGGGGCCTCGGACAGCCGGACAGAACGTGGGACAGCCGTCCGTAGGACGAGATCCCCGAAGTGGTCGCGGACCTCCTGTGCGACCTGCGCGGCCAGCCGGGTCCGCGCGTCGTACATCGTGAGCAGGATCGACGACACATGCAGCGCGGGGTTCAGGTGCGCCTTGACCAGGTCGACGGTGCCCAGCAGTTGGCCGAGACCTTCCAGCGCGTAGTACTCACACTGGATCGGGATGAAGACTTCCCGTGCGGCGACCATCGCGTTGAGTGTCAGCAGACCGAGGCTCGGCGGGCAGTCGACGAGCACGAAGTCGAGGGGACGTCCGTGCCGCGCCTCGTGGACGGGCAGGTACGCCGCGATCGCCCGGGCAAGCCGGGTCTCTCGGGCGACGAGGGACACCAACTCGATCTCCGCACCGGCCAGGTCGATCGTCGCCGGGACGCCGGTCAGCCGTGGCAGGTCGGGCACCGGCCGAACGACGTCAGCCAACGGCAAGCCATCGATGAGCACCTCGTACACGCTGGACGTCCCCGCCTGGTGCGGCAGACCGAGGGCGGTCGACGCGTTGCCCTGCGGGTCGAGGTCGATGACGAGGACGTCCAGGCCCTGCAAGGCAAGAGCGGCGGCGGTGTTCACGGTTGTCGTCGTCTTGCCCACGCCACCCTTCTGATTGGCGACAGTGAGTACCCGGGTCTGTGCCGGACGCGGCAGCGCCTCAAGCGATCCGGCTTGGACCCGGACCGCCGCCCGGGCAGCACGAGCGATGGGCGTGTCGAATGCGGCGAAGGCGCTGTCGTCGTCGGCAGCCGACACCACGTCGCCCGTGGCGCTCAGCGGTGTGCCGAGCTCGCCCGCACTGTCGCTCCGTTGCCCCAGAGCATCGCCACCGGACGACACCGGCGTATCGCTGTCAGCCGACGCTGACGTATCGCTGTGGGACCACACCGCACCACCATCGGCCGGAGTGCCCGCGGAGGCCGGGGTGCCCGCGGAGGCCGGGGTGCCCGCGAGGGCTGCGGCACCAGGGTCCGGGGTAGCAGCACTGCCGGCGGCCGGGACAGTCGTACCAGTGGCGTCGAACTCGGCAGTTGTTTCACGGGAATCCTGCATGTGGTCGTTCACCGCGGGAGCCGGCGGGTCGGGACGGCGCGGGCTGTCGATCCGGCGGTACGTCGCTCGACCACGACCACCCGAGCCGGTGGATCCGCGACACCGGCGCCGCATTCGACGACCCGGGCTGCCGCTCCGAGCCGGCGTAGCGAGGTCTCCGCAGCGCTGATCTCCGCTTCGGCGTTGGCGCCTTTGAGCGCGAGCACGACACCCTCGGGCGCGAGCAGCGGGAAGGTCCAGCTCAGCAGGCGGTCCAGGGGAGCAACGGCCCGCGCTGTCACCACCGGCACGGTGCGCTCACCAACCAACTCCTCCGCTCGACCACGAATCACGTGCACCCGGTCCTGCAGACCCAGTTCGGCGACCGCCTCCGCGAGGAAGGTGGACCGGCGCAACAGGGGATCGACCAACGTGAGCTGCAGGTCGGGACGGACCAGTGCCCACACCAATCCGGGAAGCCCGGCGCCGGATCCCACGTCGATGACGGACGACCCGGACGGAACGAGGCCGACCTCCAGATCGGCAACGACCGCGCAATTGACCAGATGACGGTCCCAGAGCCGCGGTACCTCCCGCGGGCCGAGGAGACCGCGTTCTACCGCTGGTCCGGCCAGCAAGTCTGCGTACGCCGACAGACCGGCCCAGTGCTCCGGGAACAATCGACGTGCCGCCTCACGGCCGCCGTCCGCCGGGACTTTGCGACCGCTCTCCGCTGACACGGCGTCAGTCTGCCCGGTCGCGGCGACTATTGGCGTACCGCGGCGGGTGGCGCCGCGCGTCATGTCCCGCTTTGGGTCAACGCAGGGGACCTGGGAGGCACGGACTCGTTTCACAGGAAACCTTCGCGCGTCAGCGGCCCGGCCGCGACGACGATCGCGCCATCGCGACGGATCGGCTCGGCGAAGCGCAGGACGCGTGCGGTCGGACGGGACGCCAGGCAGCCTGGTACGGCGACGTTCCGCTAAGCCGGCAGGACTACGACCCGACGGTGCGGCTCCTCACCGGTCGACTCGCTGGTGAGACCCGCTGCGGCGACAGCGTCGTGCACGACCTTCCGGTCGAACGGCGACATCGGATCGAGCGTCACGGGTGCGCCCGTCCGCGTGACCTCGGCGGCCGCGGCGCGACCGCGTTCGGCGAGCAGTTCCCGCCGCCGCTCGCGGAAGCCGGCGACGTCGAGCATCAACCGGGACCGATGACCGGTCTCGCGGGCTGCCGCCAGCCGCGCCAGATCCTGTAGTGCGTCGAGAACAGTCCCGTCGGGACCCACCAGGTGCGCGAGCTCGCCCTGCGTTGCCTCGACGACCGACACCCTCGCCCGATCGCCTTCGACGTCGATCTCGATATCGCCATCCAGGTCGACGATGTCGAGAAGGACCTCCAGGTAGTCGGCCGCGGCGTCGCCTTCGGCCACCAGTGCCGCTGTCCGGCTGCCGGGTTCGACGGCGACGGCCGGCTCGGGCGTCGCGTCAGCAGTCGTGTCAGTCACGGAACGGTCCCTCTCGTCTCGACCGAGGTCGGTCGGTGATGGTGGCGCCATCGCCCTGCCGGGGTCTGGCGTGGTTGGTCTGCACGACGCCGCAACGTCGGTCCCTACTCCCCTGCGGCAGCCGGTTCATCCGAGGTGCTCGACCCCGAGGCGCCCGGGCCGGCCGCAGGCGTCTTGGTCGCCGGTGCCTTGCTCGCGGGAGCCTTGGTTGTCGGCGTCTTGGTAGCCGGCCCCGTTGTCGGGGCCTTGGCCCCCGCTGGCTTGGGCTGCTGGGCCTGCCGCTTGCTCTTGGATTGCCGCTTCGGCTGCTGCCGCGGTGGGGCTGCCACCGCGGCAGTTTCCTCCGCAGCGGCCGGTGCCGCATCACCGCGCCGGGCCGCCTTGCGGGCCGCCTTCGCCGCTCGGCGCGCCTCCTGTGCAGCCGCTGCCGGCGTCCCCGGCACGGGGTTGTTCCGGATGACGTAGAACTGCTGGCCCATCGTCCACAGGTTCGTGGTGAACCAGTACACCAGGACACCGATCGGGAAGTTGATGCCGCCGACGGCGAAGACCAGCGGGAACACGTACAGCAGGATCTTCTGCTGCTTGACCATCGGGTTGTCCGGAGCGGTGTTCTTCACGATCAGCTGACGCTGTGTGATGAACGTCGTCGCCGACATCGCGACGATCAACACCATCGCGAGAACCCTTGTGGCAGTAGGGTAAGGTGTTTCATTGGCGTTGAGGAACGTCCCATAGATGGGGACGCCGAAGATGTTCGCGTCCTGCGCCTGGCTCAGCAGATCGGCGTACTGCGGCCACGTGAAGACGCCCTCGGGGACGCCGCGGGCGATGCCCTGCAGCACGCTGAACAGGGCGAAGAAGATGGGGGCCTGCAGCAGGATCGGCAGGCAGGACGCCAGGGGATTGGTCCCGGTCTCCCGGTAGAGCTTCATCATTTCCTGCGACTGCCGCTCGCGGTCGCCGGCGTACTTCTTCTGGATCGCCTTCATCTGCGGCTGGATGATCTGCAGGTTCCGCTGGGCCTTGATCTGCTTCACGAACAGCGGGATCAGCAGGATCCGGATGACGACGACGAGCCCGACGATGGACAGCACCCACGCCCAGCCACTCGAGTCGCCGAAGATCGCGCCGAACACCTGGTGGAACTGCACCAGGATCCACGAGACTCCTGTGCGCAACCAGTCGAGGATGAACACTGCGCGCTCCTGCTACTCGTGCTCTTCGGTGGCCGGGACCGGCTGGTCGTCGGCTGTCGTCCGGGTGGGCGGTCGGGTGGCCGTCGCCGGAGCGGAGCCAGCCGTCGTGGCTGTCGTACGGGACATCGTCGCGCACCCGCCTGAGTGCCCGTCACCCGGCGGCCGATGTCGCGGCCGCCCGTCCGGCTCGATGTCGGCTCGCCAGCGGCCGCGCGGCGGAACGGGGTCCAGACCACCTGGCGTCCACGGATGGCACCGGCACAGCCGCCAACCGGCCAGCAGCGAACCCTTCACCGCTCCGTGCGTCGTCAGCGCCCCCAGAGCGTACGCCGAGCACGACGGGTACCAGCGGCAGCGGGCACCCAGCAGAGGGGACAGCACGAGTCGATAGAGCCGGATCAGGCCGACGAGCACGGCGGTGACAGCGCGCCCGATCGTGGCGCCGGCGAACGCGCCGACACCCCGCCCGACGTGCCAGACGCTGGTGCGGAACGACACGACGTCATTCTCCGGTCATTCGCCCGACGGCACAGCCGGTAGCGGGACGGCCGCGCGACCGGCTGGGTCCGACCGGCCGAGAAGTCGTTGCAGCGACGCGGCCAGATCCGAGCCGAGGTCACGCGAGGTGGCTGTCGCCGCCGGGGGCAGCGCCCGGATGACGAGCCTGACGCCGGGCGGGATGGTGGGGAGCGCTTCGGCGGCCAACGCCCGCAGTCGGCGCTGCACCCGGTGACGCACCACCGACCCGCCCACCGACCGGCCCACGGTGAAGCCGAACTGCGGCGGCGACGTCGGCCGAGACGGTGTGCTTCCGGGCCGCGCGGCTGACGGCGCGTCGAGGGACCCGCCCTGGGGCGAGACGGGTTGCAGCGATGCCGGCTCGAGAAGGTGAACGACCAGCGTGCGGCGGCCGGCACGGCGGCCGCGGCGTACCACCTCGGCGAAGTCCACCGATCGCCGCAGACGGGACCGGGCGGGGATCACGGACGGAGCCGCGCTGATCGGGCCAGCTCAGGCCGACAGGCGGTCGCGGCCCTTGCCCCGTCGAGCGGACACGATGGCGCGGCCGGCGCGGGTGCGCATGCGCAGGCGGAAACCGTGCGTCTTCGCGCGACGACGGTTGTTCGGCTGGAACGTGCGCTTCATCGGGATACTCCTGGGGCGGTGACCGATACTCCTGGGGCGGTGACCGTGGCCGCGAGCGGCGGCCGGGGACGGCCCCGAGCGCCCGCGGGCCGGCCCACGGTACGGAACGCCGCCGGACGCGGTCAAACTCGGGCCAGCGGCGTCCCGCCAGGGCAACAGCACCGGGACGCCGACACGCCGTCGCCAGGCCACCTCCCGCTCGCGGGTTGTGGACAACCGGTTGCTGGCCCCCATCAGCGCTCACTAGGGTCCGCGGAGTCGTCGCACGACCTACCGCTGCGGCGGTCCTCCCCGGGTCGCGCGAGTCGAGCGCCGCTGCCGCACGATGCGGTTGGCCGGCATCTGCCGTGGAGCCCGGTCCACATCCTGTGGACGTGTATGTGGATGAAGGTCGAGGGGAGGATCGACGTGGACGAGCATCTCGATCAGGCGGTCGACCTCGACCGGTTGTGGGCCGCAGCCCTGGCAGCGGCCGACGCGGCGATCTCGCCACAGGTCCGCGCTTTCGTCTCGCTCACCCGGCCACTGGGTCTGGTCGAGGACACCGCTCTGGTCGCCGCGCCCAACACCTTCACCCGGGACGTGCTGGAGACGCGCCTCAAGCCGCTGCTCACCGGGGCGCTGTCCGAGGCCCTCGGGCGCCCGGTCAAGCTCGGCATCACCGTCGACCCCTCGATCGCGCCCGATCTGGACGACGAGGCGACCGACGCGCTCGCGGACGCGACGTACGCCGCCGATGACGCCACCGAGCCCAGCCTGGACCTGCGGGCAGGCCACCGGGACGAGGCCCTCGCCGGTGTCGCCGAGCCGGCTCTGGCAGCCAGGTACGCCGTGGCGCCGTTGACCGAGCGGCGGGTCGGACCGCCCGCCGGGCCTGACGGCGCGCAGCGCGACGGACACGGCCGGCCGGGGGAGCGCGTCGCCGCGATCCGGACCGAGGAGGGCCGGCTCAACCCGAAGTACACGTTCGACACCTTCGTCATCGGTTCCAGCAACCGGTTCGCGCACGCCGCGGCGATCGCGGTGGCCGAGGCGCCGGCGAAGGCGTACAACCCGCTGTTCGTCTACGGCGAATCAGGACTGGGCAAGACCCATCTCCTGCACGCCATCGGGCACTACAGCCGGACGTTCTACAAGGGCCAGCGAGTCCGGTACGTCAGTTCCGAGGAATTCACCAACGAGTTCATCAACTCGATCCGGGACGACAAGGCCGCGACGTTCCAGCGGCGCTACCGCGACGTCGACGTCCTGCTCGTCGACGACATCCAGTTCCTGTCCGGCAAGGTGCAGACGCAGGAGGAGTTCTTCCACACGTTCAACACCCTGCACAACGCCAACAAGCAGATCGTCATCACTTCCGACCTGCCCCCCAAGCAGTTGCAGGATTTCGAGGACCGTATGCGGTCCCGTTTCGAGTGGGGCCTCATCACCGACGTCCAACCGCCCGACCTCGAGACGCGCATCGCGATCCTGCGAAAGAAGAGTCAGCAGGAACGCCTGACCGCTCCCGCCGATGTCCTGGAGTACATCGCCTCGAAGATCTCCACGAACATCCGCGAACTCGAAGGTGCGCTCATCCGCGTCACGGCGTTCGCGTCGCTGAACCGGCAGCCGGTCGATCTTGCCCTGGCCGAGGTGGTCCTCAAGGACCTCATCCCCAGCGACGCGGGGCCCGAGATCACCGCCGCGTTGATCATGACCGAGACGGCGAAGTTCTTCAGCATCACCATCGACGACCTCTGCGGCTCGTCCCGGTCACGGGTGCTGGTCAACGCCCGGCAGATCGCCATGTATCTGTGTCGTGAGCTGACCGAGCTCTCCCTGCCGAAGATCGGGCAGGCGTTCGGCGGCCGGGATCACACGACGGTGATGCATGCGGACCGCAAGATCCGTCAGCTACTCAGTGAGCGGCGCACGCTGTACAACCAGGTCGCCGAGCTCACCAGCCGCATCAAGCTTCAAGCTCGTGCCTCCTGACCCGCAGGTCCATCTGTTCACACCCTGGGGATGAGCTTGGGGATGGACCGGGGACGGGGCCGGGACGACACGACAAGTCCTCGCAACGACCCGGCGACGGTCCACCGCCGCCGTCGCCCATCCCCACGACGTACTCGCTCGGCCACAACCCTTGGGGGCGACGACACGCCAGCTGACCAGCACCGATCCAGGTTGTCCCCACTGTCCACCGCACCGATGACGACCACGACAGACATCAGTCGGTCGATTGATCCCCATCACCAACCGCGGCCAAACCTGGGGATAGCCCCGACATTCCGCGGCGCCGCCGACAGGGACGCCGGCCGACAGCGCAGCGGCGGGAACCCCGTCCTGACACCGCGTCCGACGAACGGGCTCGGGATGGTCGAGCACGACCTTGTCGGCCCGCCCGGTACCACCCGTCAGCGCGTCCTGACAGGATGCGCTGAGCCCGATCAGCCCTGGAGGACCCGTGAAGTTCCGCGTCGAGCGCGACGTGCTCGCCGACGCCGTGGCGTGGGTTGCCCGGACGCTTCCCAGTCGACCGTCGATGCCGATGCTGGCCGGGCTGTTGCTCGAGGTCGGGGACGGACCGGAGCCCGGTCTGACGCTGTCGACGTTCGACTACGAGGTGTCCGCGCGCGTCGCCATCGCTGCTCAGGTGGATGACCCGGGCCGGACGTTGGTGTCCGGCCGGCTGCTGGCCGACATCGCCCGGGCGCTGCCGGCCGCCCCGGTGCAGGTCGATCTGGAAGGTAGCCGGGTCTCGCTGCGGTGTGGTCGGGCTGCTTTCACGCTGCCGACCCTGCCGGTCGAGGACTATCCGTCCCTGCCGGCGATGCCGTCGGCATCCGGGTCGGTCCCCGGCGCGGTCCTGGCGGGTGCTGTCGCCCAGGTGGCCATCGCCGCCGGTCGTGACGACACCCTCCCGACGCTGACCGGGATTCGGGTGGAGATCGACGGCGACCTGGTGACCCTCGCTGCGACGGATCGCTACCGCCTGGCCGTCCGGGAGTTCGCCTGGTCGCCGCAGACCGGTGGCCTGCAGACCGCGGCGCTGGTGCCGGCCCGCACCCTGGCGGAGACGGCGAAGGCGTTGGCCGGAGCCGACGAAGTGCTGCTCGCCCTGTCCGCGTCTGGCGGCGGAGAAGGGCTGATGGGTTTCGAGGGCGTGTCCCGCCGGACGACCACCCGGCTGCTGGACGGCGAGTTCCCGAAGTACCGCTCGCTGCTGCCGACGGAATCGGCGACGGTCGCCAGCGTCGACACTGGTCCGCTGGTCGACGCGGTGAAGCGCGTGGCTCTGGTCGCCGAACGCAACACCCCGGTCCGGCTGTCGTTCGCCGCGGACGAGCTCGTGCTGCGCGCTGGGACCGGCGACGAGGCCCAGGCGACCGAGGTCCTGGAGTGCCAGGTCGAGGGCGACCCGATCGAGATCTCGTTCAACCCGCAGTACCTGCTCGACGGCCTGGGAGCGGTCGAGGCGCCGGTCACCCGGCTGGCGTTCACCTCGTCGGCGCGTCCGGCCGTGCTCACCGGCCTTGCGGAGGCCGGTGGCCAGGTGTCGACGGCGTACCGATACCTGCTGATGCCGGTGCGGCTCACCGGCTGACGTGGAAGTCCGCCGCCTGTCACTGACGGACTTCCGCAGCTATCCGCAGGTCGACCTCGCGCTGGATAGCGGAGTCACCTCGTTCGTCGGTCGCAACGGCCAGGGCAAGACGAACCTGGTCGAGGCGATCGCGTACGTCGCCACCCTCGGCAGTCACCGGGTGGCCACCGATGCCCCGTTGGTCCGCGCGGGCGCGACACGGGCGATCGTGCGGACCGAGGTGGCCCGGGGCGACCGCCGTACCTTGGTCGAGCTGGAGATCAACCCGGGCCGGGCCAACCGGGCCCAGGTCAACCGGGCACCGGTCCCGCGGCCCCGGGAGATCCTGGGGCTGCTGCGGACGGTCGTCTTCGCGCCGGAGGATCTCGCCCTCGTCCGCGGCGACCCGGCGCAACGGCGGGTGTTCCTCGACGACCTCCTCGTCGCCCGCAACCCGCGCTACGCCGGCGTGCGCTCCGATCTTGACCGGGTGCTGCGCCAGCGCAATGCGTTGCTGCGCAGCGCCCAAGCGGCTCGCCGGGCGGCGACGGCCGACGTCGAGCGGACGTTGAGCGTCTGGGACGACCAACTGGCCGACCTCGGTGCCGAGTTGATTGCGGCGCGGCTGAGCCTCGTCGAGGCTCTCGCCGGACCCGTCGCCACCGCCTACGACCGGGTGTCGACCGGCGCCGGACCCGCGACACTGACCTACGTGAGCTCGTTGGCCGAGTCGGCTCCGCCGTCCGCAGATCGACAGCAGTGGCGTGCCGCCCTGCTGGAGGCCGTCGCTCGTCGGCGTCGCGACGAACTCGATCGCGGTGTCACGCTCGTCGGACCGCAACGAGACGACCTCGCGCTGGGCATCGGCGAACTGGCCGCCAAGGGTTACGCCAGTCACGGTGAGTCGTGGTCGCTGGCATTGGCGCTGCGGCTGGCGTCGTACGACGTGCTCCGCGGCGACGACGATCCCGATGCCGAGCCGGTGCTGATCCTCGACGACGTGTTCGCCGAACTCGACGCCGGCCGGCGTACGGCGCTGGCCGAGGTCGCCGCCGGAGCGGGCCAGGTCCTGGTCACCGCGGCGGTCGCCGCGGACGTGCCCGAGGTGCTGACGGGAGCGCGCTACGAGGTGGCCGGGGCGAGCGTGAGCCGTGCCTGACCAGTCCGCGCAGACCCCTGCCGCAGTCCGGCCCGACGACCCACCGGAAGCGCTCGACGGGATCGACCTGGCCCGCGCCTCGCTGGACCGGGCTCGCGCCGATGCGCAACGCCGGGCAGCGGGCGCCGTGGCACGCCCGGCCACCGGCCAGTCCGTCCGGCAGCGCCCGGACGCACGTGGGCAGCAGCTGCGCAGTGGCGCCGGTCCGGACGAACGCGACCCACAGCCGATCGGCCGCTCGGTGGACCGGCTGCTGCAGGAACGCGGCTGGCAGGGCCCGGCGGCCGTGGGCGGGCTGACCGGGCGCTGGGCGGACATCGTCGGTCCCGACGTGGCCGCCCACGTCGTCCCTGAGTCGTTCGAGCTCGACGATGCGCAGCCCGGCCGTCCGTCTCAGGCGGGGGGTTCGCCGCAGTCGGAGGCTTCGTCACAGCCGAGCGAGCGACCGCAGCCGACCGGGCGACCGCGGGGCGGGCGGCTGGTGCTGCGGGCGGACTCCACGACCTGGGCGACGCACCTGCGACTGCTCTTGCCGGTCCTGCGGGAGCGACTGGATGCCGAACTCGGTCGCGGGGTCGTCGGCCAGGTGACGATCGTGGGGCCGGCGGCGCCGCGGACGGGCGGCGCCTGGCGGGTACCGGGCCGCGGGCCGCGGGACACCTACGGCTGAGCCTGGTGGTGTCCGGCCGCATCACTGAGACCGCGGCCAGGAGTCGTGAGGCCATGGCGGGATCGGCGATCTCGTCATCGGCCCGGAGCCGCGCTACGGATCCGGGGCCGCGAGGGGGAGTACGCCGTCAGCCGATTCGGCCGTCCTGGGCGTCCCCAGGGCGCGCCAGGGGCCATCGGCGAGCTCAGATCACGGTAGGATGTCGACGTTCGAGGCCGCTTCCCGCCCCGCGCTGGTGAGGCGGCCTCCGGCACGCACGGGGGCTGTCCGGCTCGGCTGTCGTCGACGGCACGTCCTGTGCTCGTTCCGATCTTGAGGAGGCGCCTCGCCCGTGTCGTATGACGCCAGCGCGATCACCGTGCTCGAAGGGCTCGACGCGGTGCGCAAGCGCCCCGGCATGTACATCGGCTCGACCGGCGAGCGGGGACTGCACCACCTGGTCTACGAGGTCGTCGACAACGCCGTCGACGAGGCACTGGCCGGCTACTGCGACACGATCACGGTGACGCTGCTGCGCGACGGCGGCGTTCGGGTGGTCGACAACGGCCGGGGGATCCCGGTGGACGAGCATCCGGTCGAGAAGCGGTCCGCGGTCGAAGTCGTGATGACGGTGCTGCACGCCGGTGGCAAGTTCGGCGGCGGCGGCTACTCGGTGTCCGGCGGCCTGCACGGCGTCGGCATCTCGGTGGTCAATGCGCTGTCCTCCCGCGTGGAGACCGAGGTACGCCGCGCCGGCCACGTCTGGCGGCAGACCTACGACCGCGGTGTACCGCGAGCCCCACTCGCGCAGGGGGAGCCGGCGACGACCACCGGGACGACGCAGACCTTCTGGCCGGACGAGACGATCTTCGAGACGACCCATTTCGACACCGAGACGCTGTCACGGCGGTTCCAGGAGATGGCCTTCCTCAACCGCGGCCTCACGATCGTGCTGACCGACGAGCGCGTCGCGGCGGCCGAGGCCGACGCGGACCTCGCTGTCGCGGCGCCGAGCACCGTGGACGACAGCGGTGCGCCGCACACCGTGACCTACCACTACGACGGCGGCATCTCCGACTTCGTGACGTACCTCAACGCCAGCAAGGGTGCGGCCCACCCGAGCGTCATCGCCTTCGGCAGCGAGGACGACGACCGGCGGATCTCGGCCGAGGTCGCGCTGCAGTGGAACAGCGGTTTCGCCGAATCGGTGTACACCTTCGCGAACACCATCAACACGACCGAGGGCGGTACCCACGAAGAGGGCTTCCGGGCCGGACTCACCGGCCTGGTGAACAAGTTCGCCCGCGAGTGGGGGGTGCTCAAGGAGAAGGACACCAACCTCACCGGCGAGGACGTCCGCGAAGGGCTGACCGCGATCGTGTCGGTGAAACTGGCCGAACCCCAGTTCGAGGGTCAGACCAAGACGAAACTCGGCAACACCGAGGCCAAGACCTTCGTCCAGAAGCTGGTCAACGACCAGCTGGGCGCCTGGTTCGAGATGAATCCGGGTGAAGGCCGCGACATTGCGCGCAAGGCTGTTGCTGCCGCCTCCGCTCGGCTGGCAGCCCGGAAGGCTCGCGACCTGGCGCGCGGCCGCAAGGGCCTGCTGGAGTCCGGCGGCCTGCCCGGCAAACTCTCCGACTGTCAGTCCACGAATCCGGCCGAATGCGAGCTCTACATCGTCGAGGGAGACTCGGCCGGCGGGTCGGCCAAGGGCGGCCGCGACTCGCGGTTCCAGGCGATCCTGCCCATCCGCGGCAAGATCCTCAACGTCGAGAAGGCCCGGATCGACCGGGTGCTGCAGAACAACGAGGTGCAAGCGCTGATCACCGCGCTCGGCACCGGTATTCACGACGACTTCGACGTCGCCAAACTCCGCTATCACAAGATCGTCCTGATGGCCGACGCGGACGTCGACGGCCAGCACATCCGGACGCTGTTGCTGACGTTGTTGTTCCGCTTCATGCGGCCGCTGGTCGAAGCCGGCCACGTGTACTTGGCGCAGCCGCCGCTGTACAAGATCAAATGGGCGGGTGGCCGGTCCGTCCCGGTGCAGTACGCCTACTCCGACCGGGAGCGTGACGGTTTCATCGCCGCGGGCCAGCAGGCCGGCCGGAAACTTCCCAAGGAGGACGGCATCCAGCGCTTCAAGGGGCTGGGGGAGATGCCGGCGAAGGAACTGTGGGACACCACGATGGATCCCGATCACCGCGTGCTGCTGCAGGTGACGCTGGACGACGCCGCCCAGGCCGACGAGATGTTCAGCGTCCTCATGGGTGAGGACGTCGAAAGCCGCCGATCGTTCATCCAGCGCAACGCACGCGACGTGCGTTTCCTCGACATCTGACCGCACCCGATCGGTGGGCGCCCCGAGGCGCAACGCCGTACGACGGAAGGACTTCCGTGCCCGACGATATCGAGACCAGCATCGCGGCGGGGACCGGCGAGGGCGGCCGGGTCGAACCGGTCGACCTGCAGGTCGAGATGCAGCGCTCCTACATGGACTACGCGATGAGTGTCATCGTGGGCCGGGCGCTGCCTGACGTCCGCGACGGGCTGAAGCCGGTGCACCGCCGGGTGCTGTACGCGATGTACGACGGCGGCTACCGGCCCGATCGCGGCTACTCCAAGTGTTCCCGGGTCGTCGGCGACGTGATGGGGCAGTACCACCCGCACGGCGACAGCGCGATCTACGACGCTCTGGTGCGGCTCGCCCAGACCTGGTCGCTGCGCTACCCGCTGGTGGACGGCAACGGCAACTTCGGTTCTCCGGGGAACGATCCGGCCGCGGCCATGCGGTACACCGAGTGCCGGCTGGCACCGCTGGCGATGGAGATGATGCGCGACATCGACCAGGAGACGGTCGATTTCTCGCCGAACTACGACGGCCGGGCACAGGAACCCCAGGTGCTGCCCAGTCGCTTCCCCAACCTGCTGGTCAACGGCAGTTCCGGTATCGCGGTCGGGATGGCGACGAACATCCCGCCGCACAACCTGCGCGAGGTTGCCGCCGGCGTGCAGTGGTACCTGGAGAACCCCACTGCCTCGCCGTCAGAACTCCTCGAAGCCCTGCTGGAACGCATCAGCGGCCCGGATTTCCCCACCCGCGGCCTGATCGTCGGCCGTCGCGGCATCGAGGACGCCTACCGGACCGGCCGCGGCTCGATCACGATGCGCGCCGTCGTCGAGGTCGAGGAGATCAACAACCGGACCTGCCTGGTGGTCACCGAACTGCCGTACCAGGTCAACCCCGACAATCTCGCCCTGAAGATCGCCGATCTGGTCAAGGACGGGCGGATCGCCGGTATCGCCGACGTCCGCGACGAGGGCAACGAACGGCTGGGCCAGCGGCTGGTCATCGTGCTGAAGCGGGACGCCGTCGCCAAAGTCGTCCTGAACAATCTCTACAAGCACACCCAGCTGCAGGACACGTTCGGGGCCAACATGTTGGCCCTGGTCGACGGTGTCCCGCGCACGCTCACGCTGGACGCCTTCGTCCGTCACTGGGTGAGCCACCAGATCGACGTCATCGTGCGGCGCACCCGGTTCCGGCTGCGGAAGGCTCAGGAACGCGCGCACATCCTGCGCGGCTACCTCAAGGCGCTGGACGCGCTGGACGCCGTGATCGCGTTGATCCGGGCCAGTGCCACCGTGGAGGACGCGCGGGCCGGTCTTGTGTCGCTGCTGGACATCGACGACCTGCAGGCCACGGCGATCCTGGACATGCAGCTGCGCCGGCTGGCCGCCCTCGAGCGGCAGAAGATCATCGACGAGTTCACCGAACTCACCGCGCTCATCGCCGACCTCGAGGACATCCTCGGCAGTGAGCTGCGGCAGCGCGCGATCGTCGGCGAGGAACTGGCCGAACTGGTCGACCGGTACGGCGACGAGCGCGCCACCCGGATCGTGCCCTGGGACGGCGAGGTGACCAACGAGGACCTCATCGCCGAAGAGGACGTCGTCGTCACCTTGACGCGGACCGGTTATGCCAAGCGCACTCGCACCGATCTCTACCGGGCGCAACGTCGCGGCGGGAAGGGGGTGCGAGGCGCGGCCCTGCGCGAGGACGACGTCGTCGAGCACTTCTTCGTCACCACGACCCATCACTGGCTGCTGTTCTTCACCAACGCCGGGCGGGTCTACCGGGCGAAGGCGTACGAGCTTCCCGACGCCGGACGTGACGCCCGCGGGCAGCACGTGGCCAACCTGCTGGCATTCGGTGCCGGAGAACAGGTCGCGCAGGTCCTGGACCTGCGCGACTATCAGCAGGCGCCGTACCTGGTGCTCGCGACGCGGCACGGCGCGGTGAAGAAGACCCGGCTCGAGGAGTTCGACAGCAACCGCAGCGGCGGCATCATCGCGATCAATCTGCGCGACGGCGACGAGTTGATCTCCGCGCAGCTGGTGAACGACACTGACGACCTGTTGCTGGTGTCCCGCAAGGGAATGTCGGCCCGCTTCACCGCGGACGATACCCAGTTGCGCCCGATGGGCCGGGCGACCAGCGGGGTCACCGGGATGCGGTTCCGCGGCGAGGATTCGCTGCTGTCCATGGAGGTGGTCCGGCCGGACGCGTTCGTGGTGACGGTGACCGACGGGGGCTTCGCGAAGCGGACGCCGGTGGCGGAGTGGACGGCCAAGGGCCGCGGCATCCTCGGGGTGCGCGCGATGAGGCTCGTGGCCGATCGCGGGTCCCTGGTCGGGGCGCGGGTCTGTGACGCCGAGGACGAGTTGTACGCGATCGCGTCGAACGGAGTGGTGATCCGGACTCGGGTGGCCGAGGTCCGGGCGACGTCGCGGGACACGATGGGCGTCTCGCTGATGGACCTGGGACCAGCCGAGTCGATCGTCGCGGTCGCCCGGGCCGCCGAACGCGAGGACGACCTCGACGACACCGACCTCGACGACTCGGCAGCAGACGACGTGTCCGCGGACGACGCGGCCCCCGACGACGCTGTCCCGGACGTCGCGACCACGGACGACGCTGCCCCCGAGAACGTTGTCCCGGACGACGCGGCCACGGCCGGCGACGCGCCGAGTGGCGGTGCGGGCGCCTCGGCGGGTCGTACGGGCGATGATGGGGGATAGCCCTGTCGCCGCGTGCCCGGCTTACGCCGGGCACCGGCAGGGCACGACCCATCGTTGACCGGACGAGGCACGGCCGGACGAGGCAAGGGGAGGAGGCAGGCGTATGTCGGATACGCGTACCTCCGGACCCACGCCCCCTGGCCGTGCCGGCGAGCCGGACGACGCCGAGCCGGCCCGCTCGGACGCCGCCCGCCCGTCCACTCCGGTGGGCGCCGGTACGCCGCCTGACCGTGCGGTCGGCCGGCCGGGTCCGGCGCCGCGGCCGGCCGCCTCGCCGGCAGCTGTCCGTAACCCCGCGACCCCGCGGCCGGGGTCCGTTCCGCCGGTGAACCCGACTCCGGGGCCGGCAGTCGCCGCGCCACCTGCGTCCACGCCCCAGCCGGCGGCCGCAGCACCAGCGACCTCACAGCCGGCGCCCCCGCAGCAGGCCTCTCCACAGCGGGCCCGACCACAGTCGGCCCCGGCGCGACCGTCGGCCGCGGCGCAGTCGGCCCGGGCACAGCCGGTGCCGCGGCAGTCGCCGCCCGGCCAGCCAGCCCCGCCGTCCGGTCAGCCAGCCCCGCCGTCCGGTCAGCCGGCCCAGCCAGCGCCGTACCCGGGAGTCGCCGGTTCGGCTCCCGCGGTGGCGGTGCGGGCAGCGCCTCGCGCCCCCGGTGCCCGGCGGGCGCGGCTCTACATCACCCGAATCGACCCGTGGACGGTCATGAAGGTGGCCTTCATGACCGCGCTGGCCGTCGCGATCGTGCTGTTGATCGCCACGGCGGTGCTCTGGTGGGTGCTGGACGTCACCGGCGTCTTCCGGTCGATCACGCAGTCCGTCAACGACGTCGTCGGGTCGGGTTCGGTCAGTTTCGACATCGCCGGTGCCCTGTCGTTCGACCGGGTCATGGGGATCTCGTTGGTCATGGCCGCGATGGAGGTCGTGCTCGTCGCGGCGCTCGCGACCCTGTTCGCCTTCCTCTACAACCTCAGCGTCGGTATCACCGGCGGCCTGGAGGTCACGCTCTCCGAGGAGTCGTAGGCGGTCCGGTACCCTTGCCCGGCACTCCGGGGCCTATAGCTCAGACGGTTAGAGCGCTTCCCTGATAAGGAAGAGGTCAGTGGTTCAAGTCCACTTAGGCCCACGAACCGGTCGATCGACGCCAGACTGACCGCGGGACGCCGTCGCCACGACGGCTGTCGTCCTCCATGGGCAAGGGAAGGAATGAGCGACGTGAAGAAGCTCCTGCTCCTGCTGATCCTCGCTGGTGTCGGCTTCCTGGTGTACAAGGTCGTCACGCGCTCCAAGGCCGAGCAGGACCTGTGGACCGAGGCGACCACGGAGCCCGACCTGCGCTGAAACGCCCTGGCCTGCTGACGCGGCCCGGTCGGCCGCAGCCTGATCGTCGGCGGCCCAGCTGTCCGCAGCCCGGTGGTCCGCAACCCGTCGTCCGCGGCCTGGCTGCACGGGGTACCGCGCGCTGGGCTCCCAGCAGCACCAGCTGATCCCGGGTCGGTGACGGCCCGGGATCCCACCGTGCCCGGGGGCGTAGCTCAACTGGCAGAGCACCGCCTTTGCAAGGCGGGGGTTAGGGGTTCGAGTCCCCTCGCCTCCACCCCGGGCCGGGGTCCGTGACAGGATCCCGGTCGTGGCTGACTCCCTTTTCGCGACCCTGCACACCAACCGCGGCGACATCCGGCTGCAGCTGTTCCCCGATCACGCGCCCAAGACGGTGCGCAACTTCGTCGGCCTGGCCGAGGGCACCCAGGAATGGACCCACCCGGCGACGAAGGAGACCACGACGGCGCCGCTGTACGACGGGGTGATCTTCCACCGCGTCATCGCGGGGTTCATGATCCAGGGCGGCGACCCACTGGGCCAGGGCTTCGGCGGCCCCGGCTACACCTTCGGCGACGAGTTCCACCCCGAACTCGTCTTCGACCGGCCGTACCTGCTGGCGATGGCCAACGCCGGCCCGGGGACCAACGGTTCGCAGTTCTTCATCACCGTGGGACCGACGCCGCATCTGAACCGGCGGCACACCATCTTCGGCGAGGTCGCCGACGCGCCCAGCCGTGAGGTCGTCGACGCCATCGCAAACACGGCGACCGGGCGCAACGACCGTCCGACGGAGGACGTCGTGATCGGGTCGGTCACCGTCGAGCGAGTCGCCGGCTGACCGGCCCGACCCGGCCGGCTGCGCGGCAGTGGTGAGCGAACCGCGGTACGGCGCCAACCCGGCCGACGGGCCGGCTCCGGAGTGCTACCGCCATCCTGGCCGGCCGACCTGGATCCGGTGCGCCCGCTGTGAGCGGCCGATCTGCCCGGACTGCATGACCCAGGCCGCCGTCGGCTGGCACTGCCCGGAGTGCGTCCGTGCCGCCGCGGCGACGGTGCGTGCCCCGCAGGGGCGGTTCGGTGGCCGGCTGGCCACCGGGACGCCGGTCACGCTCCTGCTGATCGCGGCCAACGTCGTGATCTTCGTCCTCACCCTGGTGGGCGGGCAGGCGGCGGCCAACGACGCCGCGGGCCTGCACCCGTACTCGGTGGCGCTGCTGGGCGAGTGGTGGCGGTTGCCGGCGTCGATGTTCCTGCACACCGGATTCCTCCACATCCTGTTCAACATGTACGTGCTGTACCTGTTCGGCCAGCCGCTGGAGCGGCTCTTCGGTTCGCTCCGCTTCGCCGCGCTGTATCTGCTGGCGGGCCTGGGCGGCGCGGTCGCGTCGTACTGGTTCTCCGACCCCCGCACCGTGTCCGTCGGTGCCAGTGGGGCGATCTTCGGACTGATGGGCGCCCTGGCGGTGGTCGGGCGCCGGCTGCAGTACGACATCGGGACGGTGATCGCGGTCATCGCGATCAACCTCGTGCTCGGTTTCATCGTGACCGGGATCGACTGGCGCGCGCACCTGGGCGGCCTCGTCACCGGTGCCGTCGTCGCGGCGGTCCTTGCCTACGCCCCCCGCCGGGGTCGGCTCGTGGTCCAGTGGGCCGGGCTGGCCGCCATCTTGCTCGCGCTGGTCGCGGCCACGGCGCTGCGGACGCAGGACCTGCGCAGCCCGCTCGGGCTGGCCGCCGTACCGCAGCCTGTCCACAGTTCATCCCCAGCTGGGGACGAAATGCCAGCCGTGTCATTCAGCCGAGTCACAGCGGCGTGACTACGCCGTTCGGGTAGGGGCTGGTTCACCCGAACGGGTGAGGGAAGGTGGCGGAGCGCTACTTCCAGCGGGTCGCGGTGACGAACCCGGCGCCGATGAGCACGAATCCGATCACGACGTTCCAGAACGTGAGCGGCCGCATCAAGGCGTTGTCGGGCGCGATGTACCACACGACGATCCAGACCAGCCCGACCACGAACAACGTGACCATCGTCGGCGCGACCCAGCGGCCGGAGCCGACCCGGACCGGCTTGCGGCTGTCGTCGAGGGCAACGGCGGACGCCTTCTTGCGGCGGATGCGCGACTCGGGCATGGGCTCAGGGTAACCACGCGACGGCCCGCCGGAACCCCCGCGGAACTCGGGCGTGGCCGGAGGCGTCGTACGCCGCGGGCCCGTACCGTCGCGTCGATGCCGAGGCCGGCCGGGCGTACGGCGCAGCAGAAGGTGGGACGCAGGCGGTGGTCCGCAGACTGATCCGGGGTACCGGCGAGCTGCTGCTGACCGCCGGGGTGGTCCTGCTGCTGCTGGTCGTCTACCAGCTGTGGTGGACCAACGTGTCGGCCGCTCGGGCCGCGGATGCCGGCCGTGCCGCGTTGGAGCAGACCTGGGCGCAGCAGCCGGCCGGAGCCACGCCGGCGCCCACCGCGGCGGCCAGCAAACCGGCGCTCGGCGACCCGATCGCCCTGCTGTACGTGCCACGGCTGCGCGACAAGGTCTGGGCGGCCCCGGTGCTGCAGGGTGTCGGGCTCGAGCAACTGGCCGAGGGTGTCGGGCACTATCCGAGGTCGGCCATGCCGGGGGAGCTCGGCAACTTCGCGCTGGCGGCGCACCGCGCCACCCACGGGGAACCGTTCCGCGACATCGACCGGCTGCGCGACGGCGATCAGGTCATCGTCGAGACCAAGGACACCTGGTACGTCTACGTGCTGGACAAGGACCGGATCGTGCAGCCCACCGACGTCTGGGTGGTCGACCCGGTGCCCGGCGCGGCCGCCGGCACGACGCCGACCCGCGCGCTGATCACCCTCACCACGTGCAACCCGCGGTGGGCGTCGTACGAGCGCTGGATCTGGTGGGGGACCCTGAGCCAGACCCTGCCGAAGTCGCAGGGCACACCGGCCGCGATCACGGCAGGCTGAGCGGGTGTACGGCTGGTTGTGGCGAGTGCTGCCGGGTTCCTGGCCGCTGAAGGTCGCGCTGCTCGTGCTCGGGTTCGTCGTGGTGGTGCTGGTGCTGTTCAGCTGGGTCTTCCCCTGGCTGGAGCCCCGGTTGCCGTTTACCGATGTGACCGTGGACTCCGCGGGCGTCATGATGCACCGGTGAGCACGCGGATCCTCGTCGTCGACAACTACGACTCGTTCGTGTTCAACCTGGTGCAGTACCTCGGGCAGTTGGCCGCCACGGTCGAGGTACGCCGCAACGACGAGGTCGGTCCCGCCGATGTCGTCGCCGGGGGGTACGACGGCGTCCTGCTGTCACCGGGACCCGGGACCCCCGAGGACGCCGGCGTGTGCATGGAGCTGATCCGGACCCTGGGCGGCACCGTACCGATCCTCGGTGTCTGCCTGGGGCACCAGGCGATCGGCGCGGTGTACGGCGCGACGGTGAACCGCGCCCCGGAGCTGTTGCACGGCAAGACCTCGCAGGTCCATCACGACGGGGCCGGAGTGCTCGCGGGACTGCCGGATCCGTTCACCGCGACCCGCTACCACTCGCTGGCGATCGACCCCGCGACCGTGCCGGCCGTGCTCGAGGTCACCGCCCGCACCGACAGCGGCGTGATCATGGCCGTCCGCCACCGTGAGCTCCCGGTGGAGGGGGTGCAGTTCCACCCGGAGTCGGTTCTCACGCAGGGCGGTCACCGGATGCTGGCGAACTGGCTCGCCAGCTGCGGTGATCCGGACGCGGTGCCGCGCGCGGCGGGCCTCGCCCCGGTCGTCAGTCGCTAGCCGGTCCGGCCGACACGAGCGCGGTCACGGCGACGGTGCCGGCGAGCCGGTTGCCGGCGTACTCGGTGACACCGACGCGGACTGGCTCGGGGACACCGGGGGAGACGACGGCGGCGGCGCCACCGCCACGGTGATCGTCACCGTGGAGCCGCGCTTGGCCTTGCTGCCGCCGCGGGGCGACTGCGCCAGGACGGTGCCGGCCGGCCGGGTGGACGGGCTGGTCTGCGGGGTGGGGACGACGAAACCGGCGTTGGTGAGGTCGGCGATCGCCTGGGCCTGCGTCGAGTTCACGACATCCGGCACCGTGACCTCGCCGGAAGACACCGAGATGTCCACCACCGAGCCCGCCTCGACCTTCTGGTTGGCCGGCACCGACTGCGCGGTGACGAAGCCCTCCGGCTCGTCGCTGTCGACCTCGGACACCTTGCCGAGCACCAGCCCCGCGCCCAGCAGGGCGCCGCGGGCGGCCGCCTGATCCTGCAGCCCCACGAGGTTCGGCACGCTGACCTGTTCCTTGCCGGCGCTGACGGTCACGCTGACCGCTTGGCCGGACTCCAGCTGCTCACCCCGCTGCGGCTGCTGGGCGATGATCCGGTCCTTCAGCTTGTCCGAGACCACCGGGGTCTGCTGGCCGAGGATCAGCCCGACCTGGCGCAGCTGGACCTCGGCCTCGGCTGTGGTGAGGCCGGTCAGGTCCGGCACGGTCACCTTGGCCGCGTTGGAGGCGAACAGCGCGCGGCCCAGCAGCAGGGCGGCAACCGCCACGGCGACCGCGGCCAGCGTGACCGCGACCCAGACCCAGGGCGACCGCGGCGCCGGGGCGGCCGCGGCGCCGCCGCCCGTGGGGTTCACCGGGCCGGCCACGGGGGCCAGCCGGGCGGTCTGGTCGGCGACGATCACCGGGACGCCGGCGGTCACCGGCGTCCCGGCAATCGCCCGTTCGACGTCGGCCCGGAATTCCGCGGCGGTCTGGTAGCGGTCGTCGGCGCTCTTGGACAGCGCCCGCATCACCACCGCGTCGACCGCCGGCGGGATGACCGCGTCGAGCTGCGAGGGAGGCGCTGCCTGCTCGCTGACGTGTTGGTACGCCACGGAAACCGGCGAGTCGCCGGTGAACGGCGGGCGCCCGGTGAGCAACTCGTACAGCAGGCAGCCGGTGGAGTAGAGGTCCGACCGGGCATCGACGACCTCGCCGCGCGCCTGTTCCGGCGACAGGTACTGCGCGGTCCCCATCACCGCCGACGCCTGGGTCATGGTCTGTCCGACGTCGGCCAGCGCCCGGGCGATACCGAAGTCCATCACCTTGACGTCGCCGGCGCGGGTCAGCATGACGTTGGCCGGCTTGATGTCGCGGTGCACGATGCCGTGCCGGTGGGAGTAGTCCAGCGCCGCCAGCACACCGGCGGTCAGTTCCAGTGCGCGTTCGGGCAAGAGCCGTCGCCCGCTGTGCAGCAACTGCCGCAACGTCATTCCGTCGACGTACTCCATGACGATGTACGGCACGGTGACCGCCTGCGGGCCGTCGAGGACGTCCTCGCCAGTGTCGTAGACCGCGACGATGTTCGGGTGGTTCAGCGAGGCCGCCGACTGCGCCTCGCGGCGGAACCGTTGCTGGAAGGCGGGATCCTTCGCGAGGTCCGGGCGCAGGATCTTCACCGCAACCCGCCGGCCGAGCCGGAGGTCCCGACCCTCGTGGACCTCCGCCATACCGCCGCGGCCGATGGTCTCACCGAGCTCGTAGCGGTCGCCGAGCCGCCGTGCCTGGCCGGTGTCGTGGTCGCTCACGCGAACTCCCTCATTGTCACTACCCTCGCGACCGCAGGACGGCCTGGATGACGCTACGCGCGATGGGCGCGGCGAGTCTGTTGCCGGACACCTCGGTCTCCCCGGCGTCCTCGACCACCACGGCGACCGCGACCTTGGCGTTCGTACTGGGCGCCAACGCGACGAACCAGGCGACCGCGGGATTGTCGTTGCCGGTCTGTGCCGTCCCCGTCTTGCCGCCGACCGAGACGCCGGGGATGCGCGCGTTGCTGCCGGTGCCGCTGTCGACGACGCTGACCATCATGCTGACCAGCGACGCCGCGTTCTGCGCCGTCATCGACGTGGCGAACTGTTCCGGCTTCGCCGTGGACAGCACCGCGAGGTCGGGACCGCGGACCTCTTTGACCAGGTAGGGCTTCATGGTGACGCCGTTGTTCGCTGCGCCCGAGGCGACCATCGCCATCTGCAGCGCGGTGGCCCGTACGTCGAACTGACCGATCGCACTCATCGCCGTCTGGGCCGCGTCGGGGTCGGCGGGGAAGCGCGATGCGGCTGCGCGCAGCGGCACCTCCATACTCTCGTCGAACCCGAATGCCTGTGCCTGCGCGCGGATCGCGTCGTCGCCGAGCTGATTGCCCAGCCAGGCGAATGCGGTGTTGCACGACACCGCCAACGCCTCGCGCAGCGTCACCTGATTGTTCGGTCCGCATGCCGAGCCGGTCCAGTTGTTCAACGACCGGGTCGAGCCGGGCAGCGGGTACGTCGCCGGCCCCGGCAGCACACTGTCGGGAGTGAACCGGCCGGATTGCAGGGCCGCTGCCGCCACGACCAGCTTGAACGTCGATCCCGGCGGGTTCAGCGCCACCAACGGCCGGTTCAGCATCGGCTGGGCCGGGTCGGCCTGCAGCGCGTCGTACGCCGCCCGGATCGCTGCCGGGTCGTGCGAGGACAGCGCATTCGGGTCGAACGACGGTGTCGAGACCAGCGCCAGGATGGCGCCGGTCGTCGGATCGATGGCCGCGACCGCGCCGCGTTTGCCCTGCAGCCCCTGCCAGGCGGCCTGCTGTGCTGCCGCGTCGAGGGTCAGCGTCACCGCCCCGCCCTGCGGTTGCCGGCCGGCGAACAACTGCTCGAGCCGGTCGACGAAGAACAGGTCCGACGAGCCGGACAGTACGGCGTTCTCGGTCCGCTCCAAGCCGGTGGCGCCGTAGACGATCGAATAGAAACCGGTGGCCGGGGCGTAGATCGGGCCGGCCGGGTAGCGGCGCAGGTAGCGGAGGTTGTCGGTGGTCTCCACCGACCGGGCGACCGGTTCGTTGCCCACCAGGATCGGCCCGCGTTCGCGGTCGTACTCCTCCAGCAGGACTCGCTGGTTGCCCGATCGGGCCCGCAGGTCGGTCGCCTGCAGCACCTGCACCACCGTGAGATTCACCAGCAGCGCGACCAGCAGCACGCCCAGCAGCAGCGACAGTCGTCGTACCGAGCGGATCATGACGGGATCCGCATGACCGTGGTGAGTTCGTCGTCGGCCGGCGTCGCCACCGGTTCCGGTCGTCGCGCGCTGTGCGAGATCCGGATGAGCAGCGCGACCATCATCCAGTTCGCGACCAGCGCCGACCCGCCGTACGACAGGAACGGGGTGGTCAGACCGGTGAGCGGGATGAGCCGGGTGACGCCACCGACGACGACGAAGACCTGTAGCGCCAACACGATCGACAAGCCGGCCGCCAGCAGCGTGCCGAACGCGTCGCGGCAGGCGATCGCGGTCCGCAGCCCGCGTTCGACCAGGATCGCGTACAGCACGAGGATCGCGAACAGGCCGGTGATACCGAGTTCTTCACCGAACGCCGCGACGATGAAGTCGGTGTTGGCGAACGGCACGAGTTGCGGATACCCCTGTCCCAGGCCGGAGCCGAGGATGCCGCCGCCGGACAGCCCGAACAGCGACTGCACAATCTGATAGCCGGCGTCGGCCTGCTGCGCGAAGGGATCCAGCCAGACCTGCACCCGCAGCCGGACGTGGCCGAAGGCCAGGTACGCGAAGGCTGCGCCCGCGCTGAACAGCACAGCGCCGAGGATGAGCCAGGACCGGCGCTGCGTGGCGATGTACAGCAGCGAGACGAACAGCCCGAAGAAGATGATCGACGTCCCGAGGTCCCGCTGGAACACCAGGACGCCCAGCGACACCAGCCACGCCACGATGAGCGGGCCGAGGTCCCGGCCGCGCGGGAACTCGATACCGGCGACCTTGCTGCGGACCAGCGCGAGGGAGTCCCGGGCGCGGACGAGGTACCCGGCGAAGAACACCGTCAGCACGATCTTGGCCAGTTCCGCGGGTTGGAAGGAGAAACCGGCCACCCGGATCCACAGTTGCGCACCGTTGACCGTCGTCCCGATCACCGGGACGAGCGGCAGCAGCAGGAGGACCAGCCCCAGCAGCATCGCGGTGTAGGTGAACCGCTGCAGCCGCCGGTGGTCGCGGACCGCCAGGATCACCGCGACGAACAGCAGCGCGCCGACCAGGAACCACGTCAGCTGCGCGTAGACGTCCGGCGTCGGTTCCGGTGCCCCGTTCGCCGCCGCCCGCTGCGAGGCGGCGATGTCGAGGCGATAGATCATGGCCAGTCCGAGCACGTTGAGCAGCAGCGCGGTCGGCAGCAGGATCGGGTCGGCGTACGGCGCCGCGCGGCGGACCACCAGGTGCATCACCAGGGCCACCACGCCCACGACCCCGACGCTAAGGCCGAACGACTCGGGCAGCCCGTCGGAGGTCGCCCAGCTGATCTGGGCGTAGGCCAGCACGCCGATGCCCCAGGCCACCACGAGCAGCACGAGCTCGGTGTTGCGACGGGTGCCCTGCCGCGGCGGGCTGCCGGCTGCCGCGGTACCCGGGGTGGCGGCGGCAGAGTCGGGGGCGCTCACGGTCCTGCCGGCAACGCGGCCGGGCTGGAGCTGGCAGCCGGATCCGGGGCGGTGCCCGGCGGCGACGCGGTCGGACAGCCGACCGGGGGCGCTGCCGTGGCACACGCGGCGGCGCGGCCGGTCAACTCGGCGGCGATGCGCTGCGCGTCGTCGGTGCCGCTGGCCGGGATGGTCCGGTGGACCCGCTCCTGGTCGAAGGCCGGCAGCGACGCCACCGCCGTGGTGGTGGTGAGGTCGACGGAGGACAACGAGACGCCCAGCAGTGACCCGGGAATGCCCTGGTACACCGCGACGTAGCCGCCGGATTCGCCGACGTACCACTGGGTCCGCAGCCAGCCGCCGACCCCGGCACCGAGCCCGGCGATGACGACCAGCACGAAGGCGATGGCGCCCACCAGCCGCCAGCGGACCCGCCGCCGGCGGGCCCGCGCGACCTTCTCCTCGGCGTACAACTCGCTGAGACGCTGCAGGTCCGCGCCGGGCATCGCCGCCACCACCGGCTCGCGGTGGATCTTGATCGGTGGGGTGGTCGGGGCGGCCTGCCGCAGGTCCGGCTGGGAGTCGTGCGGGAAGGCCAGGTCGGGCAGCCGGGCCCGGTTGCCCGGTTCGCCGGCAGCGCCCACCACGACCGGCTTGGGGGCGCTGCCTGAGGCAACCCCGGCCGCAGCTGGCTGCCCGGACGGTCCAGCCGGCTCGGGCGGCTCGCCGAGCTCGACGACGTCGGCGACCACCACGGTCACGTTGTCCGGTGCACCGGCCTCCAGGGCGAGCTCGACGAGGCGGGTCACCGCGCCGGTCGGGTCGCCGGTCTGCAACGCCGTGCGGATGACCCCGTCGGGGACCACTCCGGACAGGCCGTCCGAGCACAGCAGGTACCGGTCGCCGACGCGCACCTCGCGCATCGACACGTCCGGCTCGACCTCGTGGACGCCGTCCAGCGCGCGCATCAGCAGCGAGCGGCGCGGGTGGGTCAGTGCTTCCGCGGGGGTGATCCGGCCGGCGTCGACCAGGGTCTGTACGTAGCTGTGGTCCCGGGTGATCTGGGACAGCTGACCGTCGCGCAGCAGGTAGCCGCGGGAGTCGCCGACGTGGACGATGGCCATCCGTTCGCCCTGCCAGGCCAGCGCGGTGACGGTCGTGCCCATCCCGGCGTACTCCGGTTCGGCGGCGATGACGTCGCCGATGCGTTCGTGCGCCCGGTCGATGGCGTCGGTCAAGGCGGTGAGGACGTCGTCGCCGGCCAGCCCCTCACCGTCGAGCCCCGCGCCGTCCAGCTCCGCGCCGTCCAGCTCGGCCAGGGTGGCGATGGCGGTGCTGCTGGCCAGTTCACCGGCGGCGTGCCCGCCCATGCCGTCGGCGACGACGAGCAGCCGCGGTCCGGCGTACCCGGAGTCCTCGTTGCCGACCCGGACCAGTCCGACGTCGGAGCGGGCGGCGTACCGCAACGCCATCGTCATCGCGCCGCCTACTTCCGCAGCTGCAGCGTCGTACGCCCCACCCGCAGGGGGGCGTCGACCGGCAGCACCGTCGGGGCGGTGATCCGACTGCGATCGATCCACGTGCCGTTGGTCGAGCCGAGGTCCTCCACGACCCACTGGCCGTCCACGGCCGACAGCCGCGCGTGGCGGGAGGAGGCGTAGTCGTCGTCGAGGACCAGGGTCGAGTCCGGGGCGCGGCCGATGGTGACCGCGACGGCGCCCAGCGGGATGACCGTGCCGGTCAACGGACCCTCGGTGACGACCAGGCTCGATGGGCGGCCGCGCTTGGATCGCGGCGGTTTCGCCGGACGCGGCGGCCGGGCGGCCGCCACGGCGGCCCGGGCCTCCCGAGGCATGCGCAGATCACGACGGAGCACTCCGATCGTGAGCAGCACGGCCAGCCACAGCGCGGCGAGGAATCCCAGCCGCAGCAGGGTGAGCGCGAGCTCGGACACGACTCAACCGCTCCGGAACACCAGGGTCGTGGAGCCCAGCTGGATGCTGGCACCGTCGATGAGCGCGGTCTCGGTCACCTTGTGCCCGTTGACGAACGTGCCGTTGGTCGAGCCCAGATCACGGATCACCGTCGGGGGGCCCAGCACGATCTCCGCGTGGTGACGGGACACCCCCGGGTCGTCGACGCGGATGTCGGTGTCCGTGCCGCGGCCGAGCCGGGTGACCGCTGTGGTCAGCGGATGGGCCGTCCCGCCGGCGACCAGCCGCGCGGTGATCGCCGGCGGCGGGGTATCGGCCGGGCGCGGCTGGGGCGCGCCGACGACGTCGGCACGGGCGTCACTGCGGACCCGGAAGATCCCGGTGTCCAGCTCCGCGTCGCGGTTCAGCGCGATCTGCACCGCGCCCAGGAACGTGTAGTGCTGCTGCTCGGCGTGCTCGCGGACCATGTCGGCCAGCTCGGCCTGCAGCGCCGTCGCGTACACCGCGAGCCGGTCGTGGTCGTGGGCGGACAGGTCGACATCGAAGACGTTGGGCACGACGGTGCGGCCGCGGCTGACGACCGCGGCCCGGTCGTCGGTCTCCCGCTGTAGTGCCGCGGCGACCTCGACCGGCTGCACCTCGGCCTTGAAGGCCTTGGCGAAGGCGCCGTTGACCAGGCGGTCGAGCCGCTGCTCGAACCGGTCGAGGAGCCCCACAGAACCTCCAGCGCGTGCGACGGCCGGCCGTCGTCATCGACCGCTCGGACTTCCGGTGATGGTAGCTGCGGGTGCTCGTACGGCCCCGTTCCGCGCGCCGGAGCCCGGTGATCGTGGTGCTAGCCTGCTCCGGCGCGCGCGAGTGGCGGAATAGGCAGACGCGCACGGTTCAGGTCCGTGTGCCCGAAAGGGCGTGGGGGTTCAACTCCCCCCTCGCGCACAGTGACACTCCGGGGTGACCGCACGAGTGACACCCCGGAGTGGTGTCACTCGTGTCAGGGTCCAGGCTGCCGCGGTCGTCGTGGTGATGACGACCTGCTGTGACTGGGGTTCGGCCGATTCCCGGACGCGTAGGCTCGGTGC
Organism: Actinomycetota bacterium; assembly: GCA_004297305.1. Lineage (NCBI taxonomy): Bacteria > Bacillati > Actinomycetota > Actinomycetota bacterium. The sequence goes on from SCTR01000006.1 coordinate 547,907, forward strand.
ATGGTGACGCCCACGCTCAAGGCAACGGTCGACCAGCTCAGCGACGCGGAGCGTCGCGATTTGCTCCACTACCTGGAGCAGACCGTCACGGATGACTTCACCCTGACCGATGAGCAGGTGGCGGAGCCGGAGCGACGAGACGCCGAGCTGGCGAGTGGGGTTGTCGAGGCGCTGACGGTCGACGAGTTGATGCAGCGAGTCCGTGCCCGTATCAAGTGACCTACGTCCTTCACCTGTCGTCCGCGCTCGAAGGCGACTAGCGGTTCTGGGCGGGGCACAGCAGAAGCCCCAGGTCGGCTGACCTGGGGCTTCCGTGTTGGCGGCGACCGGTCGGGGCCCGGGCTGCTGTCGTCCGGGCCCCGAGAGCCGTCGGCCTCAGGCGTCGCCGTAGTCGGCCGGGGCCGTGGCCAGCGCCCAGATGATGGCGGCGTCCAGCGCGAGCAGCACGATCGCCCACACCGGCTCGTACGGCAGCCAGACGAAGTTCGCCACGGCCGACAGGACCACGAGGACCAGCGCCGCCGCGCGGGCCCAGCGCTGGCCGAGCAGCAGGCACAAGCCCACCAGGAACACGACCACACCGAGTACCAGGTGGATCCAGCCCCACGTCGACAGGTTGAACTTGAAGACGTAGCTCGTCCCGATGACGTAGCGCTCATCGTCGATGAGGGCCGAAAGTCCTTGCACGGCATGGAAGAAGCCGATCAGCACCATCCAGAGGCCGGCGAACAGAAGCAGCCCTGTCGCCCATGCCGTCGAGGCCGTGCCGCGTTGCACCTGCGTCATCCCGACCACCGCTCCTTCGTTCAGGGCGCCGCGGGGGGAACTCCCGCAGCCTGGTGATCGTCATCATGCTCCCGCTTGAGCGCTTGTGAAAGGGTCGCGGCGGTCGCGGCGCGGCGGCGTACGGCGCGGTCGGCGAGCACGAGCACGACCCCGGCGAGCAGCAGGACGGCGGACGCGACGATCATGGCGGCCCGCATGCCGGCGATGAACGGGCCGGTGCCTGCTGCCAGGTACGAGCCGCCGGGCGGGATACCGGCGACGGTGGCCGCCACGGCGCCCAGCAGTGCCAGTCCGACCGAGGACCCGATCTGGCGCCCGGAGTTCAGGGCGGCCGAGCCGACGCCGGCCGAGTCGGCTGGAACGCGCGACATGGCCTCGGCCGACAGCGCCGGTGTCGCCGCGCCGAAGCCGACGCCCACCAGGAGGTACCCGACGAACGCCGGCACGACCGAACCGTCGGCCGTGAGGACCGCGAAACTCGCCATCCCCGCCGCGGCGATCAGGACGCCGGTCAGCACGAGCCGGTGTGCGCCGAAACGCCGGATCAGCTTGGAGATCAGCAGTGAGATGAGCAGGAACGGGGCGTTCATCGTCAGCCACGACAGCCCGGTGGCCAGCGCGGACCACCCCCGCACGTCCTGGAAGTACAGCGAGATGAAAAGGAACATCCCGGTGAACGCCAGGTAGAGCAGGACGAAGGCCAGATTCGAGCCGACGAACATGACGTCGTGCCACAACGCCCTCGGCAGCAACGGAATGCGGACCCGCCGTTCCCACAGCACGAACAGGCCGAGCAGGGCTGCGCCGCCAGCGAGCGACCCACCGACCGACGGGCTGTCCCAGCCGGCGTTGCCGGACTGGGTGAGGCCGAAGGTGATGAACAACAAACCGGAGCCGACGAGCACCGCACCCACCACGTCGAGCGGTCGGGCCTGCGGGTCACGGGATTCGCCAACGAAGATCATGGTCAGCAGGAAGGCCGTCGCGCCGAGGGGCACGCTGACCCAGAAGATCGACGACCAGCCGCTGACCGACAGCAGGAATCCGCCGATGACCGGGCCGAGGCCGAACCCGATGCCCGCGGTGGCCGTCCACAGCCCGATCGCGGCAGCGCGCCGGTGCGGCGGGAAGGCGGAGGTCAGGATCGACAGCGTGAGGGCGGCCATCATCGCCCCGCCGACGCCCTGCAACGCCCGCGCCGCGACCAGCGCGATGTCGTTGCCGGACAGCGCACACAGCGCGGAGGCCGTTACGAACACCGTGAGCCCGAGCAGCATCACGCGCTTGCGCCCGTACCGGTCGCCCAGTGTCCCGCTGGCTGGCACCAGGGCAGCCAGCGCGAGGGTGTAGGCGCTGACGACCCAGACCAGGGAGCCCGAGGACAGCCCGAGGTCGCGCTGGATATCGGGCAGCGCGACGTTGACGATCGTGACGTCGAGCAGGATCGCGGCCTGGGTCAGGCACATCGCGGCGAGGACGCCCGCGGGCCGGGTCGCCGCCGGGCTCGCCTCGCTCACCCGGCGAGGATCTCACCGGGCCCGTTCTGCTGGCCGGTGGGGTGGCCCGCCGCGGTGGCCTTACAGGCCAGCCTCTTCCAGCAGCTTCAGCCAGACCTCGCTCACGGTCGGGAACGACGGGACCGCGTGCCAGAGCGTGCCCAGCGGTACGCCGCCGGCGACGGCCACGGTCGCCGAATGGAGCAGTTCGGCCATCGCCGGTCCGGTGAACGTCGCTCCCACCACGACGTCGCGATCGGTGTCGATGACCAGCCGGCAGCTGCCCGCGATGTCCTCGCCCTCGGTCGAGGCGCCGGCGACCGAGGCGGTCGCCACCTCGACGACCCGGACCGCGACGCCGTCCTCGCGAGCCTGGGCCTCGGTACGCCCCACGGCGCACACCTGCGGGTCGGTGAAGGTGACGCGGGGGATCACGTTGCGGCTGGCGCGGTCCACGGCGTTCTTGCCGAGGATCACGTCGGCGGCGATGCGGGCCTGGTACTTGCCCATGTGCGTCAGCAGCGCCCGCCCGTTGGCGTCGCCGACGGCGTACAGCCAGCCGTCGGGCACCGCCACGGCGCGCTGCTGGTCGTCGACCTCGATGGGGTGACCGGGGTGCATCCCGGCGTCCAGCGTGTCCAGTCCGAGGTCCGCGGTGGCCGGCCGCCGTCCAGCGGCGACCAGGATCTCGTCGGCGGTCAGCCGGGTGCCGTCGGCCAGGTCGACGGTGACCTCGCCGTCGGCGGCCCGCCGTACGCCGGTGGTCGCCGCACCCAGCAGCACCCGGACGCCGTCGGCCGTCAGGCCGGCCGCGACCTGGTCGCTGGCGAACGGCTCCTCGCGGGCGAGCAGACGGGGGCCGCCTTCGACCAGCGTGACCGCGACGCCCATCCGCGCGAACGCCTGGGCCAGTTCGCAGCCGACAGCTCCGCCGCCGATGGCGACCAGCCGCCGGGGCAGCGTCGAGGTCTGGGTGGCGGTGCGGTTGTCCCACGGCTCGGCCTCGGCCAGGCCCGGGATCGGCGGGATCGCCGCGCGGGTCCCGGTGGCCACCACCACGGCCCGGCGGGCGACCAGCCGCCGTCGGCTGTCGTCGGCCGCGGTGACCTCGACCTCGCGGGGTCCGGTCAGCCGCCCGACGCCACGCACGAGGTCCACGTGGTGCTCGGCGAGCCAGGGCAGTTGGCCGTCGTCGTGCCAGTGCGAGGTCATCTCGTCGCGCCGGGCCAGCGCAGCGGCGACGTCGAGCGTGCCGTTGACGGCCTGCGCGGCACCCGGTACCCGGCGGGCGGCGGCGAGCACGTCGCCGGGCCGGATCAGGGTCTTGCTGGGGATGCAACCCCAGTACGAGCACTCGCCCCCGACCAGTTCGCGCTCGACGATCACCGTCTGCAGGCCGCCGTCGCCGCAGCGGCCGGCCACGACTTCCCCGGCTGGCCCGGCACCGATCACCACGACGTCGACGGTCAGCTCGTCGTCGGTCATCGTCGTCCTCCGTCGGTTCGGTGTGCGCGTGTCGGTCAGCCGTTGCAGGGTGTCCGGTGGATCGGAGCAGATCAGCCCCATCCGAAGGTCAGCGTGACACGAAGGACGATCAGACCCGGCGCGTTCGATCCGGACGTGCCGGTGGCCGGCGTAGCCAGGACAGGGGAGCTCACATGATCGCGACCGAGACCGCCGACGCCACCCAGCCGGCCGACCCCGCCGCGCCGCTGACCCGGGCAGCGCTGGAACGGTGGACGCCGCGGACGTTCTTCAAGACCGGGCCGCCCGGACGGGTCGGTGTCGAGCTCGAGCTCCACGTCGTCGACGCGGTCCGGCCCGCGGCGCATCTGTCGCCCGGCCGGCTGGCCGCCGTCACCGCCGCGCTGGCCGAGGTGGTGGCCGTCGGCGAGGCCACCCGCGAACCCGGCGGCCAGGTCGAGTTGTCCACAGCCCCGGCCGATTCGCTGCCCGCCCTCCTCGCGTCGACCCGCGCCGACCTCGACCGGATGCGACAGGCAGCGGCGTCTCACCAGACCCGGCTCGTCGGGGTGGGATGCGATCCGGTCCGACCCGCCAGGCGGGTGCTGCACACGCCCCGGTACGACGCGATGGAGGCGTACTTCGATCGCTTCGGCGACGTCCCTGCGACGTCGCCGGACGGTCTGGCCGTGCCGGCCGGCCGAACGATGATGTGCGCCAGCGCTTCGGTGCAGGTCAACGTGGAGGCGGGCCCGGACGAGGCCGCCGCCATGGCGCGGCGGTGGCAGCTGCTGCACACCGTCGGGCCCGCCCTGGCCGCCACCTTCGCCTGCTCGCCGTTGCGCGACGGACGGCCGACGGGGTGGTCCAGCACGCGGCTGGCCGCCTGGCTCGCCCTCGATCCGGCCCGGACCGCCGAACCGGCCCCGGCCGGCGATCTGGCGACGACGTACCTTCGCTTCGCGCTCGGTGCCCCGCTGCTGCTGGTACGGCGAGAGGCCGGGGGCTGGCACGCACCGCCGGGGGCCACCTTCGCCGACTGGCTGGACGGCGGGGAGCGGGTGGTCCCGGACCGGCCGGGCCCAACGGCAGCGGATCTGGCCCTGCACCTCAGCACGCTCTTCCCGCCGGTGCGGGCCCGCGGCCACCTCGAGGTGCGGTACGTCGACGCCCAGCCCGGCGACGACTGGGTGGTCCCGGTCGCGGTGATCGCGGCCCTGGTCGACGACCCGGTCGCCGCGGACGTGGCCCAGGCGGCCTGTGAGCCGGTGGCGTCGCAGTGGCGGGCGGCTGCCCGGTTCGGTGCCGGGCACCCGGGGCTGCGGCAGGCAGCCGTCGCGACGCTGGCCGCGGCCGCTGATTCGTGGCGCCGCCGGGACGACCCGGTCGCCGACGCGGTGGAGGGGTTCCTGGAAGCCCGGACGGTACGGGGACGTTGTCCGGCCGACGATCTGCTCGACGCCGCCGCTCGTGGGGAGGACCTGCTGTGACCGGCACACCGGTGGCCACCGAGTCGGCGGCGCAGCTACTCGCCGGGCTGGCGGCGCTGCAGCGGGCCCGTGAACGTACCCGCGCCCTCACCGATGCCGTCACCGACGCCGACCTCGTCGCGCAGCACTCGCCGTTGATGTCGCCGCTGGTCTGGGACCTGGCCCACATCGCCAACCAGGAGGAACTCTGGCTGGTGCGCACCGCCGCCGGGGCGCCCGCACTGGTGCCGGCCGAGGTCGACGACCTGTACGACGCGTTCCGGCATCCGCGCCGGGACCGGCCGACGCTGCCGATCATGGGGCCGGCGGAGGCACGCGACTACGCCGAACGCGTCCGGGCGAGCCTGCTGGCGCTGGCCGACGCCGGTGCGCTGGACCCGGATCCCGGCGTACCGCTGCGGGCCGGCGGCTTCGTGCTCGGCATGGTGGCGCAGCACGAACAGCAGCACGACGAGACGATGCTCGCCACCCACCAACTGCGCGCCGGGGCACCGGTGCTGCACGCCGCGGAGCCGCCGCCGTCGGCCGGCGGTGCCGTGCCGGCCGAGGTGCTCGTCCCGGCCGGATCGTTCGTGATGGGGACGTCGAGCGACCCGTGGGCGCTGGACAACGAGCGGCCCGCGCATCGGGTTGAGCTCGACGCCTTCTGGATTGACACGCTGCCGGTGACCAATGCGGTGTACACCCGGTTCATCGAGGCCGGCGGCTACGACGATCCCCGGTGGTGGACGGCGGTGGGCTGGGCGCACCGCCTTGCCGAGGGGCTGTCCGCGCCGCAGTTCTGGTACCCGGACCCGGCGGGGTGGCGTCGTCGCCGCTTCGGCGTCGACGAGCCGGTGCCGCCCGACGAACCGGTGCTGCACGTGTGCTTCCACGAGGCGGCCGCGTACGCCCGGTGGGCCGGCCGTCGACTGCCCACCGAGGCCGAGTGGGAGAAGGCCGCCCGGCACGACCCCGCGACGGGCTCGTCGCGGACCTACCCGTGGGGCGAGCAGCCGCCGGACGAGTCGCGGGCCAACCTCGGTCAGCGGCACCTGCGGCCGGCCGCGGTCGGCGCCTATCCGGCGGGTGCCTCGGCGTACGGCGTACACCAGTTGCTCGGCGACGTCTGGGAATGGACCGCGAGCGGTTTCGATCCGTACCCGGGTTTCGTGGCGTTTCCGTACGACGAGTACTCGAAGGTGTTCTTCGGCGGCGACTTCCGGGTCCTGCGCGGCGGCTCCTTCGGTACCGACCCGGTCGCTTGCCGTGGGACGTTCCGCAACTGGGACCTGCCGATCCGGCGGCAGATCTTCAGCGGCTTCCGGACCGCCCGTGACGCGGGACCCGGTGATGCCGGCGGGGTCGACCGGACCGCGCGCGACGCAAGCCCCGGCGACGCGAGCGCACATCGTGCGACCAGGGCGGGGACCGGCTGAGATGTGCCGTCATCTTGCCTACCTCGGCCGGCCGCGGCGGCTCGGGGAACTGCTGGTCGACCCCGACTACTCGCTGGTGCGGCAGAGCTACCAGCCGCGCCGGCAGACCAGCGGCGTGGTCAACGCCGACGGGACCGGCGTCGGGTGGTACGTCGAGGGAGACCCGGTGCCGGGTCGTCACCGCTCCGCCATACCGATCTGGTCGGACGCGACGTTCCACGATCTGGCGCGGGTGGTGACCTCCCGGGCGTTCCTGGGCTCGATCCGCTCGGCGACCGACCCCCGGGTGCACGGGCAGGCCGCGGCCGCGCCCTTCGCGCACAGCCGGTGGTTGTTCAGCCTCAACGGTTTCATCGACGGCTGGCCGGCGAGCGCGGCGCGCATCGCCGGCTGGATCGACCCGTTCCGGCTACTCGGTCTGGAGGCCGGCAACGACGCGGCGTTCATGTGGGCGCTGCTGCGCGAGCGGCTGGACGCGGGGCAGCCCGGGCCGCAGGCCTTGGGCGACATCGTGATCCGGCTGAGCGCCGAATGCGGTGGCCGGTTCAACGGCCTGCTGACCGACGGTTCGACCGTCGCGGCGACCGCGTGGGGCAACAGCCTGTGCTGGCGGGCTGTCGAGGGAGGGATCGTGGTGGCATCCGAACCGTACGACGACGAACCGGGGTGGGTCGACGTCCCGGACCGGTCACTGCTGACGGTGCGAGGCGGCGAGGTGGCCGTCGAGCCCCTGCGAGAGGACGAGCCCCGATGACGCCGTACACCCTGGTCGACCACCTGCCGCCGGACTACGCCGCGAAAGCACTGCGCAACGACGCGCTGCGCGGGCTCACCGCCGATCCGAAGACGTTGCCGCCCAAGTGGTTCTACGACAAGGCGGGCAGCGACCTGTTCGAACAGATCACCGTGCTGCCGGAGTACTACCCGACGCGCGCCGAACGGGAGATCCTCGTGGCGTACGCCGACGACATCGCCGCGGCCAGTGGCGCCGCGACACTGGTGGAGCTCGGTTCCGGTGCGTCGGTCAAGACCCGGCTGCTGCTGGACGCGTTGCATCCGAACGCCTACGTCGCCCTGGACGTCAGCGAGGCCGCCTTGCGGGAGGCGGCCGACGGGCTGGCGCGGGACTATCCGGCGTTGCAGCTGACGGCCCTGGTCGCCGACTTCGAACACCAGCTGTCCGTCGTACCGGCCGGTGCCCACCGACTCGTCGCGTTCCTCGGCGGGACCATCGGGAACCTGGAACCGGTGCCTCGGGCGCAGTTCCTGGCCGACCTGCGCGGCGAACTGCGCGACGGGGACGCGTTCCTGCTCGGTGCGGACCTCGTCAAGTCGCCGCGCGTGCTGCTGCCGGCCTACGACGACGCCGCCGGGGTCACCGCGGCGTTCAACCGCAACGTGTTGCACGTCCTGAACAACGGGCTCGGCGCCGACTTCGACCCCGCGTCGTTCGACCATGTGGCGCACTGGGATCCGGTGGCGGAGTGGATCGAGATGCGGTTGCTCTCCCGGGTAGCGCAGGTCGTCACGATTCGCGACCTGGACCTGCGGGTGCGGTTCGATCGCGGCGAGCAGCTGCGTACCGAGGTGTCGGCGAAGTTCCGGCGGGAGGGGCTGACCGCCGAACTCGCGGCCGCCGGATTCGACCCCGGTGGCTGGTGGACGGACTCGGCCGGCCGATTCTCGTTGTCGCTGTGGCATCCCGCGGCGAGGTCCTGACAACCGGCCGACGCGCCGGACGAGCGTCCGACGAACTGTCGGGCGGCGCTGCTCAGCGGGTCGACCGGCCGACCAGGCTTTCGTAGTCGGCTGCGGTGGCTGCTCGGTCGACCAGCCGGCCCTCCGGCGAGGGAACCGCCAGCGACTGCCCGCGCGGATCGACGAACGACACCGCGACCGCCCCGGCGTCGGTGAGCGTCAGGACGACCTGGCCCAGCACCCGCACCTGCTCGGTGGCCGGCAGCTCCCCGAAACCGTCCTGCAGCACCACGATCGGGACCGTCGCCACCGCCGGCTGGCTCGCCGCCGGAAGCGTCGGGGTCCCGAGCGTCGCCGAGGGCTCGGCGCTCGGCGTGGAACTCGGCGCCGAGACCAGCGGGGTGTTGCTCAGCGGTCCGACCGTCGCGGTACGCAGGCCGGCGGCCTGTTCGGTCTGGGTCGGCCCGGCGTCCAGTAAGCCGAGCAGGTCGCCGACGTCCTGCGGTCCGTTCACCGCTCGCCGGGTCTCCACCAGCATGCCCTGGGACAGGAACCACAGTCGGGCGAGTGCGTCGCGTACCGGGTCGGTGGGGTTCGGACTGCCGCTGACGTAGCCCGAAACCGCCTCCACCGGAAGGGGTCGAGCCGTCCCCTCGACCGGGACGCCGCATCCGCCGAGGACGGCGAGGGCGCCCACCGCGAGCACCGTGGCGCAGGCGCCACCCGCCGCGGTCACTGCCCGCCAGCGCCGTACCGCCGTCGCGTGTGCCGGGGTTGCGCTCAGCCGGCCCACTCGCGTCATGGCAACTCCCGAGGCAGCCGGACGGTGAAGCGGGCGCCGCCCTGCGGCGACGTGGTCACCGCGACCGAGCCGCCCAGCGCGGTCGCCTGTTCGCGGACCAGGGCCAGTCCCAGTCCGGCACCGCTGGGCCCGGCGGCCAGTTGCCCGCGATGGAACGGTTCGAAGATCGCGGCCCGTTCCGCTTCGGGGACACCGGGACCCGCGTCGTCGACGTACACCAGGACCTCCTCGTCGAGGAGCGCCAGGGTCACCTGGCGCAGTCCACCGCCGTGCCGCACGGCGTTGTCCAGCAGGTTGCCGATGATCCGCTCCACACGGCGGGCGTCCGAGCGCACCAGCGGCGCACTGCCGGACAACAACTCGACCGGCAGGTTGCGTTCGGTGAGCAGTTCCCGGATCAGGGCGGCCAGATCCACCGCATCGGCCTGCACCGGGGCGTCGTTGCCGATCCGGCTGAGTTCCAGCAGGTCGAGCAGGGTCTGCGACATCCGCCCGACCTGGGCGTGCAGCGCCACGACGAGGCGTGCCTCGCGTTGCGGCAGGGCGTCGCGGCGGCGGTGCAGGAGTTCGGCGGTACCGACCACCGACGTGAGCGGCGAGCGCAACTCGTGCGAGACGTTGGCCGCGAACCGGCTCTCCCGGGCGATCCGGGACTGCACGGCGTCGGCCATCTCGTTGAACGCCACCGCGATCGAGCCCAGGTCCGGGTCCGGTACGACGGCGACCCGGGCACTGAGGTCGCCGCGGGCGATGAGCTGGGCGCCGGCAGCCAGCGCGCGCAGCGGGCGCAACAGCCGCTGTGCTGCCAGCGCGCCGACCGCGGCGCCGATGATCAGCGCGGCCAGCCCGGCGACGATGAGCAACCAGCCGATGGCCGTCAGCGTGCTGTCCAGGTCGCGCAGCGGGAACACCTCGGCGTACGTGCCGTCCGCGACGGTCAGCACGACCGCGAGGTACGGCGCCCCGCCGACGTCGAAACGCTGCCAGGAACCGCCCGACGTCGCCGCCAGTCCGAGCACGCTGCCGGGCAGATCCTCCGGCGAGACCGCCACCCCGCGGCTGAACCAGGTGCCGTCGACGTTGAGCAGGGCCTGCGACGACCCGACCGTCGGCACGGTCTCCAAGGCGGTCCCCGGTTTGGCGCCACTGGTCAGGGCGGCTTCGACGGCGCGGCCGTCCACCAGGGCGCGGGTCAGCGACGACGCCTCCCGCTGGCTCACCAGGTAGTAGCGCGCGAACGCGTACGTCGCGCCGGCGACGACGACGGACACCACCAGGGACAGGACTCCGAAGGCCAGCGCGACCCGCGCTCGCAGGCCCAGCGTCATGCGCGCCGGCGCCATGACTCCGCCTGCCCGGTCACGGCTTGAGCCGGTAGCCGAACCCTCGGACGGTCACCAGATGGGCCGGGTCGGCCGGATCGACCTCGATCTTGGCGCGCAACCGGTACACCAGGTTGTCCACGACCCGGCCGTCGCCGGCATTGCCGTACCCCCACACTCGCCGCAGCAGGTCGTCGCGGGACAGCACCCGGCCGCGAGCCAGCACGAGTTCCTGCAGGACCCGGAACTCGGTGCGCGACAACACCAACGGCTCGCCGTCCTTGGCCGCCTCCGCGGTGTCGGGCCGGACCGTGATCGGCCCGCAGCTGAGCACCTCGGGGCCGTCCTGCTCCCCCTCCGGCGGCGCGATGCGGCGCAGCTGGGCGCGAATCCGTGCCGACAACTCCTTGGCCACGAACGGTTTTGTGACGTAGTCGTCGGCTCCGGCCTCCAGGCCGGCCACGACGTCGTGACTGTCGGTCTGGGCGGTGACCACGATGATCGGTACGTGCGAGGTCGCCCGCATCGAACGGACCACGTCGAGGCCGTGGATCCCGGGCAGCCGCAGGTCGACCAGCACCACGTCGGGTGACTCCTCGACCGACTGGGTGAGAGCGGACTCGCCGGTGGGCGCCTCGAGCACGCGGTAACCCTCGTCCTCGAGGAAGGTCCGCAGGACGAGGCGGATGTCGGCGTCGTCCTCGACCACCATCACGGTCTTGGGCATGGGGACATTGAACCCTGTGCCGGCCCGCCTCGGCCCCGCCCGCAGGCCGGGGGACGCCAGGTGCCGGCGGCACCGGGCCGAGACGGGCACCGGGTCGAGACGGCACCGGGTCGAGACGGGCGGCGGGCCGATACGGCGGACTAGCGTCGAGCCCGTGACCGGCGTCGACGTGATCGTGCTGGCCGGTGGCGCGTCGCGGCGGATGGGCACCGACAAGCTCGCGCTGCGCCGTGGTGACCGGTCACTGCTGGACTACACCGTCGCCGGCCTGATCGAGGCGGTGCCCGTGGCCTCGGTGGCGGTGGCCGGTCCGCCGCGGCCGCTGCCGGCGTCGCTGGAGGCCGCGGTCACCTGGGCGCCCGAGGACCCGCCTGCCGGCGGGCCGGTGGCCGGCCTGGCGGCCGCGGCCGCCGTGGGCAGCGCCTCGGTGGTGCTGGTCGCCGCGGGCGATACGCCGTACGCCGCGGCGGCCGCTCCGGCGTTGCTCGCCGCACTGCGCGCCGGGCGCCCTGCCGGGGTGGCGGTGGCCGTGCTCGATATCGGCGGCCGGGTACAGCCGCTGTCGGCCGCGTGGCACCGCCCGGCGCTGCTGGCGGCGCTCGCCGCGATCGGCGACCCGGTGGGGGCCCGGGCGCGTGACCTGCTCGCCGGTGCGACGGTGGTCACCGTCGCCGACCGGTGGCGGGCCGCCGAGGACCTCGACACCCCGGCCGACGCCGATCGCGCCGGCTTCGTACGGCGCGGCTAGCCCGGCACGAGAACGCCACTGCCGTCAGTCGCCGGGCGGCACCCAGCGGGCGGCGAGGTCCTGGCACAACGACGTACAGCGGGCGACCTCGATCGCGAGCGCCTGGCCGTCGATCCCCGCGCCGCTACCGGGCCGGCCACCGGTCGCCGCCGCGCCCGGCTGGTCGCCCTGCCGCGCGATCGCCAGGCCGGCGGCCAGGCCGATGAGGAACGTCGTAACAGGGGCGGCGGGCCGCTCGACGGCGTGCGCGGCATCCCGCGCGGCATCCAGCAGCAGCGGCAGGTCGACCGGGGTGCCGGCCGGCAGGTCGAGTTCGGCGACCAGGGCGTCGGTCCACGCGGTCAGGCTCATGGCGCCAGTGAACCGCGGACCTGGGCTTCTTGCACCGCACAGCACCGCGTGCCGCGGCGCCCGCTCGGGGCGTCGGTGGCAGGCTGCCGACGTGCCCTCGATCCCCTGGCCGGAGGCGAGGCGCCTGGCCCGGGCCGCCGCGGCGCCGCTCGAGGTCGTCCGGGCGCCCCTCGACACGGCACTCGGCGCGGTGCTGGCCGAGCCGCTCGCCGCGCGGACCGACCTGCCCCCGTTCGACGCCGCGGCGATGGACGGCTGGGCGGTCAGTGGCATCGGTCCGTGGGAGGCGTTGCCGGCCCGGGACCGCGGCAGCCGGTACGACGAGCCGCAGCCGCTGCTGGACGGTACGGCGATCCCGGTCCACACCGGCGAACAGCTGCCGCCGGGCTGTTCCGGCGTACTGCGGCGCGAACAGGCCGTGGTCGAGCAGACGTCGTACGGCCCGCGGCTGCTGGTCGGCGACGCGGACACGGCGACTCCGAGCGGTCGCCCGGGGTACGTGGAACCGGGTACCGACGTCCGGCCGCGCGGGCAGGAGTGCCGCGAGGGCGACGTCCTGCTGGAACCGGGCGGGGTGGTGACCCCGGCCGTGGTCGGGCTGGCCGCGGCCGCCGGCCACGACGAGCTGGTGGTGGTCCGGCCGCCGGTGGTGGGCCTGCTCGTGCTCGGTGACGAGCTGTTGAGTTCGGGACCGGCGCGGCATGGCAAGGTGCGGGACGCGCTCGGCCCGCTCGTGCCGGCGTGGGTCGCCGCCCTGGGCAGCCGGTGCAACCCCCCGATCCGGGTCCCCGACACGGTCGCGGAGCTGCAGGCGGCCCTCGACGACGCCAACGTCGACGTCGTGGTCACGACCGGATCCACGGCACGCAGTACGGCCGACCACCTGCACACCGCGCTCGCCGCGCTCGGGGCCGACCTGCTCGTCGACACCGTCGCGGTACGGCCGGGGCACCCGATGCTGCTCGCGGCGCTGCCCGACGGCCGGTTCGTGGTCGGTCTGCCCGGCAACCCATTGGCCGCGGTGAGCGCGCTGGTGACCCTGCTCGCGCCGCTGCTGGCCAGCCTGCGCGGCGAGTCCGGCGCCGACCTCGCCGCCGAGCCCGATGCGTTGCTGACCGCCGAGGTGACCTCGCACCCGGCGTACACCCGGCTGGTCCCGGTGATCCGCGAGCGGGGCGAGTTGAGTTCGTCGGCGCGGCCGGTTCCCGCGGTGGGTCCGGCGATGCTGCGTGGGCTGGCCCTCGGTGACGCCCTCGCCGTGGTCCCGCCCTCCGGCGGAGCCCGCGGCTCTCTCGTCGAGATCCTGCCCCTGCCGTGAACAGGGCTGCCATGACCCGACCTGCCGTGAACAGGGTCGCTGGATGAGCGTGGCCCGCGACCACCGGGTGCTGTTCCCGCGGCGGCGGCTGTCCCCGCTGACCTCGATCGGGGTGCGGGTGGGCATCGCGATCGGGTGCCTGGTCGTGACGACGGTCGTGGTCTACCTCGGGCGATCCGGCTATCGGGACGTCAAGGAGGTCCCGATCACGCTGCTGGACGCGCTGTACTACGCGACGGTCAGCCTCTCGACGACCGGGTACGGCGACATCACCCCGGTCACCGAACCCGCCCGGCTGATCAACACCCTCGTCATCACCCCGCTACGGCTGATCTTCCTCGTCGTCCTGGTCGGTACGACCGTCGAAGTGCTCACCGCCCGTAGCCGCCAGGAGATCCAGACCCATCGGTGGAGGCGCCGGATGAAGGACCACACCGTGGTCGTCGGCTACGGCGTCAAGGGCCGCAGCGCGGTGACCGCCCTGCTGGAGGGCGGCATACCGCGGGGCGACATCGTCGTGGTGTCGACCGAACCGGGCGAGGTCGCCGACGCGACCGCGCTCGGCCTGGTCGGTGTGGTCGGCGACGCCCGGCAGGAAGTGGTGCTGCGCGACGCGCTGGTCGATCGGGCGAGTCGTCTGGTGGTGGCCACCGACCACGACGACGTCTCGGTGCTGGTCACGCTGACCGCCCGTCGCCTCGCGCCGCACGCCACGATCGTCGTGGCGGCCCGCGAGTCGGTGAACGCCGAACTGCTGCGGCAGGGGGGCGCCGACACCGTCATCACCACCGCGGAGGCGGCCGGCCGGCTGCTCACGATGTCGCTGCTGTCGCCGACCGCCGGCGGGATCCTGGAAGACCTGCTCGAGGTCGGCCGCGGCCTCGACGTCGTCGAACGCCAGGTCGCCGCCGCCGAGCTCGGCCGGGCCCCACGGGACCTGGAGTCCGAGGGCGTCATCGTGCTGGCGGTCGTCCGCGGCGGCCAGCCGCACCGGTTCGACGCCGGCTCGGTCGGGGTACTGCAACGCGACGACCGCGTGGTGCTGATCCGGTCCGAGGCAGCGCCCGGCTGATCCTGGGGCGCACGGAGCTCGGTAGCACCGATCCGGGGGCAACACTGACCGACGAGCAACTCTCGGTACTGGAGGGCAGATGTACGCCGTGGTGGCATCCGGGGCCGGCGGGCCGGACGTGCTGTCGTGGCAGGAGGTGCCGGAGCCACGGCCAGCGGCCGGTGAGGTCCTCATCGACGTGGTCGGCAGTGCGGTCAACCGCGCGGACCTGTTGCAGCGCCGCGGTTTCTACCCGCCACCGCCGGGCGTGAGCGAGGTGCTGGGGTTGGAGTGCTCCGGGCGCATCGCCGCGCTCGGTGCCGGGGTCGCCGGTCTCGCGGTGGGTGACGAGGTCTGCGCGTTGCTGGCCGGCGGTGGGTACGCCGAACGCGCCGTCGTGCCGGCCGGCCAGGTCATGCCCGTCCCCGCCGGGGTCGACCTGCTCACCGCCGCGGCGCTGCCGGAGGTGGTGTGCACGGTCTGGAGCAACCTGGCGATGGTCGCCGGCGTGCGCTCCGGCGACTGGGTGCTCATCCATGGCGGTGCCGGCGGGATCGGCACCATGGCCGTGCAGCTGGCCACCGCGCTCGGGGCGACCGTGGCGGTGACCGCCGGCTCGGCGGACCGGTTGCGGCGCTGCGCGGAACTGGGGGCGCAGTTGCTGATCGACTACCACGAGCAGGACTTCGTCGAGCTGGTCCAGATCGCCACGGGCGGCCGCGGCGTCGACGTCATCCTGGACAACATGGGGGCGTCGTACCTGTCCCGCAACGTCACTGCGCTGGCACGGCACGGCCGGCTCGTCGTCGTCGGACTGCAGGGCGGAGTCCGGGCCGAGTTGGACCTGCGGGAACTCGTGCAGCGCCACGCCCACCTCGTGGCGACCAGCCTGCGCGCCCGGCCGCTGGCCGAGAAGGCCGAGATCTGCCACGAGGTCGTCGCCCGGGTCTGGCCGATGCTGGCCGACGGCCGGGTCAAGCCGGTCGTGGACCGGGTGCTGCCGATGCATGACGCGGCCGCCGCCCACCGCGCCCTGGAGGACGGCGGGGTCGTCGGCAAGATCGTCCTGTCGGCCGGCTGAGAACGCCGTACGGGAGAGCCGCGGGTCGCCGGGCGGCGACCGCAAGAGAGTGCCGCGGGTCGCCGGGGAGGCGACCGCAAGAGAGGATGGCCGCATGACTCAGCCCACGTCGTCCGAGGTCCCCGACGGCCGGCGCCCGGACGCCGCCGGTCCCGTCGTCATCGGGCCGGACGGTCAGCCCGTGACCGCGGTGGCAACGGACGACGACGACGGCCAGGCCGGCCCGGCCGACCTCGTGGAGGAGCCGGCCAAGGTGCTGCGGATCGGCAGCATGATCAAGCAGTTGCTGGAGGAGGTACGGTCCGCGCCGCTGGACGAGGCCTCCCGGGCCCGGCTGAAGGAGATCCACGCCCGGTCCATCGCCGAGCTGGAAAGCGGTCTGGCGCCGGAACTGGTCGAGGAACTCGAGCGGCTCCAGCTGCCGTTCGGTGCCGACGACACCCCGAGCGAGGCGGAGCTGCGGATCGCGCAGGCCCAGCTGGTCGGCTGGCTGGAGGGTCTGTTCCACGGCATCCAGACCGTGCTCATGGCCCAGCAGTTCCAGGCCAGAGCACAGCTGGAGGAGATGCGGCGACGGGCGATCACCGGGGGGCCGGCAGGCATGCCGCCGGGAGTCGTCGTCCCCGAGCAGGCACCGCCCGGCCGCGGCTCCGGCCCGTACCTGTAGCCCGGGCCGATCCGAGCTCGGGCCCTGACCTGCAGCTGGGACCTGCCAGGCGGTCTCCGCCATCGCGGAGGCGGGCGTAGCTAAGGTGACCGCGTGCTCGATCCGCGCCTGCTCCGCGATGACCCCGAACGCATCGCGGACTCCCAGCGCCGCCGCGGGGAGGACGCCGAGGTCGTGGCCGTGCTGGTGGAGCTGGACCGGGTCCGGCGGCAGACCGCGACGGCGTACGACGAGCTGCGGGCCGCCCAGAAGCAGCTGAGCAAGCGGATCGGGCCGTTGCAAGGTGCCGTGCGCCGCGCCGGTGACGAGCCGTCGCGCCTGGCGGCGCAGGCCGAACTCGACCGACTGCTGGCCGAGGCGGCCGGGCTGGCCGATCAGGTGAAGCACGCCGAGCGCGCGGCGGACTCGGCGGCCGCCGCGGTGGAGCAGTCCTGGCGCGACGTGTCCAACCTCGTCGAGCCCGATGCTCCGGTCGGCGGCGAGGACGACTTCGCCCTCATCGAGCACGTCGGTACGCCGCGCGACTTCGCCGCCGAGGGTTTTGTCCCGCGTGACCATCTCGAACTCGGCGAGTTGCTGGGCGCCATCGATGTCGAGCGGGCCGCGAAGGTGTCCGGCTCGCGTTTCTACTACCTCACCGGGGTCGGCGCGCTGCTGGAGCTCGCCCTGGTCAATCTCGCGATGACGCGGGCGGTCGCCGCGGGTTTCGTCCCGGTGATCCCGCCGGTGCTGGTGTCTCCGAAAGCCATGGCGGGCACCGGATTCCTGGGCCAGGCCGCCGAGAACGTGTACCACCTCGAGGCCGACGACCTGTACTTGGTCGGTACGGCGGAGGTCCCCCTTGCGGCGTACCACAGCGACGAGATCCTCGACGCCGACACGCTGCCGCGGCGGTACGCCGGCTTCTCGCCGTGCTTCCGGCGCGAGGCCGGCTCGCACGGCAAGGACACCCGCGGCATCATCCGCGTGCACCAGTTCGACAAGGTCGAGATGTTCTCCTTCTGCGATCCGGCGGACGCACCGGCGGAGCACCGCCGGCTGCTGCAGTGGGAGAAGGAGTTCCTGGATCTGCTGGAGCTGCCCTACCGGGTGATCGACGTGGCGACCGGCGACCTGGGCGCGTCGGCGGCGCGCAAGTTCGACATCGAGGCCTGGATCCCGACCCAGGGTCGCTACCGCGAGGTCACGTCGGCGTCGAACTGCACGGATTTCCAGGCCCGGCGGCTGCAGATCCGGACCCGCGGCGGTGACGGATCGGTTCGCCCGCTGGCCACCCTCAACGGCACGTTGTGTGCGCTTCCCCGGACCATCGTGGCGATTCTGGAGAACCACCAGCTCGCCGATGGCTCGGTGGCGGTACCGGTTGCGCTGCAACCGTTCCTGGCCGGCCGGACGCTGCTCGAACCTGTCACGCGGTGAATCCGCCGTGGCAGCCGGGGTGGCGTCCGGCGTTGGTCGGGCTGGACGTCGACGGCACCGTCTTCGACGCAGGCCAGGTGGTGGGGCAGCGGCTGGCCGCCGCCGTCGAGCGTGCCGTCGCCGCCGGTGCCCACGTCCTGCCGGCGACCGGCCGGTCCTTGTCGACGACGGCGCCGGTCGCCGCGGCGCTGGGAGTCGAGGGCTGGGCGGTGTGTGCCAACGGTGCGGTGCTGGCCAGTCTCGATCCGCCCCAGGTGGTCGAGGCGGTGACCTTCGACCCGCGGCCGGTGCTGCAGCAGCTGCGCCCGGACCTGCCCGGCGCGCTGTTCGCCGTGGAGGACGCCGACGGCGTCTTTCGTTCCACCCGGCCGTTCCGGCCGGGCGCGCTCGGTGTCGGCGAGGCGGTGGTGACGCCGTACGAGCAGCTGCTGGACCTTGCGGCGATCCGCATCGTGGTCAACAGCGACGCCCACGTCGACACCGGTCTGGGCGAGGTGGCGGCCCGGTTCGGCATGCACTCGCTGCTGTTCGGCATCGCCGGCACCGCGTGGCTGGACATCGGGCCGCAGGGGGTGTCGAAGGCGTCGATGCTCGAGAGGCTCCGCAGGCACCTCGGCGTCGCTGCCGCCGACACCCTCGTGATCGGCGACGGCGACAACGACCTGGAGATGCTGCGGTGGGCCGCGGTCGGCGTGGCGATGGGTCACGCCGCCGCCCACGTCCAGGACGCCGCGGACTGGGTCACCGGCGAGACGCCGGGCGACGGTGCCGCCGAGGTGCTGGAGGCGTTGTTCGGTTGAGCTGGACCGCCGCGGCAGGAGCACCCCGGTGACGACGTCCGGCCGCATACCGGCGGATCCGGCTGTGGCAGTTCGTCTCTTCGCCACCGATCTGGACGGCACGTTGTTGCGCACCGACGGCACCCTCAGTGCTCGTACGGCGGCGGCCCTGGCCCGCGCGGCGGCCGCCGAGGTCGAGATCGTGGTCGTCACCGGCCGGCCACCGCGCTGGCTGGACGCGGTGCCCGGCGTGACCGGCAACCCGGGAATCGCCTTGTGCGCCAACGGCGCCGTGGAACTGGACCTCGCGACCGGCCGCATTCTGGCGGTACGACCACTGGCGAGCTCCGCTGTGGACGAGGCGATGGCCCGGCTGACGGCGCTCGGTCTGGCCTTCGTGTTCGACGTGGAAGAAGTCGACGGCCACGTCGTCAAGCTCCTGGCGCGTGGCGAACCCGGCGCAGCACCGGCCGATGCGGTGCTGCCGCGGGCCGCCGCGGCGCTGCGGGGGGTGGCGGAGGTGACGCATTCGGGGGGACCGGTGACGTTGCTGGAGTGCAGTGCCGGGGGCGTCACGAAGGGCACGGCGCTCGCCCGGCACGCGTCGGGTCGCGGCGTTCCGGCCGCGGCGGTGGCTGCGGTGGGAGACATGCCGAACGACGTCCCGATGCTGCAGTGGGCCGGCCGGTCCTACGCGGTGGCCAACGCCCATCCCGATGTGCTCGCCGTGGTCGACGAGGTGGTGCCCTCGCACGAGCAGGACGGGGTGGCCGTCGCGCTGGAGCAGCTGCTGGCCGGCCGGACCGCTTCTCTCAGTTCGGGCTCAGCGGATGCTCACCCGGGGTGATCTGGCGGCCACGGTGGAGTGATTCGTACCACTCGCCCGGCGTAACACCGTCCGTTGGGCGACGAGAATCTTTGCGCTGCGGCCCGATTGCTGCCTAGCCTCCCCGCCGTCGCTCGATGTCCGGTCCGCCACCGCGGGCCACGAGCGGCCCGCCGAATCGGCGACCGGGGGGGTCGCCGTACCGGGGAACCACGGTTACTGGGGCTAGTCCGCGTACGCGGTAGGGCGTCCTCTTGCCCGCGCCCGTCAGCTAACTCGGGAGGCGGCACAGAGGGAGTTCACGCGTGCCCCATGCCCGTCGCCGGGTTCTTCGCCGTACCCGTGTCCTGACCATCGCGTGCGGCCTGGCCACCTTGGCCGGCGGCGTCGCCACACTGAGCGCGACCGCTCCGGCGGCCTGGGCCGCCCCGAGTCCGGCCGCCGCGAAACCCGCTGCGGCCGCCACACCCGGCGCCGCGGTGCCCGTCCTGGCTGCGCTGCGCGCCGGCGCCACACCGCCGAGCGCCGGCAGCGCTGCGCGGGCGGCGTACGTGGCGCAGGTGCGGGCGCGGGTGGTCAAGGTGGCCAAGTCGAAGGCCGGCCGGGCCCGGTACGTCGCCGGGGCCAGCGGGCCGAACGCCTTCGACTGTTCCGGCTTTACCCGCTACGTGTGGCAAAAGGGCGGCGGACGCAGCCTCGTGCACTACTCGGTGGGGCAGTGGCGATCCCTGCCGCACGTCTCAGCGCGGCAGGCACGGCCGGGCGATCTGGTGTTCTTCCTTCGCGGCGGCGCGCACCACGTCGGGCTCTACATCGGCAAGGGCCGGATGGTGCACGCGGCCAACGCGCGTGCCGACGTACGGGTCGACCGGGTGCACGCGTCGTGGTTCGGCGCTCACTTCACCGGCTACGCCCGGGTGATCGCCGGCTGATCCACGGCGGTCACCCCGCCGGTCACCCCCGCCGGTGGTTCCCGGCTCGGATGCGCGACAGCCAGGCGGCGGCGTCGGTGTAGTCGTCGTCGGTGACACCGTGCCGCAGCAACGGTTCCTTGCCGTCGTGGCGCGCGTACGAACCGAGGAAACGGACCTCGGCGCATACCCGGCGTAGGCCCATCAGCGCTTCACCGACCCGGGCATCGTCGATGTGGCCTTCGCAGTCGACGGAGAAGTAGTAGTCGCCCAGCGCTTTGCGCGTGGGGCGCGATTCGATCCGGGTCAGGTTGACCCCGCGCACGGCGAACTCGGTGAGGATCGCCAGCAGGGCACCGGGATGGTCCTCGCGCATGAACAGCACCAGCGTGGTCTTGTCCGCCCCCGTGGCCGGTGGCAGCTCGCCGGGCTGGGCGACCAGGACGAAACGGGTCCAGGCCTCGTCGTTGTCGCCGATCCCGTCGGCCAGCGTGTCCAGCTGATACGTGCTGGCGGCCAACGGATCGGCGATGGCCGCCTCGAAGCCGGGATGGTCACCGGCGGCCAGGGCGGCCGCGGCAGCAGCGGTGGAGGCCGCCGGGATGGCGAGGGCTTCCGGAAGGTTCTCGGCCAGCCAGCCGCGGCACTGCGCCAGTGCGTGCGGATGGGTGGCGACGCCACGGACGTCGGCCAGGGTCGTCCCGGGACGGGCCATGAGCGCGAACCGCACCGGCAGCGCCCATTCGGCGATGATCACGACCGGGGCACCCTGGGCCAGTTCGTCCTGGGTGGTCGACACCGGTCCCTCGACGGAGTTCTCGATGGGCACCATGGCCGCGACGACCCGGCCGGCGCGGACCTCCTGCAACGCGGTGGTCACCGTCGCGCACGGGACGAACCGAGCGCCGGCCGCCTGCGGTACGGCGCGCAGCGCAGCCTCGGAGAACGTGCCGGCGGGCCCCAGATACGCGTACGCGGTCACGGAGCGGTCCGGCCCGAGCCGCGCAATGCGTACTGGATGGCCTGCTCCTCCTCCGGCGACAGCGGAGCCTCGGAGCCGCCCTTGACCACGCCCTTCATGTACATCCGGGTCTCGCTGCGGCCGTGGATCGAGGTCACGACCAGGCCGTCGGCGGCGTCGTCGAGCAGCGCGGCGCTGAACGACAGCCGGCCGCCGAGGTCACCGAAGGCGTCGTACCGCACGACCGAGACGTGCCGGATCGCGTCTCCGAGCTCGACGCGGGTCCGGTCGAGCAGGTCACCCAGCCGGCCCACTTCGGACCGCAGTGCGCCGACTTCGGCGGTCTTGCGGCTGACGGCAGCCAGGAACGACTCTGCGCCGTCACCGTCCAGCAGCACCGCGTAGTCCTGGCGCATCCGGCGGATCCGTCGCGCGGTGATCGCCAGCAGCAGGAGCGCAA
Source organism: Actinomycetota bacterium (assembly GCA_004297305.1). NCBI lineage: Bacteria > Bacillati > Actinomycetota > Actinomycetota bacterium. The sequence continues at coordinate 569,682 of SCTR01000006.1, forward strand.
CGAGCCCGAGGACGACCCCGGCGACGGCCAACACATCACTGAGCCGGGGGTCGAGCGTCACCGGTGCAGCGTAGCCGCCGACTTCGGCTCGCCCACGCTGCCACGACGGCGCGGCAGGGCTGCGGCAGCGATTGGCCGACAGGACAACGGGATCGGGCCGAAGGCGATAGTCAACCTCGTTAGCGGCAACAAAAAGGTCCGGACGCCACCGACGGGGGATGCAGCGGCGTCCGGACGAGTTCCAACGTACGCCATCCCCGTGCTGGCCTCAACCCCGATCAACAGATTCGGGACGGTCTTTGGACAACGTTTAGGATGTGGCCGGATCGACGGGAGTTGGTGGGGCGGTAGCGCAGCGGCTGCCCGGGTCTCGGCCGGGGGCGAGGCCACGCAGATCACTCGTTCGGCCCCTGGTTTGCCGACGGTGCACGGCGGCGGTCCAGCTCCTCGCGCAACTGCCTCGGCCGGTTGGTGATAACCGCGTCGACGCCCAGCTCGACGCACAGCGCGAGATCGGCCGGGGTGTCCACGGTCCACACGTGGACGGCGTTGCCCTGAGCCTGAACCCGCTGCACGAAGTGGGGGTGCTTGCGGATCACCTCGATCGACGGGCCGGCGATCCGGGCGCCGTACGGCAATTCGCCGGCCCGGAAACGGATCGGTACCCGCAGCATGAGAAACACCCGCGGTATCCCGGGTGCCAGCAGCCGCAGCCGTCGCAGCGCCACTTCGCTGAAGGACATCAGCCGCACCGCGGACGACCCGTCGCGCGGCGGTCGCGCCAGTCCGTAGCGCGCCAGAGCGTGGACGACGGCCTGCTCGACGTAGCCGGCGTACCTGGTCGGGTGCTTGGTCTCGACGGCCAGCCGCACCGGTCGCGGCGCGTCGACGATCAAGCTCAGCAGGCCGTCGAGCGTGAGCACCCGGTGCCGCTCCTCGTCCAGCACGACCGGCCCGGCGGACCCCGCCCGCCGGGCGGTGAAGGCCAGCCGGCGCAGCTCGTCGAGCGTCTGGGTGGACACCGGGCCGCGCCCGTCGGACACCCGGTGGACCCGGCGGTCGTGGACGCAGACCAGGTGGCCGTCGGCGGTGAGCCGGACGTCGCATTCCAGCGCGTCGGCGCCGTCGGCGATCGCCTGCTCGTACGCGGCGAGCGTGTGCTCGGGGGCGTCGAGGCTCGCGCCGCGGTGCGCGACGATCTCGGGCAGGCCGTCGGCTCGGGCGGGGAGTACCCGCACCGGGACGCCGCTGGCCACGGCCAGCTTGGCCGGCCGGTCGCCGGGACGCCGCCGCCGGGCTGGCTGCGGCTGCCGGGTCCGGACCGGGAACACGGCAGGATGGTGCCACCGCGCCATGGCCGCTGCGTGGCGAGGGCACGGCTACCCGGTGAACGGCCGCGATCGACGGCAGCCGGACCGAGGCGGCCGACACCCGGAGAGGGCGGTGACGTGGTGAGCGCGGTGCCGCGGACCCTGCTGCGAGCGCTCGCCGACGCGGTGGGCCCCGGTCACGTCCTGACCGATCCGGACGCCGCTGCGCCCTACACCGTCGATTGGACGCGCCGGTTCGGCGGCCCGGCCGCCGCGGTCGTGCGCCCGGCGGCCACCGCGGAAGTCGTCGCCGTGGTGACGGCTTGTGCCGCAGCCGGTTTCCCGATCGTCGTGCAGGGCGGCAACACCGGTCTGGTCGGTGGCGGGGTGCCGCCGGCGGCCGCGGCGGGCCCGGCGCCGGTCGTCCTGGCGACCACGCGGCTGACCGAGATCGGTGAGGTCGACCCGCTCAGCGGGCAGGTCGCCGTCGGGGCGGGCGTCACCCTTGCCACGCTGCACCAGCACGCCCGCGACGCCGGCTGGTCGTACGGCGTGGACCTCGCCGCCCGCGACACCGCGACGGTCGGTGGGACCGTGGCGACCAACGCCGGTGGGGTGCGGGTCTGCGCGTACGGCATGACGCGCGCCCAGGTGACCGGACTGGCGGCGGTGCTGGCGGACGGTTCGACTGTGACCCACCTGGCCGGCCTTGCCAAGGACAACACCGGCTACGACCTCACCGGGCTGCTCGTCGGCTCCGAGGGCACGCTCGGGATCGTCACGACCGTCCGGCTGCGGCTGCACCGGCCGGCCGGTCCGAGCACGGTCGCGCTGATCGGTGCGTCGTCGTACGACGAGGCCCAGCAGTTGCTGGCCGGCTGCGTGCGGCCGGGCGTGCGACTGCTGGCCGCCGAGATCGTCGACGAGGTGGGACTCGAGCTGGTGCTGCGCACCGCCGGGCTGCCGCGACCGCTGGCCGCACGACACCGCCTGCTGCTGCTGGTCGAGGTCGCCGACGGCGCGACCGCGGACGGGCTGGAACTGCCGGACGACGTGGACGCCGTCGTGGCGACGGATGCCGCGGATCGGCTGCGGCTGTGGGCCTATCGAGAACGCCAGAGCGAAGCGTTCTCGACCCTCGGGGTGGTGCACAAACTCGACGTGTCGATCCCGCTCGCGTCGGTGCCGGACTGCACGGCGGCGATCGCCGAGCGGGTCCAGGCGACCACCGCCGTCACCACCTACGGGGTGTTCGGGCATCTGGCCGACGGCAACCTGCACCTGGAGGTCGTCGGCCCGGCGCCGGACGACGACGAGATCGACCGCGCGGTGTTCGGGATCGTCACCGCGTACGGCGGCAGCATCTCCGCCGAACACGGCATCGGCCGGGCCAAGGCGGCGTACCTGTCGATGACCCGTACGCCGCAGGAGATCTCGGCGATGCGCGCGATCAAGACGGCCCTGGATCCGGCCGGCTTGTTCAACCCCGGCGTGCTGCTCGCTTGACCCGGCTGAGCACCGGGACGCCGATCGCCACGGTGAGGACGGCGGCCACGACCGCCGAGAGGACCGACGCGGACAGCCAGCTCGGCGGCACGAAGCCGAGCGCGTCGCGCACGGCGGCCCAGCGATCGGCCCACCAGCTGACGGTGCCGGCACTGACCAGGTTGTACGCGGCGAAACCGACCAGCCATGGCAGCAGATACCAGGCGCGGCCGGGCTCGGGTGCTGCCGCCGAGTAGCCGGCGCCGGCCGCCGCGAACACCAGGCGGCGCACGACGAACCAGTCCACGACCAGCACGACCGCGAGCGGGATGAAGACCGCTCCGATGAGGAAGAGGAACGACTCGTAGGCGATCAGGTCCACCAGAAGCGCTGCGGCTGTGGCGATCACACCGACGATGACGGCGAGTATGCGGCGGTCCAGCCGCGGTGCGAGGTTCTGCACCGACATCGCGGTCGAATAGATGTTCGCGAACGCCTCGTCCACCTCGTCGGCCAGCAGGATCAGCAGGGCGATCGCCCCGGCGGGCAGCGCGAGGAGCGCCGGCACGAAGTCGGTGGGCGTGAACGCCTCTGCTGCACCGGAAAGCGACAGCACGGCGAGGATGCCCAGCAGGAAGTAGACGATGGAGGCGAGGCCGTACCCGACGAACGCCCCGGTGAAAGCGCCTCTGCCGGTGCGCGAATGGCGGGAGTAGTCCGCCGCCAGCGGGATCCAGGAGATCGGCAGCGCCACGACGATGTCGAAGGCAACCGGGAAGGCGGTCCAATCCCCCTCAGGAGCGCTCAGCTCGCCCGACCGCAGGACCCCGACGAACAGGACGACGGTGGCCACCGCGACCGCGGCGAGCAGGTAACGCCGTACCGCCTTGATCGCCCCGAGCGGCCACAGCGCCATCGCGGTGGCCAGCACCCCGGCGACCACGGCCCAGACCGGTCGCAGCGCATCGGAGGTCAGCCGGGTCGCCACCTCGGTCATCACCAGGACTTCCACGGCCGCCCAGCCCACGCATTGCACGATGTTGAGCACCGTCGGGGCGTAGGAGGCGCGCCGGCCGAGCAGGCCGCGCAGCAGCGCCATCGCGGGCGCACCGGTGCGCGCGCCGGGGACCGCGGCGGCGCCCAGCAGCGCGGCGCCGGCCACGCAGCCGACGACCACCGCGGTGATCGCGGCGGCCACCGACAGCCCGGGCAGACCCGCCACGGGTGCCAGCACGAAGACGGCGGCGGCCGGCAGCGTCAGGGTGATCCCGAGCGACGCCCACAAGGCCGCCTGGTCCAGCCAGCTGAGCGTGCCTCGCGGCGGTGAGGTGAGGTCCAGCTGCAGCGGCGCATCGACGGTGGCTGGGGACGGACGCACGGACGTACTCATCGGGCTCCCTACGCCGGCATTACCCGGACAGGTTCAGCGGTCGGCGGCGCGGTTGCCGCCCTCTCAGCCCGGATGCCCGAGCTCCCGCGGTGGTGGCGTCACCATAGCGCCACAGTCGATCTGCGCGGTCGAGCCGGTGTCCGGCCCGCGGCCGGCGTGACGGATCGGCGCCGCCGATCAGGACAGGACGCGTCCGACGATCGCGTCGACGGCGTCGTCCAGCGGGCCGTCGCCGTGCACGACGAGTTCCGGGTGCTGCGGGATCTCGTACGACTGACCGCGCCCGGTCATGTTGGGCAGGATGCCGGCGGCTGCCTTGGCGTACAGCCCCTTCGGGTCCCGCGCCGCGCACACCTCGACCGGGGTGTCGACGTACACCTCGAGGAAGTCGCCCTCGCCGAACAGGGCCCGCGCCGAGCGGCGGTCCGAGCCGTACGGCGAGACCACGGCCACGATGACGATGAGGCCGGCGTCGACCATGAGCCGGGACACCTCGCCGACCCGGCGGATGTTCTCCGCGCGGTCCTCGGAGGTGAAGCCGAGGTCCTTGTTCAGCCCGGTGCGGACGTTGTCGCCGTCCAGCACGTAGGTGTGCGCCCCGAGTGCGTGCAGCCGGGCCTCGACCGCGTCGGCAATCGTCGACTTGCCCGACCCCGGAAGTCCGGTGAGCCACACCGCCATCGGACGCTGGTTCTTCAGCACCGCGCGGGCCTGCCGGTCCACGTCGTAGCGGTGCGGGATGACGTTGAAGGACCGGCGCAGCGCGTGCCGGACCATGCCCGCGGCCACCGTGTCCGAGGTGAGCCGGTCGACCAGCAGGAAGCCGCCGGTCTCCCGGCACACGGCGTACGCATCCAGCGGCACCGGGGAGTCCGTGGCGATCTCCACCCGGCCGATGTCGTTGGTCTCCAGGTGTCGCGCGGCGTCCTCGTGACCGGTCACCACGTCGAGCCGGTGACGCAGATTGGTGACGACCGCCGGCACCGTCAACGGCCCGGCGACCAGCAGGTACGACCGCCCGTGCGCCAACGGCTGCTCGCCGAACCAGACCACGTCGGCGGCGAACCGGTCCGCCGGCGACGGGACCGCGCCGGGTGCGACCAGCAGGTCGCCGCGGGTGATGTCGACCTCGGTGTCGGTGGTGATCGTGACGGCCTGGCCGGCATGGGCGGCGTCCTGGTCGCCGTCGAAGGTGGTGATCCGGGTGACCGAGCACGACACGCCGCTGCCGGCGACGACGACCTTGTCCCCGTTGCGCAGCACACCGGCCGCCACGGTGCCGGCGTACCCGCGGAAGTTGTCCTCGGCCCGCACGACGTACTGCACCGGGAAGCGCAGCGGCGCCTCCTCGTCCGGGACCACCGGTGTCCACGCCGACAGGGCACCCAGCACGGTCGGGCCGCTGTACCACGGGGTCTGGCCGGAGCCGCTGGTGACGTTGTCGCCGGTCATCGCGCTGACCGGTACGGCGGTGACCCGGCTGATGCCGAGCCGGCCGGCCGCGGCGGCGAGGTCGGTCGAGATCTCCTCGAACACCTCGGCGCGGTAGTCGACGGCGTCCATCTTGTTGACCGCCACGACGACGCTGGACACCCCCATCAGCGCGCAGACGGTCAGGTGCCGGTGGGTCTGTGGTCGTACGCCGCGGGCCGCGTCGACCAACAGGATCGCGACGTCGGCGGTGGAGGCGGCCACGGCCATGTTGCGGGTGTACTGCTCGTGCCCTGGCGCGTCGGCGATGATCACCCGGCGGCCGTCGGGAAGTTCCATGTGGCGGTAGGCGACGTCGATGGTGATGCCCTGCTCGCGTTCGGCTTCCAGGCCGTCGGTGAGCAGCGAGTAGTCGATGTCGCCGACCGGGATGGTGGAGCCGCCTCGCCGCGTCCGGCGGGCGTAGTCCAGCTGGTCTTCCGGGACGCTGCGGGTCTCGGCCAGCAGCCGGCCGATGAGCGTGGACTTGCCGTCATCGACCGACCCGCACGCCACGAGGCGCACGACGGCGTGGACGGGTGGGGCGACGGTCACGGCAGAGCAGTCTACGGATCCACGGCGCCCCCGCCGCCGCGCGTCAGAAGTACCCCTCGGCCTTCTTGGCCTCCATCGAGCCGCCGCCCTCGCCGTCGATCAGCCGGCCGGCGCGCTCGGACAGGTTCGACACGAGCATCTCGTCGATCAGGGTGTCGATGTCGGCCGCGGTGGATTCCACCGCGCCGGTGAGCGGGTAGCAGCCGAGGGTGCGGAAGCGCACCGAGCGCAGCTGCGGCGTCTCACCGTCCTGCAACGGGAACCGGTCGTCGTCGACCATGATCAAGGTGCCGTCACGCTCGACCACGGGGCGCTGGGCGGCGAAGTACAGCGCCGGCAACTCGATGCGCTCGCGCCGGATGTAGCGCCAGATGTCCAGCTCGGTCCAGTTCGACAGCGGGAACGCCCGCATGGTCTGCCCCTCGCCGAGCACGGCGTTGGTGGTCCGCCAGAACTCCGGCCGCTGCCGGCGCGGCTCCCACCGGTGGCCCGGCTCGCGCAGCGAGAAGATCCGCTCCTTGGCCCGCGACCGCTCCTCGTCGCGGCGGGCGCCGCCGATGGCGCAGTCGAACTGGCCGGCGTCGAGGCCCTGGCGCAGCGCCACCGTCTTCATCAGCCGGGTGTACTCGTGCGCGCCGTGGGTGAACGGGGAGACGCCTTCGGCGATCGCTTCCTCGTTGCGGGCGACCCGCAGGTCCAGCCCGTAGCGGGCGACCACCTCGTTGCGGAACCGGATCATCTCCGCGAACTTCCAGGTGGTGTCGATGTGCAGCAACGGGAACGGCACCGTCGCCGGGTAGAAGGCCTTGCGGCACAGGTGAAGCAGGACCGAGGAATCCTTGCCGATGGAGTACATGAGGACCGGCCGGCGGAAGGCGGCGGCGACCTCGCGGATGACGTGCAGCGCTTCGTCCTCGAGCGCGTTGAGGACGTCGTCGTGGTGGTCGGCGGGTCGGACGGCGGCGGTCGCGGTGGTCATGGGCGGTCCTCGAGTCGGTCCGTACGGCGGCGCCCACGGTACCTGCCGGCCGGCCCAGGCCGACCCCGGCCCAAGCGGAGCAAGGCTCCGGGTATACCAATGCCGAGACGCGCGACGAGGACGGTGGCGGTGACGCAGACGGTCGAGCAGTCCCGGTCGGGCGGGTCGGTCCGGCTGTTCGCGCTGCTGTTCGGCCTGTCGCTGGGCCCGCTCACCTACGCGCTGCTGACCACCGCGGTGATCCCGGTGATTCCGCAGTTGAGCGCCCACTACGACGTCCTGCCGGGGACGGCGAACCTGGTGGTCACCGTGGCGCTAATCGCCGGGGCGGTCGCCACGCCGCTGCTGGGGCGGCTCGGTGACCTGTTCGGCAGGCGGCAGATGCTGCTGCTCAGCCTGGTGCTGCTGCTGGCCGGCTGCCTGCTGGCCGCCGTCAGTACGAGCTTCCCGATGCTGCTGGTGGCCCGCTTCCTGCAGGGCCCCGGCTGCGCCTCGGTCCCGCTCGGCCTGGCGGTCATCGCCGACCTGGTCCCGCCTCGGCGGCTGAACTACGGCATCGGGGTGGCCAGCGTCACCTACGCCGTGGGCGCCGGCGCCGGGTTCATCCTCGGCGGCGTCGTCGCCACGCTCACCGACGACGTGCACGCGGTCTTCTGGGTGCTGACCGCGGCCGCCGCTGTGGCGCTGGTGGTCAGCTGGAAGATCACCCCGGTCTCGCCGCCGAAGCCGACCGCGAAGGTGGACCTGCTCGGCGGCGTCCTGTTGACCGTGGGGCTGACCGGCTCGCTGCTCGCGCTCGCGGAGGGCGGGCACTGGGGATGGACGTCGGCGACCACCGTGGTCTGCACGGTGGGTGGGGTGGCCTGCCTGGCGTTGTGGATCGTGCACGGCTTCCGCGCGGCAGATCCGCTGGTCGACATGCACGTCTTCTTCAGCCGGCCGGTGCTGGTGACCAACGTCGCGACGCTGCTGCTGGGCGCCGCGCAGTTCGTCATCATGCTGTCGATCGTCGTGGTGGGCCGGGCCGATCCGGCGACCGCCGGCTACGGGCTGGGACTGGCCGTGCTGCCCGCGTCGCTGCTGCTGCTGCCACCCACCATCGCCCAGGCCAGCGGCTCGGCGTTCCTGCCGGCGTTCGTCCGCCGGTTCAGCCTGTACACGGCGCTGGTGGTGGGGTCGGCACTGTCCGGTGCCGGACTGCTGCTGGTGTCGGTCGCCAACCGGACCATGGTCGGTCTGCTGCTGGCCGCTGCGGTGTCCTGCGTCGGCTTCGGATTCGCCGTGACCGCGTCGCCGGCGTACGTCGTCAGCGTGGTCGAACCGTCGCAGCGCGGCATCACGACGGGCATGAACTTCATCTGCCGCACCGGAGGCCAGGCGATCGGGACCGCCGGCATCGCGGCGCTGATCACCGCGACGACCCCGCTGGGGTCGTCGACGCCGAGCATCCTGGCGTACGAGATCGCGCTGCGGGTGGTCGGCGTCGGCGGCCTGCTGTCGGCCGTACTGCTGCTGGTGGCGCGTCCCGACCGGCCCCGGCGGGTGGCGCCGGCCGCCGGCGTACGGCAACGGACGTAGCGAGCCGGCGTACGGCGACCGACGTAGCGCGCCTTGGTGCTGTCAGCCGTCCAGGGGACGTAGCGGCCGGTGCGCCGGACCGTGCCTGACGGTGCCGTCCGGGGCGAACCGGGAGCCGTGGCACGGGCAGTCCCACGACTCTTCCGCGTCGTTCCACCGCACGAGGCATCGCAGGTGAGTGCAGCGTGCGTCGAGACGGTGTTCGACGCCCTCGCGATCCCGGCACACCGCGACCGGGACCATCCCGTCGCGCCGGACCTCACCCTGACCCGGTGACAGGGCCGTGCCACGCCGGGTGAACAGCCGGGCGGCGTCCACGACCAGACTGACTGCGGCGTCGACGTTGAGTCGCGCGGTCGCCAGCGGTGCCCGGCGCAGCACACTGCGCCGCGAGTCCAGCACCGGCCAGCGGCGCTGTTCACCGACGATCCGGCGGCACAACTCCTCGGCGGCCGCAGCGCCGGCCGCCCAGCCCCAGGCCCCGAAGCCGGTGGCCATCAACACGGTGTCGCAGAAGGGATGCAGCGGCCCGACCAGCGGCGGGCCGTCGGGAGTGAAGGCGTCCTGGGTGGACCACTGGTGGGTGACGTCGACGTCGAAGTTGCGTTCGGCCCACACCCGGAGCCGGTGCTGCTGCGCCGTACCGTTGCCGTGTCCGGTCGCGTGGCCCGGACCGACCGCGATGACGACGCGCCGGCCGTCGTCATCGACGTCCGGGCGGGTCGACCAGCCGTGGCTGACGTCGTAGCCGGCCCCCACCGCGATCTCGCTGTGCCCGGCCAATGCGTAGTGGCGTCGTTGCTGGACGCGGGCGAACGTCAGCCCGCGGTCCAGGACCGGGATGTGGGTCGCGATCACCACATGCCGGGCCGCGACGTCGCCGGCCGACGTGCGCACCAGATTCGGCTCGCCCTCGGTCACTGCGTGCACGGTCGTGAACTCATGGACGTGCGCGCCGAGCGCCGCCGCGGCGGCGACGAGCGCCCGCAGGTATCGCACCGGGTCGAGCAGCAGCTGGTCGTCATAGCGAACCGTCGCGGCGACGGGGAATGGCAACGACGCGTCGTGGACCTCGCGGGCATCCAGGCCCAGGCGTTGGGCCAGGCCGGCCAGTTGTCGCAACTCGGCTACGCCGTCCGGCGTCGTCGTCCAGAGGTCGTGCGGAGCGAACACCGCACCGCAGTCGAAGGTCACCGCGTGTTCGGCGACGTTGAGGAGGCCAGTACGGACGGCGTCGGCGTACTGGCCCGCGCCGGCTTCCCCTGCGCTGCGGGCGATCTGCCGGAGCCGCAGGCCGTCCCCGACGGTGACTTTGACCGTCGCCTGCCCGCTGACACCAGTGCCGACGACGCCCGCATCCAGCAGCAGGACCGATAGCCCCCGACGGGCCAGCAGCTGGGCGGTCGTGGCTCCGACGATGCCGGCACCGGCCACGACGACGTCGTACGAGCTGCCGTGCAACTCCTGATTCTCGGTCCGGGGCACGCCGCTACCCGGGCCGTCGCCGGGCCCACCGCGCTCGGGGTCGGCACTGCGCGCGCTGTCGCTGTCGGCGCCCCCGGAAGGTGCTGGCGAAGCCGGGCGGTGGGCGTCGTGCCGAGCCCACCAGGACGTGCCGTACGGCGCCTGGTCAGTTGTCATGCTGGCCGGTACCCGCTGCCGATGACCGCAAACCGAGCCACCCGGCGCTGTCGTCTCCTGCCGCGCCGTCGTGTCCGGCCGGCCTGGCGTCGTCGCCCGTACCGTTGTGGGGTCGTTTTCCTACCGGCAACGTCGGAACGGTGGGGTGTCGCACGGCGCGGGGTCCGTTTCTAGGCGAGGCCGGGCGGGTAGTCCGGGGCGGGTGGTGCTGCGTGGCGCCGGAACAGCGTGCGAACGAGGCCACCGCGCGGACAGCGCCAGGGCGACTGGACCGAGGACGAGGTGAGCGACGTGGCCGAAACCGAGCGCGGGGCCGACAACGAGCGCGGCGCCTCAATCGAGGACTTGGCCGAGCACGTGAGCGCCCTGGCGCAGGAGCGCCAACTGCGGCTGGGTACGGCGGAATCGGTGACCGCTGGCGCCGTCGCGCACGCGCTGTGCGCCGCCCCGGCGGCGTCGCAGTGGTTCCGCGGCGGGATCGTGGCTTACTCGACCGAGGTGAAGCAGGACCTGCTCGGAGTGCCGCCTTGCCCGGTCATCTCCCGCGAATGTGCCGAACAGATGGCCGTTGGCGCCCGCGCTCTGCTCGGCGCGGATCTGGTGGTCGCGACGACCGGCGTTGGCGGACCTGACGCCGTGGAGGGCCAGCCGGCCGGGACGGTCTGGGTCGCGGTGGCCGGCCGCGGTGAGCCGGTCGCCGTGGTCCACCATTTCTCGGGGGACCCCGCGCAGGTGCTGGTCTCGGCGACTGCCGCCGCGCTGCACTTCGTGCTCGACCGGCTCCGGCCGACCGAGCTGACAGGGGCGATGGCGAGTGGGGGGCCTGCGGCCCAGTGAGACTGGGCACCCGCATTGCGGCCGCGGCGCTGACGTCGGGGGTGCTCGTCACCACAGCAGCCTGCGGTGCCACGGCCCGCGGCTCCGACGGGTACACGCGGGAGGCAGGCGCGTACGCCGCTGCGGGCGGCTCGGCGGCCGCCTCCGGCGCACTGAGTGCCCGGTTGTGGCTGCGGGACTTGGCCTTCACCCGGTACACCGACGTCGCAGTGACCAGTTCGGAGGACGACCTCGCCACGGTTCACGACAGCTTCGCTGCCATCCAGCCGCCCACCGAAGCGGACGTGGCGACGTACGACGCGCTCGACGCGCTGTTAGCGGACGCCGGCGACGCACTGACCGGGTTGCGAATCGCGTTGCGGCAGGGGCGGTCTGAGGAGGTTGCCGCCGCCGCTGAACAGCTGGCCGGCAGTGCCGAGGAATTGCAGGACTTCGCCGAGGACCGTTCGTGAAGCGCGTTCTCGGCCTGGCGCTGGGGATCCTCACCGCCATCGGCGGGTTCGTCGACATCGGGGACATCGTGACCAGTGCGCTGGTCGGCGCCCGGTTCGGCGTCGCGCTGGCCTGGGCGGTCGTGGTCGGCGTGGTCGGCATCTGCTTGTTCGCCGAGATGTCCGGCCGCGTCGCGGCGGTGTCCGGCAGGGCCACTTTCGATCTGGTACGAGAGCGCCTCGGCCCCCGCGCCGGTGCGGCGAATCTCGTCGGTTCGCTGCTGGTCACCGGCCTCACGCTGTCGGCCGAGATCGGCGGCATCGCGCTGGCGCTGCAGCTGGCCTCGGACGTGCACTACCTGCTGTGGGTTCCGGTGGCAGCCCTGGCCGTGTCGGCAGTCCTGTGGCGAGTGCGCTTCTCGGTCATGGAGAACGTGTTCGGCCTGCTCGGGTTGACCACGATCGTGTTCGCCGTCGCCGTCTGGCAACTCGGCCCGGATTGGGGAGCCCTGATCGGTGACGCACTGCGTCCGGTTGTGCCAGAAGGCGAATCGACCGCGACCTACCTGTACTACGCCGTGGCCCTGTTCGGCGCGGCCATGACGCCGTACGAGGTGTTCTTCTTCTCCTCCGGCGGCGTCGAGGAGCGGTGGACCACCAAGGACCTGCGCACGATGCGCGCCAACGTGTTACTCGGTTTCCCGTTGGGCGGCCTCCTGTCGTTGTCGATCATGGCGTGCGCGGCCATCGTGCTCCTGCCGGCGGGCATCGAGGTCGACTCGCTCGGCCAGGCCGCCCTGCCCGTGGCGCTCGCCCTCGGCAAAATCGGCCTGGCGCTGGCGATCGTCGCGTTCTTCGCGACGACGTTCGGCGCGGCACTGGAGACCGCGCTGTCGGTGGGTTACGCCACCGCGCAGTTCTTCGGCTGGCAGTGGGGAAAGTACGTCGAGCAGTCCCGGGCCGCCCGCTTCCACCTGGTCGTCCTGCTGGCCGTCCTGGCGGGAACGGCCATCGTGCTGACCACCGTCGATCCGATCCTGGTGACGGAGTATTCAGTCGTGTTCTCCGCGGTCGCGCTGCCCCTGACGTACTTCCCGATCCTGGTGATCGCCAACGACCGCGACTACATGGGACAGCACATCAACGGCAGGATCCGAAACGCCGTGGCGACCGGCTACCTGCTGCTGATCGGCGCGGTTGCGCTCCTGACGATTCCGTTGATGATCGTCACGCGGGGCGGGCAATGATGGCCGGAGAGCAGCGATGACCACCCCACCACCGCCGACGACTCCGCCACCGATGACTCCACCGCCGGCGGCTCCAGCGCCGGCGACGCCGCCACCGATGATGACGCCGCCCTTGGGGCCGCAGACGATTGATCTGGCGCTGCGACTGCTCGACCGCCAGCTCATCGACGTCGACGGTCAGCTGGTGGGGAAGGTCGACGATGTCGAGCTGATCGAGACCGCCGACGGATGGCAGGTCGATGCTTTCCTGCTGGGTCCAGCCGCGCTCGGTGCTCGTGTCGGTGGCCGGTGGGGAGCCACCATGATCGGGCTGCACCGGCGGTTGCGTGGGACGGACGAGGGGGTTCCGCCCCGCATCGCGTTCCGCCACGTGGCGCGGATCGACAGCGCGATCGAGCTTGCCGTCAGTGCGCGGGAGCTGGATATCAACGCCAGCGAGTCGTGGGTGTACGAGCACCTGATCCGCCGGATCCCGGGGGGCCGCCGTGCGGGCCAGTGACCTCCTCGGCCGGGAGGTCCGGGCGAGCGACGGCGCGCTGCTCGGCCGGGTCCACGACGTGCGGCTCGTCGTGGGCCCCGGCGGCACCGCGCCGCTGCGGCTGACGTCGTTGATCGTCGGGCCACGCCGGAGTTTCATCCGGCTCGGTTACGAGCGACGCGCGCAGCAGGGCCCGTGGCTGCTGCGCGTCCTCGCCGGATACTGGCTGCGAGACACCCGGATCGTGCCGTGGACGGCGGTACACACCGACGGCGAGCGGCTGGTCGTGACGGGCGACCCCGCGTCGATGCTCATCCGGTCGATGCGCGAGCGGAAGCCGCGCTGACGTCCAGCGGCCAATGGGTCGTCGCCGAATGGCGGCGCCGCGACGACCGATCCGCCGGTCAGTACGCGCCGTGGCCGGTCAGCACGACCTTCATCGTCTTGGCGATGATGACCAGGTCGAGCGCCGGCGACCACTGTTCGACGTACGACAGGTCGAGGTGCATCCGCTCGTCCCAGGTCGTCTGCTTGCGACCGTTGATCTGCCACAGCCCGGTCAGGCCCGGCTTGGTCAGGTGGCGACGATGGTGGTCGGTCTCCAGCAGCGACATCTCGTCGGGCAGCATTGGCCGTGGCCCCACGATGCTCATCGAGCCGCCGAGGACGTTGAACAGCTGCGGCAACTCGTCCAGCGACCACCGCCGCAGGAAGCGCCCGACGCCGGTGATCCGCGGATCGGTGCGATAGCGGTCGGGCATCGAGGCGTCGGGGGTGCCGAGGACCTCGGCGCGCAGCCGGTCCGCGCCGGTGACCATCGAGCGGAACTTCCAGCAGCGGAAGAGCTTCCCCTTCCGGCCGACGCGGTACTGCGTGTAGAAGACGCCACCGCGGCTGGTCAGCCCGACGAGCAGCGCGATCACGAGCAGCACAGGCGACAGCAGGACCAGCGCCAGGGCGGCCAGGGTCCGGTCGAACGCACCCTTCAGGAACCGTTGCGGCCGGGTGAGCCGGGGTTCGTCCAGGTGGATCAGCGGCAGCCCGGCCGCTGGCCGGACCGACAAGCGGGGCCCGGCGAAGTCGGTGAAGCCCGGCGCGACCATCAGATCGATCCGCGGTCCCTCCAGTGTCCACGCCAGCCGCCGCAGGACATCGGGCGTCACGGTCTCGCAGCGGCCGACCGCGACTGCGTCCACCCGCTCGCGGTAGAGATGGTCGGCCAAGGCGTCCAGCCACAGGTCGACACCGGCGGCACTGCTCGGCGGATCGATCTCGGAGACCACGCGGAAGCCGGCCGCCCGATCGGCGTCGAAGTTCGTCCGCATGTCGAACGTCTGGTGCGGTGTGCCGATGAGCAGCGTCCGGTACAGGTAGCGGCCATCTCCGCGCCGGCCGCGTAGCCACCGGCGGGCCGACAGTCGCCCCGCCACCGAGGCCAGCAAGCCGAGGGGGATCGAGATGACGACGAACGCCCGGGACACCTCGGTGTCGAACAGGAAGGACAGCGACGCCACCGTGCCGAAGGTGAGCAACGCAGCACCGACGACGCGCTTGTGCTCCTCGGTGCCGGTCCCGATCGACCTCGCGTCGTAGGCGCCGCGCCAGGCCAACACGCAGATCCAGACGATGGCCAAGAGCAAAGCCGTTGCGACATACAGGGTATCGGGCCTGGCGACGCCGTCGCCGATGCTGAAGCGCAGGACGTAGGCGAGTGCCGCGGACCCGACGATGGCAACCAGGTCGAGGACGAGGCAAACCCGTTGGTAGGCAAGCAAAGGCGAACGGCGGCGCGCCTTGGCCGTGAGGTGCTCCTGGCCAGACCCACTGCTCGGCTCGGCTGCCGATCCCGCCCTCGTGGCAGGCATGACGGACCGCCACGACGCGATCTCCGTCTCCCACGAGATCCGGTCCACTGACATCTCGACCCCCAATCACCGGCGATGCGACCGTAGCAGCGCAGCACACCGCCGCGACGAAGAATCGAAGTCTCGCAAGTGTTTACGCGCCCGGCATCTTGTCGACAGCGACCCGTATCCGGACGCCTACACCCATTTGGTCGAGTGCCGGCGTCCGCTGAGGAGTGCAAATGTGTCCGGTAGGTAAACAACCCGCGATGAATGGGCGCATCTGGGCATTTGAGGTGTTGCGAGGCCTGCGCGACCCGCTACGGTTTCCGGCATGACATGGGGGTCACCTCGAAAGCGCATCGCCATCGGCGCGGCTACGGCTGTCGCCGCAGTCGGGCTTATCGCCACTCCGGCGTACGCCTACCCGCCCGGTCAGAACATGACCGTCTCCGTGAGTGACCCGGTGGTGAAGCCGGGCACGGTCATCACGGCGACGGCCACGCACGTCCAGCCGGGCTGCAAGGTCTACGGCACCATCGCAGGTCCCGGTTGGTCCAGTCGGCAATCCACGGTGCTGTATGCCGCCGACGGCACCGCGAGCATCAGCTTCGCGGCGCCGAGCAAGCCGGGCTTCTACCGGATCACAGCGATCTCGTTCGGCAAGGGCTGTGTCCGGGAGTACGACGCCACCTACCTGGTGGTGACGAAGCCGCGCGCTCACATCCCGCCGAAGTGGTGGCATGGCAAGCCGTGGCAGGGCAGCGTGAGCAACTTCCCGAAGAACTCCGCGGTCACCTTCACCGTGTACTCCGGAGACAAGGCGGTCGGCAGTACCACCAAGACCACCGATGGTTCTGGCGCTGCCTCCTTCGTCAGCACCATCAACAGCAAGGGCTCCTACCGGGTGGTCGCCACCTGCGGTGAGGTCTCCGAGACCAGCACCGTCACGATCGCCTGAGCCGCACGATCACTGAGCGACAGCTCGACACGAAGGCTCCCGCCGCCGACAGGTAGCGGGGGCCTTCGTGTCGTCTGCGGGAGCGGCCGGCGACGGCCGGAGATCTCTGGGGGAGAGCAGGCATGGATACCGAGTCCCGGTACGACTGGAATCAGGTCGCCGAAACCCCGTCGCACGCCTATCTGGCACCGGCGGCACGTGACGCGGTCGACCGGATCCGCCCGAGTCGTGTCTTGGACTTGGGATGTGGCGACGGTCGCCTGACAGCGCGGCTGGTCGCGGCTGGTCGTGACGTCGTCGGCGTCGACTTCTCCGCCACGGGGATCGCGCGGGCGCGATTGGAACACCCCGAGGCGAGCTTTGCCGTCCACGCGCTGGACGACCCGCTTCCGAGCGAGCTGCGCGACTCGTTCGAGTTGGTGACGGCGATCGAGGTCATCGAGCACATGCTGCTGCCCCGGCATCTGTTCGCTCGAGCAGACGAGGCATTGCAGCGCGGTGGCCGGCTCCTGGTGACCACGCCCTACCACGGCTATTGGAAGAACCTCGCGCTGTCCGTCACGAACAAGTGGGACTCCCACCACACGGTGGGCTGGGACTACGGGCACATCAAGTTCTTCTCCCGGGCGACGTTGGCTGCCATGGCCGCGGAGTGCGGCTTCCGTCTGGTCGCGTTCGCCCGGGTCGGCAGGATCCCCCCGATCGCGGCGTCCATGGTGGCGCTGTTCGAGCGGACGTCACCCGAGGTGTGAGGTCCGCGCCGCGGGGTATCGCTGTGCTGGCTGCACCGTCAGGAGCGCCGGAGCAGCTGTGAACCATAAGGAAGGTGCAGTGATGCCCGACAGCGACAGAGCAGCGGTGCCCGGCGCGACGGAGAGCACCGTGGCCGCCGGGACGTTCGGCGCTGAGCGCGGTGTCGACGTCGACCAACAGCGAGCGGTCGAGCCTGACGAGCTCGAGCCGGCGGCGTTGGCGGATCGCTCGGAGCGGGATCGAGCCCGATGGCTGGCCGAGCACAGCACACCTCCTGGCGAGCACGACGGCGACCCTGCCGCGCACGACCTGCATGCTCGGCAGATGGCCGCCGACGCCAGCCGTGGCCTGGTGGAGTCCGGCGAGTAGCCGCGATCGGGCAGCGTCGATCGCCCGCCGAGCGATGGCCGCGGCGGTGCCGCGGCACGACGATGACGGCAGGACTGCTACGGCACGACGATGTCGGGAGTTGCTCCGGGCGGCGCTGTCGCATCGCACGGCGGCCCGTCGACGACCTTGACCTCGACCGGGTTCGCCATCGGCTGGGCGACAACGACCGGAGCGGCGTCGGCCACGGTCGGCTCGGTGAAGGTGAAGACGAGCTGCCGGCTCTGGCCACGATTGAGTTCGACGTCGACCCGCCAGACCGGGTGTCCTCGTTCCAGTCCGGTGCGGACCGGGACGACGGCACCGTCCAACGTCGCGGCCTGCACTTCGGCGCCGACGGGCCCGTAGACGCTGGCGAGGACGACGGTCGAGCCGGTCCCGGTGACTCCCTTGCGGTCGCTTCGTACGTCGACGTACGCGGGCAACCCGGTCGGCGCCTTGTCCGCCAGCGTCAGACTGGCCGTGGAGACCTGTTCGGTGGCTTCGCATCGCCCGGCGCCGTAGGCCAGCGAGGCGGTGACGTAGGCGTCCATCTTGTTGCCGCCGCCGTTGTTCAGGGCAGTCGCGAGGAACGGTCCTGGCGCGTCGGGCAGGACTCCACCGACGCGGTACGTCGCGAGTTCACTCTGCTCGGCCGGGTTGGCGCTCCACGCCAGGATGCGACCCTGCTCGCCTGCCGGCCCGAGTGCCTTGACGAACGCTGGCAGATCGAGCTTGCCGGACAACAGCTTGTCGAACGTGGCCTGCAGCAGGGCGACGGTGACGGCGTCCTTGGTCGCGACATCGGGGAAGCGAGAGTAGATGTCCTTGGTGAAGAACGCCGCAGCGTTCGTCGCGTCGACCGTGGTGCCGCGGGCACTCACCGGTCCGGTCCCGGCGATAAGCGCGGCGACGGCTTGCGAGTCGAGGGCGAGGACTCCGTCGATCGGGACGCCGCGGTCGGCCATGCCCTTGACCGCCAGTTGTGCGGTGTAAGGGAAGTGCGCACTGAGGTTGAGCGACAGCCACTCCGACGCGTCCGCACCCCAGAGCTCCCGGAATTCTTCGGGCATCCCGTCGAGGGGGATCCGGTCGGAGGTCAGGGCGTTGTTCGGTGCCGCCGTCTGCAGGGTCAGCTTGCCCTTGTCCGCGGTGAGCAGCGCGTACGCGCCGACCAGTCCTCCGGTACCGCGAGCTTCGGCGGTGTTCTGCAGCAGCACGAGCCAATGTCGCGGGGTGGTGTCGCCAAGCAGGCCTGGCATGAGCGCCGTGGCATCGCCAGCTGTGCGCAGCGTCGCCCCAAGTCCGGGCAGCAGCTCCTTGCCCTTGCGCACCGCGGCGGCCAGGTCCGATTGCAGCCCAGCCGGATCCAGGCCGTCGAGGTCGGCTGCCGCCGTATCGGTCGCTGCGGCTACCCGCTGCAGGATCGGGGTGACCTGGGCGAGCGCCTGCAGGTTCAGTGCGCCGTCAGGGCCTCGTAGCGCCTCCGGTCGCAACGACGGCAGGACCGTCTCGGCACCGGCTGCGGCCTGACCGATGGTGTCGGCAGCCGTCGCCAAGGAGCGCGCGGCACCGACCTGCGTGCCGATGACGGGCACCTTCTCGGCGAGCCACCACAGCGGCCCGCCGGTCGAGGACCGCAGTCCCGCAGCGGTCTCGCGCATCGTCACGACGTCAGTGGCCAGGGCTTCCAGGTCGAGAGCCCGTGCGTCCGACTGCGTCTGGTCGATCTGGGTCTGCAGGTCTTTCGCCTGCTGTGAGGCTCGATACGCGGTGTACCCGAACCAGCCGAGGATGATCAAGACGGCCACGACGACCGCGCCCAGCACCCACGGCCAGCGTCGCGGGCGTACGTAGTCGGGGCGATACTCCTCGGGAGTGTCGGCGACCGGTGGCAACGCGGTCTGTTCAGGCATGGGATCCGGCGTCGCAGCCCCAGGCGTTGGTGTCGGCACAGGCGTTGGTGCTGGACAAGGATTCCCTCCCCGGCCGCGCGTGTCGTGGACTCGAAGCGTGTCGTGGACTCAAACCGCTTGGACGCTAGCAGCGACCGCGGCATCGGCTCGCGCGATTGCGGCAGGTTGTCCGCTGAGCGGGTGACCACGTCCGGCGAGATCGGCGGACCGGCCGTACGGCACAGCCGCCGCAACTAAGGTCGGGTCCATGCCGGTGGTCGGGGAGCGGCCGGACGACGCCCCGGCGGCGTCCGGCGCTCTGCCGGGTGCCCGAATCACGGTGGTCGGTATCAACTACGCGCCCGAGTCGACGGGCATCGCGCCGTACACCACCGATCTGGCACGGCAGTTGGTCCAGCTGGGCGCCAACGTGACGGTGGTCACGGGAATGCCGCACTATCCGGCGTGGCGCCTTGATCCCGCCTACCGCCGCAGGCTCTTCACGACCGAACACGACGCTGGTGTCACCGTCCTTCGTTGTCGCCACTACGTGCCCGGTTCGATGGACGCCGTCCGGCGCGCCTGGTACGAGGCGTCGTTCGGACTGTCGAGCCTGCTGCGAACCCTGCCGGTACGAGCCGACGCCGTAATCGCGGTCAGCCCGGCGCTGTCCGGTATCGGCGTCGCAGCGGCGGCGAGCAAGCGCTCGAGCGCACCCTTGGGCCTCCTCCTGCAGGACGTGATGGGCGCCGCCGCCGCACAGTCAGGAGTCCTTGGTGGCAGCCGGGTTGCTCGGTTGACCGCATCGGCCGAGGCGCACCTGGTTCGGCAGGCCGATCTGGTCGGCGTCATCAGTACGTCGTTCGTCGGGCCGGTTGCGGCATACGGTGTGGCCGCCGACCGGATCCGGCTGTTGCCCAACTACTCCCAGGCTCACGTCGATGTCCGCGATCAGGCGGCGGCCCGGCGACGGCTGGGTTGGCCGGCCGGGTTCTGCGTCACTCACACCGGCAACATGGGCCTCAAGCAGGACCTGGGGAATCTGATCGAGGCGGCCCGATTGCTGGATGGACGTGCCACCGTCCGATTGGTCGGTGACGGTAGCCAGCGTGGTGACCTCGAGTTACAAGCGGCTGATGTTCCGAGCGTTCAGTTTGTCGATCCGGTGTCCGACGAGGCCTATGCCGACGTGCTCGCCGCTTCAGATGTATTGGTCGTCAACGAGCGGCCAACGGTGCGCGACATGTCACTGCCGTCGAAACTCACCAGCTATCTGGCGGCCGGCCGAGCCGTCGTGGCGGCTGCCGTATCGGAAGGGGCGACGGCGTTCGCCCTACGCGATTCTGGTGCTTCGATCCTCGTCGACGCAGGGAATCCGGCGGCCCTGGCCCAGGCGCTGTCGTCGTTGGCGGACGATCCAGCTGCGCGGGCGAGCCTGGGGTCTGCCGCGACGCGCTACGCCGCGCAGCATCTCAGTCGCGCTGCGGCATTGGATCGCTACGCCGACTTCGTCTCGACACTCGTCGGTATGTCCGGCCGCACGGCCGGTCGGCGGCGGTTGACAGGGGCGCCATCGTGACCTCGGTCGAGCTGCCGTCACGGGAGAACCTGGCTGAGCCGACCGCAAGGCGAGCGCCGCTGCTGGGCGTGGCCGTGGTGGTGATCCTGGTAGGGCTCGTGCCCTTGCTCGCACTCGGGTCTGCCCAGCGGCTGGAATCGCCTCCCAGTGTCGTGGCCGTCTGGATGGTGATGGCCTACGCCGGCGTCCGAATCGGCATGAATCTCGTCGGTACTCGAATCCGGCCCATCGAGACCGTCTCGTGGATATTCGGCTACCTGTGGTTCGGCCTGGCCCCGTTGGCTCAGCTGGTCACGGGAATCTTTCCGAAAACCAAGACGACCGACTTCGGCGACGAGGCAGTCATTGCGGCCCTGGTCGTCTTGGCCGGCATGGTGGCCTACGACATCGGGCTACGCCTGGCCAGGCGAGACGGTCGCCCGGTCGACCGCTGGCCCAGGCGCATCCTTCATCGGCAGCGACTGATCTGGCTCAGTTTGATTTCGCTGGTGGCCGCCGGCGTCTATGCCATGTCGGTCGGTATCGGCACGCTGTTCGCGAGTCGGCAGCAGGTCGCCGCTGCGCTGCAGGACACCGGCGTCAGCGATTCCGGCCAGAGCTTGTCAGCCATCCTGACCGCCCTTGGTTTGGCTCTTCCCTTCGTCTGTTTTCTGGCATGGTCGGTGCAGCTTGCGGTCAACCGGCGCGACAGGCGCGTCCTCAAGGGTTCGGACGTCCTATGGTGGATCGTTCTGCTGGGCGTCAATCTGATTGTCAACAATCCGATCGCCGCCCCGCGAAACTGGCTCGGCACCATCATTATCGCGCTGTTCTTCGCCTGGCCCGGCTTGACGGTTCGTGCGTTCAGAATGGCGGTGCCAATCGGGATCGTCATCCTCGCCGTCGCCTTCCCGTACCTGGACTACTTCCGGGTCAGCGCGACCACGCGGACCATCGGCGTACAGGGAACAGTTCTCGAGGCGATGGCCACGAAGGATTTCGACGCCTTCGGCATGCTCATGAACGCTCTCACGTACGTCCAAGAACGAGGCATCGACTACGGCGGTCAGGTCCTCGGGGCGGTTCTCTTCTGGCTACCGCGAGCGGTGTGGCCGGCCAAGCCGCTCGACAGCGGTGCTGTGCTCGGCCGTTTCATCGAGGCACCCAACGTCAATCTGTCGGCGCCGCTGCAGGCAGAGGCGGTCCTGGCGCTCGGTGTCGTGGCGGTGCCGCTCCTGCTGCTGGTCGTCGGCTTCGTCTCCCGCCGCGGCGACGACGCGTTCGGCCGAGTCCCTTCGGCGCTGGCCGGCGCCGTGGTGCCGGTCGCAGCGCTTGCCGTCCCGATCTTCGCCGGGTACCAACTGATCATTCTGCGGGGATCACTGCTGCAGGCCATGGGCCGAGCCGCCGCGATCGCGGTCATCCTGGTGGTTCTCGCTCCCCGCGAAGGCGTCCGTGCACGCGGCCAGGAACCGGTCGGCCATCCCCTCGATAGACAGGTCGACGGTGCCGTCCAGGTCGGCTAGTGGGCGCCAGTCGTCCCGGGCCAGGTAGGCGGCGGCGAAACTCGCCGGATCGTCGGGCAGGTTATGCCGATTGACCCCGAGTTGGAGGTACTCCGCTTCCGGAGCGTGGTGCCACGAAGCCGTGGTCAGGACCGGCAAGCGCAGCGCTATCGCGTCGGCGGCAACCAGGCCGATGCGGCCCGGCATCCAGACTGCGTCGACGAGGTGGGACAGCTGGCCGAGCAGCTGAGCGTCGGCTGTCGGGAAGTGGACCAGCCACGGCTCGCGCCGGGCTGTCGCCACGACGATGTCGTCCTGGTCGCCGCTGCCGCACATGACAAGTCGGAACCCGTCGGACAACTCGGCCGCTCGGCGCCCGGCGGCGAGCAGGAAGTCGACCCGCTTCGTGGCGTCGAGGCCTCCGACGAACAACGCGCACCGACCACCGATCCCGAGGTCACGGCGGAGCCGGGTGAGGTCGGCTTCGCTCGTGCTCGCCGCCGCCTCCCGCAGGCGCCGGGTGTCTGTCGAGTTCCGCAGGGTGCGCACTTTGGTTGCCGGTACCCCGCGCTCGATCAGCGACTGCCGGCCCGATTCGGTGTAGGTCATGGTGACTGCCGCGGCCCTCGCCATCCGAGCCTCGACGGCGTAGTCCAGGGCTGACGGCTCCGCGACGTAGTTCTTGCCATGACCCCACAGCACGACGCTGTCAGGTCTGGTGCAGGTCAGCAGCAGGCTGTGCACCGCCGTCGCGGCCAGTTCGCTCACCACCACGTCGGCACACTTGGCCGCGGGTTGGATCCGGCGAAACACGAACTCGGGCAACCGGCCCCCACCGACGCGCCATTCGGGGACCAGGTGCGACCACCGGGCCGCGTGGGCGTCTCGTCGTCGTGCTTGGGCACCGGGGGGCGGTCCGTGAACGACGAGGAATGCGCCGCCGGCGGCTCGCACCCGCTGGGCGAGCAGATCGAACAGCGGCACCCGGTACGCCGGGACGTAGGGCTGAACGACGAGCAGTCTCAACGGGTTGACCCCTTCCCGGCGCCGGGGCGACTTGTGCAGCGGAACCGCCCGGCGGTGACCAGCCGAGTCATGATGCGAGAGCGGACTGGTAGGCCGCTGTCAGGTCAGCTCCGAGTGCCGCCGGCGATAGCCGCTCGCGGACCAGGCGAAGGCCCGCTGCTGACAGCGAGGCCGCCAGCCGGCCGTCGGACAGTATGGCGAGCACCGCCTCGGTCAGCTTCTCCACCGTGGGCGACACCACGTCGGCGGCCTGGTACTGCTCGGCCAGTTCTGCCAGACCGCAATCGTGTGACAGCACCACCGGTACGCCGCGGGCCATGGCCTCCACAGCGACCATCGGAAATGGTTCCCGGACACTGGGAAGGACCAGCACCGAGGCCCGATCGAGCAGGTCGAAGACGTCGTCGCGGCGAACCGCACCTTGGTAGTCGAGCGGAATCTCCGGCGGCAGAGCCCGTATCGCGGCGCTCAGGTCCTGCGAGGCATCACCGGACGGGCCCACCATCACGAAGCGAACATCGGGCCGGAGCGCCGAGACTCGCTGCGCCATCTCGACGAAGCGTGTCGGTTGCTTCCGGCGATCGATTCGTGACGCGAACAGGACCGTGGGCGCTTGCGGGGCGATCGCGTCGCGGGGCGGCAGGTCGCCGACGGAGTTCACGGTCCTGAGAACCCGCCCGCGGTAGCCGAGTCGCCGCAGTGCCTGTTCCTCCGGTTCCCACAGGGTGAGCGCAAGCCGCGCGCGGTTGATCGACCGCTTGGTTGCCGCGGAGTCGAAGATTCGTGACAGAAGACCGGATGGCGAGTCGAGCATGCCGTGGGCCTGGATGACCTGCGGTATCGCCAGTCGGGCCAGCAGCGACGTCGCCCGAGTCGTCACGAAGTCGCGGCACAGATGGATGTGGGCGATATCGACGTCGCGCGCAGCAAGCCGAAGCGAGTCGGCGAGTCGCCGGGGAATGATCATGCGAGGGTCGACGTCGACGAGCATCGGCAAGGCACGGACGTCCAGGTCGGCCATGTCGGCTGGGGCGCCGCCGGGGGTGGCCGCCACGATCACCACGCTGTGGCCGGCCGCGGTCAGGGCACGCGCCTGTTCGCGCACCACCGATTCCACGCCCCCGGCGCCGGCGAAGTCGGTCAACAGGGTCGTGACGACGAGGATTCTCACGGCAGCGGCGCCGTTGCCGTGTCCGGTCGCACGCGCGCATCGGGCTGGGTCGACCGGGCGACCACAGTGTTGGCGGCAACGATGGAACGCTCGCCGATGGTCACGCCACGCAGGACGATGGCCCGCGCTGCAATCCAGGATCCGTCGCCGATCCTGACCGGAGCGTTGTCGTACTCGAACGTCGGACTCGCCGCGTCATGGCTTCCTGCGGTGATGAAGGCGGCTTGCGATATGCAGACGTTGCTGCCGACCCAGATCGGCTCGATCGAATGCAGCCACGAGCCTTCGCCGATCCAGCTGTTGTCGCCGACGGCGAGTTTCCACGGCCAATGGATCCGGACGTCCTGCTTGATCACGACGCCGTGGCCGACGGAAGCACCGAAGGCGCGCAGGATCGCCGGCCGGGCACGAGCGGGCAACCACCATTTCTTGAAGACCAGATTGTTGGTGGCGTGCCAGGCGGCCTGGGCGACCAGGCCGCGCCCGCGGCTGTGTCCTGCACCGCTGAAACGGGACTGGTCACCGGGCACGGGCTTCACGCACCTTCAGATCGATCTGCCAGTAGTAGGTCGCCAATGCGACGGCGTAGTCGAATCCGGCTCTGCCGTCGAGGAAGCCGGCACGCGCCAGATAGCTGTAGACGAAGAAGGCGATCGGCTTGGCGGGCAGCCGGGCGAACAATGAGCCCTGCGACGTCCGCAGGGCGTTCACCTGCCGGCGCAGGTCAGGGTCGGTCGCCACCGCTGCCTCCCAGTCGGAGTAGCGGTTGTGGCGGCTGAAGTAGTCGAAGAGCCGGTCGGGATCGTCATGGATCAAGCCCCCGCGAAGGCTGCCCACCGATCCGTGAACCGCAGGTTGGTAGTGACCTTCGACCTCCCACATCGTGGTGACGTCGAGGTCGTCGATGGGCGGAAACTCGGCGTCGGCGTGCCGGACCAAGGCGCGCTTCACCACGTGATGGCCGTGTTTGAGCGGCCGACCCATGAAGCGATAGAAGACCGGCAGGTCGTAGGCGGCATGCCGCTGTGCCGAGCCGGCGGGCAGCAGCTGGTGGAGGCTCGATACCAAGGCTTCCGATGGCCGTTCGTCGGCGTCGACGAACAGCACCCAGTCATTGCGGAACGGCAGGTTGCGCAACGACCACTCCTTCTTCTTGGGGTACTTGCCGTCCCAAGAGAAGTCGACGACGGTGGCGCCGAGTCCCGCCGCGATCTGGCGGGTGTCGTCGGTGCTGCGGCTGTCGACGACGAACACCTCGTCGAACGAGTGCAGGGAGCGGATGCAGGCACCGATCGCCTCCTGCTCGTTCTTCGTCAGGACGATGGCGCTCACCGGTATCCGTTGTCGGTTCTTCATCATCTCCACCGTGGCCGCGTTTCTCGGATCAGAACTGCTTGATTCGGGAGTACCGCCGCAAGACCGCCTCCAGCGGAGCCGCTCCGACTGCGCGCAGGCGGGCCATGCGGCCGTCGTACGTTGCGCCGGTGGTCCCCGACCTCCCGACCAACGCCGGGCGCGCGGCGAAGCGCTCGACGTCGACCCCGGCGCCAGGTGCACTGCAGCGCAGCCGCTGTCCCAGGACCTGCTCGAGGATCAGTCCCCGATCCTCGTCTATCTCGTCGGCGAGCCCCTTCAGGGTAGTACGCCAGGCGTGACCGCCCGCGCCGTAGAAGCGGCTGTCGCAGTAGGACAAATCCGCTGTGGCACGAACTCTGACGCTTCGGGCGGGCAGTGGCGTCAGCACCCGCGCGGCGTTGCGTACCCACAGCCGTCCGGTGCACTTGTAGATGGTGAAGTCCTCGGCAGCGCTGTCGGCCAATCGCCCGATGACGACATCGAGAGCGTGGGCTTCCGCTGCGCCCTTGCCGCGCGCCAGGAGTGGCGACGGTATCGCCACCGACATCACATCGAGGCGGGCGTCGTGGCGTGCCGGCACGAGGTCGTCGATGGGCCAGCCGGAGGTTTCCGCCACGGTGACGGAGCTGACCAGACCAGCAGCCGACAGTCGTAGCCAGTGCGAGATGGCCGCGCGATACTCCGCCAGGCGGACCGTCGGCGCAGCGCTGTCCACCCGGCCGCTTGCCGTCGGCTGCACCGCCGCGGTGAGGATCAGGGCAACGGGCATCTCAGAACTCCTGCAGCCGAGCAGCGACGACACCGAGGACCGCAAGCATCACGACCTGCGCCACGAGCATGCCGAACGCAGCACCGAATGCGCCGTAGGGGGCTGCGACGACGATCACCGTGGTCAACGCCAGCACGGTTCCGCCGAGGACGGTGACGCCGACGACACGCTGCCGCCCGAATCGTTGCAGGAGTCCGGCGATGGGCTGGTTCAAGCAGCTCACCGCAACCGCGATGATGACCACCCGTACGACCGGAATCGCGTCGACGTACTGCGGCCCCAGGGCAGCCTCGAACAGGGCCGACGGCAGTACGGCGATCACCACAAGCACCGTCGCGCCGAAGGCGCCGGCGCGATAGGCGAAGCGTCGCGCCTCCCGGAGGTGATGACGACCCGTCGCCTGCCTGGTCACGATGATGCTGCTCGCGCTGGACGACAGGAGGGCCAGCGGTGTGGTCAGGCGGGAGGCCAGGCCCATGTACGCCGCCTGGGTGGCGGACGACAGCGCCGCGACCAGCGGAACCTCCAGGTTCTGCAGCTGACTGCCGATCGCGGTGAGTGCGTAGGGAATCCCGGATCGCACCCGAGCCGGCCGGCCGCGCCGTCGCTCGCGTACACCGACTTCGGGCGCCACCAGGGGCGCAGCAAGTGCGATGGCGGCCGTCGCTCCCGCGATCTGGGCGACTGGAAGTGCTACCCAGCCCAGAACGGGCAGCAGCAGGAGGAGGGCGGCGATTGCCGCCACCTTGTCCGCGACCGTGATGAGGCCGCCGAAAACCACCTGGCCGGCGACCAGGGCTCGGGCGACGAAGAGGCCTTCTGCCATCAGCAGCGCTGAGATGGACAGTGACAGCACTGCGGCACCGAGCAACTCGTGGGGGCCCGTCAGGACCGCCACCGCGGCGTACGCCACGCCACCGGCAACCGCGACCGCGAAGTTGACCAGCCGGATCCGGCGCGCCAGCAGCCAGGAGCCCACCCGATCGCCGCCGGCACCGGCCTCGCGGGCGAAGGACTGGGTGCTGCCGAGATCGGTGACGGCTGCCAGTGCCGTGGCGACCGAGATCACCGTCACGGCGAGGCCGAAGTCACTGGGACCCAAGACTCGCGCCGCGACAAGGAAGAGCAGCGCGCTCAGGCCGGTGGCGACCAGGCGCAGGCTGAACAGCCAGGAGGTGCGGCCGAGGTACCCAGGCGTCCGGGGGGACGGAACGGCCTGCGCCGCAGGCGGCCGTCGAGCGACGCGACCAGTCATCGGCGAGCGAGGAGCGTGGTGGCGAACTCCGCTGGTGAGCCCAGATCGGTGTGCGGCTCGACCGACAGGCGCTGTGCCGAACGCAGGGCAGCGGCGAGGCCGCGGACGGTCAGCCCGCTCGTCGCGCCGAGGCCGAGCGACTCGACTGCGGCGATCAGGACCGACGCTCCGGCCGCCACGACGGTCGTGCCGCCCGCGGCGGCCTTGCCCAGCAGGCCGCTGGATCCGTCGTTCGAGTGGGCGAGAACGACGCAGTCGACCGCTCCGACCGCGGCGTCGACTTCGGCATCGGAGAGGAACCGGTCGACCACGACGAGCTTTCCGCCGTCGCGCTCGAAGGTCGTGGCCGCAGCCCGGTCTGCCGGCACGATCCCTGGTTCGACTCGGCCGGCCAGCAGCAGGCCGATGCCGGCCGGTTGGTCGGCCAGGGCCGCCAGGATCAACGGCACATTCTTGCGGGGACCGATCGCACCGACGACGGCGTACCAGTAGCGATCACTGTCCAGCCCCCACTCCTTGCGGAGTTCGTCGATCTGGGTTGCCGTGGCGCGGTAGGTGATCGGATCGCGGACCGCGAAGTCGTCGACTGCCGGGGCCGTGCCGGGCGCAAGCCGCAGGACGCGGCATCGCGGCGACGATCGCCGCAACGACAGCAGCAACGTCCGTTTGAGTACGTTCCGCAGCCAACTCGCCGGACCGTGTCCGGCGGGTCCGGGCCGCATGATCAGCAACGTGAGGTCGGCTCGCCGATGCCAGCCGCCGCGCATCGCCAGGGCTACGGCGACCCGATCGCCGTCGGGCACGACCATCAGGTCCGGCGTGACGGCGTCGACGATGGAGTTCAACAACGCGACGCACTGGCCCACCGGTTCGTCCGTCACCATGAGCCGCAGCCGGTCTGCCGACCGGCCGAGGAACTCGTCGAACGCCGCACTGTCGATCGCAGCCCGGGTCGTCGCGAGCACGGGACGGTCGCCGTCGGCGAGAATACGGTCGACGACCAGCCCGGCGTACATCAGCCGATGGCCGGCTGGACTGGGTTCGTAGACGACGACGGTGCGGTCCACTCGATCAGCCTACGAGTGAGGCCTTCTCTGCCTCCACCATCAGGGCGGCCAGCTGTGGCGGCAGCACGGTGGGCTGCCAACCCAGCAGTTCCTGCGCCTTCGACGGGTCACCGATCAGGGCGTCCACCTCGGTAGGCCGTACGTAGCGCTCGTCGAATCGGACGTGGTCCGTCCAGTCCAAGCCGACCGCGTCGAAGCAGAACTGCGCGAAATCACGGACGCTGTAGGCGGTCCCGGTCGCCAGCACGTAGTCACTCGGTTCGTCGTGCTGCAGCATCCGCCACATCCCGTCCACGTATTCCTTCGCGTAGCCCCAGTCACGCACCGCATCGAGATTGCCCAGATACAGATACTCCTGCTTGCCCGCGGCAATTCTCGCCGCTGCCATCGCAATCTTGCGCGTGACGAACGTCTCGCCGCGGCGCGGGCTCTCGTGATTGAACAGAATGCCGTTGACAGCGAACATCCCGTACGCCTCGCGGTAGTTCCGGGTCATCCAGTAGCTGTACACCTTCGCTGCGCCATATGGGCTACGCGGGTAGAACGGCGTCGTCTCGCTCTGCGGCGGCGGGGTCGCACCGAACATCTCCGACGAACTGGCCTGGTAGAAGCGGCACTGCAGCCCGATCATCCGGATCGCCTCGAGCAACCGGGTCGTCCCGACACCGGTCGTGAGGCCGGTGAACTCAGGTTCGTCGAACGAGACCCGGACGTGGCTCTGCGCGGCGAGGTGGTAGACCTCCGCGGGCTGGATCTTCTCCAGCAGGGTGACCAGCCGCGAGCCGTCGGTGAGGTCGGCGTAGTGCAGGAAGAGCCGGGCCTGCGGGTCGTGAGGGTCCTGGTAGAGGTGATCGATTCGCGCGGTGTTGAACGTCGACGCCCGGCGGATCACGCCGTGTACCTCGTAACCCTTTTGCAGTAGCAGTTCGGCGAGGTAGGACCCGTCTTGCCCGGTGATGCCGGTGATGAGCGCTCGCTTTGCTGCCACTGGCGTCCCCTCGTGCGATGGCTGCGACCGAACCAGCGAAGGCACGGCCCCGTGTCGTCTCGCGCCCTAGGGTAGGGCCCAACGGACCGAGACTCCCAGTCGCTCACCTGCTGTTCACGAGGGGGAAACATTGTCCGACGGAGGCACTGTTGCCGATGTCACTCGCGGCGACCGCAGCACTGCCGATACCGGGCTGTCAGGCCGCTCCGACCCCAGTGCGGTGGAGGCCACGACAGCTGATGCCTCACCGGTCAGCGCGCCGCCGGGTTCCCTACAACGAACGCAAAAGGTCTACATCGCAGGGCATCACGGGCTCGTCGGCTCCGCGATCTGGCGACACTTCACCGCCGCCGGCTTCACCGACCTCGTCGGTTGGCGCTCGAGCGAGGTCGACCTGCGTGACCGGGACGCCGCGCGTGACGCGATCACGACGGCGGCTCCGGACGTCGTGGTGATGTCGGCGGCCAGGGTAGGTGGAATTCTCGCAAACGACCGCTATCCGGTTGATTTCCTGGCCGACAACGTCCGGATACAGACCAATGTGTTCGAGGCGGCTCACGCCTGCGGTGTCGAGCGCCTGATCTTCCTTGGATCGTCCTGCATCTATCCGAAGCTGGCCGCGCAGCCGCTGCGCGAGGATGCCTTGCTCACCGGGCCACTCGAGCCGACCAACGACGCGTACGCCATAGCGAAGATTTCTGGCGTCCTGCTGTTGCAGGGCTATCGCCGGCAGTACGGCCGGCGTTGGATCTCGGCGATGCCGACCAATCTGTACGGACCCGAGGACAACTTCGATCTGGCGACCTCACATGTCCTGCCCGCCATGATCAGACGCTTCCACGAGGCGAAACTGAGCGGCGCACCAAGCGTCACGCTGTGGGGCACCGGGAGTCCGCGCCGGGAGTTCCTGCACGTCGACGATCTCGCCGCGGCGGTACTTCACCTGCTCGAGCACTATGACGACCCGCAGCCGATCAATGTCGGTGTCGGAGCTGATCTGTCGATCAAGGAACTGGCGGCCACCGTGGCGGACCTCGTCGGGTACGCCGGAGAGGTCGAATGGGACACCAGCAAGCCGGACGGGACGCCCCGCAAGCTGCTTGATGTCTCGCGGCTACGAGCGCTGGGCTGGCAGCCACAGATCGGGTTGCGGGAGGGCATCGCCTCGACGTACGCCTGGTTCCGCTCACCGGGTGAGTCGTCGTGACCACCGACCATTCAGCGGTGTTCGCCGTAGGCTAGGCCCGTCCGGGGCGGAGTCACTCCCGCCACACCACGCACTGGCGACCGAGTCACGCCACGTGCGACGAGAAGCCAGGGGACTGTCGGGTGGAACTGCGCGACTACCTGCGCCTGCTGCGCAAGCGTTGGCTGTCGATCGTCATCTTCGCCGTCCTCGGAGTGGCCGTTGCCTGGGGCATCACGGTGCAAAGCCCCAAGATCTATACGGCGACCGCACAGGACTTCGTCGCCATCGGGACCTCCGGTACGTCGGACAACAGCGTCCTGCAGGGTTCCCAGTTCACCTTGCAGCGCGTGAAGAGTTACACCGAGATCGTGAGCAGTCCGCAGGTGCTCGGTCCGGTTATCGATCAACTCAAGCTCGATACCGATATCGCGGGTCTGGCGAGAAAGGTGACCGCAGGCAATCCGCTGGACACGGTGCTGCTCGAGGTCACCGCCAGCGACGGGAACGCGGAGCGGGCAGCGCAACTGGCGAACGCGACGGCAGCCCAGCTCGGTCGAGTCATCGAGAGCCTGGAGCCTACGCTCGCCGGTGGTGCGCCCCCGGTCAAGGTGTCGGTGGTCAACCCCGCTGAAGTGCCGCAGGCGCCGTCGTCGCCCAAGCGGACGATCAATCTCATCCTCGGCCTTCTGGTCGGCCTGGCCCTCGGTATTGCCTGGGCGGTCGTCCGCGACGTTCTCGACAACACGGTGAAGACTCCCCAGGACCTCGCCAAACTCACGAAGGCGGCGCCGCTCGGAGTCGTCGGCTACGCGCCGGATTCGCGGAAGAACCCGCTCGTGGCACTGGATCAGACCGGGCCGCGATCGGAAGCATTCAGGGGGATCCGAACCAATCTGCAGTTCGTCGACGTCGACAATCCGCCCCGGATCGTGGTCGTCACCTCGGCGCTGCCGGAGGAGGGCAAGAGCACCACCGCCTGCAACCTGGCCATCACGGTGGCGCTGTCCGGTGCCAAGGTCTGCCTGCTCGAGGGCGACCTGCGGAGACCCCGGGTGACGTCGTACCTCGGCATCGACAACGCGATCGGGCTGACGAACGTGCTGGCCGGCCAGCTCAGTCTCGACTCGGCTCTCGTTTCCTGGAACCGGGGCCTGCTGCACGTGTTGCCCTCCGGTCCGGTCCCGCCCAATCCGTCGGAGTTGCTCGGCACCCGGCATATGAAGGCGGTGCTCGCCGAGCTCCGAGCGCGTTTCGATCTGGTGATCATCGACGCTGCACCGGTACTGCCGGTGACTGATGCGGCCGTGCTCACCTCACTGGCTGACGGGTCGCTGCTCGTGGTCCGGCACGGCAAGACCACCCGTGATCAGGTCACGCAGGCGCTGGCCGCGCTCGGCCTGGTCGGTGGGCGGGTGCTCGGGACGGTGCTGAACTTCGTCCCGACCAAGCGCAGTGGCGGCTACGGCTACGGGTATGGCTACGGCTACACGTACTACGGCGAGAAGCCACTGTCGCGTCGGCAGCGTAAGAAGCGGCGCGCCGAACGGGCCCGAGTAGCCCGGATCGGTGCCGACGCCGGGACCGACCGGTCACCTGCCCAGTCGTCCGATGCCCAGTCGCCTGGTACGCCGTCCTCCAGCACGCCGTCCTCCAGCACGCCGTCCTCCAGCACGCCGTCCTCCGGTACGCCGTCCTCCAGCACGCCGTCCTCCAGCACGCCGTCCTCCGGTACGCCGTCCTCCGGTACGCCGTCCTCCGGTCGGACGAGGGATCCGGAGGCCGCACCGACCGGCCCGCCGTCGGCCCCGCCGGTGAGCGCACCGTCGCGGTCGGGATTGTTGCGCCGCAAGAGCGAACCGCCCACTGTCCCGCCGCGCTTCTGACGAAGAACAGAACTGCCCGGACCCGAGCTGCCGCCGACGCCCCGGCCAGACCGAACGCTACGGCTAGCTGGCCTCGTACGACATGCGGTCAGGGGTCGTCGCCGCGGCCGTTGACGACAGCAGTTGACCGTCGCGGTGTCCGGTATAGGCCTCGGCGGGCACGTCGATGATGTGACCAGTGGGCATGTGCCATCGGAAGGCACCGGATGTCAGCTGCTCCAGTCGCGCTCCGCTGTGGTGCTTGAACTGATGATGATGTCGGCACAGCACGGCCAGATTCGATTCTGCGGTAGGGCCTTCCGGCCACGGAATGATGTGATCGAGGTCGGCGTGATGAGCGGCGCGTTGACAGGTGGGGAAGCGGCAGGTCCGGTCGCGCTCGCGAACGTGCCGTTGCATCGCAGCCGGAGGTCGGTAGGTGTCGGCCTCGGCGTGCAGCAGTCGCCCGGTCACCGGGTGAGTGAGGATGCGGACCCACTCTGCGTCGCCGCCGGCGACCGCGCGTGCGGTGTCGGCATGGATCGGTCCGTAGCGGGTCAGCTCGCCAGGTTCGTCGCTGAGTCCGAGCAGGGTGGTTACCGGGATGGCGACCCGGACCCGGACGGGCTCGCCGCTGGCGCTCCCCAGCGAGACCGGTTGGTCACCATCGAGAATCCCGGTGCGCAACGCATGCCAGAACGGGGCAGCGAGTGCATCGGCGCGCCGCTGGTCGGCGGTCCGCTCGTCGCGGGATCGGCCGTCACGGTCACGGGAATCGCTTCCTTCGCTGTCACCAGGGCGACCGCTGTCACCGGGGCGATCGCTCGAACCCTTGTGATCGCCGAAGCGCTCGTGGTCGAGTCTGCCGTTGCCGTTGCCGTTGCCGTTGCCGTTGCCGTTGCCGTTGCCGTTGCCGTTGCCGTTGCCGTTGCCGTTGCCGTTGCCGTTGCCGTTGCCGTTGCCGTTGGAATCGGCGACGTCGATTGCGGAGGTACGTCCTGATCGGGCGGCGTGGTTGGCCGCGTCGAGCACCGTGAGGATGGCCACAGCATCCGCGGCCGGCAGGATGGCCCGGAGTTCTGCCATGTCATGCGGCAGTGGCCACATACTGACCGACCGTTCGAGCTTCGCGTTGGCGAGGACCTCCGGTTCGGTCGGAGGATCGAACCGGACGACGGCCCGCTGCAGCGCTCGGCGCAGCTGAGCGCTCGTCTGGCGGGTGGCCTGTGGCAGCACGTGGGCTTCGATGCGTGCCGCGGCCGCCGTGT
Source organism: Actinomycetota bacterium (assembly GCA_004297305.1). Lineage (NCBI taxonomy): Bacteria > Bacillati > Actinomycetota > Actinomycetota bacterium. The sequence continues at coordinate 603,916 of SCTR01000006.1, forward strand.
GTCCGGCGAGAGTGGCGGCGATGATCCTCGCCCTGTAGGGCGATAGTCGGCCCTCGGCCAACGTCCGCAACGTGGCCCGGCCGTAGCTGCACAGGGTCTCAGCGGTTTCGAGGTCGGCGCCCGCTGCGATCATGGTCATGGTGCGGGCAGCAGCGAGTTCGGAGTCCGCCCAGGTCCGGCAGTTGTCGGCCTCCTCGCTGGTCGTCGTCGAGGTGATGTCGGGCAGGCCGGCGCCCAGCAGCTCCGGATCAGCGGGGCGAGGCAACGGGAAGATCCCCAACCC